>NZ_JBWPVS010000001.1:0-569522 GCF_056590235.1 Pauljensenia sp. C0170B4 | reverse complement strand
ACCCCAGGAAACCCCTACCCCAACATGGTGCACACACACTCATGGCAAAACGAATCACCCCACCAAACCGTCACACTCACCACCACGTGGGACGTCACACTAACCAACCCATTCACCAACACCACGCACACAATCCCTAGCATTACAAGCACAAGAGAAACCAGCGCCCCATTCCTGTTAACAAAACCCCACCAAGTCCTCACCGACCACGCCGAAAAAACCCACGGACACTAACCAAACAGAGAAACCACAAAGTAAACCGAGAAAACACCAGCTCATTCAAGAAAGATAACCGCCTCGACATCGCAATCGGTACTTCCTTGAAAGAGACAGTGACTGAGCGGGGAGGGAGTCGCCAGACCACACAATGAATCTCTCTCGCGCACCTTAAGCTTTCCCTCACCGCACAAGCTCTCCTTCACCGCACAAGGAAATTCGCCACTCCACAACGAGGAGCCTCCACCACACCGCTTAAGGCAACTCGCCCAGTCGCGGAGGAAATACTCCCCTCAGCGCACAAAGAGCCTCACCACGCCGTAACGAGGGACCTCATCACACCGTGCAAGGCACCATACCGCGCCATAAAAAGAAGCGGCTGGTGCAAGCCCGCCGCAATTCGCGGGCTTACACCAGCCACCTGAGGTTAACGGTCAGTTCTGGCCGTGGAACGGAATTCCGAAATCGATCGAGTCGAGCGAGGCCAGGAAGGACTCAGGAACTTCTCCATCCTGGAAATCCAGTTCGGAATAGTTCGCATCGGCCATTGCCTCAGCAGTGGGCTCCACGACAACCTCGTTGTAGCGAGCCAGGCCGGTGCCGGCCGGGATCAACTTTCCGAGGATGACGTTCTCCTTCAGACCCACCAGGTGATCAACCTTGCCGTTCATGGCGGCTTCGGTCAGGACCTTTGTGGTCTCCTGGAAGGACGCAGCCGACAGCCACGAATCCGTTGCCAACGACGCCTTGGTGATACCCATCAGCATCTGGCGACCTGACGCGGGCTGACCGCCCTCGGCGGCAACTCGACGGTTGGCCGACAAGTACGCTGAACGATCCACCAGCTGACCCGGCATGAACGAGGTGTCGCCCGGCTCCAGAATAGTGATCTTGCGCAGCATCTGGCGCACGATGACCTCGATGTGCTTGGCGTGAATACCCACACCCTGATCGCGGTAGACCTTCTGCACCTCATCAACCAGCTGCTTCTGAGCCACATTGCGGCCCATAATACGCAGGACCTCCTTGGGATCCAACTGGCCTTCAGTCAACGGGGTTCCAGCTTCGATGTGGTCGCCCTCGTTCACCAGGAGTTTCTGGCGACGAGTCACCTCGATGACTGAATCCTCACGGCCATCATCGCGAGTGATCACGATCTTACGTGAACCGGGATCTTCGTCGTCAATATGGACGCGACCGGCGGCCTCGTTCATCTTGGCTTCAATCTTCGGGCTGCGCGCCTCGAAAAGCTCCTGAACACGCGGCAGACCCTGGGTAATGTCAGCAGCCGACGCAGCACCACCGGTGTGGAACGTACGCATCGTCAGCTGGGTACCAGGCTCACCAATCGACTGAGCTGCGATAATACCGACAGCTTCACCGATCGAGACGCGCTTACCGGTGGCCAGCGAACGGCCGTAGCAGCTGGCGCACACGCCCACCGCCGACTCACAGGTCAGCACGGAACGGGTCGTCACCTCGGTCACACCGGCGGCAACCATCTGAGCAATCAGGTCATCACCAATGTCGGTGCCAGCCTCCGCCACGACAGTGCCATCTTCACCCACCGCATCGCGGGCAAGCGTACGGGCGTACGCAGTAGTCTCAACCGCTTCAACGGCTTCCCACTCGTCAAACTCGTTCTTGCGGGCGATCGGCACGCGAATGCCGGCGCGGGTACCGCAGTCCTCTTCACGCACAATCACGTCCTGCGACACGTCGACCAGACGGCGGGTCAGGTAACCAGATTCGGCGGTACGAAGAGCGGTATCAGCCAGACCCTTACGAGCGCCGTGAGTTGCGATGAAGTACTCCAGAACCGTCAGGCCTTCACGGTAGTTTGCCTTAATCGGACGCTCAATGAGCTTCTGCTTCGGGTCAGACACCAGGCCACGCATACCGGCGATCTGCTGGACCTGGCTCCAGTTACCACGAGCACCCGACGACACCATGCGGTAGACGGTGTTGCGCGCATCGAAGTTCTGACGCATGTCGTCAGCAACTTCCTCAGTGCACTTCAGCCACAGCTTGACCAGTTCCTCGTACCGGGTTTCTTCCAGGATGATACCGGTGTCGAACTGGTCCTGAATCTCCGCAGCCTTGGCTTCGTAACGCGCCAGGATTTCTTCCTTGCGGTCTGACGCCTGAATGTCAGAGAACGCGATTGTGATGCCAGACCAAGTTGACCAGTGGAAACCGGCAGCTTTCAGTGCGTCCAGAGATTCGGCGACGAGGACGTTCGGGTAACGCTCCGTCAATGTGTTAACGATTGTTCCCAGCTGCTTCTTACCCACAACGTAGTTGACGAACGGGTAGTCGACCGGCAGAGTCTCGTTGAAGATCGCGCGCCCCAGCGAGGTTTCCAGCAGGATCGGATCGCCTTCTTCCCAGTTCTCCGGGACTTCCCAGCCCTTGGGCGGCACAATGTCGGTGAAGCGGATCCGTGCACGGGCATTCAGATCCAGTTCGCCACGATCAAACGCCATACGTGCCTCAGCCACTGACGAATAGCACGGTACAACCGGCTCACCGTTTTCATCAGTCGCCACCTCAACAGCCGGATCAGGATCACTGGTCAGGTGGAACAGACCAATGATCATGTCCTGCGACGGCATTGCAACAGGGCGACCGTCGGAAGGCTTGAGGATGTTGTTCGTCGACAGCATCAGGATGCGTGCCTCAGCCTGAGCCTCAGCACCCAGCGGGAGGTGGACTGCCATCTGGTCACCGTCAAAGTCAGCGTTGAACGCGCCACAGGCCAGCGGGTGCAGCTGAATAGCTTTACCTTCAATCAGCTGCGGTTCGAAGGCCTGAATGCCCAGGCGGTGCAGTGTAGGTGCGCGGTTCAGCAGCACCGGGTGCTCACGAATAACGTCGTCGAGGACGTCCCACACCTCGGGGCGCTGGCGCTCAACCTTACGCTTGGCTGCCTTGACGTTCTGCGCGAACGACTTCTCAACCAGGCGCTTCATCACGAATGGCTTGAACAGTTCCAGAGCCATCTGCTTGGGCAGACCGCACTGGTGCAGTTTCAGCTGCGGGCCCACCACGATGACCGAACGGCCCGAGTAGTCCACGCGCTTACCGAGCAGGTTTTGACGGAAACGACCCTGCTTGCCTTTGAGCATGTCAGAGATCGACTTCAGCGGGCGGTTACCAGGACCGGCCACGGGGCGGCCACGACGGCCGTTGTCGAACAGGGCGTCCACAGACTCCTGCAGCATGCGCTTTTCGTTGTTGACAATGATCTCGGGCGCACCCAGCTCCAGCAGCCTCTTCAGGCGCGTGTTGCGGTTGATGACGCGACGGTACAGATCGTTCAGGTCCGAGGTCGCAAAGCGGCCACCGTCCAGCTGAACCATCGGGCGCAGATCCGGCGGGATGACGGGGATAGCGGTCAGCACCATCGACTCCGGCTTGTTACCGGTTTGCACAAAGGCGTTGACGACCTTCAGGCGCTTGATCGCACGGGTCTTGCGCGGGCCCGACTCGTTGGCGATCGTGTTGCGCAGGTTCTCCACTTCGGCATCCAGGTCGAAGGTCTGCAGACGCTTCTGAATGGCGGCTGCACCCATATCGCCCTTGAAGTACGTGCCGTAACGCAGCTGCATGGCGCGGTACAGGCGCTCGTCACCTTCCAGGTCACCAACCTTGAGGTCGCGGAAACGCTCCCACACGGTCTCCAGCTGTTCCAGGTCGCGGTCGAAACGGCGGCGAATCTGCCCCATTTCGCGTTCCCCTGCCTTGCGTTCACGGTCGCGATCGGCAGCTTTGGCGCCATCGGCTTCCATCTGTGCCAGGGTCTGCTCCAGCTTTTCGGCGCGCTGGTTGATCGCGTCGTCACGCTGGGACTCCAGGTGGCCCTTTTCAACTTCGAGCTCGCTGCGCAGGTCGGCAAGGTCCTCGTCGCGACCCTTTTCGTCAACCTCGGTGATCATGTAGGCAGCGAAGTAGATAACCTTTTCGAGGTCCTTCGGAGCCAGGTCCAGGACGTATCCGAGGCGTGAGGGCACGCCTTTGAAGTACCAGATGTGCGTGACAGGCGCTGCCAGGTCGATATGACCCATGCGCTCGCGACGCACCTTCGAGCGTGTGACTTCGACGCCACACTTTTCACACACGATGCCCTTGTAGCGCACGCGCTTGTACTTGCCACACGCACATTCCCAGTCGCGGGTCGGACCAAAAATCTGTTCACCGAACAAGCCGTCGCGCTCAGGCTTGAGGGTGCGGTAGTTAATCGTTTCGGGCTTTTTTACCTCGCCGTGGGACCATCCTGAGATGTCATCTGTCGTTGCCAGGGTGATCTTGAGGCTGTCGAACGTCTTAGCGTCGATCAAGGTCTCGCTCCTTGCATTAGTTCGTCGGTTCCAGCGTAAGTGGTCTGCTCAAGCCCGCCGCTGGAGGGGCTGAGGTTCCCCGCAAGCGCGTCGCCCTCGTTCGTCGTCTTGATTGACGAGGGCGACCTGTGCGCCGCGGAACCGACTGAGTTAAATGGCGTCAATGGTTGCTGCTGCGTTCGGACGGGCATCCAAGGTGATGCCCATATCCTCTTGCGCATCGTACGATTCGTCCTCGTCGCGCAGGTCAATCGGGTTGCCTGCCGCGTCGAGTGCTTCAACGTTCAAGCACAGCGAGCGCATTTCCTGGATGAGGACCCTGAAGGACTCTGGAATACCAGGTTCCGGGATGTCTTCACCCTTGACAATGGCTTCGTAGACCTTGACACGTCCAACGGTGTCGTCCGACTTGATGGTGAGCAGCTCCTGGAGGGCGTAGGCGGCACCGTAGGCCTCCAGTGCCCACACCTCCATCTCGCCGAAGCGCTGGCCACCGAACTGGGCTTTACCACCCAGCGGCTGCTGCGTAATCATCGAGTACGGGCCGGTTGAACGGGCATGAATCTTGTCGTCAACCAAGTGGTGCAGCTTGAGCATGTAGGCGTACCCCACTGCGATGGGGTACGGGAACGGTTCACCCGAACGGCCATCAAACAGCTGAGCTTTACCTTCATCGTTGGTCAAGCGCTCTCCATCACGGTTGGGACGAACTGAACGCAGCAGGCCTTGCAGCTCATCTGCTTCCAGACCGTCGAACACGGGGGTTGCAACCAAGGAGCCGGGCTCGGCGCTGATGCCGTTCTCAGGCAGGAACTTCGTCCAGTCTTCGCCAGCTTCCTTCGCCTTCGTGGCATCCCAACCCTGGTGGGCCAGCCAGCCGAGGTGGTACTCGAGCACCTGACCGACGTTCATACGTCCAGGAACGCCCAGCGGGTTCAAGATGATGTCCACAGGTGTGCCATCTTCCAGGAACGGCATGTCTTCGACAGGCAGAATCTTGGAGACGACGCCCTTGTTTCCGTGACGGCCAGCCATCTTGTCACCAATGGTGATCTTGCGGCGCTGAGCCACGTACACGCGCACCGTCTGGCGCACGCCGGGGTTCAGATCGTCTTCTTCGTCATTGAACTCGCGCACGCCAATGACGATGCCCTCTTCACCGTGTGGGACACGCAGGCAGGTGTCGCGCACTTCGCGCGCCTTCTCACCGAAGATGGCGCGTAGCAGGCGCTCCTCACTGGTCAGTTCGGTTTCACCCTTCGGGGTGACCTTGCCGACCAAAATGTCGCCGGCCTGAACCTCAGCACCGATGCGGATGATGCCGCGTTCGTCAAGGTCAGCCAGTGATTCCTCGGACACGTTCGGAATGTCGCGCGTGATTTCCTCGTCGCCCAGCTTCGTTTCGCGGGCGTCAACCTCGTACTCCTCAATATGGATGGAGGTCAGGACGTCATCCTGCACGACGCGGCGTGACAGAATCACGGCATCCTCGTAGTTCAGGCCTTCCCACGACATGTAGGCGACCAGCAGGTTCTTTCCGAGGGCGACTTCACCGTTGTCGGTGGCCGGGCCATCAGCCAGAACGTCTGCTTCTTCAACGCGTTGGCCTTCCTCGACAATGACACGCTGGTTCGTGCAGTTGCCGGGGTTGGAGCGTTCAAACTTTTCGAGTCGGTAGGTGTCGCGGCCACCCTCGTCAGTTTCAACGACGATCAAGTCGGCGCTGACCTCGGTGACGACACCGGCGCGCTCAGCGATCACCATTTCGCCTGAGTCCTGAGCGGCGCGGCGTTCCATGCCGGTGCCGACCAGTGGAGCTTCGGTGCGCAGCAACGGGACAGCCTGGCGCTGCATGTTCGCGCCCATCAGGGCTCGGTTGGCGTCATCGTGCTCGAGGAACGGGATGAACGCGGTGGCAACAGAGACCATCTGACGTGCAGAAACGTCCATGTAGTCAACGTCGTCGCGTGCAACGAGCAACGGGTCTTCGCCGGAGAGACGGCACAGAACCATCTCTTCGGCAAAAGTGTTGTCCTCCGTCAGCGGCGATGATGCCTGAGCGATGTAGTGGCCGTTCTCGTCATCAGCGGTCAGGTACTCGACCTCGTCGGTGACGTGGCCGCCACGCACCACGCGGTACGGCGTCTCGATGAAACCGAAGGGGTTGATGCGCGCGAACGTCGCCATCGTGCCGATCAGACCAATGTTTGGGCCTTCAGGGGTTTCAATCGGGCACATGCGTCCGTAGTGCGACGGGTGAACGTCACGGACCTCCATGCCGGCACGGTCACGCGACAGACCGCCAGGGCCCAGTGCCGACAGGCGGCGCTTGTGCGTCAAACCGGCCAGCGGGTTGTTCTGATCCATGAACTGTGACAGCTGGGATGTTCCGAAGAACTCCTTGATCGCTGCGACAACGGGGCGGATATTGATCAGCGACTGAGGCGTGATCGAATCGGCTTCCTGCGTTGTCATGCGTTCACGCACGGTGCGTTCCATGCGCGCCAGGCCGGTACGCACTTGCGACTGGATCAGTTCGCCCACCGCGCGGATACGACGGTTACCAAAGTGGTCAATATCGTCCGACTCAACGCTGACTTCCACGGCTTTGCCGCCACGCACGCCGGTGAACGTCTTGTCACCCTTATGCATCGAGAGCATGTATTTGATGGTCGTGACGATGTCTTCCAGCGTCAGAACGGAGGTACGAGGATCCGCATCCAGAGCCAGCTTCTTGTTGATCTTGTAGCGGCCAACCTTCGCCAGGTCGTAGCGCTTGGAATCGAAGTAGAAGTTGTTCAGCAGTGTCTGAGCTGCGTCGACGACTGCGGGCTCACCGGGGCGAATCTTGCGGTAGATATCCAGGAGAGCTTCCTCCTGGGTGTCGACCGTGTCCTTCTCAAGGGTTTCCAGCAAAACCGGGTAGTCCGCGAACTGTTCACGGATCTCAGCTTCGGTCATGCCGATAGCCTTGAGGAAGTGAGTCACCGACTGCTTACGCTTGCGGTCGATACGCACACCCACTGCGTCGCGCTTGTCGATCTCGAATTCGAGCCAGGCACCGCGGCTGGGGATGACTTTGGCTCCGAAGATTTCCTTATCGGAGGAGCGGTCAGATGTGCGCTCGAAGTACACGCCAGGCGAGCGGACCAGCTGGGAGACGACGACGCGCTCCGTGCCGTTAATGATGAAAGTGCCGCGCTTGGTCATCAGGGGGAAGTCACCCATGAAGACGGTCTGCGACTTGATTTCGCCGGTCATGTAATTCATGAACTCGGCGGTGACGTACATCGGTGCTGAGTACGTGTAATCCTTGGCCTTTGCCTCTTCGACCGAGTACTTCGGGCGTTCGAGTCGATGGTCGCGGAATGACAATGACATGGTTTGTGCGACGTCTTCAATCGGCGAGATCTCCTGGAAGATTTCTTCCAGCCCGGAAACGTCCGGCACGTCGAATCCGCCTGAAGCTTTCGCAGCCTCAACGCGTTGTTTCCAATTGTCGTTCCCCAGAAGCCAATCGAAGCTCTGAATCTGCAGACCCAGCAGGTTCGGGGCCTGCAAAGGTTCGCGAAGCTTCGCAAATGAGATACGGTTCCTGGGCTGATGTGCAGTGGTGCTACTGGCAGCCAAAGGGTGTCCTTCCCTGCAGTCGGTGAGTGCGCGCTCCCGCCTGCCGCCCCTATCTGATACTGTGTCGCTAGCACACTTAGCGCTGGTCTCGCGTGCGGGCACAGCTCACCTCGGGCGTCATCAGGCGCAAATAGTTATGTTAGAATCCTTCGCCGCCGTCGGCAAGGGGTATGCGCGAAGCTGTGCCCAATCTCACGGACCCCACCGCCGTGTTGCTTGGGGCCTGACCGGCGCTTTCACTTTTCTCTGCCCCTCCCGTTCACTGTTCTTTGCCCCCGTTTACTGTTCTCTGTCCCTCCCCTTCACTGTTTTCCACCCTTTCCATTCGCTGTTTCTGCCCTTTCCGTCTGGCTGGTTGTTGCCGGCGGCTGGTCGCCGTCTTTTCCCAGCCCCGAGTGCCGCCTCTCCCTCCTCCTCCCTCTCCCCCTCTCCCTCTCTCCTCCTCTCCCTCCGCTTCCCTTCTGTCGATCTCGACCGGTTTTCTTCGCAATTGACGAGGGTACCCATCCGTTTATGCAGGTCGCAGGCGCGGACGTGCAATGACACCCGAACTGAGTGCGCTGAGATCGACAGATGGGTGAATCGAAGGGAGGAAGTCAAGATCGACGGTCGGGTAAATGAGGGGAGAAAGTCGAGATCGACAGACGGGAATAGTACGGAAGGGGGTGGTGAGAGAAAGCGAGCACGGGAACGAACGGCGAACCGAATTAGGAACCGCTCGCCAGGTGCTCAATACACGCGAGCCAGCAGACACCAGGCCCTACCGGCCGCCGCCAAGGATGTCGCGAATACAAGCAGACAGCAGCACTGACTTCGGGTCCAGTCCGCCAGGCTCGTTCATGCGGCGCACATTGTATCCGAATGCCAAGCCGTAGAACGGATCAGCAAAGCCCAACGCTCCGCCCGCACCGTCGTGCCCGATAGCCTGATAGGAGCCAAACGGGAACATACCATTGGGCTTTTGAAACACCCGAGCAAAGCACATGACGTTTTGCAGCACTCGATCCATCCCGAACACCTGCTGCGTTCCCATTAGTTTCACCGTGTCAGGCGTTAAGAACGGCTCAGACAGATCATGGCGTGGGTTTCCCTCGTCAATTCGTGAAGCAGAACAGTCGTTGAGACCGGTGACAGCTGCTGCGTACAGGCGAGCCAGGCCGCGAGCGGAACCGACCCCACCTGTCGACGCAACGCCGGCGGCACGAATATGGCGGTGGTTCGGTGTGGGTGTGTTGTCTGGCTCAATGACGCCGCCACCGAGTGCGGACAGCGCGCCAAGCGAATCTCCGAGCTCGCACTGGCCTACCGCTGCCGCAAGCTCATCAGCGCTGACAGGCCCGGCGCCAGGATCGTCGGACAGAGCGGCCGTTCCCGGAACCCGTTCGCCACGCTTGTCACGTTCCGCCAGGGCTTTCTCGAAGGGAAGAGACGGCAGGATGGGTTCGTAGCGATCATCTTCCGATTCAGGAAAGCCGATATAGAAGTCAATGTCACGTGGGGCACGAACCTCACGCTCGTAATGGGTTTGCAGGTCCTCGCCGGCGACTCGACGGAAAAGTTCCTCCATCAGCGGTCCGATCGTGCGGCCGTGGTAGCCAAACGCCGTGCCCGGGCGCCACAGCGGTGACATGGCTGCCAACTTTGCCGCCATCCCGCGCGAGTCATAGGGCACATCCATCAAACGCATCGATTCTTCGCCAAGCAGTCCCGCCTGATGGGACAGCATTTGACTGACTGTAATCTGGTCTTTGCCACAGGCGGCAAACTCCGGCCAGTAATACGCAACTCGCTGCTCAAGATCCAAGTCACCTGAGTCAACCAAGCGCGCCAAGGTCAGTGCGGAAGCACCTTTTGTTGCCGAGAAAAACCCTGTAACCGTCTGCCCATCCATGAGACCGCCGCCCCATAAGTCAACGATCTTGTCACCGTTGACGTAGGCGCACACCTGAGCAGAGTAGGTGGGATCGCGCTGGAGCATGCGTGCGAAAAGAGTCTTGACCGACTCGAATCGTTCGTCGACCCAGCCGTGCACCTCTCCGGCGCGGCGCGGCTCATCCGCGTCGATGTCACGTGCGGCTGCATCTGTCCGGCTGTTCATTTCCGTATTCATGGCACTCTCCTTTGCGCGCTTGCACTGTCAGTTTCTCGCAGGTTCACCGCCGCTGCCACCGCTACCGCCGCACGGGCCGATCCGCATACCGCCCTTCGCTCCCTCACACCCCTCGTCCCCCATCTGTCGATTTCAACGGGTCTGAGTGACCTATTGCCGAGCAGACTCCGCTCCTTTTGCAGGTCAGAAGCTCGCGAGCATATACGGCGTGTCTGCAAACGAAGTGAGATCGACAGTTGGGGAATGGAATGGAGGGCGGAGTTGAAGCTGCCGCCTTTGCCGAGAGCTTCGGGAGCACAGAAAACCCGCATACCTGCAATTACACGACGCACCAGTCGCGGCTTGGCGCCCCAGTACACATCCTGCCCCCACACAGCGAGGATGCAGACGGCGAGATCTTCAGTGCCCCCAGCGCGCGTACTGATCTTCAATGACATCCTTGCCGTCACGCCACCACGATTCATGTGAGCGATACCAGGCGATCACCTCAGCCAGCCCCGCTTCAAAATCCCTCTTTTCCGGCTCCCACCCAAGATCCCGGCGCAGTTTGCTCGCATCCAGCGCGTATCGGCGATCATGGCCGGGCCGATCCCCGACCCAGTCGAAGTCATCCTCGTCCCTGCCCATGAGGCGCAAGATCGAGCGTAAAACGTCAAAGTTGGAACGCTCCCCTTCGGCGGAAATCAGGTATGTTTCTCCGGGTATGCCGCGACACAGGATCTGCCAAACGGCCGCCGAATGGTCGTCGACATGGATCCAGTCGCGAACGTTTCGTCCATCGCCGTACAGCTTGGCGCGCCGGCCGGTCAAAATGTTCGTGATCTGTCGAGGAATGAATTTCTCAATGTGTTGATATGGTCCGTAGTTGTTCGAGCTGTTCGAAATTGTCACCCGGACACCGAAGGTGCGAAACCATGCGCATGCCAGCAGGTCAGACGAGGCTTTGCTGGCGCTGTAAGGGCTTGACGGCTTCACAGGTGATTCTTCAGTGAATCGCATGGAATCATCGAGAGCCAGGTCGCCGTACACTTCGTCGGTGCTGACGTGATGAAAGCGCCGCTCATGGTGCCGGCATGCCTCCAGCAGTCTGTAGGTGCCTGAAATGTTAGTGTGGATGAAAGGCTCGGGGTCAGCAATCGATTTGTCATTGTGGCTTTCGGCGGCAAAGTTCACGACGGCCTCGTGGTCAGCGACCAGGGATTCAACCAGCTCCTCGTCACAGATATCCCCAACGACGAGGGCGACTCTGCCGGGCGGCAAACCATCAAGATTGTGCCGGTTCGCGGCATAGGTCAACTTGTCGAGCACCGTGATGCGAATATGAGGATCGCGTTCGAGTGCGAATCGCACAAAGTTACTGCCGACGAAACCGCAGCCACCGGTGACCAGCAGGGAGTTCATGGTGTCCGACATGGATCCTCCTTTCCCCTCGTCAATTGTCACACGGAAAGCACTCCCACTCGGAGCAGCGGGGCGCGGCATTCGCGTGCAGACATCGCGGCCGGGCGGCTAGCGTGCAGACATCACGGTTGCGGGGCTCGCGCGTCACCGCCTGCCCACACTGCGCACAGTGGCCACACCGCCCATATACAAGTGTCGCGGCCCAGCTGATGCTGAACCGCGACAACTTGATATGCGCTTAAGCTAGCGCGAGAGTTTCAAGTGAAATCACTTGAGGGTGACGGTGCCGCCAGCCTCTTCGATCTCTGCCTTGGCCTTCTCGGCGTCTTCCTTGGAAGCGTTCTCGAAGATGGTCGACGGTGCGCCGTCAACCAGGCCCTTGGCGTCCTTCAGGCCGAGGCCGGTGAGGGACTTGACAGCCTTGATAACGGCAACCTTCTTGTCGCCGGCTGCTTCGAGGACAACCTCGAACTCGGTCTTTTCCTCAGCTGCTGCTTCTTCACCGGCAGCGGCTGGTGCTGCAACAACGGCGGCGGCCGGTGCGGCAGCCTCAACGTCGAAGACCTCTTCGAACTGCTTGACGAAATCGGACAGCTCGATCAGGGTCATTTCCTTGAAAGCTTCGATGAGCTCATCTGCGGAGAGCTTAGCCATGAGTGGCATCCTTCCTTGTTTGGCCTGCTACGCGAGCAGATTACGTTGTGTAAATGAGTCCGGGTGCATGGCGGTGAGGCCAGTAACCCGGGGCCTGTCGCGTCAGGCCGCTTGCTCCTGCTTGTCGCGAAGAGCATCGATTGTGCGCACAGCCTTGGTGGGCAGTGCATTGAATGCGTACGCAGCCTGGGAGAGCTTCGCCTTGAGGGCACCTGCAGCCTTGGCCAGCAGGACCTCGCGGGATTCCAGATCAGCAAGCTTCTTGACGGCGTCAGCATCGAGTGCGACACCATCCATAGCGCCAGACTTCAAAACCAGCGCCGGGTTATCCTTGGCAAAATCACGCAGCGTCTTGGCGGCCTCAACCGGCTCACCGCTGACGAATGCAATAGCTGTCGGGCCCTTCAGGTCGTCCTCGAGGAAATCGAATCCGACTTCGCGGGCCGCCAGCCGTGCCAGCGTGTTCTTCACCACGGCGTAGCTCACGTCATTGCCCAAACCGCGACGCAGCTCCTTGAGCTGTGCAACGGTCAGACCGCGATACTCAGTCAGCAGCACGGCATCCGAGTTGCGGAACTTCTCCGTCAGCTCGGCGACAACTGCCTCCTTGTCAGACCTCGCCATGGTCCTCCTTCCGAAAAGTCAGCCGCCGTACCCACGAAAAAGCCCGACACGCAGGTTCGTGTCGGGCTTGCACCACGCTTGTCCAGTTTCCCGCAAGGGAGCTGTTCAAGTCACGTTACCTGCGTCGGTCGCTCTTGCGCTTCGATCTACTGTCAGTAGATGTCCGACGGTCTTTGGCTGTTCCACTATACCAAGATCGATGTGCGGCCTCTACTGTGCGCTGTGTGCAACAAAGCACGTTTGCGTGCCGCTATTTATTCCCGCCCTTATGCCTCTGGCATCCTGCACATTCCCACGTGTTCTCCTCTCGCTTTTTCTCGCCGTTCTCTCCGCTCGCTCTCTTAGCTCCCCTCGGCATCCCTCTTGGCCTGCTCTCGACCTGCTCCTCAGCCTTCCTCTCCGCCTTCCCTCATCTTCCCCCTCCCCCTCATCCTGTCCGCATTAATCCCCAACTGTCGATCTGGAGCTCCCGTTATCGTCCTAATTGACGAGGGAGGCCCACACCTTCCGCGAATAACACTCTCTGACCAGTGAAAACGTTCGTCAGTGTTGAAAGCCAGTAATCCAGCCCGCCTTCTTGGTCCATCGAGATCGACAGTTGGGATTGGTAGGGGTGGGTGGGCTTCGGGAAAAGGGGGCTGCCGAGAGTAAGACGAAATGCGGATGAGACCGGACGCGGAAAAGGTGGCACGCAACGAAGACGTTCCACTAGAGAGTCGCCATTTGCTGAAGTCGGCTCAGGTCAAAATGCCATGCGCTGGAGACGGCGTGCTAGAAAGGGGCCGCGCATTCAAGACAGGGCTCATCGATGACGGCACACAATGGGGGTGGGTTCGCACACGCGTGCGAACCCACCCCCATTTATCAAGATTGCGACGTGACGCGGGCGCTGCGGCACCCTCGTCGAGGATCGCTCAGGCATCAATCCGCCTGGTCATCAACCCAACCGGTCATCTCTGCAACCGATCGCCGAAGCACCGAGAATCAATGCCGTCAGGCATCGAACAATCAGTCGTCAGTGCCGAGCAGATCGCGCGTCTTGGTCGGATCCAACGGGATGCCAGGGCCCATCGTCGTTGAAACGGTGGCCTTCGTGATGTAGCGACCCTTGGAGGAGGACGGCTTCAGACGCAGGACTTCATCGAGGGCAGCGGCGTAGTTTTCCGTCAGCTGCTCAGCAGTGAAGGATGCCTTGCCGATGATGAACGCCAGGTTCGCGTGCTTGTCCACACGGAACTCGATACGGCCACCCTTGATCTCCTTGACAGCCTTGCCAACTTCCATCGTGACCGTTCCGGTCTTCGGGTTCGGCATGAGGCCACGAGGACCGAGGACGCGACCCAGACGGCCAACCTTGCCCATCATGTCAGGGGTTGCGACGGCCACATCAAAATCGGTGTAGCCCTTCTGGACCTTCTCAATCAGTTCGTCGCCGCCGACCTCGTCAGCTCCGGCGTCGATCGCTTCCTGCGCGCGCGGGCCCACAGCGAAGACCAAGACCCGTGAGGTCTTGCCAGTGCCGTGCGGCAGGGAAACGGTTCCGCGGACCATCTGGTCTGCTTTACGGGGATCGACACCCAGTCGGAACATCACCTCAACGGTGGCGTCAAACTTGGTGACAGTGGTTTCTTTTGCCAGTTTCATGGCTTCAAGAGGTTCGTATACCTCACCGGCGTGGATCTTCTCCGCGGCGGCCCGGTAGCTCTTCGAGCGCTTTGTCATTCTGCTATCTCCTTGCAGGTGTGGTGTGTTCGGGCAAGCGCTTGCCCTTCCACAAAGATTGGTTTGGTGACGTATCAGTCGCTGACGGTGATGCCCATGGAACGGGCGGTGCCGGCAATGATCTTGATCGCGGCTTCGATGTCGTTGGCGTTGAAGTCCTGCATCTTGGTCTCAGCGATCTCGCGAACCTGATCTTTGGTCAGGTTTGCCACCTTGGTGGTGTGAGGCGTCGGTGAGCCCTTGTCCACGCCAGCCGCCTTCTTGATCATCTGTGCAGCCGGAGGCGTCTTGAGAACGAACGTGAACGTACGGTCTTCATAGACGGTGATCTCAACAGGGACGATATTGCCGCGCTGAGATTCGGTTGCAGCGTTGTACGCCTTGGTGAACTCCACGATGTTCACGCCGTGCTGGCTCAGTGCCGGGCCAACTGGCGGAGCCGGAGTTGCAGCACCGGCAGGGATCTGCAGCTTGATCAGGCCGGTGACCTTCTTCTTTGGTGCCATATAAGTTACGGGTCTTTCATTGGTGATTCGAAGCGAACCGACGGTTGCCGATCCGCCTGCGCGTCCTACACGCAAATGCAGACGCACAAACAGCGATGATATCGCGTCAGATACCTTGATCCCAAGTTCTCGTGCGCGACATCACTCACTAAGCTGTGCGCAACACCTGGGCGGGCGTGTCCGCCCCTGCGCCGCGGCGACTAGTCGTCGATCTTTTGAACCTGATCGAAGTTGAGTTCCAGAGGCGTTTCGCGCTCGAAAATCGTGACCAGAACTTTCAGCTTCTGGGTCTCGGGCATGATCTCGGAGATTACGGCGTTCATCGTTTCGAACGGTCCGTCCACCACTGTGACAACTTCGCCCACCTCGTAGCTGACCTTGAGTTCCTGAACCGGAGCCGGGCCAGTCTTGTTTTCCTGAGCGGCCTCTTCCATGACGTTCGGGGTGAGCATCATGACAACCTCATCTTCAGACAGAGGCATCGGATTGTGCTGATCGCCAACGAAGCCGGTCACGGCTGGCGTTTCCTTGACAACTCGGTATGACGCGTCAGTGAAGTCCATGCACACCAGGACGTATCCGGGGATGCGCACACGACGCACACGCTTCTTCTGAGAGCCGCGGAATTCCATGACATATTCGTCGGGAACCTCAACGCGGTAGATGTAGTCCTCCATGTTCTGGCTGGTGATGCGCTGTTCAAGGTTAGCCTTGACCTTGCGCTCGTGGCCGGAATACGTGTGGATGACGTACCAGTCGCCTGGCAGAAGGCGCAGCTCGCCACGCAGAACTTCGATGGGGTCTTCGATTTCGTCAGCCGCGGATTCAGTGTCCGCATCGCCCGGCTGCTCGCTTGCTTCAGCGTCGCCAATTTCCGAGGGTGGCTGATCCTTAGCAGGCACCTCATCATGAGCGGGCGCCTCAGCTACAGCCGCATCAGCATCGGATCCACCGTGCTCGGTGGCAGCAACTGACTCAATCACAGCTGCAGTTTCTTCCTGCGCGAGGGTGGAGTCAGCTGTCTCGACGCCATCAGCTGTCTCGGCGTCATCAGCTTTCTGCGCGCCGCTGCCCTCCGATACAGATTCGGATGCAGAGACGAACTGAGGGGCAGAATCAGCGTCGACGTGCGTATCGTTTACAGCGGTAGTCTCATCCGCATCTGGTGCGTTTTCAATGTGGTCGCTCACGTGTCCTCCTTCAGAGCCAACGCGCGTGGGCTTGTCAGCAGTGGTTGACGAACCGTAGAAGAAACCCGCCTGCAGGTTCCTGCCGGCGGGTCAATCGGGTTCAGCCGAATATCAATGCGTTTAGCTTACCGAATATCAGGTCTAAAAGTCCTGTGTATGCCATCACAGCGGTGACGAAGACGATCACGACAACAAAGTACGTCCATGTTTCGTTGCGAGTCGGATACGTCACCTTCTTCATCTCAGCGATGACCTGGCTGATGAACAGGCGAATGCGGGAGAACAGTCCACGCTTTTCGCCTTCCTCATGCGTCGACTTCTCACGGCTCGGAGTCGGTGCACTCTTCGTGCGGTCACGACGCACAGGAGCGCTCGGCTTGTCCGGCACGTCGGGCAGACCGTCATTGTCGGGTCCGCCAAGTGCGCGACTGTCGCTCACAGAACCTCTCCTTGTCGTGTAGGCCGATATCTACAATGTAGCAGGGCAGGCGGGAATCGAACCCACAACCGCCGGTTTTGGAGACCGGTGCGCTACCTAATTGCGCCACTGCCCTTCACCGCTTGTCACAGGCTGACGCCCATGACCCGCCCCGCTAGTTTAGGGCGTTAACGCGCCAGTGTACAACTTCACGCCGCATGTAGAAAATCACAGATCTGTGTTTTTGGCTTCCACCGTCCGCACCAGCACCCCCTGATCATAGCGCGTCCATTCCTAGGAATTTTCTTCCGCACGGCCTCCAATCGTGCAACGATAGAGACATGTCGAACCAAACTGCTCACCGCGCCTCAGCGCGTCTTCGTTCCATCACACCATCAGCGACTTTAGCCGTGGATGCCAAGGCGAAAGCTCTCAAGGCTCAGGGCGTCCCCGTCATTGGTTTCGGCGCCGGCGAACCTGACTTCCCGACCCCCAACCAGATCGTCGAAGCAGCCGCCAAAGCCTGCCACGATCCTCGGATGCATCGTTACAGCCCAGCCTCAGGTCTGCCGGAACTGCGCGAGGCAATCGCAGCCAAGACGCTGCGCGACTCGGGCTACGAGGTCGACCCCAGCCAGATTCTGGTCACCAACGGCGGCAAGCAGGCCGTGTTCGAGGCGTTCGCAGCTGTCCTCGATCCCGGTGATGAAGTTCTCCTGCCAACCCCCTACTGGACGACCTACCCGGAGGCCATCAAACTTGCCGGAGGCACCACGGTTCCCGTTTTTGCCGGTGCTGACCAGGATTACAAAGTCACCGTTGACCAGCTCGAAGAGGCACGCACCGACAAGACTGTGGCATTGCTGCACTGTTCCCCCTCGAACCCGACAGGCACGGTGTACACACCCGAGGAAACTCGCCAAATCGGCCAGTGGGCACTGGAGCACGGTATCTGGGTCATCACCGATGAGATCTACGAGCATCTGCTGTACGACGGCGCCCAGACTGCTCACGTTGTCAAGCTGGTTCCCGAACTGGCTGACCAGACCCTCGTCCTTAACGGCGTCGCAAAGACATACGCGATGACCGGCTGGCGTGTGGGCTGGATGGTTGGCCCGCAGGACATGGTCAAGGCGGCCACATCTTTCCAGTCTCACTTAACCTCCAACGTCAACAACGTTGCCCAGTGGGCTGCCAAAACCGCGCTCGAGGGTGGCCTGGAGGACGTGGAGCGTATGCGCCAGGCGTTTGACCGCCGCCGACGCACGATGATCGACATGCTCAGTGAAATCGAAGGATTGACCGTACCCACACCGAAGGGCGCCTTCTACGCGTACCCATCGGTGGAGGGACTATTGAACACCTCCATTCGCGGCACCACGTGCACCACGTCCGCTGAACTCGCCGACTTCATCTTGAAGGAAGCTGAGGTCGCGGTAGTGCCGGGTGAGGCCTTTGGCCCCAGCGGCTTTATTCGCCTGTCGTACGCGCTTTCCGACGATGATCTGGCAGAAGGCGTTGGCCGTATTCAAAAGCTCCTGGCTGACCGCGACTAAGACTCACTTTCTGCCTGGGCGAGGCTGATCGCTGGTTCAGCATCGGCGAGCGTTGTTTCTGCTTCAGCATCGGCGAATTCCATCTCAGTCTCAGCATGCCCGCACCTGACCATTTGCTGTTGCGGTCGCACCACCAATTCTGCCCTTTTGGCGCTGATAAGCGCTCATCAGCGCCTTTTAACAGGCACAATAGTGGTATGCAGTTGTTCACCCATCACACATCCGATCCCCAGCCTCACGGCACCGTCTTGATCTGCCACGGATACGCCGAGCATCAAGGCCGCTACAGGCGCCTCGTCGATTCTCTCAATCACGATGGCTACGACGCAGTGACATTCGATCTGAGCGGACACGGAAGTGCAGATGGTCCACGTGCTCAAGTCGATGTCGGCCGTCTCATTACAGAGCACCGCGCAGCGCGCGCAGACGCCCTCGCCAATTCGCGCACGTCGCAGCTATTTGTGTTGGGTCATTCCATGGGCGGCATTATCACCGCTGCATCTGTCCTCATCGATCCGGATCATGTTGCCGGCATGGTGCTGACCGGTCCGGCATTTCGTCCCGCCGCGCCGATCACTGCCAAGGTAGCTCGCTCCATGCTGACACTGGCTCGCGTCGCCCCCGGATTGCCCACAGCGAAGCTTGATGCGGGCGGCGTCTCGCGCGACCCTGACGTGGTGGACGACTACGAAAACGATCCGCTCAATTTCCATGGACCCGTCCCGCTGATCACTGCTCTGACGATGTGCGTTCAGGGCGACCACACGATCGCACGAGCCGATTCACTCAGCGTGCCCACCCTGGTCATCCACGGTTCACACGACCATCTTGCTCGCCCGAGTGGGTCAGAGGAATTCGTGCGCAATGCTCGACTGTCACTGGCATGGGGCACGCACACCCCCGACGCGCACCTACGCGTCATCGACGGCGCATACCACGAAGTACTGAACGAGCCTGAAGGTCCCGGCCTGATGCGGGATATCGCCTTGTGGATGGACGCGCGCCGGCCGGCTGCCGATAATGGTGCTGATGCCTGAACATTCTCACAGCATGCCCCCGCCGATGCCGCTGCGTCCGATTGCTTCCCCCAGTCCCAGTGACCAGCCCATATTGACGAAGGCGGCGCCCACGCCCCCCGGCCGGCGGCCCCTGGCCACATTGCCCAAGGCACAGCTGCATCTGCACTTCACCGGCGCGATGCGACCGCGCACTCTGGTCGAACTCGCTGTGGAAAAAGGCGTCCGACTGCCGCCTCATTTGCTGGACATGGATCCGCTCACGGTCCCGGCAGATGCGCGCGGATGGTTCCGCTTCCAGCGCGCCTACGATGCAGCCCGCGTGTTAGTTCGCACCGAGGATGTTATGCGCCGCCTCGTGCGTGAGGCTGCCGAGGATGACGCGGCGGAAGGCTCTGTGCATCTGGAAATGCAGGTTGATCCCACGTCGTATGCACCGTGGGTTGGCGGCATCACTCCCGCCCTCGAAATCATTCTGGACGAGGCGCGCGCATCCAGCGAAGCAACTGGTGTGGATGTCAGCATCGTGGTCGCTGCCTCTCGTATCCGCCACCCCTTAGATGCACGCACCCTCGCCCGCCTGGCATCTCAGTACGCTGGCAGGGAGCCGGGCACCGTCGTGGGATTCGGTCTGTCCAACGACGAGCGGGTGGGCTCAACCGCGCAGTTCGGTGCTGCCTTCAACATTGCGCGTGACGCTGGTCTTGCGTCGGTTCCGCATGGAGGCGAGCTGCTGGGACCCTCATCGGTGCGTGAAGTCCTGGCAGCGCTCTCCCCGACCCGGCTGGGACACGGTGTCAGGAGCGCGGAGGATCCGGACCTGCTCAAGCGCCTGGTCGATGACGGCATTGCGTTGGAAGTATGTCCCACGTCTAACGTGCACCTCGGGGTGTATCCAGACATTGTGCACGTCCCTTTGCCTGACTTGATGGCAGCCGGCGCCACAATCGCCTTGAGCGCCGACGACCCGTTGCTGTTCCACTCGCGCCTGTTGGCTCAATACGAGGCTGCTCGAGATGTTTTCGGTCTGAGCGACGAGCAGCTTGCGGAACTGGCCCGTCAGTCGATCCGCGCCTCCCTAGTGTCATTTGACCGCAGGCGCATCTGGAACGCGCAGATTGATCGGTGGTTGGCCAATGAGCCGTGAGATGAACGAACACGAGAATGCTGCTGAATCGGTTCGGCAGTGGCCGCTGTGGCACTGGTTCGCCCCTGCGGAGACGTTGCGCCAAGAGGTACCTTCGTGGGTCACGATACCGCCAATTCCGCAGCGCCTGGCCGTCGCTGCCAACGATTTAGTGGGCGCTGCGCGCCGTCGCCTCCAGCTCATGACATCTGTCGTATGCGACACGCTTTCGGCGGCCGGTGATTCGTCCGGCAGTCAGAACGGTTCGGATGATTCGGCAGCCTCACCATCGGCCGGCCCGCAGTCACCCTCGTCGATAACCGTAACAAGTAGCGCGCTCGCCCAGCCTTCCACAGACGCGGGTACGCCCACTCAGCCTGCCGCGAGCGCACACACACCTGCGACGCTCGCTGCGAGCACAGCAACGCCTGACTGCGCGGCGCGTCCAGTCGCCATCGGGATTCCCGGCATCTGGGAGTCGCGCCACTATCTCGACCCGTGGGCGCGCGCGCTGGCCGACGCCGGGTGGGACGCACGAATCCTGGAAGGCGTGCGCGCTATGCGCCGCCCGATTGACACGATTGCTCAGATGGCCGAGCGCTACCTTGCGCGAGAAAACCTCACTCATGTGCTGCTCTATTCGCATTCCAAAGGCGGACTGGTGGCCAAAGCGATCATGGCCGGTCCCGAGGGATGGCGTATTCGGCACCTCATCACCTTTGCGACGCCCTTCGACGGAGCACCGATCGCACGCCTGTTGCCGATCCCGAGTTTGCGTGAACTCTCCCCCGGCTCCCCCGCCATTCGCCCCCTGGCCTCACGCACTGACCTGAACGCACGGATCACTCAGATTGAGGCGACGTGGGATGAGAACGTCCCTCCCACTACGCTTCCAGGCGCGCATCGCCGAGTCATTTTGCCCATCTACGGTCACGGTCAGATGCTTGAATCGCGCGGAGCAGCACGAACATTGGTCCAGCTGGCTGAGCCGTACCGCTGTTAAATTTGCTCTCCCAGGACAACGGGTTCTGGCACAAGCGTCACGCCAAAACTTCCCTTCACCCCTGCGCGCACCGCCCGCGCCAGATCACGGATATCCTGTGCGCAGGCTCCTCCTCGGTTAGTCAGCGCCAGGACGTGCTTAGTGGACAGTGAAGCGCGCGCCGAACTGTGGCCACCGCACGGTTCACACTCGTCAGACAGCGCAAACCCTTTTCCAAAACCCGCACGGTCGATCAGCCACGCTGCCGATGTCTTGACCAGGCCCCGCCCAGCGTCAAATCGCGGAGCCTCAGGTGGCAACAGCCGCTCCGCCTCATCGGCATCAAGAATCGGGTTCGTGAAGAACGATCCGGCCGACCACGTGTCATGGTCCCCCTCGTCAATCACCATGCCCTTGGAGGCACGCAGGCGCAGGACCTCGCTGCGTACGCGATTCGTCTCGACCTGCTGTCCAATTGGAACGTCCAATGCGCGCGCGAGCTGGGAATACGCGACGGGTGCAGACATGTGTGAGCGTGTGAGCTGCAGCGTGACATCTAGGACGACCCAGCGCCCGGTAGGCCCCCACTGCGAGCCGTCCATGCGAGGTGTCAGACGCGACTGCTTCAGAATGGATGAACGATAGCCGAGCTCAAGGTCATCGTGGGTCAACTCGACGCGGCGCTGCTCAAGGCGATCCCACGCGCCTATGTGGAGCAGTGTGTGGGCAACTTCGCCGCCGTACGCTCCGATGTTCTGCACAGGTGCCGCCCCAACCGTTCCGGGGATTCCTGACAGTGCTTCCAGGCCCGACAGCCCCCGCTTCACACTCTCATTGACGAGGGCGTCCCACGCCACGCCAGATGCAGCCGTCACGATGACAGGTGAGCTCTGCGGCGCGGATGGCTCCGAGGGGGTCCAGGTGACATCTGTTTCAAGGCTTGCGCGAGCGTCACGAATCACCGTTCCATCAAACGGTGCATCGTCAGCCAGGATGTTCGATCCGCCGCCCAAAATCAGGAGGCGGTCAGGGCTGTGTTCATCGTCGGCGCGGCGCAACGCGTCAACGAAGGCGTCTTCAGTGGAAGGCTCAACGAGGGTGGCCACCGGACCGCCGACACGAAAGGTCGTCATGTCAGACAGGCGGGGGGCATGCGTACGGGCGCGCGGGCGCCTATGCTCCTCGGCGTTGATCGATGGTCGGTTCTTCCCCTGTTCGCTCACGTAGGACATCCTAGCTGTCTGACTCAGGGCGCAGGTAGCGTGTCAGCCACGCACCAACCGCAACCGGAACAACCAGACACGTCAGAGCACGGTGGTACCCGATATGCGAGGCGAGCAAGCCGAGCACAGGCGGACCGATCAGGAATGCGCCGTAATTGATGGTGGACAGCACCGACAGGCGCGCAGCTGTCATCGACGGGTCGTGGGACAGGGCAGAAGCACCGGTGGGATACACCAGGGCGGCGCCGAATGCCCACAACACCACGCCAATCATCGCAATACCCCACACGGGTGCGAAACCGACCAGGACCAGTCCGGGACATGCGGCGATCAGCATGCCACGCAATAAAACATCAGGTGGCCAGTGCCGACGCAGCCACGCCGCACTGAGTCTGACGACCACCACCGTGGCGAGGAAACCGGACAGTACCGCAGAACCTTGCGCCGCCGTCATGTCGTACCCATCAACCATCGCCAGTGCAAGCCAATTATTTGCTGACCCCTCCAGCAATCCCGAGGACAACACCATCAGGCCGATCAACAGCGTGCGTTTTTCGCCCCACGCCTTTCGCGTACGGGCCGTTGATCCGCCGCTTCCAAATATCCGGCGACGCTTGGGAGCGCCGTCGCTCACAGATTGGGCGAGCACATCGTCCTCGGTGAGCAGGAACGCGGTTGCGACTGCGACGCAGGTCAGGCCAAAGACGATCACTCCCAGCAGATGATGGGTGACATGGACGGCCGCCCTCGCCATTGCGGCACCTGAGAGTGCGCCGGTGACTGTGCCGATCGAGAACATCGCGTGGAATCGATCCAGGATTGGGTGGCCGAGGGCGACTTCGATTAGTCCGCCTGCAGTGTTAATTGTTGACCCTGTCAACGACATCCCCATCGACACGAAGATGAGGCTCAGTGACAACAAATCGAGCGACCCCACGTGGATAGATGCCACCACGCAGCCCATACCCACAGCCCACAGCACACCCGCGAGGCGGCCGCTCATACGCGGCCCAATCGCCCCGACTACCGGGCCTGAGGAGGGAAGCGCCACAAGTGACCCGATAGAGCCGATGAGGAGCATTGCGCCGATCTGAGTCGGGCTGAGGTTCAGAGAATCACGCACTGCCGGCAAGCGAGACACCCACGAGGAACTGGCAAAGCCCATGAAAAAGAACATAGCGGCGTCAGCAATGACGGCACGACGTATCCGCGATTGGGGCAGATCTCTGCGTGACAGGCTCATGACAGCCTTCCCTGTGGCCATATTGTGCCGATCGAATAAGTGCCGTGCGTGGCTATCTAGTGCGCCGAGGCGGCGGAAACGCAGCGTGCATAAACCCCCGGGCTGTTGAACAGCTCCGGGGGCATGACAGTTGTGAGGCGTCGCTGGAACGTCACCGAGTTTCGCGGTGCGTCGTCGACTTGCGGCAACGCGGGCAATACTTGGCCAGCTCGAGGCGGTCAGGCGTATTGCGACGATTCTTCCTGGTGATGTAGTTACGTTCCTTGCACTCCGAGCACGCCAGAGTGATCTTGGGGCGAACGTCCTGAGACTTGCTTGCCACGATCTTTCCTTCACTTGAGGTTCTGAGATTATCGCCGGAGACCGGGAGGTCACGGTAGCGGGGGCGGGACTCGAACCCGCGACCTCACGATTATGAGTCGTGCGCTCTAACCAGCTGAGCTACCCCGCCGTGGTAGGTCGCGACTGCGAGGCCGCAAACCAGAGCCCCGAAAGGGAATCGAACCCTTGACCTTCTCCTTACCATGGAGACGCTCTGCCGACTGAGCTATCGGGGCAACGAGAGAAACTCTAGCCTGACACTCATGCTCGAAGCAATCTCCAGGCTTGAGAGCATCCTCACGTCGCAGAACTGAGTACCTCGAGAGCGAAGCACTTGTGGCATTCAGTCCAGTGGCGGGGGAGGGATTCGAACCCCCGAAGCATTCCGCGGCTGATTTACAGTCAGCTCCCTTTGGCCGCTCGGGCACCCCGCCATTGACACCAATCATCGGTGCCGTGAAAGAATAACAAAAATACAAGCGTGAGCGCCAATCGGATCACCGGTTTTGACCCGCTCAAATGCGAGATATCGAGCACACTCATAGCCAGACGCTGATAGGAAGGGATTCCCATGGCTGATTCATCATTCGACATTGTCTCCAAACTCGACCGGCAGGAAGTGGATAACGCTGTCAATCAGGCGGCGAGGGAGGTGTCCCAACGCTACGACTTCCGTAACGTGGACGCATCGATCGAACTGTCGGGCGATACGGTGGTGATGGAAGCGAACTCCCCCGAACGCGTGATGGCCATTGTGGACGTGCTGCGCTCCAAGCTCACCAGACGCAAGGTTTCACTTAAGGCGCTGGATCTGAAGGATCGTGAGCCTCAGCCGTCCGGAAAAATCTATCGACTGGTCGTTCCCCTGCGCGAAGGTATCAGCCAGGACAATGCCAGGAAGATTACGAAGCTGATTCGCGATGAAGGCCCGAAGGGCGTGAAGGCACAGATCCAGGGAGATGAGGTTCGCGTTTCGTCAAAGTCGCGCGATTCCCTGCAAGAAGTCATTGCACTGCTCAGAGGCGAAGCGGGCCGGAAGATCGACTGCGCGTTGCAGTTCGTGAACTATCGGTAGGATCATCGCCGTCAGATAGCGGCCTTCACCCCCTCTGCCTTGTCCCCAACTGTCGATCTCGAGGCAGTGCGGGCGTCCTCGCCCATATCTGAAGCACCCCACTCTCCTGTCCCCAACTGTCAACCTGGAGGCAGCTTCACCTATGCGAGCACTGATTGCTTCCCTCATTGCAAGGTAAAACTGCAGGAAAATAGGGATTTCCCACGTATCAGCCTGACAAGGCTGGCAGGGAAGGTGCAGCCTGGCGTCTTCTGATCGACAGTTGGGAAAATCAGAGAATGCGTGCGCAGGGAGCTCGCATTCGCGTCCTAATCGACAGATGGGAAAATGAGAGAGGAGCCGATGTTCGGCCTAATAGCCGGCCAGTTCCTCCAAGCGGCGGATCCGCTCTTCCATCGGCGGGTGCGTGGACATGAGCGAGCGCACCGATTCCCCGCTGAACGGATTGGCAATCATCATCTGGGCTGCGCCCTGGTGCTCCGGGGTGCGCTCAAGGGGCACGCGGCTTGTACCCACCTCAAGCTTCTTCAACGCCGACGCTAAAGCCAGGGGGTCGTGCGACAAAATCGCACCGTCGTGATCTGCCTCGTACTCACGCGTGCGTGAAATCGCCAGCTGGATGAGCATGCCGATCAGCGGCGCAACAATCGCGGCGACCAGTGACAGTATCAGTCCGGCCGCTCCTCCACCGTCACGGTTACGACGGCTGCCGCCTCCCATCCACAGCAGAGAGCGCCCAGCAATTGCCATGATGCCCGCCAGGGACGAGGCGATTGCAGTAATCAGAATGTCACGGTTGTACACATGAGACAGCTCATGCCCGATTACACCGCGCAGCTCACGCTCATTGAGCAGATCGAGGATACCGGCGGTCACACACACCGCAGCGTTTTTCGGGTTGCGCCCCGTTGCAAACGCGTTAGGCGCCATCGTCGGCGCAATCCACAGTGTCGGCATTGGCTGATCGGTCTGCCGGCTCAGATCCTCGACAATGCGGTAAACCTCCGGATACAGACTTTGATCCATAGGCTCGGCATTCATCTGGCGCAGCGCCAAGGACGCCGAGTTCCAGTAGGTGAAGAACGTACCGATCAGCGATACGCCGCCCATCACCCACAGCCACACCATCGACCCGGTTGTATGCGCCAAAATCGCACCAATACCGAGGAGCACCGCCCACAGGACGGCAAACAGAAGGATTGTGCGCACTGTGTTGGACGCGACACGCGAACGCGATTTCATAGCTCTAGTGTCTCATTCGCCGCGCGGACCGGTGTAGTGATCACCAAATCGCTCAATGGCAGTGGGCACGCCCATCTCACCGGGCTGACCAATCAGGTCCTCATCGTCGTGCGAATGCTCTTCACTGCGAGAAATCGCCGTCATCGCATTGCGGGAGACAACCTTGATGCGCTCACGGATGCCGCGACCACCAGAAAGCTCACCATACCGTGAGCCCAGTTCGCGTTCGTACGCATCCAGCAGCTCCCAGCCTTCCCATGTCGTGTAGGCGACGCCACGCTCGTCAAGCAGTTTGATCATCGCATCGTGCCCCACTGCTTCACTGGTGGCATGCAGAGCGCCAGCCTCGGCATCTTCAACCAGGTGCGCAATGGTCTGCTGCGCATCCGACTTCGTGGAGCCGATCAGGCCCACGGGGCCACGCTTCACCCATCCGGTCGCGTACACGCCTGAAACAATTTCCGTTGACCCCGGCTCGGTGACAACGCGTCCCTCGTTATTCGGGATCACGCCACGAACCTCGTCAAACGGCACGCCGGGGATGGGCGACGAAAAGTACCCGACGGCCCGGTACACGGCCTGCACTGGCCAGTCAGTCATCACTCCGGTGCCGCGCACACTGCCGTCACCGACCAGTTCAGTGCGTTCGGTGCGCAGTGCGCGCACGTTACCTTTGCTGTCCGCCAGAATTTCCGAGGGTGACTGGAACAGGTGGATATGGATACGGCGGGAGGCTTGGCGCTCTTCTGGATCCACCGAGGCGTAGTTCGTCAGTGTCTTGACGACCTGGCGCTGCTGGTTGGATGAGCGCATCGTCTGTTCGGAGCCTTCATCAAAATCAAAGTCTTCCTCATCGACGATCACGTCAACGTCGGGCACTTTGCCCAGTTCGCGCAGCTCGAGTGGCGTGAACTTGACTTGCGCGGGGCCTCGGCGGCCAAAAACATGCACATCGGTGATGGGATTGTCTTCGAGAATTTTCGCCACGTTGTCCGGCACTTCAGTCACCATCAGGTCATGCACATGCTTGGAGAGGATGCGGGACACATCCAGCGCCACATTGCCCACACCGATGACGGCAACCTCGCGCGCGTCAAGCGGCCAGGTGCGCGGGTAGTCCGGATGCCCGTCGTACCACGAGACAAAGTCGGCTGCACCATATGACTGCGGCAGGTCGACACCTGGGATGTTTAGCGGAGCATCACGGTCAGCTCCGGTTGCCAAGATGACGGCGTCGTAGTGTTCGCGCAGATCGTCGATCGTCACGTCGCGACCGATCTCCACGTTGCCGAGCAGGCGGATGTCGCCTCGCTGCAGGATCTTGTAGAGGGCAACGATGATTTGTTTGATGCGCGGATGATCAGGAGCCACGCCGTAGCGAACGAGTCCGTAGGGAGCAGGCAGGCGTTCGAACAGGTCGATATTCACATCGAGATCTGATTTCGACAAGATGTCCGAAGCATAAATACCAGCCGGGCCTGCCCCGACAACGGCAACGTTCGTTGCTGTCACAGTCATTCGTCCCTTCTCAGGCTCACCACGCACGAATGAGCGTGGCTCGAGCCGCGTTTTCGATACAACACACCATCCTAGCGCGCTTCACAGGAACGGCACTATGGCGCCGCCCACGCACGATCAGGACAAGCGGTTGACCATAAGATGAGCGAAAGCAGTCAGCGCCTGTTTGGGTTCAGAATCGTCGAGGGCGTCCAGCACTGCCACTGCATCGTCGCACCACTTTTCAGCTAGGTCGCGAGTCTCCTGCAGCACTTGGTGATGGCGCAGCTTGTCAACAACGTCAGCCAGGACGCCATCGGAACTCAGATCCCCGTCGATTGCGTCCAGGATTTCCTGACCTGCCGCATCGTCACCGTTGTGTGCCACGTGGCGGCGCAACAGCAAGACGGGCAGTGTATCCACGCCTTCACGCAGGTCAGTTCCCGGGGTCTTCCCTGAGGTCTCACCTGTGGAGGCAAGATCCAGAACATCATCAGCGATCTGGAAAGCGACGCCGACCTTCTCACCGTAGGTGGCAACAAGGTCAGCGACCTCTCTGCCGGCTCCGCCGTGGAAGGCTCCAAAGAAAGCTGATGCTGAAAGGAGCGATCCTGTCTTGTCTGCCAAAACCTGCAGATAGAACTCGACCGGGTCGGCGTCTTCGGGTGGTCCGAAGGTTTCGTTGAGCTGCCCCATGCACAGACGCTCAAAGGTGTCTGAGTGATGCGCCACCGATTCAGGTCCCAGGGAAGCTATCAGGCGTGATGCCCTGGCAAAGAGCACATCGCCAGCGAGGATGGCGCGGTTGTTACCCCACATGTGCTGTGCGGAGGTAACCCCGCGCCGAGTGGGTGCGCTGTCCATGACGTCGTCGTGATAGAGCGATGCCAGGTGCGTCAGCTCCATTGCGGTTGCTGCGCTGATGACACGCTCGCTCGTTGCGCGCTCGGGGTCACCGAGCTGCGCACACACAAGCGTCAAAGCCGGGCGGATCCGTTTGCCTCCCGCCACGCTCAGATGGCGTGTGAGTTCTTCGACCAGGTCACGCCCGCCTCGAACTGCGTCGTTCAGCAGCTCCTCCACGCTTTCCAGCGCAGGAGTGATACGCGCTTCGAGAGAAGGGACGTCAAGGTCAAGTACGGAATAAGAATTCACAGCTGTCACGGCAAGAAGATAGCGACATTTGAGAGCATTGACAAGACGGGCCCAGGAACGATGCCCAGCAGGATCGTCCCAAGCGCGCACACAGCAATAGCGATCGCAGTGAGGCCTTCGCTCTTAATGACCACGGTGTTCTCACTTGGTTCAGTGAAGAACATCAGGCGAACAACACGGAAGTAGTAGAACGCTGTTGCCACGGAGCACAGCAGGCCGATCGCAACCAACCATCCGAGTTGGCCAGCGAAGGCATCTGAAAATACAACGAACTTTCCAATGAAGCCGCTGGTCAATGGAATGCCGGCGAATGACATCAGGAACACCAGGACGCTGCCTGCCAGCAGCGGGCTGCGTTTGCCCAGTCCGGCCCAGCGATCCAAAGCCGTTGCCTCTCCGCCTACCTCCAGCGAATCACCAGAGCGGGTGCCGGAGCGAACCAGCGTAGCTGCAGCGAAGGAGCCGATGGTGGCCAGTGCGTATGCCAGGACGTAGAACAGGACGTGGCCTGCCGATCCCTTGACCAGGGACATGACCGCCAGCAGGATGAAGCCCGCATGCGCGATTGACGAGTACGCCAGCATGCGTTTGATGTCGGTTTGGACCAGACCTGCGACGGTGCCAACCACCATCGTCAGGACAGCGATAACACTCATCGGGATCAGCAGATCCCATGTGAAGTGTCCGGCGAGGACCTGGTAGAAACGCAGGATCGCGGCAAAGGCAGCCATTTTCACTGCAGCTGCCATGAAACCGGTGATCGGGCTGGGTGCGCCGGTGTAAACGTCAGGCGTCCATGCGTGGAACGGGGCAGCACCAACCTTGAAGAGCAGGCCCACCAGCACCATGACGATGCCGGCCAGCAGCAGCCAGTCCATCTCGCCCGTGCTCTGGGTCATGACCTTGTACACTCCGGAGAACTTCAGTCCACCTGAGTACCCGTACAGCAGTGCCATGCCCATCAGGAAGAAGGCCGAGGCGAATGCGCCGAGGATGAAGTACTTCAGCGCGGCTTCCTGTGACAGTTGGCGGCGACGGCGCGCTGTTGCACACAGGATGTACAGCGGTAGCGACATCACCTCGAGTGCCACGAACAGCATGATCATTGAGTCCGCTGCAGGGAACACCATCATGCCACCCAGCGAGAACAGGACGAGGGCAAACATTTCCGAACGTTGGTAGCGCTTCTTTTCTGTCAGCTCCTCATCGACGGAACCGGGACGGTCCGAGGGCTGTCCAGCGAAGGCTCCATCACGAATCTGCGTACGATCCGCGATGACGAGCAACGCCAGGAAGGTGATGACGGCAAGAATCAGTTGCGCACCCACTGTCAGCGGGTCCTCAATGTATTCATCGAAACCCTGCGGCGTGTCAGCTACGACAACCCAGCGCCATGAGAGCACGACGATAGCTGCAGCGGTCACGACGAGGGAGACCCCAATTCCCAGCGGGCGACGAAGGCGCGCGGGGGCAAATGATTCAACCAGGACTGCCAGTACTGCTCCACCGAGCACAATCAGCACTGGTGTCAGGCTCGCCCACGGAACACTGGCCGTAGTTGTAGCGACGTTCATGGGAATCACTTGGAGCTCCCTTCAGTTGACGTATCGGCAGGTGCGTCAGAGGTTTGCCCATCTGTCTGCGCTGGCGCACTCGCCGCGCTTCCTGCGTTCAAGACCTGGTCTGATACCGGGGTCAGTGCTCCGACAATCGGAGCAGACCACAAGCCGATGACAGCCATCGCGATGATCAGCGGCGTCACGACGGCCTTTTCGCGACCGTTCATGTCAGTGAGGTGGCGCATTGGTTCGTTTGGCGAGCCGGTGAAGACCTTCTGATACGGCAGCAGCACGTACAGGGCAGCGATGATGACACCCAGCACAGCGAACAGCGCGATCGGAACTGACACGGAGAAGGACCCCATCAGCACCATGTATTCAGGGACGAACCCTGACAAGCCAGGCAGGGCGATTGAAGCCAAACCGGACACCAACCACGTGCCGGCGATCACCGGAGTCACACGCTGCATTCCGCGGTATGCAGGAATCTCGCGTGTCCCGCCTCGGCGGGTCAGGAAGCCGGAGATCAGGAACATGGCGGCGATCGAGACACCGTGAGCGACCATGTAGATCATCGCGCCGGTCAACGCCAGCTGCGAGCCGATGAAGATGCCCAGCACCATGAAGCCGAAGTGTGACACCGAGGTGTAGGACACCAGTCGCATAATGTCGTTTTGTCCGATGGCGGCCAGACCGCCCCACAGGATTGAGACGATGGCGGCAACGCACATGGCGACGGCGCACTTGGCCGCTGCCTGCGGGAAAAGGCTCACGCACAGCGTGATCATTCCGAATGTGCCGATCTTGTCGAGCACGCCGACCAGCAGGACGGATGTACCTGGGCGGGCAACTGCCGCCGTGTCAGGCAGCCATGTGTGGACCGGAACCATCGGCGCCTTGATGATGAAGGCGACCATGAAGGCCCAGAAGATCCCCATTGCCCACGAGGACGGCAGCATCGGGGTGAATTGAGAGAGAGTGTCCAGGCGGAAGAACGTCTCGGACTTTTGCGGGACAACTGCCCACAGTGCCACCAGACCGCCCAACATGGCCAGGCCGCCGGCAAGCGAGTACAGCAGGAACTTGATGGCAGCCTTGCGGCGTGCCACGGCCTCGCCCACTCCGTAGGTGCCGATCATAAAGAACAGCGGCACCAGCATCGCTTCAAATGCGATGTAGAAGACGATCACGTCGAAGGCTGCGAAGATCACGACCATGAACATTTCAAGGACGAGGATCAGCGCGCTATAGGCGCCCTCACGCGACTCACGTTCGTCAGCGTCAGCGTCGCGCGCGTCGCCCTCGTGCGTGGAACCGGCGAGGCGAGCAGGCGCAGCAAGCAGAACGAGCGGCACCAGTGCGACGGCCAGCAAGATCATCACAAGGCCGAGGGCATTTACGCCGAGCGCCCATGACACGCCCATCTGCGGGATCCACGAATATGATTCACCGAGCTGGTGTGTGGCAGGTGTGGTCCAGTCGAATTGCGTGGCAACGATGATACCGAGCACCAATTCGATGAGCGAGGCGCCCAACGCCACAAGGCGTCCGCGCGCACGCAACCCCGGGATGAGGCCGACCAGTGCGCCGGCCACGAGCGGCCAGGCAACCATGATCGTCAGCCACGGGATTGAACTGGACTGGATGAGATCAGTAGTAGTCATTGATTCTCCTCCTCACCCTCACAGCCTGAAGCCGAGGACGATTGCCAAGACGACAAGAACGCCGCCAAGGATGTAAGACGCATAGGTTCGCACCAAACCGTTCTGTGTGATGGCGACGAGGCGACCCGCACCAACGGTGAGCCAGCTCAAGCCGCCCACTGCACCGTCGACCACCTTTCGATCGCCCTCTGTTGCCACGGTGACCAACGCCTGTCCGGGCATCATGAAGAGTTTCTCGTTGATGTGGTCCTGGTACAGATCCTGGCGTGCAGCCTGCGTGAGCGCGTTGCCTGCCGGGACGCCAATCGGGACCGGCTTCTTCACGTACATGAACCACGCAACGGCGACGCCGATCACGACAAGCAGCAGGGTGGCGACCTGGATCAGCCACATCGGCAGGACCGGCTCAACGTGAGGGGTCTCCCCCACTGCGGGAACCAGCCATGAGGTGAATGCTCCGCCGATGCTGAGCAGTCCACCGATGAGTACCGAGCAAACCGCCAGAATGATCATCGGGATGGTCATCAGAGGGGACGACTCGTGCGGGTGGACTTCCTGCTCGGGTGTCGAATCTGTCCAGCGTGCTTCTCCGTGGAAGATCATGAAGAACAGGCGCGACATGTAGAACGCGGTGATTCCGGCACCGAACATGGTGACCAGGCCGAATACCCACGGAGCCCAGGGTGTTGACATTCCGGAGAACGAGGACGCTGCAAATGCCGCCTCGATGAGCTTGTCCTTTGAGAAGAATCCGGAGAATGGCGGCACGCCGAGGATGGCGAGCCAGCCGCATGCGAACGTAATCCAGGTGACTTTCATCGCGGTGCGCAGGGCACCGAAGCGACGCATGTTGACCTGATCGTTCATGCCGTGCATGACGGAGCCTGCTCCCAAGAACATCAATGCCTTGAAGAAACCGTGCGTGAACAGGTGGAAGATGGCGAACGCCCAGCCGATGGGGCCAAGGCCCGCACCCAGAAGCATGTAGCCGATCTGCGACATCGTTGATGCTGCCAGCACCTTCTTCATGTCGTCCTTGGCCGAACCGACGATCGCGCCGAACAGCAACGTGATCGCACCGATGATCGCCACTGTCAGTGATGCGGCAGGGGCTGCCAGGAAGATCGCGCCGGAGCGGACAATCAGGTACACACCTGCGGTCACCATCGTGGCCGCGTGGATCAGCGCGGACACCGGCGTCGGGCCGGCCATTGCGTCACCGAGCCATGCCTGCAGTGGGAACTGCGCGGACTTACCGCAGGCAGCGACCAGCAGGAAGATACCGATGAGTGTCGCCTGTGCAGTGGACAGTCCCGCAGCTGCAGTGCTGACGTCATTCATGGAGACGGAGCCGACATAGGCAACCATCCCCATCATGGCGATCAGCATGCCCATGTCACCGACACGGTTCATGACAAACGCCTTCTTCGCGGCGGTCGCATTGTCGGGCACCTGGTTCCAGAAGCCGATCAGCAGGTATGAGGCAAGGCCTACGCCTTCCCATCCCATGAAGAGCACTGCGTAAGAATTCGCGATGACCAGTGTCAGCATGGAGGCGATGAAGAAGTTCAAGTAGGCAAAGAAGCGGCGGCGATCCCGGTCGTGTTCCATGTAGGCGATGGCGTATACGTGGATGAGCGAGCCCACGAAGGTCACGAGCATCACGAAGGTCATCGACAGCGGGTCGATCAGGGTTCCGAAGTTGATGGACAGGTCGCCGGCCGGAATCCACGAGAACAGATCGATGGACAGTCGTCGCTCACCTGCTGGAAGTCCAAGCATCTGCACCAGGATAACGACGCCGACAACGAATGACGCCCACGAGGCGATCACACCGAGGATGTGGCCCCATTTGTCTGCGCGCCGCCCAAGGACGAGCAACAGGATTGCGGACGCCAGTGGGATCGCGACCATAAGCCACGCAAGTGCTGCCGGCCCTGTTGCGGCCGTCAAAGCGGGGAGGGTAGTGGTCATTGAAATGGTCCTCCCTTAGTTCTTTAGCAGGTTGTTGTCGTCCACGCCGGTTGTCGCGCGTGCACGGAAGATGGATACGATGATGGCCAGTCCGACGACCACTTCAGCTGCGGCGACAACCATGACAAAGAACGCCATGATCTGTCCGGCAACATCTGCGTGGATACGTGCGAAGGTCACGAGGGCGAGGTTCGCGGAGTTCAGCATGAGCTCCACACCCATCAGTGAGATCACCGCAGAACGCCTCACGAGGACTACGACCGCTCCGATGGAGAAGATCACGCCCGCGAGGATCAGGTACCATGCCATACTCATTTGGCAGCTCCTTCACCAGGTGTGTGCGGCTGAGCATTGTTATTGCTTCCGCCCTGCGTAGGGCCGGCGTTCGCGCCCGGTCCCTGTACATGATCAGTATTGGCTTGTCCGGCATCCGGTGCGGTCTGCACCTCGCCCATGCCCTTCGGATCAGCTTCGTTGGCCGAGGTCTCGGCCTGCGCGTTGCGGTCAGCCGCGGACGCTTCAGGCTGGTTGAGGCCGGTGGGCGCGGAAGGCCCCGGCATGCCCCAGGCTCCGGATCGAGGAACCGACACGTTTTTTCCTGCCTTGAATGGTGAATCGTCCAGCAGCCCGGCGCGCGTCAGCTGCAAAGACTCTGCAATGTCAGGAGCAACCTGGTTCAGTGAACGGCCCAATCCTCGCACGCGGAAGACACGCGGCACGGAATCTTCCACCGGGGCGAGTGTGTCGCCGCCGATTGCCGGAACGTCCGTTGCGTTCGAATGAGCGAACACGCCAGGCGCCGGAAGCTGTCCAATGTGACGGCCGCTTTCCTTGAAGGCCTTCATCTTGGCTTCAGCCGTAGTGCGCTGGTTGAACGAGGGTCCCAGGCGGTCCGTGTGAGTCAGCAGCATCGCGCCGATCGCGGCAGTGATGAGCAGAGTGCCCGCGAGCTCCATTGACATCCAGTGGTCTGCGAACAGTGAGGATGCCAGCGAGGTGACCGGCTCATTGGAGTACGGGTCAACGCTCGAGGCTTTGCTCGCGGACAACACTGTTTTCGCGCCGATACCGGCAAAAATGGCGATCATGCCGAGCCCGCCGATGCATGCGGCAGTGATTGCACCGCGTGACTGGAATTGGTATCCGTCGGTGGCTCCCAGGCCGATCATCATGATGACGAACAAGAACAGCATCATGATGGCGCCGGTGTAGACAACGACTTGGACAGCACCCAAGAACGGTGCTCCCAGAGCGATGAACAATACTGCCAGTCCAATCATCACCGCGACCATACAGATCGCGGAGTACGCAGCTTTCTTGAAGAAGAGCACACCGAGGGCGCCCAGCACCATGACGACGGCGACGCAACTGAAAAGGATCGCCTCGCCTGTGCTGCCCATCAGTGGCCATGCTGTTTCTGTCACCGCGCAGCCTCCTGTTCAACTGGTTGTGCAACCGCCTGCTGAGCGGACTGCAGTGAAGAATCTTCGGGTCGACGCTCGCGTACCCAGTCGATCTGGCGTTGCGTCGGTCCAGTCACCTCACCCTTGTAGTAGTCGTCGTCGGACATGCCTTCGACCATCGGGTGCGGTGGTGCCAGCATGCCGTCGGCAAGGGGAACAAGGAGCTGGTGCTTTTCGTAGATTTCCGCTTCGCGGCGGTACTCGGACAGTTCGAAGTTGTGTCCCATGGTGAGCGCACGCGTGGGGCAAGCTTCGATGCAGAATCCGCAGAAGATGCAACGCAGGTAGTTGATCTGGTAGACCGCGCCGTAACGTTCCCCTGGCGAGTACTGTGCGTCAGGCGTGTTTGAGTGGGCTTCGACGAGGATGGCGTCGGCCGGGCAGGCCCACGCGCACAGCTCGCAGCCGATGCACTTTTCCAGGCCGTCAGCGTAACGGTTGAGCTGGTGACGCCCGTGGAAACGCGGCTGCACGAACGGCCCCTCGAAGGGGTACTGTTCGGTGACAGTGGGGCGGAAGAATGACGTGATCGTCACGCCATACCCTGCCACGGGGGCAAAGAACTCACTGACCGGGCCGCGATGATCGTGCTCGTAGAGCAGCTCCTCATCGGGTCCCAATGGCGGAAGATGCTTGTCTGACTTACTCATCGGTTTCCTCCTGAGCATCAGTCGCGACAGTCGTGTTGGCTGCAACCCCAACTGGCTGGGCTCTGCCGGCTCGCGGTGACGGCGGCAGCTGCTGGCCGGGCTTGGGCGGGACAGGGAATCCGTCGGCTAACGGATCGAACGTTTCGGTCACGTCGTCTCCCTCGCCGGTGGTTTCGCCCTCACCGGAATCCAGGAACCACATGACTGCAAGGGCGATGACGAAGATCGCGAGGATCACGCCGAGGATCACCGGCATTGAGGTGTCAACCCAGGCGGTCACTCCACGCAGCACTGCTACGGCAACGACCCATGCCAGGGCAACCGGGATGAGACGCTTCCAGCCAAACTGCATGAACTGGTCGTATCGGATACGCAGTAGCGTGCCTCGCGTCCAGATCATCAGGAACATGAAGAACCACATCTTCAGGAAGAACCACACGATTCCGAACCATCCGTCGTTGATGACGGGCACGTGCGACAACGGCCACGGTGCGTGCCATCCGCCAAAGAACATGGTGGTTGCCACGGCTGACACGTTCAGCATGTTGACGTATTCGGACAGGTAGTACCAGCCGAATTTCATGGAGGAGTACTCCGTCATGTGTCCGGCGACAAGTTCGCCTTCAGCTTCGGGCAGGTCAAAAGGCAGGCGGTTAACCTCGCCGACTGCCGAGATGCAGTAGATAACGAAGGCGGGTGCCAGCGTCACTGCCCACCAGAACGGAGTCTGTGCGGCAACGATCTGGGAGGTGGACATTGATCCCGACATGATGAACACGGAGACCAGGGCCAGGCCCATCGACAGTTCATAGGAGATCACCTGCGCGGATGAACGCACGGCGCCGTACAGCGGCAGCGTTGAACGCGTCGACCAGCCACCGAGGACGATGCCGTACAGGCCCAGCGAGGTGATCGCCAGGATATACAGCGCAGCAACCGGCATGTCGGCCAGCTGCAGTGGCGTTGAGTGGCCGAACATGCTGACGTTCGGGCCAAGCGGGATTACTGCGAACACGCTGAATGCGCAGAACGCTGCGATGGCCGGGGCCATGAAGTAGAGGAATTTATCGGAGCGCCTGGTCCACATGTCCTCTTTGAACAGCAGTTTCAACGCGTCAGCGAAAGCCTGGAACAGGCCGAACGGGCCGGCAACGTTCGGGCCGGGCCTGGTCTGCATGCGTCCCAGTCCGCGTCGTTCCACCCACAGGGCGAGCAACACGTTGAAAATCAGGAACAAGATGATGAAGACCGCTTTGATGAGGGTCAGCCACCACGTTTCCTGGGAGAAGTCCGCCACTGTGTAGTCGGGAATCGCCAGCGGAAGCGTTGTCATCATCGGGTCACCTCCACTGCGTGTGAGAGCGTCACAACGGAACCGGCTGTTCCCAGTGACTCATGTACAAGTGATCCTTGGGAGCACTCAGGCAGCCAGACCACACGATCGGGCAGATCGGTGACCTCCACCGGCAGCGTGAGCGATCCGCGTTCGGAGCTAACAGTCAGGGCGTCGCCTTGCGACATTCCCAAAGCCGACAGCGTTGCCTGCGAGATGAAGACAACGGGGCGGCGCGCTGTTCCAGCCAGCTGCGGTGCGCCGTCCTGAAGGCGTCCGGCGTCGAGCATCGGTTTGTGAGTGGCCAGAACAGCCTGTCCCTCGCTCACCGATTCGACGGGCGGGGCGGTTGTGGTAGCCACATCCATGACGCAGCGTTCACCGGACCAGTCCATCACGGGGTTGACCTCGTCATACAGATCCTTCAGCGTGGCTCCACCCAGATCGACATCAAATTCGCGCGCCAGTCGCACGAGCACATCGCGATCAGTCAGCGAGCGTGACGAGATCGCCTGGCCGAAGGGGCGCAGTCGGCCTTCCCAGTTGATGAAGGTACCGTTCTTTTCCAGCGGCGGGGCAACGGGCAGCACCACGTCAGCAAGCTCAGTGACATCGGACGCGCGCACTTCCATCGACACGAGGAAGTCCACTGCGTCGAGCGCATTGCGTGCCGCTTTCGGATCGGGCAGGTCACGCAGGTCAACACCTCCCACGATCAGGGCGCTGACAGAGCCGGTGCGCACACCGCCCAGAATGTCCTGAATGTCCATGCCGGTTGTGGTCGGCATGCCTGCCGTATCCCAGCCCATGCTTTCGCGGGCACCGGCATCGGCAAGTGAGCGACCAAATGGCAGCAGGCCGGGAAGAAGTCCGGCTTCAACCGCTGCGCGGTCACCGCTTCGGCGTGGAACCCACTGGAGTCGGGCTCCAGTTGCCTGAGCGAGCTTGGCGGTTGCAGTCAGCAGCCCGGGGGTGCGCGCTGCGCGTTCTCCGACCAGGATGATCCCGCCGTCGGACAGGGATTCGACGAGGGCGGTGCCTTCGGCCGCTGCTCCGCTGGTGAGCGACGCGAGAACTTCGGTTTCAGTTCCGGGTGCGGCGTGCACCACCTGTGCGTTGAGCTTGAGTGATCCACTTGTCGTCATCGGCGCAATGGTCGTGACGTGAGTGGTTCCCTTCAGGACGCCTTTACGCAAGCGCAGGAAAATGGATCCGCATTCGTCTTCGGGCTCGAGTGCGACCAGCAGGACGCTCCCGGCCTTTTCCAGATCCGCATACGTCACACCCAGCCCTGTTCCTGCTACGTGTGCTGCGAGGAATTGGCGTTCTTCCTCGCTGGTTTCGCGAACGCGTGCATCGATGGAATCGGTCCCCACAACAGTGCGAGCAAACTTGGACCATGCCCAGGCATCCTCGAAGGTCAGACGGCCGCCAGGAAGCATGCCAACTGTTCCCTTGTCACGCGCCACCTTCAGTCCTTCAGCCACGCGGTGCAGCGCGTCGGCCCAGGAGGTCGGCACCATCTGACCGTTTTCGCGAACCAGCGGTGTGGTCAGGCGGGATTCACGATCCCATTCAAAGGCGAAGCGATCCTTGTCGGTGATCCACTCTTCGTTCACGTCCGGATCGTTGCCGGCCATGCGGCGCACGACCTGGCCGCGACGCACGTCGATACGGATCGCTGATCCGGATGCGTCGTGTTCTGACACCGACGGTGTGGAAACCAGGTCGAAGGGGCGTGCACGGAAGCGGTAGGACGACGCGGTGAGCGCGCCGACCGGGCAGATCTGAATAACGTTGCCGGAGAAGTACGAGGCGAATGCGCGTCCCGACTGGTCGTATCCTGATGGTGGAAGCTCTCCCCCGTTGATGGATCCAATGACGCCAGCCTCGCCGTATGGGCCAGACAGCGGCACAGTTCTCGCGTCGTGGGCACCTTCGTCGTGGAACCCGATGACCTGGGTGTCGAAGGAGCCGATCTGTTCGCCCATGAAGTAATGGTCGTCTGTCGGTGAGGTACCGCCGCCGCGACCTTGCAGGTCGATGAACGCGTCGCCTGCAATCTCCTTACCGAAACGCACGCAGCGCTGGCACAGGATGCAGCGGTCACGGTCCAGCATGATGTGGCTGGTCAGCTTCAGAGGCTTGGGGAAGGTGCGCTTGGCGTCAGCGAATCGTGACTTTGCGCGTCCTTCTGTCATGGCCTGGTTCTGCAGGGGACATTCGCCGCCCTTGTCGCAGATAGGGCAGTCCAGCGGGTGGTTGATCAGCAGGAACTCCATAACGCCGCGCTGTGCTTTGTCGGCAATCTCGGAGGTGAACTGGGTCTTGACGACCATTCCCGGGCTGACTGTCTGTGCGCATGAGGGCTGCGGCTTGGGCATGAAGCGCAGCTCGCCGGTCTTGCGGTCAGGCATTCCGACTTCGACAAGGCACTGGCGGCATGCAGCTGCAGGTGCGAGCAGTGGGTGATCGCAGAATCGTGGAATACGAATTCCAGCCTGTTCCGCAGCGCGAATGACCAGCGTTCCCTTGGGAACGGACATCTGGATGTCATCGATCGTAATATCGACCATTTCTGGCGCGTCGCTCATCGGGCACCTCCTCTAGTGAAGTTAGCGGACGCTTCGTACGGGAACAGCTCCTGTGCGGGCGTCGTCAAACCGGCTTCGAATTCTTCTCGGAACTTGCTGATGCCGGACCTGATTGGTGTGGCTGCAGCGTCACCGAGTGCGCAGAAGCTGCGACCGGCGATGTTCCCGGCGATCTCTTCGAGCAGATCGACGTCTCCGGGAAGTCCTTTGCCCTGTTCCAGGCGCAGCATGATCTGCTTGAGCCAGTACGTTCCTTCACGGCACGGCGTGCATTTGCCGCACGATTCGTGCTGGTAGAACTCGGTCCAGCGGGTAATGACGCGCACGACCGATGTGGTCTCGTCGAACACCTGCAGTGCACGCGTTGCCAGCATCGATCCGGCCTGTCCCACGGATTCGTAATCGAGGGACACATCAAGTTCAGCTTCGGTAAACAGTGGGGTGGATGATCCGCCTGGTGTCCAGAACTTGAGGGTGTGGCCTTCGCGGATGCCTCCGGCCATGTCGATCAGTTCGCGCATCGTGATGCCGAATGGTGCTTCAAACTGGCCTGGGTTCTTGACGTGGCCTGAGACGGAGAAAATACCGTGGCCCTTGGATTTTTCCGTGCCCATCGAGGCGTACCAGTCGTCTCCGTTGCGGAAAATCCCTGGCACCTGCGAAATGGATTCGGCATTGTTAATAACAGTCGGGCGCGCGTACAGGCCTTCAGCTGCCGGGAACGGGGGCTTCAGGCGCGGATGTCCGCGACGACCTTCCAGGGAGTCCAGCAGTGCGGTTTCTTCACCGCAGATGTAGGCACCGGCACCTGCGTGAGCAATGATGCGCAGGTCTTCCAGCAGGCCAGCCTCTTCAGCTTCGCGAATCGCATTCAGGAGGCGGCGGTAGACGTGGACGACCTCGCCACGCAGGTAGACGAAAGCGTGGTGGCAGTTAATGGCGCGGCATGTGATCGCCATGCCTTCAACCAGAATGTGCGGGTTCGCCATGATCAGCGGGATGTCCTTGCAGGTTCCTGGTTCTGATTCGTCGGCGTTGACCACGAGGTACCGCGGCTTGCCGTCATCGGGAGGCAGGAAGGACCACTTGAGTCCGGTCGGGAAGCCTGCGCCGCCTCGGCCTCGCAGACCGGCAGCCTTGACCTTCTCGACGATGTCAGACGGTTCAAGGGCGCGGGCGGCTTTCAATCCTTCGTATCCGCCGCGGCTCAGGTAAGACTGCAGCGTCCATGACCGCTCTGCATCCCACCCGCGCGTCAGGATCGGCGTGAGGGTTGATGGTGCGCTTAAGGAGCTCACTTGTCCTCCTCCTGTTCAGAACCGGTCCGCACCGGAGCATTCCAGTTGTTCTGCTCTGCGATGCGCAGGCCCAGCAGTGAGTTCTCGCCCGCTGAAGGGCCCTCATGTTCGTGACCATCAAGAAAACCGGCAAGTACGTGCTCGACCTCTTTGAACGTGTGGACCGTGTCGGCACCACGCGTCGGGTGGATCGGCTTATCGGCCTCGATGTCGTCGATCAGCTGAATCGCTGATTGCGGTGTCTGGTTATCGAAGAACTCCCAGTTGACCATCATGACGGGCGCGTAGTCACACGCGGCGTTGCATTCGAGGCGTTCCAGCGTAATCTTGCCGGATTCACTGGTCTCATCGGTGCCAACTCCCACATGCTGTGAGACGGCCTCCCAGATTGCGTCACCGCCCAGCACGGCGCACAGCGCGTTCGTGCACACGCCCACCAGGTAGTCTCCCGTGGGATGGCGCTTGTACTGGGTATAGAACGTCGCCACAGCGGATACTTCCGCACGTGTCAGGTCGAGGATGTCAGCGCACAGCGCGATGCCGTCAGCAGTGATGTATCCGTCAACGGATTGCACGAGGTGCAGCAGCGGAATCAGTGCTGAGCGTGAATGTCCGGTGGGATACCGGTCCACAACCACCGCCGCTTCTTCACGCAGACGCTGTTCAACTTCTGGCGCGTAGCTCATCGGTCAACACCTCCCAAAACAGGGTCAATTGTTGCCAGGCAGACAACCACGTCAGCCAGCTGGCCCCCCTCGGTCATGATGGACAATGACTGCAGGTTGGCGAATGAAGGGTCACGGAAGTGCGCGCGGTAGGGGCGCGTGCCACCGCCGGAGACTACGTGGATCCCGAGCAGGCCCTTCGGATGTTCGATGGTCTGGTATACCTGACCGGCGGGAACAGAGAATCCCTCGGTCACCAGCTTGAAGTGGTGAATCAGCGACTCCATCGACTCGCCCATGATTTCGCGGATATGTTCGAGCGAGTTGCCCTGTCCGTCGGTTGCAACCGACAGCCGTGCCGGCCACGCGATCGAGGGGTCATCAACCATGGTCGGACCGCCCTCGCACTTCTCGAGGCGTCGGAGCACCTGCACGACGATGCGCAGTGACTGGTAGATCTCGTCGAAGCGAACGAGTGTGCGGTTGTAGGCGTCGGATGAATCGTAGGTGGGAACGTCGAATTCGAAATCTTCGTACCCGCAGTACGGTTGCATCTTTCGCAGATCAAACGGAATGCCGGCCGCTTTCAGGCCCGGTCCGGTCATACCGAGCGCCATAACTGCTGACAGCGGCATGTAGCCGGTACCAACGAAACGCTTTTTGAAGATCGGGTTCTGCAAGGTGAGGTCCTGCAGTTCGCCCACGTCTCTGCGGATGCGCGGCAGCTTTTCACGGATGAAGTCCACCGTTCCTGCCGGCAGGTCCTGTGCGACGCCGCCAGGTCGGATGTACGCGTGGTTCATGCGCAGGCCGGTGATGCGTTCGAAAATTCGCAGGATTTCTTCACGTGCGCGGAAGCCGATGGTCATCATCGTGGTGGCACCCAGCTCGTTGCCGCCGGTTCCGATTGCCACGATGTGCGAGGCTGCACGGTTGAGCTCCATCATGAGTACGCGGATCAGCGTGGCGCGCTCTGGAATCTGGTCGGTGATGCCCAGCAGTTTTTCCACCGCCAGGCAGTAGCCGACTTCCTGGAAGAACGGTGCGACGTAGTCCATGCGGGTGCAGAATGTGACGCCCTGTGTCCACGTGCGGTATTCCATGTTCTTTTCGATGCCGGTGTGCAGGTAGCCGGTGTCAACGCGTGTTTCGCGCACGAGTTCGCCGTCCAGTTCAAGGACCAGGCGGAGCACGCCGTGCGTCGAGGGGTGCACTGGACCCATGTTGAGCACGATGCGTTCGTTCGTGATCTTTTCGATTTCGGCGAGGACGTCTTCCCAGTCACCGCCCTGCGCCATGACTTCGGGAATGTCGTCGACATCGATGTTGGCTGTTCCGGGGGTTGCCCGGAAATTGACACGTTGTGCGTTCATCAGTTGTACGACCTCCGTGTGTCGGCCGGTGGAACGGTGGCTCCCTTGTATTCCACGGGAATGCCGCCCAGTGGGTAATCTTTGCGCTGCGGGTGTCCTACCCAGTCATCCGGCATCGCAGTACGCGTCAAAGAGGGGTGGCCATCAAAGATAATGCCGACCAGGTCCCACGTCTCGCGTTCCTGCCAGTCGTTCGCGGGGTAGATGTCGACGATGCTGGGGATGTGCGGATCTGCGTCCGGGCACGTGACTTCCAGTCGCAGCATCCTGTTATGGGTGATCGACATGAACGGGTAAATGGCGTGGAGTTCACGGCCCCTGTCGGCCGGGTAGTGCACGCCGTTGGTGCCGATGCACAGTTCAAAGCGCAGGTCCTGGTCGTCACGCAGGTGACGTGCCACGCGCTGAATGTGCTCGCGCGCAATGAAGATCGTCAGTTGATCGTGTTCGACAACGACCTTTTCGATGACGTCGTTGACATCAAGGCCATCCTCGGTAATCAGTTCTTCGAGGATGTCCACGACCGAGTCAAACCACGATCCGTACGGCCGCTGGCTGGGGGCAGCGAACGTCGCGGCCTGCTGCAGCCCGCCGAAACCGGTGGTGTCTCCGGCGTCGTGAACGCCGAACATGCCGGTGCGTTGGGCCACCACGTCGGGGGCCTGGAAGGATCCCAGCGCCTGCATCTGCCCCTGCGGCTGCACCTCATCAGGGGTAGGCGTCACTGATTCAGTTTCGCTCACGACAGGAGTCCCTTCATCTGGTGGGTCGGTGTAGCAGCAAGTGCTGCCTGCTCGGCCTTGCGTGCGATTTCCTGACGGTGGACGCCAAGCGGCTCTTTGCCGATCTGCTCACGCAGGGTGAGGACGGCGTGGATCAGCGCTTCGGGGCGAGGTGGGCATCCGGGCAGGTAGACATCCACAGGCAGGAAGTGATCGCAGCCCTGGATGACGGCGTAGTTGTTGAACATGCCGCCGGACGAAGCGCAGGCGCCCATCGAAATGACCCACTTGGGGTCGGCCATCGAGTCGTAGACGCGACGGATGATCGGTGCCATCTTGTGGGAGACACGACCCGAGACGATCATGAGGTCGGAGTGACGCGGCGAGGCGCGGAACACTTCCAGTCCGAATCGTGACATGTCAAAGCGAGGGGTGCCGGCTGCCATCATTTCAATCGCGCAGCACGCCAAGCCCATGGTGACAGGCCACTGGCTGTGTTTACGACCCAGCCCCAGCAGTTTTTCCATGCTGGTCAGAGCAATGCCTGCAGGTAACGCTTCTTCGATACCCATGAGTCCTCCTTCGCTCCTAGTAGTCCAGCCCGCCGCGGCGCCACTCGTAAATGTAGGGCACCGTGATCAGGGCGATAAAGGTCAACATGACAACAAGCCCGAACAAGCCCAGCTGGTTAAAGCTGACGGCCCACGGGTACATAAAGACGACCTCGATGTCGAAGATGATGAAGGTCATCGCGACGAGGTAGTAGCGCACCGGGAAACGGCCTTCCTCAATGTGCTGAGGGCCTGGATCAATGCCACATTCGTAGTTGTCAGCTTTGGTGCTGTTCTTGCGTGTGGGTCCCAGGATCGCTGATGCGCCCAGGCCGCCCAGCGCCAGCACGATGGCTGCTGCGGCCATAATCAGCAATGGCACGTAGGGATTGGTCATTGTTCCTCCCGGTTATTGACGAGGGCGGTCAGCCCGATGGCACAACTGCAACACGGAGATTGCTGAGTCGATCTCATACCTTGGGCACCACCTTCGTGAGGGTAGTAATCAGACGGTCGTCCCATTGACCGCCGCTACGTTCAAAACCATCTGATAACAGTTTATGGACAAGTGTCATCAAGCGTGGGATTCCAAGCCCCGTATGTGTACACAAGTGCATCACTTTCGGGTTCTCGATCAGCCGCACGAAGATTCGTCCCATGGAATAGTACCCGCCATATTCCTGTTTCATCGCATGAGGGTACTCTTCCATCGCCTTATCCATGCCGGCAAGCGTCGTGCGGGCAAGACCCTGAGCCATCGCCATTGCAGCAAGACGACCCGCTTTCAGGGCCGGCGCGATTCCCTCGCCGTTGAAGGGTGAGACCATTCCGCCAGCATCACCCACCAGCACCAGTGAGTTCGCGTAGTGGGGTGTGCGGTTAAAGCTCATCGGCAACGCTGCGCTGCGCAGGGGGCCTACCTGATTGTCAGGCGTGAAACCCCACTCGTCGGGAAGGGAATCGACCCATTGCTTCAGCACTTTGTGGTACGGCAGTTTGGTTGCCTTCGCATCTGAAGAGACTGATCCCAGGCCGACGTTGACGGTGCCGTCACCCATCGGGAAGATCCAGCCGTAACCGGGCAGCGGTTCGGATTTGCCGGGCTGTCCTGCATACAGTTCGAGGTGGGATTCCATCCACTCTTCATTTGAGCGAGGTGAGCGGAAGTACGTGCGTGCCGCCACTCCGAGGGGACGGCGCGGATTCTTTTCACGTCCCATTGCGGTGGCCAGTCGCGCCGACACGCCGCCTGCATCCACCACAAGTTTGGCGTGGAACTCGACATCTTCAGCGTCTTTACCCTGCCCGATGCGCGCGCGCACGCCAGTGATGCGCCCAGTTGAGTCAGTCAACGGTCCTGTCACCGTACAGTTTTCGACCAGGCGCGCACCACGATTGCATGCGTGCTGAATGAGGTCTTGGTCGAGTTCCGTGCGGCGACGTGTCATGCCGTATCCGGGCAGTGATTTTTGGTCAGGCCATTCCAGTTGCAGGCGATGCCCGCCACCAATGACCGTCAATCCGCGGTTACGCGTCCACGTGCTTGTATCGACGCCCATCACAATGAGTTCGTACACGGCTGCAGGGGTCAGCCCGTCGCCGCATATCTTGTCCCGCGGGAATGATGCTTTTTCAAGTACGAGGGCATCAATGCCGGCACTTGCCAGGTGGTAGGCAGTTGATGCACCTGCCGGCCCGCCACCGACGATTACGACGTCAGCATCATCATGCTTCGCCACACCGTCAGACACAGTGTCTCCTCTACTTGTTGTCAAGCCTCATTCGACTAGCACCCTACTCCGATTGCCCCAAAGGGCGCATTTCGTCATTTTGGCGCGAAAAAAGACTGGTTCTTTGATGTATTTGAGAAAGGGGGCCTTTACCTATTTCAGGTATCGTGAAGCGCGTCTCATTGGGCACGTCGGGCACGATGCAGCGCAACGATGCCGCCTGTCAGATTCCTGTACTCCACGCTCTCCCATCCGCTCCGCGCGATCATCTGCCCCACAGTGATCTGGTCGGGCCAGCTCTGGATCGTCTCAACCAGGTAGTCGTACGCCACGTCGTCAGATGAAACCAGGCGTGCCAGCGTCGGCATGACCACCATCTGGTGGATGCGGTACAGGCGCGAGAAAATCGGGTCAGTCGGGTGGGAGAATTCACAGATCACCAGTCGCCCGCCCGGTTTCGTCACGCGTGCCATTTCACGCAAGGCGCGTTCCGGGTCGCTGATATTGCGCAGCCCGTACGACATGGTCACGGCGTCGAATGTCGCGTCTCCGAATTGGAGGTTGGTGGCATCGCCCTGAACAAATGAGATCTCCGGGTGGCGCTCACGGCCTACCGCAATCATTCCTTCTGACAGGTCGCACGCCGTCACGCGTGCGCCACCGGCAGCGATCGCCGCAGCTGATGCACCGGTTCCGGCAGCAAGGTCGAGGATTTCCTCCCCAGGCTCGCCATCGACTGCAGTGCGCAATGCGCGCAGCCACACATGATCCATCCCACCGCTGGCAAGTGCATTCATCATGTCGTATCGACGTGCCACGGAATTAAACATTGCCGCAACTTCGCCGGGATCCTTATTCAGTTGCGCGCGCATGCCCGCCGGTGAGCTGTCGTCATTGAGGTCAGCGTCCTGGTCATAGACGTCGTAGTTCAGACCTGCCGTTTCATTCATGTCTCTATCTTTTCATGGTCTGGATACGATGGCCTCATGTCTGGCACTTTCGGTTCCGTATCTCTCAATGGCAAACTCCACGTCTCTATTGCATCACTACCGCCTTCACACCTCTGTGCGACGCGTCCGCTGGCCTCACTGCTGCCCAGCCCTGCAGACGCGTTGACGTGGTTGGGAGATCGCTGTTCGATCGTTGCCGATGGGCGCACTGCCACGATCACTGTGACAGGTACACAGGCCATCAGACAGGCGTCGTCAGAGTGGACGAACGTGTGCCAGGACGCCCTCGTCGATACTGATTCGACAATTGACGAGGGGAGCTCACGCCTTTGTGGACCGGTTGCATTGGCCTCGTTCGGTTTTGCATGGAATACGCGCGGTGTCCTGATCATTCCGCACACCGCAATCGTCGAGCGCGATGGCGCGCGCTTCGTGATCACGACAGCGCTCGACCAGGATCCTGCTGATCCGATTCAGGCAGCCTCCGCTCTTGCCGAGGCAGCGCTCAGTACGCAGCTGACTACGCCGAAAGGACTGATGACACAGGCCGGGCGTATGACGCAGAACCAGTGGCTCAGCGCGGTGCGCCGCGTGATCCGGCGCCTGAACTCGGGAGCAGCATCGAAAGTGGTGATGAGTCGCGACATGGTCGTGGACAGTCCGACCGCTATGGATGAGCGATACCTGGTCACCCAGTTGCACGAGCAGTTTCCTTCGACCTGGACATATGCCGTTGCCGGTTTAGTGGGCGCCACACCGGAGATATTGGCGTCTAAAGAAGCTGATCATGTGTACTCGCGCGTCCTGGCTGGCACTGCAGCTCCCGGAAATGCTGACGAGTTGATGTCGTCAGATAAGAATCGTCGTGAACACGCGCTGGCCGTTGAATCTGTCACCCGCCGCCTCGAACCGATGGCCACGTCCGTCGAGTGCCCGTCCCAGCCTAGCGTGATCGAACTTCCAAACGTCATTCACCTGGCAACCGAAGTCAACGCTGTTGTGCCGGATCACTCCCTCCTCGACGTGGTGGCTGCTTTACATCCCACGGCAGCGGTGTGCGGCACACCGACAACACTGGCGTACGATCTGCTGGAATCCTTCGAGCAGACTCGTCGCGGCCGCTATTCAGGCCCGGTGGGCTGGGTTGATGCGAATGGCGACGGTGAGTTCGGCATTGCGTTGCGATGCGGACAGTTCACGCGTGAGCGCACACAGATCCGTGTCTTCGCTGGTGGGGGCATCATGCCTGACTCCGTGCCGGAGATGGAACTGGCCGAAACGCGCGCGAAGATGTCCCCTGTTCTGGACGCGCTGGGCGTGTAGATTGCGCGATTGGGTACTGGTGGTATCCGCCTAACGGAAGTATCGGCGGCCGTGTGGCGCGGCGTGGTGTGGTTGCCTCGGTGACGACGCTGCGGCGGCGCGGCGTGGTCACGTCGGTGCGGGCGTGCGTGCACCGACCCCTCAAACTGGCGGGCGCACGTGCATATACCCCTAAAAAGTCTCGCCAGAATGCACATACCCCTAGAATTGGCGGTTAGCCATTTCATCGCTTTCCCATATGCGCAGGTCACGGGGTGTTGCGCGGAGAGCGCCAGCGGACGGTCGCGGTTCTTCTAGGGGTATGTGCACAAAATGCCGAAGATTTAGGGGTATGTGCACAAAAAGATCGAAAATCTAGGGGAATGTGCACGATTCAGCCTTAAATCTAGGGGGTCGTGCGCCGACAGTCGGGCGATGCGTGAAAAGAGCCTCTACCTAGATGACGATGCTGGCGGACATGCGGGAACTACATGCGGCTGGGAGGTTCGGGTCAGGATCTCATCGAGAGCGCTGCGCACGCTGTCAGGAACCACAAGGTATTCGGGTTTGTGCGGCCACTGTATCGTCGGGGTTGGCTCACCCAAAGAGACGAGGCCACCCAAAGCGCGTTCACCTTCCTCACGAATCATCTCGATCGCGCGTTCCTTGGCCGGATAGCCGATCTGCGCCTTGAACAGCAGGTCGAATGCGTCATCAAACCACGGATCGTCCGCCACTGTCAGTGCTTCCGCAGACATCTCAACCGTAACCTGCTGATCTGCCGGAACGTCAGCAATCGTGACTTCATAGGACAAGGTCTTGTTGCAGTAGGTCAGCGCCACGCGTTCAGAGGCAACCTTGTCGTTGTTGACGGTGATCGTCACGTCACCCTCGTCAATGGGCGCAACGCCGCGGAAGACGAGGGTCCACGTGCGCGTGGCCGGGAGAACGTCGACATGGTCGGCAGGCGGGTAAATGGTGAAGGTACGCGTGTCGGAATCATCGGCAGGCGACCAGTTCAGTGAAAGAGTGGTTGCGGCCCATGCGACATTTTCCTGTGCGGCTCCGTCATCTTCCCACAGGACGAACTCACCATTATCACCGGGCATGACGATGACGCGCAGATGCTCGGGGTTGTCAACATTGTTGAGCTGGTCGGGCGCGTTATCCTGCAGCGGGATGATTGCGCCTGCGGGAGCGAAAACCGGGTAAGAATCCAGATCGCGCCATACGCGCAGGCGACGGCCGGCTTCACCGCGAGATTCGACTCGTCGACCTGTAAAGAAATCGAACCACGTGCCGCGCGGGAACCAGACGTCGGCCTGGGCTTTCATCGTGTCGTGCTCGCGTGGATCAGTGATGGCAGCGACCAGCAGCTGCGAACCGAAGCGGAATTCGTGCGGGTGATCGCAGGCATCGGCAGTCTCGGGTGCCTGCCAGTACATCGGCTCAACGAGCGGCCGCCCCTCGTAAGCGGTGTGCCTGTTCATCGTGTACAGGTAGGGAATCAGTTGGTGGCGCAGACGAAGTGCCTGGTTCATCACGCTGCGCGTCTCGTCGTGGAAGTTCCACGGCTCCTTTGAGTTGAAAGCTGATTCAGTGGAGTGCAGGCGGTTGATCGGGCTGAAGGTGCCCAACTGGTACCAGCGTGCCTCCAGTTCTTCGTCGCGCACACCGAACATATGTCCGCCGATGTCGTGGCTCCACCAGGAGTATCCGATGTTGGAGGCCGTGGATGTGAAGAAGGGTTGGAACTTGAGCGAGTCCCACGACACGACCGTGTCGCCGGAGAATCCAACCGGGTAGCGGTGTGAGCCTGGCCCTGCGTAGCGCGAGAAGGTCAGCGGACGCTCCCCTGCCTGCGCGGAATTGAGGAAATGCAGGTGGTTGATCATCCATAGCGGGTCCAGGCCGGGCTGACGGGTTGTTCCGCCTTGCTGCCAGTCAAGCCACCAGAAGTCGACCCCTTCCTTTTCCATGGGGTGAATGACTTCTTCGAAGTAGATCTGCATGAAGCGCGGATCTGTCAGGTCAAATTCGGCCGGGTCCTCACTGGCCGGATCGATTCCCATGCGTGTGGCGACCCGCTGGTACGCCTCTTCAAAGGCACGGATCCCGTCGGCCGGATGCAGATTCAGCGTCGTGCGCAGCCCCCGTTGATGGAGCCAATCGAGGAACTGTTCAGGTTGCGGGAACAGGTCACGATTCCATGTGAATCCAGTCCATCCGGTGCCGTACTTCGGGTCAATGTCGTGGACAAGGTGCCAGTCCATGTCGATTACGGCAACGGACAGTGGCACGCGCTCGTCCTCAAAGCGTGTGATGAGCTCGCGGTATTCCTCGTCCGAATAGGCGTGGTAGCGGCTCCACCAGTTGCCCAGTGTGAAGCGCGGCAGCAGCGGGGTCGGGCCTGTCAGCTGATAGAAGTCGCGCACCGCGTCCGCAAAATCATGCCCGTAGGCAAACAGATAGAAGTCGTGGGACGAGGGTGTCGCTCCGGACGGCTCATCCGGATTACGGGGCTGGACCCACGTACCGAATGCGTTGTCATGCCCGTCAACTTCGCTGACTTCGCGGATCAGGTTGGACTGGGAATCATCGATCACAGCCCACCCGTCGAATGCTGCGAGGCCTTCGTCCAGTTCAACAGGACCGTCGATCTGGTCGAGTGTACGGGCGGTGCCGCCCAGGTTGGCCCGAGCCGGTTCCGAGAAACGCCAGGTGGATCCCACGCCCTTGATAAACGCAGACAGCCCGAAACGGGAAAACGGTTTTTCGTCGTAGGTGATACGCACAGCGTCCGTATCGATCAGGACGCGCCCGTCGCGCCGGGTGACGCGGAATTTTGGAGTATCCCCAAAACTGCGGTTCAGAACGATCTGAGTGGCGTCGTCAACGAATTCGTCGGTGTCGGACCATTCGAATCGGATCAGCCGGTCGGTGATGATGCCGATGCGCCAGTGGGGCCCGCTCACTGTTCGCTGCGGATCCATCGAGGGGCGTGCCCCTATTTTGTCCATACTGAACAGTGAGTCGGCCACCATGGCGCTGTATCCTTCCAAGTTCAGGAGATATTGACCCGTTTAACAAGATGTTGACACGAGCATAGATCCTGGCATTTCTATTTCTGGATCTGCGATTGGAGTGTCACATCTGCGCTGGTCAGTTTGCCGTCACGCACATATTCGATGCTGACGTGGTCGCCTCCAGTGTAACGGCGAATGTAGCCGGTCAGAGACTTTCCGGATTCAACCGCATTACCGTCGACGGCGGTAATGACGTCACCAGCTTTCAGCCCTGCCTCGGCCGCGGCTGAGCCATTGTTGACCTCGCTGATGGCGGCACCCATGCGCGTGGTGCCATCGACTGTGGCTGTGCCGGTTGTAATGAGCACGCCCAACACAGCGTGGTCGACTTGTCCGTTCGCGATGATCTGTTCAGCGACAGACTTCACGAGGTCCGATGGAATTGCGAAACCAAGTCCGATCGAGCCTGCAGATGAGGAATCTGAGCCCATAGATGCGATCGATGAGTTAATACCGATGACTTTGCCTTGGGCGTCAAAGAGCGGTCCGCCGGAGTTTCCCGGGTTGATCGAGGCGTCCACCTGAATCGCATTGGTGATGACCGATGGGCTGGTTTCCTTGTTCTGATTTTGAGGAAGCTGTCCGAAGGGGTCACGTGGGTCGATCTGCTGCTGGTTGTCCTGTTGTTCGGTTGCCACCTCGACTGGGCGGTTCAGTGCCGAGACGACGCCGGTGGTGACGGTTGAAGACAGACCCAGTGGCGATCCGATCGCCATCACGTCCTGTCCCACCTGGACATCCGCAGATGACCCGAATGCGGCGACAGACAGGTCTGCGGGAGGATCCACAATCTGCAGCACGGCCAGGTCGGTACTCGAATCGACGCCGACAATTTCGGCGGCATAGATTCGCCCGTCAGACAAGGTCACGCTGATTCGACCATTTGAGGCATTTTCAGCCGCTGATACAACGTGGTAGTTCGTCACGATGTGACCGGCTGAGTCGTACACGACGCCCGATCCGATGTCGGCTGTTTGCCCGCCTTGGACGTTGATGGACACCGTTGCGGGAGAGACCGCTGCGGCAACTTCTGCCCACGTCGCATCACTGCTGATGACAGGTGCAGGTTGTTGCGAGGCGTGCGAACTCTGCGAACTGGTAGCGGTTGCCGTCGAATTATTTGAACCGACGAATTCATTAATCCCCCACGCGCCGCCAAGAGAGAGGGCGACGGCCACAAGCATCGCAGCAGCAACTGCGCCCCAGCCCGGGCCATTCTTCCGCGTCTTTCGTGCACGTTTCGTCGAGGATGCCGGCGCGGCAGTGGCGACTCGACCATAGGAAGCGGATCCGGGCTGAAGGTTCGGTGATGCGTAGGGATTGCGGGAATCGTGCGAGTACTGGTCACCTCGTGACGGACCTGCATACTGGCCGGATTGCGTGTACTGGCCGTTCGCCCCCTGAGCATACTGGCTAGCTCGTGAATACTGGCCGCCCTGCAGGTATTGCGTGCGCTCAGGTGACTCACCTTGGTCATATGACTGCCTGTGCCCGTACGACTGGTTCTGGCCACTCGCCGCACTTTCTCCATACGACTGGGAGCTCGGGGCTACGAAGCCATCGCTGCCGCCTGCGTAGGCCGAAGAACCGCGCCCTGCGTAGCTGGGCCCGTCCGGGCGGATATATTCCGTCGAGTTCGAGGGCGACCCGTAGGCATATCGGGATCCCTGCTGAACCTGCCGGCTCTGCTCGGTTTGCTCACTCGACTGGCCCTGATATCCCTGATCGCCCTGATTTCTCTGATCGCTCTGATAACCTCGCTCCTTGAGATCACTCTGCTCACCCAGATCGCCCCGTTCGGCGCTATCGCTTTTCGAACGCGGCAGGTCACTCGGCGGCATATATGCCGACGAGTGGTCAGAGGTTTCCTGTGGCGCGTAAGCGTCGCGCCCATCTGGTGTCTCGTTCTGATCATTGAATTCAGATCGAGGAAATTGCTCGTTTGTCATACGTCCTTCTTTTTCTGGTCTGTGTGATGCCCAGTATGACAAGGGATCTTCCAGATGACCTGAAGGTTATCTGGAAGTTTTCTGAGAACGTGAAGGTGTGAGAATTCTCCGCATACCGTCAGCATCCCTCGTCAATTTGACATGAATCACAGACGGTTCATCGATGGGGAGCGCCAGGGCCTCTGCCACATCATCCAGGCTCACGGCCGCGCAGTAAGACCACCCGTAGGCTCGGCATAGTGATTCGATATCAACGCTCTGCGCGCAGCCAAACCATCGCTCGTACATCGATTGAGGTGCCTGTCCATGTTCAAGCGAGGCGAAAATGGATCCGCCCTGATCGTCCAGAACAATGATCGACAGCGCTCCACCACCGCGAAGCGCCAGTGCCGACGCATCATGGAAAAAAGTCAGATCCCCCATCACCGCGCGCACGCGCGCACCGTTGGCACTGCAGCCCCACGCCGTGGCAATCGTGCCGTCAATCCCGGCCAGACCGCGGTTCGACACGACGCTCGCCTGGGCAGGCGTACGGATCGCCAGGTCGAAAGCACGCACAGTGTTTGATGCTCCCAGAACCAGTACGTCGGTTCCAGTGTCGCGCCAGATCAGGTCCGCCACAGTGAGCATAGAGAACTGCTCGGGATCGAGCGCATCATCGGCATACCCTGAACGCTCACGCAGAGAGTCACGCCACTCGCCCCCCTCGCCCAGAGGCACATCACACAGCGAGGGCACAACACTGCTCGCCCTGCCTGCAACATCTGGCCATTCCGTATGCTCGCTGACCACTACGATGCGAATATCATCGCGCGCAAGAAGCCTGGAAACAGGGCGCGACAACGTCGGTTGCCCCGTCACGATGACCTGCTCGATCTGGCTGAGCACGTCACTGTCACTGAGAATGCTTTGCTGATGCGGAATCCACGCGGAGCTTCCTGTCAGCCCACTGGTCGGCTCAGCGAGCAGCGGGATCCCGGCGCGCTCAGCCCATGCGGCGCTGTCGCGATGAGCACCGTCGCCGGCAATCATCACAGTGCGCAGATTCGGATCCACCACCTGCCGCCACGGGACCGGCTCACGCTCACATAAGAAGAAGCGGGTCGCAGAAACGGCGGGGTCACCCTCGTTCATCAGGATTTTCTCAAGGTCACCGGCACTGGCAGGTGCAAGAGGATCACGAAGTGCGACATTGAGGTGGACCGGGCCGCGATCGGTGGCTGACCATCCGCGAGCGGCAGCGACGAGGCGTCCAACGCGGGCCGTCAAAGCCCGGTCAGCAGTGGTATCAGCGGGAATGTCACACGTCATCGACACGTGCGAGGCAAAGATCCCCGCCTGCGTCGTCGTTTGCGAAGCTCCCACGGATCGCATTTCGAAGGGACGGTCAGCGCTGACCACGATCAACGGCAGATGGGAATGGTGAGCTTCGGCGATGCCGGCGTGCATCTCGGCAACGGCTCCACCTGACGTCATGATCAGCGCAACGGGCCGAGGCTCATGTGCCGCAGGAGTGAAGTCAGGTGTGGCCAACTCGTCGGCGCGAGACAGGCCGCCTGCAAAGAAGGCGGCATCACGCTCATCGAGCACAATCCACGTTCGGATATCGAGGTGGCGCTCACACGCGTCAAGCGCATAGGCGAACGGGGCTGATCGCGACCCGGGACTGTAGACGAAGTCACGCACACCGTGAGCTGCGAGCGCACGAACGATTCCAAGAGCAAGGCGAAGTGACTGAGTCATTGGCGTTCCTCATTCAGCACGGCGCACATGGCGTCTAATCGGTCGATCCACCTGTCCCGGCATCCGGCCGGCAGGGGGCATGCGTCAATCAATTTCTCATCCACTCTCATGTCATGCATCTGAATTCGGCCTGACTCCACTTTGAGCGGTTCGCGCACGGTGTCAGCATCGAACAGTTGCGCAGTTGCCAGTCCGCACGCCGTTTCGACAGGCAGGCAAGCCGCCAGTTGGAGGCCGCGCGCCAGCCCAATGGATGATTCGAGGGCGGAGGAGACCACTACTTTGATGCCAGCTCGTTCAGCAATCTCACGTGCTGCGCGCGCCCCTCCCAGCGGGGCAAGCTTGATGATCGCCACGTCGGCAGCGTGGGCACGAATAACGGCATAGGGATCTTCGGCACGTCGGATCGACTCGTCAGCGGCTATTGGCACGTCAACGCGGGCCCGCACGCGCGCCAGCTCTTCGACTGTGCGGCACGGTTGTTCCGCGTATTCCAGGCCACCGGCGCTGGCCGCTGCTTCGTGCAGCGCAGTAATCGCCGCGATAGCAGTGGGCACGTCCCACGCCATGTTGGCATCGATGCGCACATGCGGATCATCGCTGATGCGGGCAAGCTCGCGGGCAACAGCGGCAACGCGTTCACAGTCCTGGTCCACAGTCATCCCCGGGTCTGCCACCTTCACTTTGGCGGTAGTACATCCTCCGCTGGCTTGCACACGCTCGGCTGCCTCAGCTGGCGTTCCGACAGGGATCGTGACATTGACGGGGACGCTGGTGCGCCGGGCCGTGGGCGGCGTCTGCGTTGCAGCTTCGAGGGCGGCCATCAGCCACCGTGAGGATTCAGGCGGGCCATAATCCCAAAACGGCGCCGCTTCTGACCAGCCTTCAGGGCCGTGCAGCAGGAGGCCTTCTCGCTCCGTGACTCCACGAAAGCGCGTGATGAGCGGCGTGTGGTAGATCAGGACGGTGTCGATAGCGTCCAGCGTGCGGCGCGTGGCCGGTGCCAGCTCAGCGATGCGGACCTGTTCGATCGCGCATGAAGCGCCCGATCTTTCGCGAAGCGGATCGCCTGAGATTTGAGAGTGGTCATTATGTAACATCGCAGCCCTCCACGTAGGGTGGGATCATGATTCTGATTGCCTTGCTCTTCGGATTGGTGGTGCTGGCAGCGGCACTGTGGCTGCGTACCGATTCTCCGCGTTCACGATGGTGGCAGAACGCGAACGGACTGGTGGATGAGAAAATGGCGTTCGCCACGATCCCGGGCCTGGCTGGCGTGCTGCTCGGCATCAGTATCCTCGCATTGGGGTCGATGATTCCCAACCCCGCTGGCCGCTGGATTACAGGCGCGGCAGGTGCTCTGCTCCTCATAGCCGGTATTGTCGTCTCCATGATGGCCTTTGGACGAAAGCCGTTGCCGTCGTGGCTCACGCCTTCGTGGTATCACTCCGACCCAAAGCGGCGACCATAACAGCTTTAATCGTGTGCATGCGGTTCTCGGCCTGATCGAAGACGATGGAGCGCGGCCCCTCAAACACCTCGTCGGAAACTTCGATTCCATCCAGGTCAAACTCGTCAAAGATCTGCTGTCCGACGGTGGTCTTCAGATCGTGGAATGACGGCAGGCAGTGCATGAATTTCGCATCGGGACCGGCTTGTGCCATGAGCGCTTCGTCAACGCGGTAGCTGCGCAGCAGGTCGATGCGGTGCGCCCACACATCCTTAGGCTCCCCCATCGACACCCAGATGTCCGTGTGGACAAAGTCGACGCCAGCGACTGCGTCGACATCCTCGGTAATGGTCAGACGCGCACCCGACTCGTCGGACCGTGCCTGAGCCGCCTCGATGACGTCTTGCGGTGGCCATAGTTCCTTCGGTGCAATGATGCGGGTGTCCATGCCGAGGATCGCGCCGTTCACCAACAGGGACCGCCCCATGTTGAAACGCGCGTCCCCGACGTAGGCGTAGGCAATGTCATGGTCGTCCACGCCCTCGCTGTGTTCTCTCATCGTGAGTGTGTCAGCCAGCATCTGCGTGGGGTGCCATTGGTCGGTCAGGCCGTTGAATACCGGAACGCCTGAGTACTGTGCCAGCGTGTCCACAACTGATTGGTCGTCACCGCGGTACTCGATCGCGTCGAACATACGTCCCAGCACACGAGCGGTGTCCTCGATGGATTCTTTGTGTCCCATCTGTGAGCCTTGCGGATCGAGGTAAACGGTGTGGGCTCCCTGGTCTGCTGCCCCGACCTCGAATGCGCAGCGCGTGCGTGTCGATGTTTTCGCAAAGACGAGGGCGACGTTGCGTCCACTCATGAGTTGTTGTTCAGTGCCATTCTTCTTGGCTGCTTTCAGCGCTGCTGACAGGCATAGCAGGTTGTCCCATTCTTCGCGCGTGAAGTCAAGTTCACGAAGCAGGGATTGTCCGGGGCGCAGCATGGATGACAGATCTGTACTCATGGCTTCCAGATTAGCCGCTAGTGTGGAGGTCATGAGTGCTCTTCCATTTGTGTCCGACACCTTCGATCCTGATCGCTGGCGTGTTGTCGAGGGGTTCGAGGACCTGACCGACATGACGTATCATCGCGGAATTTCGCGCGGATCTTGCGACGGAGCGGCAGCCGGACAAGATCTGCCCTGGGTTCGTATTGCCTTTGATCGCCCAGACATTCGCAATGCTTTTCGACCGCTGACTGTCGATGAGTTGTACCGCTGTCTGGATCATGCGCGGATGAGCAGTGATGTTGCCGCGATCATCCTGACTGGCAACGGGCCGTCTGCCCGTGACGGTGGCTACGCGTTTTGTTCGGGTGGTGATCAGCGTGTTCGAGGCAACGACGGGTACCGCTACGAGGTGGATGGTGCTGACGCGGACGCCGATGTGTCGAGCCGGCGTGAGCAGATCGATCCGGCTCGGGCGGGACGTCTGCATATTTTGGAGGTTCAGCGCCTGATCCGCACCTGTCCGAAAGTCGTGATCGCTGCAATTACCGGGTGGGCTGCCGGTGGCGGTCACTCATTAGGAGTCGTGTGTGATCTGGCGGTCGCTTCCCGCGAACATGCTCAGTTCATGCAAACGGATGCCAACGTGGGGTCCTTTGATGCGGGGTACGGTTCGGCGCTGCTGGCCCGTCAGGTCGGTGATCGGCGCGCACGCGAGATTTTCTTCCTGGCTCGCCGCTATGACGCGGCAGAGGCGGAAGCGTGGGGAGCCATCAATCGTGCGGTGCCGCATGAGGATGTGGAAAACGTGGCGCTGGAGTGGGCGCACACGGTTGCCGGCAAGTCTCCACAGGCGATCCGCATGTTGAAGTTTGCGTTCAATCTGGCTGACGATGGTCTTGCCGGGCAGCAGGTGTTCGCCGGGGAGGCAACCCGGATGGCGTATATGACGGCGGAGGCTCAGGAGGGGCGTGACGCGTTCCTCGAGCACCGCTCCCCCGACTGGTCGACCTTCCCGTACTACTACTAAAGCCGGCCGGCTGACAGCTGGCCATTCATACTGCTGACGGGTGGCCCGTTGTCGGGTGACCTCACTGCGCCGGCCGACAACTGTCGGTGGCCTCGCGCATTACAGTGGCCACTGCTGACCTGTCCACGCAGCGTCGAAGAACATCCACTCATAGCGCGACGCAACTTCGAAGGCTTTCGCCATACGTTCCCTCCCCGCATCATCGCTGGCCTGCGCATACTGGTCCGCGTAGTCCTTTGCGCGCCGTGTTGCTTCCTCGAATTCTGGCCCCGTGTAGGTTCTGATCCAGTCACCGTAGGGGTGTGCGTCCAGCTCATCCTCGGAGTGGACACCCTCGCGGAGCCGATGCCCGACGAAATCGTAGAGCCAAAAGCATGGCAGCACTGCTGCAATGCCAACCCCCTGCGTCTCGGCATGCGTGCTGGCCAGCAGGAATGACATGTAGGCGCGACATGTGGGGTTCATGATTGCCCCCTCAAGGACGTCCACATGTGAGGCGTGCAGCGAACGCTCATCCACCATTGTCTGATGCGCACACCCCGACCAGAACGTCACTTCGTCAGCGTCACTGGCGCCGGCTGCCAGTGCGGACAAGGCGCGCGAATAGTCGATCAGGTACAACGCATCTTGGCGTAGGTACTCGTGGAATGTCTCCAGCTCAAGCGACCCGTCGGCAAGTGCGCAGACAAAGGGATGCTCACTGATCGCGTTGCGCACCGGTTCGATGCGCTGCCATACCTGGTCGGTAAAACTCATGATTCCTCCTTCCACAGGTCGACAAAGTGATGAACGGGACCGTGCCCCCTGCCCACATCGAGCGAGTCGGCAGCCAGGAGCGCGCGCGTCAAGTAATCTTTCGCCTGAGCAATCGCATCAACCCAGGTGTCTGTGCGGGGGCGTCTGGCCGCTATGGCACTGGACAGCGTGCATCCGGTGCCGTGAGTGTTCTGTGTGTCAACACGCGTCCCCTTCAGGAATGTGACCCCGTCACCATCAATCAGCACGTCTGTGGACGTGTCGGTCAAGTGTCCGCCTTTGATGAGGACGCGGGTCATGCCGCGCGCGAGAAGTTCCTTGCCCTGGTCGGTTGCTTCGTCCAGCGTTGTCGCCACATCGCAATCCAGCAGCACGGCTGCTTCGTGCAGATTCGGGGTAATCAGGTCAGCTTTCATGCACAGGTCGCGTACAGCGTCAACTGCGTCCTCGTCAACCAGTCGGTCACCGGAGGTCGCCACCATGACGGGGTCAAAAATCGTGTTCGAAAGGCGCGGCAGATACTCACCGATTGCGGCCGCAAGTTCCGCGCTTGCCACCATTCCCACTTTCGTGGCGTCCGGAGTGATGTCGTCCAGCAGCGTGTCCATCTGTTGGCGCACGAAGTCCACCGGGACGGGGAACACGCCTCGCACTCCTTGCGTCGATTGGGCGGTCAGCGCCGTAATGACACTCATTCCGTAAGCTCCTGAGGCGCTGAACGATTTGAGATCTGCCTGAATGCCTGCCCCACCGCTGGGGTCCGATCCGGCGATTGTTAGGGCTTTGACTGTTTTCATAAAATGTTCTCCTTCATCGCATGGATGATGCATGTGCTGCCATTCGGGGCTTGAATCATGAACTGGCGGGCGCACTGGGTACATGGCCGGCAAGTGCTGAGTCCCTTCCTCGGGGTCTGAATTGGGTGGTTAGTGACCCGCGCTGCGCAGGCCTTCTGCCCATTGATCTGCCAGTTCGCGTGCAGCTTCGCGCGCGTCGGGTGCTAGGCAAATTGCGGATACGACGGCCGCTCCGTCCAATCCTTCACGTGCCAGCGGTGCCATATCCGGTGCTTTGATGCCTCCGATTGCCACCGACGGCAGGTGTGTGCTGCGTGCGATCTGTCCTGTTCCATCGATGCCATGTTCCTCGGGAGCATCGGTTTTCGTGGAGGTATCACGCACGACGCCAATGCCGATGTAGTCGACGCGCCCCGGGTTCTCTTCGGCTTCCTTCAGTTCCTCAGGGGTGGAGGCCGACAAACCGATGATGGCCTCGGGGCCGATCAGCTTGCGGACAAGGGCAACCGGCAAGTCGGTTTGTCCAACGTGGACGCCTGCAACGTTCGCACCTGCCAGGCGTGCCGCCAGGAATACGTCCACACGATCATTGATCAGGAGTGTGACCGAGTCAGCGACAGCGTCGGCCACTTCCATCACTTCGTTGAAGAAATCCAGTGACTCGGCATCTTTACACCGAAGCTGCACGCATGTCACTCCTCCGGCGACAGCTTCTGCCACCGTTTGCGCAACGGTGCGTCCCGCAGCGTGGCACATGTCTGCGTCCGTGACAAGATAGATGCTCAGGTCGAGGGATGAGACAGCCTTGTTCATCACTGGCCTGGCCTCACTGCGCGATGATGGTGACGCGTTCAAAGTCCTCATCGCGGAAGTTGTCCAGCGCGTCGAGGAACTCCATTTGGAACGTGCCGGTTCCGCGTGCACGCTCCGCCGCGATTTCCGAGGCCGCCGCATACAGTGCGTGAACAGCAACCAAACCGTCAAGCTGGGTCCGAGCCACAGAGGCGAACGCGCCGGCCAGCGCGCCAAGTGAGCATCCCGCCCCAGTGATGCGGGTCAGCATATCTGAGCCACCCTCGACACGCACGATTGCGTCGGCTGAGACGATCGCATCGGACTTGCCGGACACAGCCACCAACGATCCATATTCGCTGTTGATGCGGCGGGCGGCATCGATGGCGGCGTCCACCGCATCAGCGGAGTCAACACCGCGGCCGCCTTCTCCCAGACCTGCCAGAGCAATGATTTCCGACGGGTTGCCTCGCACAATTGACGGGCCGAGGGCGACCAGCTGATGCGCGAGCTGTGTGCGCACCGGCAGTGGCCCGATGGCAACCGGGTCAAGAACCCAGCATGTGCCTGCTTCCTTGGCGCTGGTGGCGGACTCCAGAGCGGCTTCGCACTGAGTCGGCGTCGGGGTTCCCAGGTTGATCAGCACAGCGTTGGCAATTGCGGCAAAGGGGCCGGATTCGCCGGGAATATCGACCATTGCCGGTGCTGCCCCAATGGCAAGCAGGGCGTTGGCCGTAAAGTTCGTGACTACCGAGTTGGTGATGGCTCCAACGAGCGGGTGGTGTGTTCTGACAGCGTGTAAAGCGTCGACGCATTGGGTATGGAAATTCTCCATCGGACATTCCTTCGTCAGCATTATCTGGACAGGTTCAACGGGTTTGATCTCAGCGTGAAGCACCCCGTGTCACTGATCACAATGCTATCAGGTTTATACGAAAAGGTCGAACTGCAATGATGAGCCTGCTGCTCAGTAGTGTGACACCACCACTGTGCCGACAGGGGCCCAGTTATAGATCCACTGCGCACCATCAACCGGCATATTGACACAACCGTGCGAGCCACCTTCACCTGACCAGCCAAAAGAGCTGCGTGAGGGCGCGCCGTGCAACGCGTAGTCACCGTGGAAGTATGACACCCACGGTGTGTATGTGCAGTAGTCGTAGCCGGGGCTGCAGCCCATCATCTGGTCCTGATGCTTGAGGTAGATGCGGAACGTCCCGGTAACGGTTTCCCACCCGGGCTTGCCGGGAACCATCGGGATCGGGCCCTGGACAACAGTTGCACCTTCGTAGGCGGTCACTGATGCGTTCGACAGGTCCACGTCGATCCACTTTTCACCAGGAGCTGCCTGATACACCTTGTCGCCAGCACCATCCGCAATCTCGCGGGTGGTGAATTCGGGTTCGGTCTGGTCGTAGTCAAAATCGCCTTCGTAGGCGGTGCCGTCTTTCAGGGCTGCGAGCAGCTCATCGGCCACCTCGCCAGCGTTGTTGACGGTCCATCCGCTCTTACCTGGATCCGCGACCGCGACAACGTCCCCACGCGAATTGACGTTCTTGACACCCTTCGTGGGCTCTTCGTTGGTGGACAGCGCGGTCGATTCAACCCACGCGCGAACCGGTTTCTCATTCCACGTGACATCAAGTGCGCCTGTGTTGGCGGCAGCACCCTTGCCACCAGCTCCGCCCGCGGCGTTCAGATCCGGCAGCGCGATCCACGTCGAGCGTTCACGCGCATCGGGTGAGTAGGTGTGAATACCGTCAGTAATCGATACAGGAATTTCCAGCATCGTGTTCGCCTTGTCTGCAAGCTGCTGAGCAATTTGCGTGGTCACCGTCGGGCTGACGGCGATCATCGGCAAGTCAATGTCCTGGGTAGTCAGCGTGCGCGCAGCTTCATCGCATGCACTGGCAAGCTGCTCGAGGTCGACACTGTGCCCTTCCTGTGCTTCAATCACGCTGAATGTGCCACCGTCTTCGTTGAACTGGATGGAACCTTCGCGTACGGGCTGGTCAACAGAGGCGGAAACTTTCTGGGTCAATGCCTGCGCAGCCGCATCATCTCGCGAGGTCACCACCTGGACATCCCGCGAGGTAAACAGTGAGGAGATGCGTGACAGGATCGAACCGTTGGGAGCGAACACATCATCCAGCGTGGCGTCGGTGTCGATGGTGATTCCCGCTTCTTCCAGCGTCGCGCTGGTCAGCGTACCGTCAACCGTCACATTGATGCTGGCGTGTGAGGCTCGCTCTTGCAGGCCTTGGGCAATTTCGTCGCGGTTTTGTCCGGACACGGACTGTCCGGCGACAGTGGTTCGCGGCAAGGCGCGGTCAGCGAAGTAGGCCGCGTACGCACCCACACCGATCACTGCAACGAGCAGTGCTCCCAGTAATGCGATCAGCGCCCATGAGGCTTTCGCTGAGAGCTTCCCAATAGTCATACCTCGATAGTAACGAGGCTATCGGTGCAATTCCATGTCGACTTGCCCACGATCTCATCTCCGCACACGTTAATTGACCGATTGGGCATTACGATGGTTCAGAAAAGCCGTTTGTAAAGGAGGACAAGTGCAGACCCCTCGTGTCTTAGTCGTTCCGGGAGGCACTTCCGTTGGAGCAGCGGCTTTGGCTTACGCCTCGCTCAGCAAACTGGCTGAACAGGCACGCACAGCATCAGACGGCGCCATGGACGAGGCACCCTCGTCGCACAAGCGAACAGTCGTGGTCATGCGTCCTCCCAGCGAGATCCCCCATACGTCCTTGCGCCATCTTCAAACCGATGTGTCACACGCTTTTCCTGAACTACCCGAAGACGTCCGCAATGACTTGGCTCTTCTGGACGGCGTCGACGTGGTGATTCCGACGTCGGGGTCATCAACGGGAACGCCTCACCTCGTTGGCCTGTCCACCGAGGCATTAATCGCATCCGTGCACTCCACTCACGCGGCGCTGGAGGGGCCGGGGCGTTGGATTCTTGCGCTTCCTGCCCATCACATCGCCGGTGCTCAGGTCCTCATGCGCAGTGCAGTCGCCGGTTTCAGCCCGATGGTGGTGGACACGGATTCAGGTTTCCGCCCCGCTGACCTGCTCTCTTCCATCGCGGGTGCCACTCAGGATTCACAGGTGCCAGGGTATCTCTCGCTGGTACCCGTGCAGCTGCGAGCGTGTTTGGATGCCGGTGAGGAAGTTATTCGCGCACTGGCCTCGCTTGCCGGTGTCCTCGTCGGCGGTTCTTCCATAACCAAGGAACTCCTGCAGGCTGCGCGCAACCACGGCATTCGGGTGGTCACGACCTATGGCATGACTGAAACGGGTGGCGGCTGCGTGTACAACTCGCGTCCCTTGCCGGGGGTAACGGTCCGCGCTGTCGACGTTGACGGGCAATCACGCCTGGCAATTGCCGGGCCCATGCTCATGACAAAGTACCTGGACGGCCCCTCCCCCTTCATTGACGAGGGTGGCGCACGGTGGCTGCTGACAGGTGATATCGGTCGAATTGCCTCCAATGGCGACGTTCAGGTGCTGGGGCGCAGCGATGATGTCATCGTGACGGGCGGCCTGTCAGTGGCACCTGGTCCGGTTCGTGATGCCGTGTTGTCAGCTCCGGGTGTGCGTGACAGTTGGATCCTCGATCTTGAAGACGAACGCTGGGGGCACGTGGTCACCGCCGCGGTGGTGCGCGATAGCTCGCACAGTGCGGATCTGGATTCATGGGCGCGCTCCATTCGCGATCACGTGGGAGCGCGTCTGGGCCGAGCGCAGGCTCCACGCGTTGTCGTACCGCTTCACACACTGCCCATGCTGGAATCCGGGAAAGTTGACCGGAGCCGTGTGCGGGCACTGGTGATGGAACAGATCGAACACGGGGAGCACTGGCGACGCTAAATGGCAACTGTTCAAGACTGGATTGAGGGCGCCCGCCTTCGCACACTTCCGGCCGCTCTTGCGCCCGTGATTGTGGGAACTGCGGCTGCAGCTGAGCTGGATCAGTTGCACTGGGGGCGCGCATTGCTCGCACTGTGTGTGGCGCTGGCTTTGCAAATCGGTGTGAACTTTTCGAATGACTATTCTGACGGCGTGCGTGGAACGGATGACTTTCGCACCGGACCGCCGCGTTTGACGAGCGGCGGCTCGGTCTCTCCGCGCGTCGTCCTGGCAGTGGCGCTGGCTTGTTTCGCTGTGGCAGGCGTGGCCGGTCTGGTTCTGATCGCATTGTCTGGCCAGTGGTGGTTGCTGGTGGTGGGCGTCGCGGCAGTTGCCGCCGCATGGTTTTACACTGGTGGACGCAATCCGTACGGGTATATGGGTGTGGGGCTGTCCGAGCTGATGGTGTTCATTTTCTTCGGGTTGGTCGCAACTGTGGGCACCACATGGACGCAGACTCTGGGTGCTCCCTGGTGGGTGTGGTGTGCCGGAGCAGGCATGGGGTTCGAATCGATCGCCTTGCTCATGGTCAATAACTTACGTGACATTCCCACGGACAGGGCCTCTGGGAAGATGACGCTGGCTGTACGTTTGGGTGATCCCGCTTCGCGAGCGGCGTATTGCGCGCTCCTCGTGGCCGCAGTTGTGGTGCTGGCGATCAGTGTGCATTCCCCGTGGTGGGCGGTGTGTGTGGCCGCTGTTCTGATGGCCGGCACCGTCATTCCCGGTATTCGAATCGTTCTTAGCGGTGCGGTTGGCCGCGATCTGATACGCGCCTTGAAGTACACGGGGATCGCGACGCTGGCGTGCGCCGTCATCGTTTCAGTGGCCATCGTCATCTAAGTCGTGTCGAGGCATGGTCGTTCCTGACCTAAAATGGTGGGATGGTTCGTATTCTTGCCGTTGTCCTGTGGATTGCCGTCACTATTTACGCAATCGCTGACTGGGCACGCACTCCTGATGATGAAGTGCCTGGTCGTATCGGCCGTATGTGGTGGCTGACGATCATCGTCATCACGATGCCGTTTATTTCCATCGGGTCAATCGTGTGGATCCTGCTGCGAACCATCACGCGCGCCGAATCCGGGGAAACCACGGGGTTGTCGGACTTGACATCAGAATCGAATCCGCTGCGTTCTGGATGGTCCCGGCGACCTGACCGTTCGCAGTCCTCGCAGCGTCGCGAACCACTGGCACCCGACGATGATCCGGATTTCCTGTTCCGCCTGGAACGTGACATTCAGCGCCGCCGACGCGAGCAGGCTCGCAATGAGGAAGCGCACGGAGATCACGCGAAGCCCGTTGACAGCGACTCGAGTTCTCCTGACGAGCCTGGATATCGCGTGCCGCCAGCCGGTTCCACATCAGTTTCTGATTCCGACCAGTCAGATCCGGCTGATTCATTTTCCGAAGAAGCAGACGCGCCAGGGCCTGATTCCGACACCGATGCGGATCCAACAAGCCCTGATTCCTCAACCAATGCAGACGCGCCAGGGCCTGATTCCACTAGCGATGCGGGCCCAGCAGGTCGCGATTCCTTCACCGACGAAGATACGTCCGAGACTGGCGACCCGTTGGATGAGGACCCCGAGCTCTAACACTCACTGTCACTCATCACAGACATCTCCGAGCGCTCTCGTCTGCTCCGTCTCGCACCATCTGCTCCGTCTCGCCCCTCTGTCCGTTCTCTCCCCATCTGTCGATCTCGAGCTCGCTCGCGAGTTCCACACCGATGTGTCTTCACCGTTTGCGCAGTTCAGGCGGGTGCTAGTGAAAATCCCGCCTCGCAGACTGCCTTCAGATCGACAGTTGGGTGCAGAAAGAGACAGGCAGGTGCGGGAGGGGACAGTTGGAGGCAGAGGTACGCGCTAGACCGTTTATTGCGGTGCTGCCGCCCGCGCCTGACCGACTAGACATAGCCACGCACCGCCCGCACTCGAACAGGCCGACATCAAAGGGCCGGTACCGATAGGCTGCCCCAACCAGCCGGATACGCAGATGTCAGTTACTACCGTTTGAGCTGAGCTTCCGACGCACCTGGAGTCATGTCGGCCGCATGAGCCAACATGTCCTTGCATGGTTCGGAATAGTCGAGACCCACCAGCGTCGAGCCGCTGAAATGGAAGCTCGTCACCGATGCCAGGGAACACACACGAGACAGTGGCGAGTGTGCCAACATGCGACCCTGCACGAAACGAGTCAGCGCTGTGATCGGCATTTGGTGAGAAACCACCAACGCTTCATGCCCACGGGCCTTGTCCAGGGCTGAGGAAACTGCCGCACTCATTCGCGACGCAGCATCAGCATAGGATTCTCCCCACGAGGGACGTAACGGATTGAGATAGAGGTGCCAGTAACGCGGATGCAGTAAGAGTGCACGGTTGGCGTTAATGGGCAGACCCTCGAAAGCTGAATCTGCTTCGATCAGGCGCACGTCCGCCTGGACAGGTACGTCAAAGGCCCGCGCGGTCGGAGCAGCGCTCTGCTGAGCACGTTTGAGTGGCGATGCAATAATGGCCGTGACATCGGCGCCCTCGTCAATGAGGTACTGAGCGACCCGTTCCGCCATCGCGTGCCCGAGCTCAGTCAGGCCGAATCCAGGGAGCCTTCCGTACAGAACACCGTCGGGATTATCGACTTCCCCGTGGCGCATCACGTGGATCGTTGTCAGTTCCATGGTTGTCACCCTTCGATGGGTTTGTGCCGCTGGTCGGCTACTCAGGTTGATCAGATATAAAACGAGACCCGACCACGATGGCCGGGCCCCGGTCGCGTCACTTCTTGTTACGACGCTGGTGCCGTGTCTTGCGCAGCAACTTGCGGTGCTTCTTCTTTGCCATGCGCTTACGGCGTTTCTTGATAACGGAACCCATAGGGCCCTCCCTCGTCATTCACAAATTGAATGCAGTCATGATGGTGCATGACAGCTACGGTCTGGGGTACCTCGAAAGATACAACCCTACTATCCTACCCGCTTATTCCACTTTGACGTTCATCGGACCATTGCGCAAGGCCGGCATCGATGATGTGACTCACTGCAGCCTCGGGCACTCTGAAGCTGCGGCCGACGCGAAGAGCAGGCAATTCACCCTTGTTAATCAAGCGGTAGACAGTCATTTTGGACACACGCATGAGATCTGCCACTTCCGCAACCGTCATAAAACGGGGCGCAGGTGAAGAGTCCATTGCGTCTCCCAAAAACAAAGAGGCGGGCAGGTCTGATCACTGCTCCGAGAAGCCTCGAGCCCTATCTTAATGCCATTCAGGACTTTTTCAGCAACTATCGACGAAAAACCTCCTCATCCACTTTCACTCTTTTGTATACACAGAGGTTTATTCTGATCCACATGGAAAGCCGCATTACGATCGCTGATATCGCGCAGCATGTCGGGCTGTCCACCGCGACGGTCAGCATGGCGCTCAATAGCGTTCACAAGTCACGCATCCCTGAGGCCACCATTGAACGCGTCCAGCAGGCTGCTCGCCACCTTGGCTATGTACCCAATCTCACAGCGCGTAATTTACGTACCGGCACGACATCGACGGTTGGATTCGTTTCCAGTGGAGTGACCGTTACTCGATTCGCATCGCAGATGATCCGTGGAATCCTCGACACCGCAGACGAGCATTCCTTCTCAGTCCTCATGATGGAAGTCGACCGAAGCCCCGACGGCATGGCGCGCGCACTGAGCGGCCTCAGGTCCCGCGCAGTCGAAGGATTTGCAGTCGGCCTGATGTCCCCACGCCTGGTCTCCTTGCCGCATTTGACGTCAGGATTGCCCGGAGTAATCATTAACGGCCAGGCCGACGGGTGGCATTCGATCATGCCTGACGAGGAAGACGCGGGTCGCCGTGCCATTGCCTACCTGCGAGCGCATGGGCACCGTCGCGTGGCTCTGATCGGGCGCTATCCGACTGACCCCGCACCCGAAGTATCCATCTGCATAGGAGCCCGCTTGCGCGGTATTGACGCAGGATGCGCTGCGTCAGGCGTACAGATCGTTGATGAGGCTCCTGGGGAAGCATGGGAGTCTCCGCTGGGCTTCGAAGGTGCGAATGCGATCCTCGATCGACTGGATCGCAGCGGCGCAGCGGCCATCGTTGCAGCCAACGACCGAATCGCGATGGGCGTGTACCAGGCGCTCTGTGATCGGAACCTGCGGGTGCCTGACGACATGTCGGTGCTCTCGTTTGACGATGAGCCACTTGCCAACATGATGCGCCCGCCGGTGACGACGCTGCATCTGCCGTACCTGGAGATGGGCGCCCTTGGGATGGAGTTCCTGGTTGACTGTGCCCGCTCACATGGGCGGGCACAGAAGAATGCAGATAATCAGTCATCGCAGTCGGAGCCCCACTCGGAACCAACCCTTGTTCATGTGCCGATCGTGGAGCGGGACTCCGTTCGCACAATTGGGTAGCGCCCTCTGCTGGGCACGGCCTGGCGCCCTCTGCTGGACAATGACTCGCGCCACCAGCGAGGCGGCGCTACCTGGCGCCTTATGTGAAAGCTGCCTCGCAGCGTCAGGTGAACGCTGGCAGGCATCGCCTTGAAGCGCGCCACCGATGCTGTTTACAGTGACGGGGACAGCTTGGATACCTTTTCGCGCCCATTACTGGCGCATCACAGGAGGCTGACACCTGATGAGTACGCCGACGGATTCGCACAATATCGAGCCGACCAATGAAGGCGCACAGATCCCCGAACAGGAAGATCACCTGAACGCTGGGAATACGCATGCCTTGGCACACGAGCAGCATCCCCTGCCCCACGCACCGCTCACCCTCACACACGAGCAGGCGCTGGAACGCGCTGAAAGAGCCTCTGACCAGCTTGAGCGCGCACGCAACGACCGCTGGTACCCCACCTTCCACATTGCTGCTCGAGCAGGGTGGATCAACGACCCGAACGGACTGTGCTACTTCGACGGTCGCTATCACGCGTTCTATCAGCATCACCCCTACGGCTCCGCATGGGGTCCGATGCACTGGGGCCATGTCTCATCTGCTGACCTGGTGACCTGGCAGCGCGAACGAATCGCCCTCGCCCCCAGCATTCCGGCAGATCAGGATGGCGTTTTTTCCGGCTCCGCCGTCGAGGGGCCAGACGGCCTGCTGTATGTGTTCTACACCGGAAATCGCTGGCTTGACGGCCACGCGGACGGTCGCAACGAGCAGACGCAGTGCCTGGCGGTATCCGAGGACGGCCTGACTTTCCACAAGGAAGGCGTCATTATTGACGCCCCTGGCCTCCCGAACTTCCGTGACCCGAAAGTGTGGCGTCAAGGCGACACGTGGTGCATGGTGCTGGGCGCGACCTCTGAAGCTGCTCGCGGCCAGGTTCACCTGTATACCTCACCGGACCTGCGCACCTGGAGCTTTGACCGCGTCCTGTTCGAAGATCCTGATCCGCGCGTCTACATGCTTGAATGCCCTGACCTGTTCCCCTTGGGTGGCCACTGGGTACTGTGCTACGGGCCGATGACCAACGCACGCGCATCCGGCTACGCCATGCGTAACGGGCATAACGCCGGTTACGTCGTAGGCGATTGGACGCTGGGCAGCGATTTCCATCCATTGACCGATTACGCCCTGTCTGATTGGGGCTCAAACTACTACGCTCAACAGACCTTCGAGGCTCCTGATGGCCGACGCATCGCACTGGCATGGATGGGAGGATTCACGATGCCTCTCGCACCCCAGTACAGCGACAACTGGTCCGGCCAGTTCACCGTGCCGCGCGAGTTGACACTCACCGAGGACCTCAAGCTGGCCGCCACTGCCCTGCCTGAACTCAACAGGCTGGAATGTGGTCGGAACACCCTCGGCACTTTTGTTCTTGACGCGAACCGCGACAGGCTCCTGGTTGACGACGGGGACGCATTCGCCATTGACATGGTTGTTGACCTGTCTGCCACCACCTCTGAGCAGGTTGGATTGCGTGTCAACGAAACATCGGACGGATCCTACACGTGGGTGGCGTACGACGATCTGGCGCGCCGCATCGTTGTCGACAGGCGTACGAAGGCAGGAACTGATCGCGGCTACCGCAGCGCCCCCATCGACATGGACGAGGGTGACTCCCACCTGCGGATGACTGTCCTGGTTGATCGCGGATCGGTGGAAGTGTTCGCGGGGCGCAACACGGCGACTCTTTCTGCTTGTGCTTTCCCTTCTGAGGGTAAACGCCGTACCTCGTTGTCCAGCATCTCCGGGATCATCAGCGTTGAGGAGCTGACCGTGCGCCACTTCGACTCCATCTATTCTGATAACGGGTCCAACCCGCGTACGATGGGCTAGCATCACAGTGCTGACCCGCCTCGGGTGATCTGCTTAAAGGAGTTGTTATGGTCCGTTCCTCGCGCCCGCACCGGCGCTCGCTGAAACGGATCAACCGGCCGATCACCACTACATTACTCAGACGGCGACGCTCCCCTATTCGACCGGGTGAACCGCCGAGCCTTGAGTCATCATCAGCGGCACCCCTGGTTCGGCGTGTGGACGGCCCACAGCTCACGCTCCTGCGCAAATCAGGCTGGGACCACCTGCGCGAATGGGTTGAGCAGCGAGCGCGCACGTCACCGGCGCGCCTGGCGATCGCCGTGTTCACCACGATCGCGATAATCATCACATTGCTGTTACTCTTGCCGTTTTCTTCTGCGACGGGACGGCCCGCGTCATTTGTGGACGTGCTGTTTACCGCAGTGTCGGCAGTGTGTGTCACAGGTCTGACAACGGTCGATACTGCAACGCAGTGGTCCTCTTTCGGGCAGGCTGTCATCGCCACCGGTATTGCGATCGGTGGCCTCGGCGTCATGACCCTGGCTTCCATCCTCGGCTTCGCCGTGTCGCGTCACCTGGGGCTCACGCAGCGCATGCTCGCCGCCATGGAAACAAAGTCGTCCGGTATGGGGCAGGTCGGTTCCCTGCTGCGCGCAGTTGTGGGCACGTCGCTGATTGCCGAGGCAATCCTATTCGTCATATTTCTGCCACGTTTCCTGCAGCTGACGGACTCCGTGACAGGTGCAATCGGACACGCATTGTTTCTGTCGATCTCCGTATTCAATAACGCCGGATTCGTCATCATTCCAGGTGGTCTTGCGCCCTTCGTGTCCGACTGGTGGATGCTGTTCCCCATCGCACTGGGCACGGCTGTAGGAGCGGTAGGTTTCCCCGTTGTCACCGATGTGGTCGCGCGGTGGCGCACGCCTCGCCGCTGGACGCTCCACACTAAATTGACCATCACGATGTACCTGCTGCTGCTGGTAGTCGGCTCAGTGCTGATGGCTCTGACGGAGTGGGGCAACCCGCAAACCCTGGGGCCGCTTGATACGAGTTCAAAGGTTCTCAATGTGTTCCTGGCAGGAGTCAATAGTCGCTCTTCAGGTCTGTCCGCCCTGAATGTGGGCGGTATGCAGCCTCAGACACACTTCGTCCAGGACATCCTCATGATGATCGGCGGCGGGTCGGCTTCAACTGCAGGCGGTATCAAGGTCTCCACATTTGCCGTCCTCATGCTGGCTGTCGTGGCAGAAGCTCGAGGCGATCACGATATTGAAGCGTACGGCCGCCGCATCCCGCACTCAGTGGTACGTCTCGCCGTTGCCGTGGCGCTCATCGGCTCAGCAATGGTGGCGACCGCAGTAATCATTTTGCTGTCCGTGACGAACTACTCCCTGGACGTCGTCCTCTTTGAGACGGTGTCCGCATTCGCCACGGTGGGTCTGTCCACTGGTATCACTCCGACCCTGCCGACTTTCGCCAAGTATGTGCTCACTATCCTCATGCTCGCCGGACGTATGGGCACGATGACGGTTGCTGCAGCTCTGGCACTGCGTGAACGACGCCGCGTGATCAGAATGCCGGCTGAGCGGCCCATCGTCGGATAGGTCTGCCTCGTTCATCCCGACGCTGTGGGACAATACCACTATGGCAGAAGAAAAACCGCTCGCGTCCGGCACGTTGGTGATCGGGCTGGGACGCTTCGGATCAGCCGTTGCCGCCACGTTGGATCGGCTCGGGCACGAAATTCTCGGTGTGGAAAAGGATCCACGACGCGTCCAGCAATTTGCGGGTCGTATCCCGCTGGTTGAAGCTGATGCGTCCAATGCGGAGGCGCTCGAACAGCTCGGCGCACGCGAGTTTGCGTCGGCAGTTGTCGGGATCGGCTCTTCGCTGGAAGCGTCCGTGCTCATCACTGCCAACCTGGTTGATATTGAGATCCCCTCGATTTGGGCGAAAGCCATCTCACGTGAACACGGACGCATCCTCAAACGCATCGGCGCACACCACGTGGTCTACCCCGAATTTGATGCCGGTCAGCGCACTGCGCACCTGGTGGGTGGCCGCATGCTTGACTACATCGAAATGGATAAGCAGGGCTTCGCCATCATGAAGCTGCGGCCGCCTCAGGAAATTCAGGGATTCACCCTGGCAGAGCTGGATCTTCGCGCACAGTACGGCGTCAACATGCTCGGTGTGATGCGCCCCGGTAAGCCCTTCGAATACGCCGACTCGTCCACACGCATCAACCCGGAGGACATCATTATCGTGTCCGGCGATGCGATGCTGCTTGAGCACTTCGCCCACAGGCCCTGAGCGGTAGGTCTCCAGATGCACATGACGACCTTTATCGTGTGACCATGGCGAAAGACAAAACCACCTTCGAATGCACTGAGTGCGGATGGACGTCCCCGAAGTGGGTCGGTCAGTGCCGTCAGTGCCATGAGTGGGGCACACTGGAAGAAGCTGGCCGTCCCTCCGCGCTGCTGCCGGCTACCGCCACGCCTTCGCGTCAAGCTCAGCCCATTGTGCAGGTGGACGCTCACGCCGCTGACTGCCGATTGACAGGCGTCAGTGAGCTTGACCGTGTCCTTGGCGGTGGAATTGTCCCCGGTGCGGTGGTGTTGCTGGCCGGTGAACCTGGGGTGGGTAAATCGACGCTTTTGCTCGATGTTGCCTCACGCGCCGCCGCGCTGGCGCGGCGCAATGGTGACGGGCCGGTTCTGTACATCACGGGTGAGGAGTCCGCTTCCCAGGTGCGCAACCGCGCAGCCCGTATCGGCGCACTGGATGATGCCCTGCTACTTGCTGACGAGGCTGACGTGGCCGTGATCGCCGGTCACGTTCAAGCGCAATCTCCTTCACTGCTGATTGTGGACTCCGTTCAGACGGCTTACTCACGCGATGAGCAGGGTGCGGCAGGCGGTGTCACGCAGGTTCGTGCGGTCACTGCGGCGCTGATCAGGCTGGCCAAGGAACGCAACATGCCTGTGCTGTTGGTCGGGCACGTCACCAAGGATGGCGGCATTGCCGGCCCACGCATTCTGGAGCACCTCGTTGATGTGGTCTGTCAGTTCGAGGGTGACCGGCACAATCGCCTGCGTCTGCTGCGCGCTGTGAAGAACCGCTACGGGCCGACCGATGAGGTCGGATGTTTTGAGCTGACCGATACGGGCATCCGCGGGCTTGCTGACCCGTCCGGCCTGTTCTTGTCATCGAACGGGCTGCATGTGCCCGGCTCGTGCACCACGATCACGCTGGAGGGGCGCCGACCGATGCCATTGGAAGTGCAGGCGCTGGTCGCTGCGAGCGCGGGCGGATCGCCACGCAGGACAACCGCCGGAGTGGATCATTCCCGTGTCGCCATGATTCTGGCGGTTTTGCAGGCGCGCCTGGGGCTGGACACGTCGTCGGAAGATGTCTACGTGTCGACGGTAGGTGGCGCGAAAGCCAGCGAGCCTGCGGTCGATTTGGCGTGTGCACTGTCAATCGTGTCGGCCTACCGTGGCGAGCCGCTGAGGGATAACCTCGTCGTTTTCGGTGAGGTGGGTCTGACCGGTGAGGTACGCGCGTGCGTGGGAGTACAACGCAGATTGCAAGAGGCAGCGCGTCTGGGTTTGACGCACGCTGTTATCCCTGCGCGCGGAGCTGACGACGTTCGGCCCGTCGACGGTATCGAAATCTTTCCGGTCAGTGATCTAGCCACTGGCGTTCGTGTCGGACTGCCGTAAACTGCAGGTAGGGTGACTTGAAAGAAGGAAGGTGCGCGATGACATCCGATGAGGCGACGTTGCGTGGCGCGCTTCAGGCGATCGCTCCTGGCACCGCTTTGCGTGAGGGGCTGGATCGTATCCAGCGTTCACACACCGGTGCTCTCATTGTCATGGGGATGACTCCTGAGATTGAAGCGATGTGTTCGGGTGGTTTCGAACTCGATGTCGAGTTTTCCGCCTCGGCACTGCGCGAACTGTGCAAGATGGATGGCGCAGTGATTCTCGAGGCCGATTCATGGCGCATCAAGCGAGCCAACGTTCAGTTGCTTCCTGATCCGTCCATCCCCACCAATGAATCAGGTATGCGTCATCGCACTGCGCAACGCACCGCACGCCAGACTGGCGTGCCCGTGCTGTCACTGTCGGCATCCATGCGTCTGATCTCCATTTATGTCGGCGCACTGCACCACTCGGTCGACGAGCCGGAAACACTGTTGTCGCGAACAAATCTGGCTGTGGATACTCTGGACCGCTATTCGCAGCGCCTCGACGAGGTCCTGCAGACCCTGACGATTTTGGAGATGCGCGATTCTGCAACGGTGCGTGATGTTGCCACGGTGATGCAACGCATGGAGATGATCAGGCGCATCACCTCTGAAATCAACGGGTACCTTGAAGAGCTGGGCTCCAATGGGCGTCTCCTCGCCCTGCAGGTGGATGACCTGGTGCGCGGCTCTGCCTCTGAACGTGCCCTGGTTCTGCGCGACTACATCCGGCACACGTCAGAAATTGCGCGCGCCGAATCACACCTGTCCACCCTGGAGGGTGACAAGCTGGTCGATCTGACTGCCATTGCAAACGTTCTGGGACTGCACGTTGCCGACATGTCTGACCTGGATAACGCCATTCAGCCGCGCGGCATACGCGCACTGTCGATGGTTCCCCATCTGCCGTGGAGCATCATTAAGGTGATCGCCTCTGAGTTCACATCGTTGTCAGAACTGCGCGAAGCAAGTACGGAAGATCTTCAACGCATTGAAGGCATTGGCCCGTATCGCGCTGGTCTGATCGTGGAGAATCTGGAACGTCAGCAGGCTATGGCACTGTCAGGAATCGTCGGCTGGTAGCACCAGGAACATCGGCACTTACTCATAGCGCACCTCGAACGTCAAGGGTGTCTTTGTCAGGACGCGACCTGCGAATGAGAGTCGCGCCGTATACCCGCCGGCATCCGCGATATCTGCTTTCCCATCGGAGTCAGTGTCCACGGCCTGGCAGGATGCGTCGTAGATTCGCCCATCCCAGGCTATGTGCCCCGTCCATGACTGATGAGGTCCGAACAGCAATGGGACCTGCCCTGACTGGGATTCGCATGAGGTCGTGTCGTATACCGTGTACCCACCTGTGTCGACCAGCAGACCTGCCTGATCGAATGTCGTGAAGCACTGACGGTTGCTCTTGTTGGTGAACGTGACGTCGAACGAGGTGCCCTGCCCGATCAGGACTGGCGATGCGCCAAGGGCGATGGTGGCCTGAAATGACTGCGGGTCGCACACAGGCACACCGCCGACGGTGGCACCTGACTGTGAACCCTGGCCCGACTGTGCATATGTGTCGCCCGATTGCGCGTGTGCGGTCTGACCGGACTGCACCGCTGTTTGCACCTGCCCTGCCCGCCGGCTTTCCGGTCCGATCGCTCGAGAGATGAGCGTCACGAGGCCCGCGACAAGCGCCACAACGATCAGGAGCAACACCGTGGTCGAAATGATGCGGCGCGGCCACGGATTACGACGGCGACGCACAGATGACTTCATAAATACGACGCTACCGTTCCAGGCTCGATGGGAAGCCGGTGCCACGCCGGTTCGTCACTCATGAGCGTGCCTGCGCGGCGCTTGCAGTGCTCGGTGTGCGTCTACGCGGGGCTTGCTGACCGTGAGGCCTGCGACGCATTTGAATCGTCGTCATCTGACATGTCCACAACACACCAGCGTTCAACAATCAATGCGATCACAGTCAATGCCAAGGCCGCCACTGCGGCGACCAGTGATCGCGTCACACACATCTGCATTGCGGGTGCGTCGATGCGCGCCAGGCACGGCAGAAGGATGCCAACAAAAATACCCACAGAACCTGACCCCACATATGCGCAGGAGCGGGCTGTGACGGCCACGCGAGCAGCGGTCAGTGCGTCGATCCTGTCACTCTTGCGTGCGCGCCACCGACGCACCAACACACCGTAGTAGCCCAGTAGTGCGGAGATCAGCAGATACAGGATCGCCAGGAAGTAGGACACCAGAAGGGGTGAGAGCCCACGTTGGATGAGCAGGGAGTTGACCACCGCACCACATACAGCCGAAACCACAGCGATAACGATGAGGTGAGCGACTGACACAGGTTTCATTGAGCCTGTCCCTCATCGCGCCTGATGACAGGGATATGCCCCGTCACCGTCGGTCGCACTGTTCGTCCACGCACCACCGAAGTGGTCGTTGTCTCATCGTCTGGCAGTGGCCCATGTGGGAACTGGTCAGCGATATGTGGATCGAGGATTGAACGGCGCCGCACGGGTGCCTCGTCCGCATCGTCGATAATGCGCGCCGGGGAGGAAGACTGGAAATTCCAGTCCGGCAGCGCAGGAACATGCGCCTTCCCGCGTCGGCTCGTACTCCGAGAGGCTGCGCCTCGTCTACCACGAGTATCACCCTCAGGCACAGGATCATCGGCGCCGGCATCAGGGTCAGATTCAGCGTCGGTGTGGGCGCGCTCCCCCTCGCCTGAGTTGTGCTCCGAACGCACAGGCACCCACCGTACAGAGCGGTGCCGAAGCAGGGATGAAGGGATCATGATCTCCGATGTGTCCGACATATCCTCACGCGTGGAGGCAACGGGTGGCTCCGGCAATTCGTATCCGCCCTGCTGCGACCCGGCCACTGGTTCGTCGGCGGCAAGCGGCTCATCGGCTGACTCGTTGATTGGCTGGTCGGCCGGCAGGTCGGCTGGCTCGTCGACTGGCGCTTCAGCGGGCACGTCGTCCTGCTCGCGCCTTGCTGCGTCACTGGGCGCAGGCGGCGTTGGTAAAGCGTCGGCTGACACGTCGGTGGGCACGTCGCTTGACGCTTGGGCAGGCGCTTCGGCCTGTTCATGGCGTTCAGAATTGTCGAGGGGCGAGCTTTGCCACTGTTTCCACAGATTGCGCCACAGGACATCCGTACCGGATTCGCTGGGACGCAGCCCGATCTTGGATTCCGGTGGCAACAGATCAAGTTTCGACAGCGGTTCATCCACCTGTGAGGCAAGGACACGATCCGATTCGTCCATGACGCTGGCTGGATCGTCCAACCAGTCTGTCACCGCATCGCGTATTCCGTTGCGATCCGGTGCAGCTAATGCGAGTTGAGCAACGGATGTGGCATTGCCGTGCGCATCCACCAGTTCTGCAAGCGGATCGGCCATATTCCAGGGAACAAGGACAAACGCGCGCTGATGTACGTATGGATGAGGCAGGGTCAGCGTGGGTGTATGGCACGTCGTGCCTTCCACGGTGACGATGTCGATGTCCACTGTGCGCGGCCCCCAGTGTTCGTGGCGCACTCTGCCCAACTCGGCTTCGAAGCCCTGGCACCGTAAGAGCAGCTCTTCAGCGTCGAGCGTCGTGCGTCCAAGCACAACGGCATTCCAGTAATCGCGCTGCGGGGCTGTCCCCTCGTCAATGACTGCCTGGGTACGCAGCAGCGGCGACACGTTATCAACTTCAAAACCGTCCAAGTCAATGAGCTTGCCGACGGCGGCGGCCAGCGTGACGGGCACATTGCCTTCGTTGCCGCCCAAAGCAAGGACAACGTGACGAGTTTGCGCGGCATCATCCAGTCCGTGAGGCTGGTAGGTGGAGGTGCGACGCGGTGGCAGCACTATCGCGTAGTCCACTCTCCTGTTAGAGCTGCCGGCTGTCTTAGCCTCGCCCGGATGCTCACGTACAGCGGAGGTGTTGTCAGCTACCGGACGCTGCACCAACGATGCGGGCACCGGTGGCAGGGGCGGCAATGTCGGACTGGATTTTTCGAGGGGGCCGCGAGCATCCTCAGCTTCATCGGCTCGCTGCAACGTTTCGACATGCAGCGGTGCCTCATCGCACGTGCCGCGGCGAATCGTGACAAGGACATCCGAGAATTGCTGGGCCAGCGGTGCCATCGGCTTATGGACGGTCACTTCCACGCCTTCGACGCGCGGATGCGCCAGAGCGGCATCGGCTACGCGCTGCGCCAGTGTTTCGAGCAGGGACACAGAAGGCCCGGACAAAACGGCGACTGCTTCTTCAGCTATGTCCGCGTAGGACACTGTCTGGTCGATGTCGTCGGAGTGGGCTGCTTCGGTGGTGTCTACCCACAGGGAGATGTCAACGTGGAAAGGCTGTTCTGATTGGCGTTCGGAGTCGAATACTCCGTGCCGTCCGGCTGCGCTCAAGCCTCGTAAGGTGATGATGTCCAGCTTCCGTGCCATCTCTCCTCCTAGCGGCAAGTGCTTCGAACCATCGTGGCATGATCGTCCACGTGATGCACGCGCACCGCCCACATATTCGCCTCAATCGCCTGACGCGTCACCTCAAGGGTAGCTGCGTCCGGCCCGTCTGGATGTGAGTGGGCAAGGAAACGCTTGCGCGACGCTCCGATGAGCACAGGATAGCCGGATTCGTTCAAGCGCTCCATATGGTCAACGATGAGCCATGATTGCTCGTTCGTCAATGAGAATCCTAAACCTGGATCGAAGATGATTCGCTCGGGTGCCACCCCTGCAGCCACAGCCTTGTCGATCTGTGCGCACGTTTCAGCGATAACGTCCTCGACCACATTGGTGTAGTCGAATGATTCACCAGTGGTACCCGGCAGGCCTCTCCAGTGCTGGACGATATACGCGCAGCCGGTGTTGGCCACAACGTCATTCATATCCGGGTCGAAACAGCCTCCCGACACGTCGTTGATAATGGCTGCCCCCGCCTCGCCGGCACGCCTGGCAGTTGCGGCGTGGAGTGTATCCACGGAGACAACGACCCCCTCGGCGGCCAAAGCAGTAATGACCGAGCCGATGCGGTCCCATTCTTCGTCAGCTGAGATGCGCTGAGAGTGCGGCCGTGTTGATTCTCCCCCCACGTCGATGAGGTCTGCACCGGCGTTGAGCATGGCGTGTGCATGATCGAGAGCACGGTCGGTGTCGTTCCACTGGCCGCCATCTGAAAAAGAGTCGGGCGTGACGTTGAGGATCCCCATGACGAGGGTGCGGTCGCTCGGAAGTGTCATCCCATCTGGAAGTAAAGGAGTGCGCCCGGTTTCAGTCATGGCCGCCCCCTCATGACCAGCGCCATCATCTCTGAGCGGGTGGCGGCATTGTTCATGACGCCGCGCATCGCTGATGTCACGGTGGAGCAGCCCGGCTTGGAAACTCCGCGCATTGTCATACACATATGTTCGGCCTCGAGGATGACGGTAACGCCCTGCGGGTGCAGGATCTCCACCATTGCGTCGGCAATTTGACTTGTCAGGCGTTCCTGCACCTGGGGCCGGCGTGCGTACCCCTCGACAAGGCGTGCCAGCTTCGACAATCCGGTGACTGTGCCGTCAGAGGGGATGTAGCCGACGTGGGCCTTGCCGTGGAAGGGCAGCAGATGGTGCTCGCACAGTGAGAAGAACTCAATGTCACGGACGAGCACCATTTCATTCGTCCCGGTTGTGAAGGTCGTGCGCAAGTGCTCACGCGGATCTTCAGCCAGGCCGCCGACCAGTTCCCTAAAGGAGCGGCCCATGCGTGCAGGTGTGTCTTTCAACCCGTCACGCTCTGGGTCCTCCCCAATTGCCACCAGAAGGTCGCGAATTGCCTGTTCGACACCAGCTTGGTCATACATCAGTGCTGCGTCCCCGCCTCTGGGCCGGCTGCTGGGCCCGTCGAGGGTGGTGCCACGGGTTCACCCGCAGTGGTCGACCCCGGCGTCGGGGTTGACGAGGCAGGCTCGCCGTGAGTATCAGGGGCGAGGGTGGGAGCCTGCTGGGTGGGCGGCTCCTCGGTGTTCACGCCGATCGGATCACCAAAACGGGCACCTTCGATCGCAGCGTCCGCCTGGTAGTTCCAGACTTCTCGCTCCGGCTGCTTGATGACAGGTTCGAAGATCTGAGCCAGTTCCTTTTCGTTGAGGGTTTCCTCGTCGAGCAGGCGCTGCGCCAGGTCGTCAAGGACATGACGGTTCTTCGTCAGGATCTGCCACGCTTCACGCGTCGCGTCATCCAGGAGCCGGCGCACTTCCTCGTCAATGATGCCCGCCAGTGTTTCGGACACGTCGCGTCCTTCACCTCGTCCCATCTCGCGACCCACGAACGGGTCCGTGTTGGACTGGCCGAGTTTGACCAGGCCGACACGATCCGACATGCCGTAATCCGTCACCATCGCACGCGCGGACTGCGTCGCCTTCTCAATGTCGTTGGCGGCACCTGTCGAGGGGTCACGGAATACCAGCTCTTCAGCAACGCGGCCACCCATCGAGTACACGAGGTCGTCAAGCAGCTGGTTGCGTGTCTTGTTGAAACGGTCCTCAGTTGGCATCACCATCGTGTAGCCCAGTGCGCGTCCACGCGGCAGGATCGTCACCTTTGTCACCGGATCCGTATAGCGCAGTGCCGCCGCGCACAGCGCGTGGCCACCCTCATGGTAGGCAGTGACTGCCTTATCGTGATCATTCATCACTCGGGTACGCTTTTGCGGGCCGGCGATGACGCGGTCAATGGCCTCGTCGATCGCGCGATTGTCAATGAGGTCCGCATTCGAGCGGGCCGTCAGCAATGCGGCCTCGTTGAGCACGTTCGCCAGGTCAGCGCCGGTGAAACCGGGGGTGCGTTTGGCGATCTGCTGCAGATCCACATCGTCCGTCATCGGCTTGCCGTGAGAGTGAACCTTCAGAATTGCAGCGCGGCCCTTCAGATCCGGTGCCTCCACTGCGATCTGGCGATCAAAACGCCCCGGACGCAGCAAGGCAGGGTCGAGGACGTCAGGTCGGTTCGTCGCGGCAATCAAGATGACGTTGGTGCGTTCATCGAAGCCGTCGAGCTCAACCAGCAGCTGGTTCAGCGTCTGCTCACGTTCATCGTTTCCACCGCCAATGCCGGAGCCGCGATGACGCCCAACTGCATCAATCTCGTCGACGAAAACGATGGCAGGAGCCGATTCTTTGGCTTTATCAAACAGGTCGCGCACACGCTTGGCCCCCATGCCGACATACAGTTCCATGAACTCCGAGCCTGCAATGGAGAAGAACGGCACGTTGGCCTCGCCGGCAACTGCCTTGGCAAGCAGTGTCTTACCTGTTCCGGGAGGCCCGTACAGCATGACGCCACGCGGAATTTTCGCACCGACCTTATGAAACTTTTCTGGTGCGACCAGGAACTCACGGATCTCTTCAAGTTCCTCAACGGCTTCATCTTCACCGGCCACATCATCAAATGTGATATCAGGGCGTTCCTGGTTGATTTCGCGCACGCGGGACTGGCCGAAACTGCCCATCATGCGTGTGCCCATCATGCGTGATGCGAAGAACCAGATCAGAGCGAAAATCAGCAGGACCGGCAAGAAGAGCTGCAGCATCGTCATCCAGGCGCTGGGCTGCGGGTAGTACGCGTTCCACCCCTTCGTCGGCTCCAGATCCTTCACCGTTGACAAGATGTCATCAGCCTGGGCACGCACGTAGGTAAAGGAGATTTGGGTCCCGAGGTTGCGCTCGCGGTCCATCTCGTCCACTGCCTTGTGCGTGTACGGCTCGGACAACGTGAGGTTGATCTGCTGGGTCGAGTCATTGACCACGACGCGTTCAACAGTGTTGCCTTCAAGGATCTTCAGCCCTTCAGAGGTGTCAACAGTTGACGGTCCGAAAAGTCTTCCGAGCATGGAGGCAAGAATGATGACCGCGAGCACGGGGATGATCACGTACAGCCAGTTGATTTTCTTCTTTTTCTTTTCAGCCACTGCAGTTGCCTTTACCGAATATTCTTGTCAGTTCCGTGATGGTCGCGCGCGGCCTCAGTGCCGTTCGGTCCCGCCGTACACGTGAGGTGCGAGGGTGCCGACGAAGGGCAGGTGGCGGTAGCTTTCAGCAAAGTCGAGTCCGTATCCCACGACGAACTCGTTGGGAATATCGAATCCCACATATGTCACATCGACATCGACTTTCACCGCGTCCGGCTTGCGCAAAAGGGTTGCGATTTTCACCGAGGCCGCGCCTCGCGTCTCCAGGTTGTCCTTGAGCCACGACAGTGTCAGTCCAGAGTCGATGATGTCTTCAACGATGAGGACGTGACGGCCGTGAACATCAGTGTCGAGGTCTTTGAGGATCCGCACCACACCCGATGATCGAGTACCGGAACCGTATGACGACACTGCCATCCAGTCCATTTCGAGGGGGCAGTGAATCTTGCGTGACAGGTCCGCCATCACCATGATGGCGCCGCGCAGCACACCAACCATCAAGATCTCTTCGCCCTCATAGTCGGCGTCAATCTGCGCCGCCATTTCCTCGAGCCTGTCGCTGATCTGCTGCTCGGTTAAGAGAACCTTCTCGAGGTCTTCACCCATGTCTTGAGCGTCCACGCGCCTGGTCTTCCTCTCGGTTACACGACTAATAGTCCAAGAGTGCCACATTTCGCGCTCAAGGTGACACTCAACGTGGGCAGTCTCGCTATCGGCTGACTTGCTGCACCACCCAGCGGCGCTGGCGATTCGCCTTCACTCGACACGTTCCACGATCAGGCGTCGCATCGATCGACGAGGTCCGGACCGCTCCACCCTCGCGTGCCCACCCGGCACGTCGATACGGGTCCCGTGAGCGCCGCTAAGCGCCATCTCGTCAAGCTGCCTGACGTGGACAGAAGAGACGGAACCTGGTGAGTTCGACACCTGTGCCAGGAGTCGGTGCAAAACGCGCCTGCGGATAGGAGCTGCCAGGTCTGCCAACTTGGTGCAGTCAACGATCCAGTGTCGCCCGCGGCCACGCGAAGCTTTGCCGCGAGCACTGTCATTGTCCTCTGACTGCTCACAGGCATCTACCTGCCCGCGTTCTGCACCCCGGACGCCCTCAGCTTCCGACGACCGTCCGTCTCGAGCTCCCTCGCTTTCGCGCACACACGCATCGAACAGGTCGCCGGCCTGTGCGCTGAGATAGGCGTCATCTTCTCCGAGCATGTCGGCGCTTCGTGCAAGCGCCGGAATCGGATCAACTCCCAGCGCACGTTCCAGAGCAGGCAGTGCCCACTGGCGCACTGCAGCACGACGCAGCGCACTGCCATCAGATGCACGCCACGGCCCATCGACCGCATTGGTCGGATCATCGACCCACGCGAGCTTAAGATCCCGACACACCTGGTGAGTATCAACGCGACGCTGATCAAGCAGGGGCCGCAGCCACGTGATCGCTACCCCACCACATTCCATCAGGTCACGCCTGCGCATAGCAGATAAAGAATGCGCACCCGATCCGCGGGCCAGGCGCAGCATTACTGTCTCGGCCTGGTCATCCATTGTGTGACCGAGAAGAATCGTCGCTGCTGTCGTGCCGCTTTCTCGTGCCCATTGCGTCGCATAGCGGACGAGGGCGTCCCGCCGCGCCGAACGTGCACGAGCCTCTGGTCCGCCTTCGCGATACGCCTCCATGTCAGCATCCATAATTGCCGGATGTGCGCCCACAGACTGCACCACGTCATACACATGGCGAGCCTCGTTGGAGGATTCAGGCCGAATGCGGTGATCAACGTAGACACCCGCTACCGGGATATTCCACCGTCTGCACAAATCGGTGGCGACTACCAACAAGGCCAGGGAGTCTGGTCCGCCGGATACTCCAACCACAACGGCGGTCGGGACGCCCTCGTCAATGATCTGCTGCAGGCAGCGGCGTGTCGCTAGCGACAATCGCCGGACGGCACCTGTCGGGGTCGAGCCAACCAGGCGTGAGGCGCGGGACTCACACGACACGGTCGCGCCACGATTCGTAGGAGACAAGCTCTTCGCGCGTGGGCATATGGGAGCGGTCAGACAACAGTGTGGCGACCTGACCATCGAGGACGACGTGGCGGGCGAAGGAGAACGCTCCCTGGCGTTCTGCCTCAATGGAACGCACAGATGCGCCCAGGCGCCGCAGCTCCATCAACCCAGTCATACCGGCAGACTCAGGCGCATTGTTGCGGATCCAGCGTGCCGAGGAGATCTGGCGCGGAGAAATCTGTTCCATCTGCGCGCGCACGATCCCGTCCATCATCATGACCAATCGGGCCAGCTGCGCTGTGGACGAGGGGAACTTCGCGGCAGTGATTGACAGCTCGTCACGCAGCCAGGGTGCGGATGAGAAGAGGATGCCCCACAGTCCGGCACGGATCGCTACCCATGAGCTGAAATCCTTGTGGTCGAGTGTGCCGCGCTGGGCGGCTTCAAGAACGGAGGGTGCGATGAAGATGCGTCGCTGTCCGAATGGGTCCCAAATTCCTTTCACGTGCGGCGCAACGGTGCGGAGCACGCCGATTTCGCTCAGGGTAGTCAGAGGCGATGCAAGGAAGGATCGCGATGAGGGGGCCTGGTCAGTCAGGTCCAGTCCGGCGGTAATAAACTGGTCAGTGATCTGGGAAATGATTTGGACGGCGGCGCGGCGATCCACGATCAGCACGGGCGCTGAGGCCACGTGCTCGGCAGCTTCGGGAAGGCTGGATAAGCCAGCAAGCAGGGGGTTGGTGCGTGAAATTGCTCTGCGTAGTCTGCCTACTGTTGCCGCTGCAGCTGAATGGCTGACGGTCGGGCCGGCCAGGGTCGCGCTGGACATGAGGCGCCCCAAGCGGTGCCATTGTGCTGTCCGATTCATGGTGTCATCCTACCGACCTAGCGGCGCGCTGGCTAAAAGGTGCGGCATGTGTGCCGGCTGCATGCAATTTTCCGACGAGGCGAGGCGTCAGAATCACTGAGCTCGAAGAGCGGCCAGGCCGGCTACGAAGTCGTCCAGAATCGGTCGAGTGGAGTACGCACCATCGTTTGGAACATTGTCGTGCCCGATGGCGAACAGAAGCTGACGACCATCAGCAGTGCTGACCGCTCCTGCCAGCGTGGCAACAGTGGACAGGGATCCCGTTTTGGCCTGCAGGTTCCCGCCTGCCGGGGTGTCGGGGAAGCGTGCCCGAACAGTTCCTTCCAGTCCTCCCCACGGTAGGAATCGAATGACGTCACGCACCTGAGAGTTTTCGGAGGTCATACTCGCGTGGAGCGTGTCGACCAAAATGTGCCCCGTCAAGCGGTCGTTGCTCGACAGGCCGGAGCAGTCCTCAAGGGACAGGCCGGTTGTGTCGATTCCCATCGTGGCGATCGTATCGGACACCATCTGCGTTGACCCTGTATAGCTCGCGTCATATCCAGCCCGGCGCGCTGCGATTCTGCACAGTTGGTCGGCCAGCGTGTTGTCAGAGTCGTGCAGCATCGTGCGAATCTGCTGCCCGAGCGTCGCCGAATACACGACTGCCAGTTCATCGGACTTGCTTGCCTGAGCGGGTGCATCTGCTGTAGTGGTTCCCGACGACGCGGTGTCGGATGGGCTGACGGTTGGTGGCGGTGTGGAATCACCGTCAGATCCGAGTTCGACGGTAATTCCTTCGTCGCGTAGGTGCTCGGCGAACGTGGTGGCAACGTCCCGTCCAGGATCGAAGGTGGGATCAAATCGCGCATAGCCGTAGGAGCCGCGGTCGATCGCGAATGCACCGACCTGACCTTCGTAGGAAGCCACTTCCTGCGTTGTCCACGCACTCAGGCGTGCCGGGCCGTCGAAAATGTCGTTGTTCCAGTTCAAGGTCACCGAGGTGACGCCGCGTTCCTTCAGGCCGTCTGCTGTCCGGCGAGCCAGGTCAGCCAGCCCTGCGTGGCCATCGATAGCGGTCGGGTCGCCCTCGTCAGAAGACAGCAGCAGGTCGCCCTCGCCCCACAAGTGCAGTGTTGTGTCGGTCAGGAAGGTTTCGGTGCGCAGGCGGGTGTTCGCATCGATGTGCGTCAGGATTGTCGTTGCGGTGAGGATTTTTGTTGTCGAGGCTGGCACGTGCACGCCCGTGCCGTCAGCGTCGAGCAGCACCTCCCCTGTCAGCGCATCCATCACCACTGCCCACGCTTTCCATTTGCCCTCCTGCGCGGCCTGCGCAACTGGTGACCACAAGGTCTGGATCTGCGCGGCGGTGGGAGCGGGAGCTGAGGCAGAATCGGTGATGTTCAGAGTCGATGACTGGCCATCAGACTGGCCGGTGGCATCGGGAATGTTCAGCCCCGACTGGGATGCCAGATCTGGTGGCGCGACGGCCTGAACTGGCGCGGAGATCGTCAGGAGGCCCGGCACGACATCGTAGACATCGCCCACTGCGTACGCCCCACACGCTAAAGTGCATAGTGAAGCGCATACAATCGCACCTATAGTTCGACGTTGCACGCGCGTCTCCTTCGCCTTGGGTGAGTCGGTCTCGACCCACGGCTCCACAGTAGTGGACAATGGCGGATGAGACAGATACGGCCACTCAGGAGGAACACAAATTGATGGAATTCGACGTGACGATTGAGATCCCGAAGGGCAATCGTAATAAATACGAGATTGATCACGAGACCGGTCGTATTCGTCTGGATCGCATGCTGTTCACGTCGACCCGCTATCCCGATGATTACGGTTTCATTGATGACACGCTCGGCGAGGACGGCGACCCTCTGGACGCATTGGTGTTGCTCGAAGAGCCCACATTCCCGGGATGCGTGATCCGCTGCCGCGCTTTGGGCATGTTCCGCATGCGCGACGAGAAAGGCGGCGACGATAAGGTTCTGTGTGTTCCAGCTTCCGATCAACGCGCGTCGTGGCGCACAGAAATTGAAGACGTGTCGGAATACCATCGTCTTGAAATTCAGCACTTCTTCGAGGTGTACAAGGACCTCGAACCCGGCAAGTCGGTCGAGGGCGCACACTGGGTGGGCCGTGAAGACGCCGAGGAGGAAATCCGTCGCTCCTACGCGCGAGCCAGACAAGCCGAAGCTGGCGAGCACGCGCACGAGTAGCGACTAGCTCACCAAGCAGTTTCAGAGGCGAACGACGTACGGCATCAGGGAACCGCTCCAGCCATAGATGCTGGTGACGCGCACCGTGGTGCCAGGATACGGCGCTTCGATCATCTGGTCGCCGCCAAGGGCGATCGCCACGTGGTAAATACCGCTTTGGGAACCGTCGCTGGACCAGAAGAGCAAATCGCCCGGTTGACGCTGGCTCAGCGGAATACGGGTGCCATATCCATACTGTGAGGCAGAGTAGTGTGGCAGGTACACGCCCGCCTGCCTCCACGCCAGCATGACCAGGCCGGAGCAGTCCACACCGGCGTATGATTCGCCAGCCCATACGTAGGGGACGCCCAGGAAGCTATACGCAGCGTTGACCGCTGTCTGCGCTCCGCCGCTGCCGCCGTAGGACGGTGCGGGTGCCGGATCAGGAGTCGGCGCTGGGGTCGGCGTAGGAGTTGGCGTTGGGCGCGTCTCACGCGAAGGCGGAGTATACGTCTCTTCCTGTCGACCCTGAGTAGCCGCTTCTTCTTCCTGGCGCGCAGCCAAAGCCGCCAGGCGAGCTGATTCTTCTTCGGCCGCCTTGCGCGCTGCTTCCACGCGACGACGTTCCAGTTCGGCTTCACGCTGATTAATCAGCTCAACAGTGGTGTTTTCCTTGCGTGCCAGCTCAGCCACAAGTTCACTGCGGCGCGCTTCAGTGGCCTGCTGAGAAGCCAACGCCGAGTTGGCAGCATTTTGCGCAGCATCGGTGCGTTCCTGCACCTCGTTTGTCGCCTTTTGCTGACGCTGTTCGGCAGATTCAGCCGATTCCTTCATCACCGATGCTACTTTTTCGAGGGCGGCCACCCGTTGCATCTTCGTATCGGCATTATTGGCGAATGAATCGAGTGTCGTCTGTTTGAACTCAACGGAGCGCAATCCGTCGGCCTGCAAATATGCTGCAGCGGCATCAAGAGACGAACCTTCAGAGCGGTAGGCAGTCTGCGCTATAGCAGCCAGCTCCTGACGACCTTTGTCAAACTCAGCCTGAGCCTTATCCGCATCATCGCGAGCTTTATTTGCCGCAGCAGTTGCAGCATCAAGATCCAAGCGTGCTTTGTTGAGCTCTTCGCCGGCAATCTGCGCATTGCGCATGGCATCTGAAGCGCGCTGAGAGACCGCGGCCAATTCGACTTCGATCTGCCCCACTGACATCTTGGCGGCATCGGCTTCGGCACGCGCCTGGTTGATGTCATCTTGAGAGGGCGTGTCATCTGCATATGACGCCGGCATCGCAACGCCGGCACTGACAGCAAGCAAACCTGACATGAATAGAGCGGTCAGTGCGTATCGGCCAGATGCGCGACGCGGAGCCTTCTGGCCAAAGTGGCTCAACACCTTACCGTAAACCTGTCTTTTCACCTGATCCACCTAATGACACTCTGACTTTTCCCGCACGCTCCCCCACGCCATGTGGACATCGCGCACGACATATAGCACTTACGCTAGCCCATCGTCGAACACTTTGGCAACAATTTCACCATTTTTCACGTTATTCACATCAGTCACAGTTTTCACATTCGTCACACCAGACACATCCCCCTCGTTCATCTTTCGCACACCCCACCATCCACATCGTGGACACGCCTCTGACCTCATCTTGCATGATCACGATGAATCTCTTACTGTGATGGACATGTTCCAACGAATGCGAATGTCCAACTGACTGCACGCTCGTCACACGACCAGCTGTGCAGCACCGCCCTCATCTAGCGCGGGACGTTGGACGCTGCCATTCGTTTTCAAGTTTCAGACATCTGTTGATTGCGTCAAAGACTGACTTGTCGACAACTGGCTCACCAATTCACCACACCACAAGTGTGAGTCCAGCTCATCGCGCCCCCAAAGATTCTTGACACTATTAAAGGAGCACACTCATGTCTGACCGCACCGAAATCGAACGCACCTGGGCTTTTGAAACCCGCCAGATTCACGCCGGATGGGATCGCGATCCTCAAACGGGCGCAACCAGCCTCCCCATTGTTCACAGCTCATCTTTCGCCTTCGAGACACCCGAACAGGCAGCGAACCGCTTTGCGCTGCGCGAACTCGGCCCCATTTATTCCCGTCTGACGAACCCCACCAACGACGCCGTCGAAGCCCGTATCGCCTCGCTCGAAGGCGGCGTGGGAGCACTGTTGGTGTCCTCGGGCCAATCAGCTGCAGCTCTGGCTATTCTCAACATCGCTCAGGCAGGCAATAACGTCGTGGCGTCACCCTCGCTGTACGGCGGATCGATCATCCTGCTGAAGAACTCACTGGGACGTTTGGGAATTGAAACACGCTGGGTGGATGATCCCGCAGATCCGGCTCAGTGGGAAGCACTTGCCGATGACAGGACGGTCGCATTTTACGGCGAGACGATCCCGAACCCCAAGGGCGACATCCTCGATATCGAGCCAGTCGCGCAGGCAGCGCACCGAGTCGGAGTTCCGCTGATTGTGGACAACACGGTGGCCACGCCTTACCTCGTGCGACCACTGGAATGGGGCGCCGACATCGTGATCCATTCGGCCACGAAGTACTTCAGTGGGCACGGCACCTCAGTGGCAGGCGTCATCGTCGATGGCGGCACCTTCGACTTCGGATCAGACCCTGCCCGCTACCCCGACTTCAATGAACCCGACGCCAGCTACAACGGCATAGTCTTTGCGCGCGATCTCGGAAAAGACGGGCAGTTCGGCGTGAACCTGTCCTTCATTCTTCGAGCCCGCACCGTCGGACTGCGTGACTTCGGTTTCACGCTCTCCCCGCTCAACACGTTCCTGATTGAGCAGGGCATCCAGACACTGTCACTGCGAGTTGAACGCCACGTCGACAACGCGCTGACGATTGCCCGATACCTGGAGGCACACGCAGACGTGGAATCGGTCAACTACGCAGGCCTCGACGCTTCGCCCTACCACCAGTTGCAGCTCAAGTATGCGCCGAGGGGTGCCGGTGGCTTGCTCTCCTTCGTCATCAAAGGTGGCGCCGATGCGGGGCGCACCTTCGCTGAGTCACTCGAATTGATTCCCACCGTCGCCAACATCGGCGACGCAAAGACTCTGGTGATTCACCCAGCCTCGACCACGCACTCGCAACTCACGGAAGAGGAGCTGCGCAAGTCAGGAATCGAGGGCGGCACGATTCGCCTGTCCGTCGGCATTGAAAACGTCGACGACATCATCGCTGATCTGGAGCGAGGTTTCGCAGCTGCTGACGCGGTGAGCGGCGAGGAGTCGAGTGCACGAAAGACACAGGAGTGACACATGAGATCCAAACCGACATGCCCTGGCGGGCGGCACCTGTGCGATATTGGGCCGCTGCGTCTTGAAAACGGAGACGCACTGCCACAGGCACATCTGGCATACGAAACGTGGGGCACCCTGAATGCGGAGCGCTCCAACGCCGTGCTGGTCCTGCATGCACTGACCGGTGATTCTCACGTGACATCCTCATCCCACGATCCGACACCAGGATGGTGGGAGGGCATCGTCGGGGAAGGATCTCCTATTGACACGCGCGAGCACTTCGTGGTCGCTGCAAATATCCTCGGAGGCTGCCAGGGGTCCACCGGCCCCTCCTCCCCTGCTCCCGACGGCACACCGTGGGGGTCGCGTTTTCCTCTCATCTCCACTCGCGACCAGGTCCATGCCGAAGCGCGGCTGGCTGACGCACTGGGAATTGATCGCTGGTCACTCGTGATCGGCGCGTCGATGGGAGGTCACCGAGCGCTGGAGTGGGCCATCACCTACCCGCAACGCGTCGAACGCCTTATCGTCGTTGCCTCGGGTGCGCAGACAACTGCTGATCAGGCGGCATGGATTCACAGTCAGCTGGGCGCAATCCGCCTCGATCCCCTGTGGAAGGGAGGCGACTATTACGGTGGGCCGCCTCCCGCGCAGGGACTGGGGCTGGCCCGGCAGATTGCGCACACAACGTATCGCAGTGCGCCGGAGCTGCAGGAACGCTTCGGCAGGTTCCCGCAGCATGAAGAAGATGTGCTCGAGGGGGGGCCGGCTGGCTATCCAGTCATACCTGGATCATCACGGTGTCAAGCTGGCCAACCGTTTCGATGCAGGCTCCTACGTCGCGCTATGCCACGCCATGTTGACGCATGACGTGGGGCGGGATCGTGGCGGCATTGCGCACGCGCTGCGTTCAGTGACGGCCCGCACGCTGGTGATTGCCGTTGATTCGGATCGTCTGTTCCATCCCAATGAGTTGTGGAACATTGCGGACAACGTGCGCGGCGCGTTCTATCGAGAGGTGCACTCCGACCACGGTCATGACGGTTTCCTGATTGAACGTGATCAGGTGGCACGACTGATCCGAGAGTTCATTGATCGGTATCGCGGCGGGCATGAGGAATACGAGCCTGGCTCTGCATCAAACCGATGGGTCCAGTCGATACAGTAGGAGTGTGAGTGAGCATTTGAACGATCGCGATGAACTGACTGAACAGGACGAACCCGTAGTTCGGGATCCCCTGGCACCGTGGGGCACAGACGGGCCACCGCCATCGGGCCAGTGGCGCACTGACGTGCTGGGCGAAGGATTTGTGTCACGAACCATCGATCTTCTGCCCGACGATGAAGGCCCGGTTGTGGCAACGTTGGTGCGTCACGATCCAGAAAACGACCCGAACGCAGATGACCTGCGTTTAGTCGACCGGCCGATTATCCGCCTCGAGAACCCCGTGACTGTCCTGTACCTGCATGGCCGAAATGACTATTTCTTCCAGCGGCACCTCGCACGCCATATTTCGGCGCTGGGCGGGCGCTTCTACGCACTGGACCTACGCAAGTACGGCAGATCACTGCGCCCGTGGCAAACAATTGGCTTCATCAGCGATATTGACGACTATGACGAGGACATGGGTGAGGCGCTCGACATTATCCGCGGCGAATGCTCTGACGGCCCGCTGATCGTGATGGGACATTCGACGGGCGGCCTGATCGCAACCTTATGGGCGTGGCGTCACCCCGGAGCGCTCGATGGACTGGTTCTGAATTCGCCGTGGCTGGAGATGCAGACGCTTGCAGCGGTGCGTTCGGCTGTCCAACCCGTCCTTGGCCGCATCGCTGCCCGCACTCCCCTGTGGGAAATTCCTGCATCAACAGGGCCGGATCATTATGGCCGTTCCCTCATGGAGGGCTGGTCGACTTCGGGTTTCGACCTGCCAGAAGAGCTGCGTGATTTTCCTGACGACGACCCTGCTTTCACAGGGTGGGACTACCTGCATGAATGGAAGCGCCCAGAAGGCTACCCGGTGTACGCTCAGTGGCTCGATGCCATCCTGGTGGGGCACGAGAAGATCGAGCATTCTGTCTCGATTGACTGCCCGATTCTGTCGATGATGTCCACGCACAGTTATTTTGACGAGAAGTGGAGCCCGGAAGTTTTCCGTTCTGACACGGTGCTCGATGCCGATGTGTTGGCTACGCGGTCAGCCCACCTGGGTTCTTTGGTGACAATCGCGCGCTTTGACGGGCGCCATGACCTGGTGTTGTCGGATCCTGATGTTCGTCAACGCGTCTGGTACACGATGGATTCCTGGCTGGAGTTCATGGCTCACGCACTGTAGCAGTGAACTGCGGCAGCACTGTCGGGCACACGTCAGGCGTTCCCTCGTTCGAGCGGCATTCAGCGAACGGCGCGAATTTCTGCGAGCGCTTCTGCCAGCGTCGGACCTTCAGCGTTGTCGATATGCCAGGCGTGCCACCCGTCAATTCCGCTCAGACCCAAACTTGCCAACGCATCTGTCGGGTCGGAGAACTCCGCTTCAGCCACGACGATCACGCCCTGTTCGGTCAGGTGGGCACGCTCCTCGCTGACCTGCGTATCTGTAGCCAGCTCAGTATCCAGAACCAGTGCGATCTGTTCGCCCACCATGTGCGCAACGAGTTCGAGCGCTTCATCGTCTGCGCTCACGGATACCGCTTCTGAAGTGTCGTCGTGGCGTTGCTGCGCGTGCCTGGCATGACGTCGCTCGGATCGAGACGGCAGATGCGGGGCGATAATGCTGATCGCGCCGGTTTCGGGATCCTCCTGAGCAGTGGCGTCATCAAAATCAGCACGCAGGTAATCCTCGTCCCCCTCTGATGGGTCCCACGAAGTCTCGCCGCGCGCGTACAGCCCATTGTCTGCCGAGGGGGCCGGGCCGATCGTGGCCTGCGACTGAGCATCCGACACGAGGACATGCGGGACGTGCCCGTACAAGCGTGGCCCCACTGTCTGAACGTCCAGGAAAATGCGGCCAGATGACAGGGCCCGCATCGACAGTTCGTGCACTTCCACACCTGAGGAGGCGAGCACATCCAGGGCGGGCCGCACCTGGTCGTCGATGGATCCGACCACCAGGATGAGGCGTGGGCCAGCTGAAATGGTGGGTGGCATGGAATCGCGGAACCGTAGCCATCCGGTCCGGAATGCTTCCACCCCGCCTGCATATTCGCGTGCCAGGTCAGTCCACGACAATGCTGCCGAGTCTGACAGTCGCGAAAGGGAGGCGATCAGCAGATCTGAATCCAGATGTGAAGTAACTTCCACGCACACCACTTGGCCGGTTGCGTCCAGCGCAGTCAGGCGAGGGGTGCCGGCCGCGTCAGGATGGTGGGAGGTGTCTCGCCATGTAATCGGAAACAGTGGGCGCGAGACAATCTCCAATACCTGGTTGCGCACCGAGTCCAGCACATCCTCGCCTATTGGCCCCTGAACAGGATGGCCGAACTGTGCTGCCACCAGGCGCCCGTTTTCGACCTCAAACAGTGCCATTCAATGCCACCCCCGGTCCTCTGCTGCGTTCCGCTCGCCGCAGTGTTTCTTATGTCAGTCTACGGCAATCGTACAGTGATCTGCCTCGATCAACAGAACGGCCGCAGTGGCCCTGACAATGCGGCGGCATCCACAGGAGTGGGTCGAAACTGTGTTATCCACACTGTCGACGTGAATCTCGCGCGATCCACAAGTGGAGCCACTGCGCTTTGGGCGAGTGCACACCCATGATGAGGTGATCGTATGGATGATCTGACACGAATCCGACGATGGAACTGGGCCGTCCGTATCACAGTGGCTGTGAGTATGTGTCTGGCCTTGTGCGGAACACTGATGTATCTGCGTCCGCCTCCCCCAGGGGTTGACGTCCTCGTCACGTCAGCCCGTCTGACATCTGGAATGGCGAGCAGTTCCGCAGTTCACACAGTCGCAGTGCCACCGGCTGCGGTGCCAGCAGATGCGCTGAGCGCTGACGCGGATATCCCGCCTCGATGGGTGGGTGCCGACATCGAGGCGGGGACGGTGCTGACTGAATCGAATGTGGCAGGATCTGCGGATTCTCGCGCTCTGGCAGATGACGAGGCTCAAGTCACGATCGAGCTGCCTGTCGATCAGCTGACTCGAGTGTCGGCTGGAGACACGGTGCAGCTGTGGGCATCTGACTCATTCTGCGCCGATGAACAGCGAAAATGCCCGGCGACCCTGCTTGCTGATGGTATCCGTATCGCCTCGATTTCCGACCATGATTCGGGGCCACTGGCCGATTCGCCCACCCAATCGGTATCGATCATCATGAAAGCAGACGAAACTGAGCGGATCGTCGGGCACGTTACCTCAGACATCATCACGCTCGTATTACGATCTCCTTCGGGGTAAGAATCCCCTTTGTCTATTTTTCAAGGAGACGATCATGATCCAGGGATTCAAGGAATTCATTTCCAGAGGCAACGTCGTCGACCTGGCAGTTGGTGTCATTATCGGCGCCGCGTTTTCACAGATTGTGACCGCCCTCGTTGATGGCGTGATCAATCCGCTGATTGGCGCCATCTTTGGCCAGCCGAACTTTGACGACGTCCTCAAGTTCACCATCGGCACGTCCGAGATCAAGCCAGGACTCGTTCTGACTGCCCTTGTCAACTTCCTGCTCATCGCATTCGCCATCTACTTCTGCATCGTGATGCCCATGAATAAGCTGGCAGAGCGTCGTCAGAAGAAGACCGAACAGAATGAAGCCGAAGAGCCCGCTTTGACCGATGAAGCAAAACTGCTTGTCGAAATCCGCGACCTGCTCTCCACAAATGGCTCAACGCCATCCGTACGCTAACCTCGCTTCTGACCCTGGTGGCGGCCTGATGGCCATCACCTAGGAATCGGATCGCACCTGCCAATGCGGCGGGACATTGTCAAGGAGCCTGGCGTCATTTTCATGATCATTATGACGCTGGGCTCCTTCGCGTTCACGGTCACGTGAGGTTACTTTCTCGTCCCACGAGGGTGCCACGCCGTCATCGATCAGCCGCTGATCAGTCGGGCTGATGCGTATGACGCGCCGACGTCTGGAGTGCTCTGCCATCGCCTATTCCTGAGTTGGCTGGGTACGCCTGACAACGTTACGCAACACTGCATCGGTTTGCGCTCCACGACGGGTTAGCCCCACAGCGAAACGCAGTTCATCAATCAGCTCGTCTTCCGTGCGTTCCTCACCATCAGCGCGCACCCAGTGTGCCAGCTCATCGAGCTGATCATCACCGTAGGCGGCCAGAGGAAGGCCTTTGGCGATAGCTGGTCGCGGTCCACGCTTGTCAGCATCCGCCGATTCCTTCGCCGCTTCAAGATCGATTCGGGAAATCTCTGCGGTCAGTCCCAGCTCGATTTCGTCAGCTCGGGCACGAGCCCGATCCTCACTGCTCATTGCCGGTGATGGCGAGTCCAGTGCTCGCGCACCTTCGGAGCCTTCCGTCCCGCTCTCGACGCGCGTACCACCAGCATCCTCATCATCAGTGATGCTGCCGGTTTGACCATCTGCGCCGGGCGCGCCGGAATGGGCACCGCGATCAGACTCTGAAGAACCGTTAACTGGCTCGGACGAGGCGTCAGCGTTCAGTGAGCGATCCAGACCAGGCGCGTCATCGGAGCCTGCCTCGTCGATATCAATGATGTCGGGCACCGTGATATGCGCTGCCGGCCCGTTGGCCTCATCAACTGCATCAAGGACGAGCTGCACAATCGCGTCAGTTTCGCGTTCGGGATCAATGAAGACTGCCATGGACAGTTCGGTTCGTACTTTCCATCCCTGGGCCTCCAGGAGTTTAGGCCAGATCCGATCGCGCACCCGCAGTGAAGGCTCGTTGACATATGCATCATCATCAGTGAGCACTGCGACGAGCAGGCGACCAGGTACTTCGGGATGACCGATTGCCAGCGGAATACGCATTCCTCCGGGCACACCCACGTTCGGTACCACTTCCAGACCAAGTGAATACAGCCGCTCAGCCAAGTCGATCAGCAGCGGATCGGGGGCATCCTGCAGGGTCGGCCATGTTGCATCTCTTTCGTCCTCTTCTGCCCCTTCAGCTACTTCCAACAGATCGAGCAGCAAGTGGGCTCCCTCGGACGTGACACGTGAGCGATCAAATTCTTCGGGACGAATTGACGAGAATACGGTCAGTTCCGAACGCACCGTGCGCAGCACATCAATAAGGACGGGCAGGCCCGACGCAGCGCTGATCTGGCCAAAATCGTGCAGGACGCGACCGTGTGGTGTCTTCGCGTAGCCCACCGTGAGCATAATGTGATCCCGACTCAGGCCACGCGCGTCTTCGGGGCTCACCACGACGAAAGGTTCAAGAGCATCAGGATCAAAGAATGATGTCAGCCCCGGAGACGATGCCACTTCCCGTTCGAGGGCTGCGCGGATACGTGTGGCATGCCGTTCATTGAGCGCGATCACAGCAAGGGAGCGGTCGGGGTGCTCGAGTGCGTGGCAAATGACCTGCTCGACAACTGCGTGGACTTCGGCGGCCGACGACTCGACTGCAGCTACACCCGGTGCAGGCATACCTGAGCCATCGGGCCAGATCGCCTTGATCGGTGAACTGGTCGTGCTCCAGGGAACCGGGATACCCATTTGAGCTGAATCGTATTGGCTCACCAATTTGGCAACACGGTCATTGAGATGACCCGGCAGCACGCTCAAACGCGTGTGAGGCAAAATCTGAGCGAGCGCGCTCACGGCTCCCTGCGGTTTGCTGAAATCCGACTGCTCGGAAGCGGTGCCGCTGGTCGACAGGTCGGCGATCACCACGATCTGTCGCGCACGCGCGATGATGGGAATAAGTTCTGCCAACGGCAGGCTATCGACATCATCGAGCACAACGAGGTCAATGCGGTGTCCATGCGGCACAAGGAGCGGTACCAGAGTCGGGACGGTCAACACCAGCGGAATGAGGTGCGAGGACAGGAGGTGTCGCGCGAAGAGGTCAGTCCCGCTGGCACCAGCTTTCAATGAGGCAACCAAGTCGGCGTGCTGTTCAGGTCGCGTGGCAAGAGCCTGCTGGCGCAATCGGCGTGCACGCTGGAGCGCAATCGGAGCCAGCGATTCGATTTGTTCTTCGTCCAGCCGGCGACCTTCAACAATGAGGTCTTCAAGTTTTGTCGGGTCGAACCCGCCGAGTTTGGGTTCTTGTGCCAGCATCAGTCCAAGAACGGATGCCCACCACGCCAGATCGAGTTCACTATCCAGCATCTCATCGACGACACTACGTTTACGGAGGTCAGCGACGAGGTCATCCAGTCCGATCTGAGCCAGTTCCTTCAGAACAGCGACACGTTGCGGAAGTTCGCGAGCACCATCCGGATCTGCTGCCAGACGATCGAGCAGTCTGCCCAGATCGGTCATATTCATACGGGCAAGGTCAGGGTGAGAGGTGCCAAGAATCGGCGCCAGACGGTTCAGGTCAGCACGCACTGATGCGGCCAGCTCAATGATCTCATCCATGCGTTGCGGCAGTGTGGGCCAACCGTCGGAATCACAATGCTGTCGCCACACATCACGGCGCTCCTGCACGAGCAGAAGTTCACGGTGAAGGTCTTCAACGTGACGTCCGGGCCGCACATAATCGCGTGCCTGTCGGATCAGGCGCTGACGCTGCGAATGTTTCATGGAGATGCCGTGCGAGCGACGCCATTGCTTCGACGCGGTTGCAATCACCATATCGGCTGCGCTGCGTTCAAAAATGGCCGGCTCGAACACGTCGAGGACATCGCGCACGCCTTCGAGCATTTGAAGCTGAGCTTCCCACTGAGTCAGGCTGGTGGCAGGGACAAGCCCCGTTTCGCCGGCAACCGTGCCCATCTGCACTCGCATCTCAGGCAGGGATTCGGTGGCGAGCCTCCTGACTCGTTTCAAGACATCGGGAACCTGTTCGGCTGCGTTGATGACCGCTCCGCGCCACGCGCCACGCTGCGTGAATGATGAGAACAGATTCAGGCCGCTGGCTCGGTGCAGCAGCGTGCGGGCGCGCTGTCCCTGATCCTGCGCAATGTCTAGCAGGACATCCTCGCGCAGCCTGACGCGGGTGCGTGGAGCAGGGTGCATGCTGGTCAGATCTGTCAACACCTGTAGGGCATCGTAGGCGGATACGCCGAAACGGTCGAACGGCTTATGGAGGTAGGTCGTATGTGATGACAGGGCCTCCCGGACGCGACGCAGTCGCGTCCGCACCGCTTCGATCTGCGTGGGATCGGTGATCACATCGGACGTGTCGGCCATGGCGAATTCGAGGCGCTCACGCACAATCTGCGCCGACTGCGCACTGCCATCGACGCGCACGGAGATTTCACTGACTCCGTGCTGGTCAAGATACGTTTCCACTCGCGTGGTGCGCGACGGGGATCCTGCAATATGCATGGTGGAACGCCCTCGTGACGCAGCATCTGTCATGATGGCAGCAATCACGGCGGTATCGTCCGCACCGTGCGGAATATCGATCATGAGGGATGCGCCGTCAGCAACTGCCTCGACGATGTCCTGCTGGGCAGGAGCCAGGTCACCGATGCCTTTTTCATCCCACGGGTCACGATCCGCGGGGTTCGCGCGAGGCAGTTCCTGGCCGATTTCTCTGACCGCTTCTTCATCGCCTGCCAGCGCTCGAATAATCGGGTGGTTCACCAGGTCCTGCTGGTGGTCAAACTCGCGCAGCAGCACACTTGCCGGATGCTCAAAGATGCCGAGAACCAGGCCTTCCCTCAGGTCAAAGCGCTCCAGACTGGCACCGATGTCGCGTAGCTGCGCCAGTGCACGGGTGGGTGAAAACCCGTGCAGCGACGTTGCGTCATCCAGGATCGCGTGCGGGTCCACGTTGAGATGAGCTGATTCAAATGCCTGCGACAGGCTAGGTCCAATCGATGCTCCCTCACGCAGGGAAATGACGATATCGCCGTCATCAGTTTCTTCAACAGTGACTGGTCGCAGCAATGCCGGGGAGCCTCGCCGTACCCCCGCATCTGTCCACGATGCCTGTCCGATCGCCAGGTGGATGGGGCCGATTCCGTGCGTCGCAGCCAGCTGGCGCGCGCGTCGTATCACCGTCAACGTTTTTTCGCGTGCCCGCTCGTACGCGCTTTTTTCCCGTACGAGGTTCGACAAGCGCGTGGGGTGCTCTGCGTACAGTTGCGCCAGACCTCCGGGGTGGGCCTGTCCGAGCGCAAGGCGTGGGGCTGCTTCGTTGGTTCCTGCAACGGTGGGTTCATTCACCGTGAGTGTGGATAGATCCTGACGCCATTGCGCCAATACGTCTGTCAGCTCGTCGGCGATCGGCGTGTGTTGGGCGCGCACGTCGTCCGCGGCTTCGGAGCGCCGGCGAGGGCGGGACGAAGCCGAATTTGAACGGGAGAAGATACTCGGAACCACTCTCCTAAGCTAATTGCTAATGGCCACGCTTTTGTGGAAGCGCCGCGGTATGCCCCCAATTGCCACGAGGATGACGCCGACGCATTCCGGAGCTGGCCAGCTGGCAGGAATCGCACGGACGGTAAGTCTCATGTGAGGGTCTACTCCGCTTGTCCGAGATTGATGTCCTTAGTCGCGGCAATGAGTGTGTCTTGAATCTCAAACCTGTTCGATATGACTGATGACCTGTGGTGCGTACCGAGGGCAGACACCACAGGTCATCAGGTCACGGTTTATTCAAGCCGGTTGATGCAGCCGTTCAGTACGAGGCGTTCACAACGCCACAGAAACTGAAGGTGAACTGGAGTTTCTCACCTCGCGGCAGCTCATATTCAGGGTGGGTGCGAGCACCCCACGTATCATCGCCGGCCACGCCGCGACGCATCAGCGCCGGTCGGGCCACAGTCTTGATCGGGGCGGGCAACTCGTTGGGATGGGCAGCGTTTTCGATCTCAAACGGGGTCCACGGCAAAGCGGAGAACTCCATCGGCTCGTCAGCCTCGAAACGGATGCCCCAGCCATCCTCGTCGATCAATTCCGCCCAGCGCACGCCCGTGCGTGAGCCTGCTTCCTGCGGACGCAGGTACGGGGTCAACGCGTCGGCCACTTCCAGGTCGTAGACACCCAGGCGCGCCCCCTGACGACGGTCCACGTAGCACTCCTCAGGCCCTTCGCCGTACCAGCGCATGTGGGTCAGACGGTCCGACAGTTCAAACAGTGCACCATATTCAGGCATCGACGGCAGCTTCGCGTCAGGCGTTGTCGTCATCGTGACCGTGATACGACCGTTTCCGTCAACCCTGTACGCCACGGTGAGCATGGCACCCGGAGTGGTCAGCAGGTCGTAGCGGAACGTGATTGTTGCCGATGTGGCGTCTGTTTCCACCTTCGCTTCCTCGTCGACCGGTCTTGCATACCGTGAGGCAATGAGCCAGGGAGCGCATTCGCGCTGCATGTTCCACCCGTTTTCATTCGAGGTGGGCGCATGCCAGAAGTTCGGGCGCACTGTGCTGTGGAGCAGTTCGCGCCCGCCCTCGCTTGTCATGCCGTACCGGTAGGACGTCAGTCCACGCGCCGAGGTGAACAGAGCGGAGAAATGTTCGCCGTGCACACCGATATTGCGCACGCCTTCCACTACTCGAGGTGCAGGAATGCCCGTAGCCGGAGCCGCAGCTCCTTCTACAGCGAAGACTCCCTGCCCGTAGGCGACGACGTGTCCACGCTCGGCCCATTCGGTGTCCTCACGCAGGCGCATTTCCACGTTGATGACGTATTCGCCTGCTTCTTCAGGCAGGCTGAACGGCAGGTCGTAGGTGGCATTTTCTCCCGGTTCAACATGAGTGTTGAGGGCCCCCTGAGCCAGCGTGGCACCTTCATGTTCCAGGCTTACCACGCATATGAACGCATCGGAGTTCGTGAACATGCAGCGGTTTTCAATTGTCACTTTCGCACGCTCAACTGTGATGTCGAAATCCTGGAACAGATAGCTGACTTCCTGAATCTTCGGGGTAGGCGTGTGATCAGCGAAGTAGATGCCGTTGCCGCAGAATTCGTAGTCCGTTGGCGCCTCGCCGTTGTCCCCGCCGTATCCGAAGAACGGGCGGTTGTATTTGTCGCGCATGGCGATTGCCTGGTCAGCGAAGTCCCAGATGAATCCGCCCTGGAAAAGTTCCTCGCGGCGCGCTAGGTCAAGGTACTTGTCAACGGCGCCGAACGAGTTGCCCATGGCGTGCGCAAACTCGCAGAGGATCATCGGCTTGTCGCGGTGCTGAGCCAAGAATTCTTCGACTGTTGCGGCCGGTGTGTACATCTCTGAGTGGATGTCAGTGGAGTTCGGGTAGCGGTTGTCGTGAACGACACCTTCGTAATGTACGACCCGCGAGTCGTGTTCGCGGAAATAGTCGGCCACCGCTGCGATCATCGAACCGCCGTAGGACTCATTGCCGCATGACCAGATTACAATGCTGGCATGATTGCGGTCGCGCATCAGCATTGACGCTGCGCGGTCCAACAGTGCGCCTCGCCACTCTTCACGATTACCCGGCAAGGTGTGATCGATCGGTTCACCGCGCAGCAACATCCTGTCCCACACGCCGTGCGCTTCAAGGTTCATTTCGTCGATGACCATCAGTCCGTAGCGGTCACACAGTTCATACAGGAACGAGTTGTTCGGGTAGTGGCTGGTGCGGATCGCGTTGATGTTGGCCTGCTTGAGCATGATGATGTCGCGTTCAGTTTGCTCGCGGCTCATCACGCGACCATCAAGGCCGAATTCGTGCCGGTTCACTCCAGTAAAGATCACGCGTTTGCCGTTGAGTTTCATCACGCCGTCTTCGATGGCGAAGCGTCGAATGCCCACGGTCTGAGGGATCACTTCACGCAGTTGCCCATCGTTGTCACGCAACTCCAGCGTGAGGTCATACAGGTACGGATCTTCGTGGCTCCACAGGTGCGGCTGCTCAATGGTGATCTCGTAAGTGCCGTCGTCGGAGCGATTGAGCTCCCCCACGTCGTCCAGCGCCACGGTCAGGTCACCCTCGCCAATGACGACTGGTTTGACGCGCACGATGGCACGTGAGTAATCGTCAGTCAGCTCGGCGCTTACACACAGGTCTTCGAGGTGGACAGCGGGCCGCCGGTAGAGCACGACGTCGCGGAACAGGCCGGAGAATCGATAGAAGTCCTGGTCTTCAATCCATGAGGCGGCGCACCATTTGATGACCTGTACTGCGAGCTTGTTGCTCCCCTCGACCAGCGCGTCGGTAATGTCGAATTCACTGGGCGTGAAGGTGTCGGTGGCGTATCCGATGTATGTGCCGTTCAGCCACACAACCAGTGCACTTTCAGCGCCCTTGAAGGAGACGGAAATTCGCTCCCCTTCTTCGAGCGGCCGGTCAAGGGTGAAGGTACGCACGTAGGAAGCGACGGGATTGAAACGCTCGGGAGCGCGGCCTTCATCGACATCCTCCTGACCATCCCACGGATACTGTACGTTCACGTATTGCGGATTGTCGTATCCGTGCATCTGAATGTGCGCGGGGACTGGGATGTCATCCCACGTTGAGCAGTCGAATCCAACGGCTTCGAAGCCCGGCACAGTTGCCGCTAGGTTTTTTGCATAGTGGATTTTCCACAGTCCGTTCAGGCTTTGCTCGTATTCAGAATTGCCGAGGGCAGCGCTGCGCGCACTGTTGAACCATCGGTGGTCTGAGTGAGCAGGCATCCGATTTTCAGCGAAAGACTGCGGGTTGTTGATCTTTGCGGAAATATCAATCACGAAAAGCTCCTCTTGTTCCTTCCTTTGGAGCTACATGCCGAGCATGCACGAGCCCAATCCACCCACGTGTGCGTTGTGTGGGACGTTTATATGTGTTCAAGCTTATATGGTTACGTAACCGGATGTGATCTCAAGTGAACTCCTCGCTCACCTTCGTGGACGAGCGTGATCTCGTCCCCACGCAAGGACCTATACGCTGAGGTTTACCCCTTGACGGCCCCTGAGGCCAAACCTGCTTGCCAATAGCGCTGCAGGCCAATAAAGATAACGATAAGCGGAATAACACCTAGGAGCGCCCCCATCATGACCGCGCCCTTTTCCGGATTGAAATAACTCATCATGCCGTACAAACCCAAAGTTACGGGCTTGATCTCAGGACTAGACACCATAATCAAAGGCAGCAGGAAGTTATTCCATGTCGCTACGAAGATAAACAAGAATATGGTGACGAGTGCAGGAGCTAAGAGACGCATGACGATATCGAAAAAGATTCGAGTCTCGGAGGCGCCGTCGATTCGAGCAGCCTCAATAAGCTCAGTCGGAACCGATGAAGCGGAATAGACACGCGCGAGGAAGACACCAAAAGGTGACACTATTGACGGAATGATAATCGCCAACATCGTATTCGTGATGCCTAGGCGTAGAAACATGATGTACATCGGTATCGTCAGCAGGGTCGCGGGCATCAAAAGGCCTGCCATGATAATTCCGAACGAAATGCGTTTGCCCGGAAAAGAGAACTTCGCAAGCGCATATCCTGCCATCGCTGACAGTAAAGTTCCCAAGGCCGCTGAGACGATCGAGTATATAAGCGAATTGAGAATCCAACGCCAAAAATATCCTTGGGTCCACTCCATCAGTCGGCTGTAACTGGCAACGATCGCGTTGGGCAGATTTTGCAGGTCTGTCGCAAACCACAACCCATTACTTGATACGAGCTCGCCATTCGTCTTAGTTGAAGAGATGATGACCCAGTAGATTGGGAAAAGGAAGTAGATCAAAACGAGCGTTAGTAGAACTAACGTCAGGATTCGCGACAACGGCTTGGGAGCTAAAGCTCTCGGAATCGAAGCCTTAACTTCGACGTTGCGTCTCTTTTCAACACGACTTGAAGAAATCACTTGTTTATCCTCCGCTCAACCAAGGCATACGTCACTGCAAGAACACCTGCAATCAAAGCCATAACCACAGCAGTCGCCGATGCCGGACCGTCACCCGAAGGAGTCATCGTTCCCATCATCGTGTTATAAGCCATCATCATCGGGGTGAAGTCTTTTGGTATCCAAGTCTGACTCGTTGCCATAACAGTAGGTTCATTAAAGAGCTGGATTGTTCCTACAATCGATAGAAGAACAGTCAGCAGTGCTGCTCCGCGAACCATTGGGACCTTAATCTTGACTGCAATTTGGAAGCCGCTCGCTCCGTCGATTCTACCTGCTTCATATAGTTCCCGCGGAATTGCTTGCAAGGCCGCGAGGAAAATGAGCATGTTATAGCCCGTGAAAGTCCACGTCGTCATATTTGCCATCGACGCGAGGATAATATTCTTTGAGAAGAAATCTACGTTCACACCCAAATAAGAAAAAGCGCGCACAATCGGCGAGACCTCTGGCGTGTACAGATACATCCATATCATCGCAGCCACCACACCTGGAATCGCATATGGCAGAAAATACCCGAGGCGATAGATCGCCACATGCCTAACCAAAAATGAATCCAGCAGGAGCGCCAAGAATAGAGCAGCGCCGATCATGATGGGAACTTGGAACAAGGTGTAGATTCCAACACGCAAAACGCCATGCCAAAACCCTGCACTCGTAAGAACGTACGCGTAGTTACCGAAACCTACAAAAACATTCTTCAGCTCTCCGCCACCAAAAGCACTGCCACCGGACGTCATCTGCTGAAAGAAACTGTAGTAAATAGCAACACATATTGGGAGCAGGAAGATTAGCGTGTAGCCCAACATAAACGGACCAAGGAACTTCCAGCCCGTCTTAGTATCTGCAGCTCTGTATTTTCGAATCTTTTGAGTAGCCGACTTCTCACCCTTGAGCATCAGAGTTCTTGCCTCCTATTTCCTAAGCTGCTCTTAATGGACTCCAGCCTTTTTTCTCCAGCCTTAGCGGTAAAGATTGGCTTGGAGAGCCTGTTTCTAGGCTCTCCAAGCCGTGGTATGAAACTTCACCTACTCAGCTACCTCAAGCCCAAGATTCTGCAAGGTTGCTTTCGACTCGGTCGTGGCAACATCAAGCAGGTCTTTAGCCTTGAGCTTGCCTGCAATCAGATCGCTGGCCGCTTGATTGATCTTCGGCATTACAGAGGAATATCCGGGAATTGTCAAAACGTTCGAAGCCATGTTGTTATTGGCCTGAAGCAATTCACTCATCACGTCCTGGCCTCCGTAGAAAGCCTTCATTTGCTCCGGGGTATCAGGAGTTTCTTTAGATGACGCGACAACCAATCCCTGGCTAGCCAAGGAGGCGGTTTGCTGATTAAACCAATCGTTGAACTGCATCGCTTCTGCTGGATACTGGCATCCCTTCAACACCGCTACGCCAGAACCACCATTAGGTCCAGTTACCTGGCCGTTACCAAAGTCAGGAAGCTGGGTTACGGCCCACTCACCCTCGTTTTCTGAGCCGGTCATGTCGCCTTGCAAAAGAGCTGCATCCCAAGCAGCTCCGATTGTTCCAATTATTTCCTTGGAGTTCAGAGCGGCTTTGAATGAGTCATCCCAACGCGGGAGCGTAGATGTGAGTTTCTCGTCAAGCATCGTCTGCCAAAAATCGGTTACCTTGACGGCACCAGGCCCATCAGCATTGATGACCCATTTTGATCCGTCGATCTCGTACCAAGGATTACCAGCAGCGGCAGAAAGTGCAGGCAGGATGCTGCCAGCCTCATCCGGAGGCAGGTTGACGATGTACTTACCAGCGGCTGCCGCCTTGGCAGCAGCCTCATGGAATTCGTTCAGATCCGTAGGAGGCGCAATTCCTAACTTGTCAAATTCCGCCTTGTTGTAGAAGTAAACGAGAGGACCGGTATCTTGCGGAATTCCAAAGTACTTGCCGTCAATTGACATTGCATCGAATGCACCTGATGCGTATCCATCCTTGTATTTTTCTGCTTCAGCAGAAACGTCTTGAACAAGTCCTTTTACATACACTTCAGCCAGTTCACTGTATCCAACTTGAGCAAGACATGGAGCATTATCGGCTTTCACATCTGTCTCAAGCTTCTTGATCAGTTCATCTGCCTTGCCGTCAAACTTGACCGAGTCGACCTTAATGTCGGGATGTTCCTTATTCCATTCTGCGACGATGTCTGCAACCTTGACCATACCTTCCCCGTCAGGCAGGCGGTGAACGTAGGTGAGCTCAACAGCTCCCCCATTCGAGGACTCGGCACTAGCAGACTGTTCACCCGAATTGCCTTGCGAGGAACATGCTGTCAAAGCAAAGGCACCAACTGTCAAAAGCGACACTGGCACAGAAAAACTTCTCGATACACGCATTCTGTAGGATCCTCCCTATCTACGTATCTATTTGGTAGCGTTACCAGCCGGAGAACTCAGCGAAGATTTAAGTCAATAAGCCACTACTGCGTGACCTTAATGAATCGATTTTGAGTTCTACTGCTAAAAGAATGCTAGCTCACGTGCCTTCATAAACCAAATTGACCGAATGGTCTAAACTCTTGGCGTAAGGATCAGGCTTGCAAACCCCTAGCCCTTTGTAACCGCATGCATCAACACTATTTCACTTCACACAGCTGGCTTCAGCCGCAACTCTTCTGTTCACCATCTTGTTCATAATCAAGAGTGACCTCACAACAGTGAGAAAGTACCCGTAGCAGAACAGGCGCCAATCCAAGGAGCACGCGCTACGCGCTCCACATTTTCTGCACAACTCTGGCCGTGGGCGCTTAAAAGAGCAGGGGACGAAGCACTACGAAATGTCCCCAGCAACAAGCTCACGCCCCAAAGCTAAGGTCGCCTCCGTGGCAGAAAATTCCCAGAGCATTTTGTGCCCCCGAGACGATTCGAACGTCCGACACCCGCTTTAGGAGAGCGGTGCTCTATCCCCTGAGCTACGAGGGCAGTGCGCCAAGGCGCAAGGAATAGAGTATCACCCTCGTTTTGGTTCGCCACATCGCGGCCGCATGCGACTTAGGTCGTCTCAGCTACCTTGCCGCGCTCAGCACTGGCTAGCGCACTACCGTCATCTGTATTGAGACGCTCGGAACTGACCAGCGGCACGCTAGGTACCGTGCGCCGCTCCGAACTGACTAGCGGCGCTCCCAAGTGCCTTGCGGCGCGGGTGAGTCATCTGTGCGTTCAGAGGGGACGATCATGACCGGGCAGGTTGAATGGCCCAGAACCGTCTGAGAAGTCGATCCCAGCAAGACCCCTGCAAACCCACCGCGCCCACGTGTTCCCACAACCACTAAGTCAACGGCTGTTGAGAACTCGATGAGAAGCGACGCGGGCGATCCGTCCAACGCGTGACGCGCCACATGGATGTCACGGCCAGCCAGCGCAGAATCAATCGCCATGTTCAGTCCCTGACGCACGTCGGCCAGCAGCGCTTCGCGGTCAATTGACGTCGGCATCCACGCCATCATCGAGTTGCCCTGCGCGATCGGTACCGCCGAAATTGCCGTCAGTTCAGCATCCCACGCTTCAGCTTCATCAATGGAGCGCTTCAAGGCGGCAGAGGCAACCTCGGAGCCATCACTGCCGACCACGATTCGCTCCACAGGGGTGAACGACTTGCCGCTGGTATGGCGCGGCACGACAACCACAGGGCACTTCGCGTGAGCCGGCAAGGCGCTGGAAACTGTTCCCAGCAGTCGATCGGCAAACCCGCCACCGCCGCGCGACCCGACAACGATCATGTCCACTTCTTTGGACATGTCAACCAGGACGCCTGCAGGATCCCCCGGCTCAATCGAACTGGAAACGTGGATGTCTCCCTGCTTCTTCGCATGTTCGACAGCTTCATCGACGACAGTTTGTGCCCCACGCTTGAGAGCTTCGTCGTCCAGCATGGCGTACCCGCCGTCGAGGGCGGCCGCAGAATACGAGGCAAGCGCATAGGTACAGATCACATGGACTCGCGCACCCGTTCGAACCGCGCGGTCACTCGCCCACTTCACAGCAGCCAGAGACTCAGTGGAACCATCCGTTCCGACGAGGATAACTTCCTTGGACCCCATATTGTCCTCCTTCATGAAGTGTTACCACCATTGTGCCTTGAAGTTGGCCTTTGTGGGGCGAATAGAGATCGAAACGGCGTAAAACGATTCCTGCTCGCATGAAAACGTGGGCCTCACCTTACGGTGAGACCCACGCGTGACAATCAGGTCAGAGCCCGCATCCAAGGAGCCCTGCCGCCTTGCTGAGGTCAGTGAGCGACGCGGATGAACTCGTAGCTTCCCCACAGACCCTGGACCTTGGTAACGGATCCAGGTGTGGTGGCTTCGATAACCATTCCGTTTCCGGCGTAGATGCCGACGTGGCCGTATGCGTGCCACACGAGGTCACCAGGCTGAGCTTCCGATGCAGGAACCGACACGCCGGCCGCTCCCTGCGCTCCGGAGGTGCGGGGAATGGAAATGCCCGCCAGGCCGTAGACGTACTGTGTGAAGCCCGAGCAGTCGAATCCAGCCGGTGAGGAACCACCGTAGACGTAGGGCACACCCAGCAGAGACATGGCGATCGAAACGATATCGCCAGAAGCAGCGTTCACTGCGATCGGAGCCTGCTCACCGTCGGTAAGTTCCGCGCGCGCCTCATCGCGGTTGGCGGCCTCCATCCCGTCAGCTTCTTCAGTAGCTGGCGCTGCCTCTTCAGAGGCTGCTGCCGTGACTGCAGCTTCGTCACCGATCAGGTCAGATGCTTTCCAAGCGATGTTCGGAACGCTCAGGGTCGGTGCTGCTTTTTCAGTGCCAGCAGTAATGCCTTTGACGTGAGTGGAAGGCGCGTCAGCACCTTCCGGGGTTGCCTGAGCGGTGCCGACAACAGCAGCGGTCAAAGCAAGACCCGTCACGGAAACAAAAGCTGTCCCACGCACGGGCTGAAGGGTAACCGACGACACGGCATCAGTAATCGGTGTCAAGGGTGTCAAAGGGCGGCATGCCTTGCGATGCCGCAGAACGGTTTTCGTTCGTTTCACTTCTTTTAAAATCTCCACTTATTCGCTTACGAGGTCAGCTGTCGGGTTCGGACTGGAGTGTCCGGTCCACTTTGGGACTTCACCCCAAGATCGCCAGGCGATCACGTCAGGTTTTGGGTCCCCCGCGCCAAACAGGTGCTTCCCACGCTCACCATTGTTTGGCTTAAGCGGATGGTGTGTGGGTGGATGCGTCGCAACCAAGAGATACATTAGCGCGTCTACCCCTCAAATGTCACGCAATGATAACGGTGATGTACGCAATTATTTGCAGCACCCCTACTTGCGTTCCATCGCAAAGAACAGATGCGGGACGAAAGCCACATCCAGCCGAAGGAAATGAGCGTCCTCACCCTCGTCGCTGAGCGCCCGAATCAGGACATCTCCCGTCTTCTCATCAGCCACGGCAACCGCCATGACCGTGGGAAACAGGCCGAGTTCTTCGAAGCGTGCCAGCACATCAACCTCTGCCTGGATGGGTTCACCAATGCGTGCAATGGGAGCTACAACACGTTCCGATTCTCTGAGCGCAACCTCCACGGACACTTCCGGACGGTCAATCTCAATACCCGGAAGAGGGTTGCCATACGGATCCGTCTGTGGGACACCTAACAGTTTGACCAGGCGCGCTTCGACCTGTTCGGACATCACGTGTTCCCATCGGCATGCTTCCTCGTGGACGTCCGCCCACCCCAGACCGATGATGTCGAGGAGGAGGCGCTCAGCGAGACGATGCTTGCGCATCACTTCCCGGGCCCGGTACCATCCGTCTCGCGTCAGTTCAAGGCGTCGATCCCCCAACACGTGCAGCAAACCATCGCGCTCCATGCGCGACACCGTCTGTGAAACAGTAGGGCCGGAGTGACCGAGCCGGTCGACGATCCGGGCACGCAGAGGTGTGACCCCATCTTCTTCCAATTCAAAGATGGCCTTGAGGTACATCTCCGTCGTGTCGATGAGCTCTCCCACTGTGTCCTCCATCCCCATTTCGTGACGTGGTATTAGCCACAACGTTAATGACTTTAGTGTCGAACAGTGAAAAACGCCGCAGATAGCTGCAGAACGCCGAAAAGTCAAGGTGCCTGCCGGCCGCTGTAAACGCTCGTATTCGGAAGGCGGGCGTTGCCTTATTCGCGGCGGTGCGCATGCAGCGCAGATGCTACGACGGCACGAGTGTCCACCCCGCCAAGGCTGGCACCCTCGAGCCTGAAAAGGGACTACCTTGGGGGCTATGACAGATCAGTTGGACGCTCAGTGCCCTCGCATTCCTGACACGCTCTTGCCTCACGATGGCCGGTTCGGTTGCGGCCCGTCGAAGATTCGCACCCAGCAGCTCGACGCGTTGATGCGTCCACTCATCATGGGAACGTCTCACCGTCGGCAGCCTGTCCGCTCCATAGTGGCATCGATCCGCAGTGGGCTACGCGATCTGTTCTCCCTGCCCGAAGGGTGGGAGGTCGCCCTCGGCAATGGTGGATCCACAACATTTTGGGCCGTCGCTACAACCTCACTGATTCGCAGGCGCAGCGCCCACGCCGTTTTCGGCGAGTTTGGCTCAAAGTTTGCTGACGAGGCCGCCCGCGCGCCCCACCTTGCCGCACCCCTGATTGTGAAAAGTGAGCCTGGCACGGTGGCCACACTCATTGACGAGGGTGCCGTCGTCCATGATTCAGGGGAACCGATCGACGTTGCGGCATACCCGCATCACGAGACTTCCACTGGTGCTCTCAGCCCGCTGTATCGGGTCAACGTTGATGACTGTCTGACCGTTGTGGACGCCACGTCGATCGCCGGTGGTGTACGCGTCGATCTGAACAATGTGGACGTCTACTATTTCAGCCCTCAGAAGTGTTTTGGCTCCGACGGAGGCCTGTGGGTCGCGCTGCTCTCCCCTGCGGCTCAGGAGCGCGCCGAAAGGTTGCACGGCGATGATGCACGCTGGATGCCGCAGATCCTGGATCTGTCAATCGCATGCAGGAATTCGAGCAAGGATCAGACGCTGAATACTCCTGCCATCGCCACGCTCATCATGCTGGATCAGCAGATTCAGTGGATGCTGGCCGGTGGCGGCCTGCAGGTGATGGAAGCTCGCTGCCTCGAATCTTCGGACGTGCTGTACCAGTGGGCGGATGCGCACTCGCACCTGACGCCGTTCGTCTCCAATGCTCAGTGGCGCTCCCCCGTTGTTGTCACGGTGGACTGTGACGACACCGTCGATGCGGCGCGCGTATGCCGGATTCTGCGTGCCAACGGGGTTGTCGATGTCGAACCGTACCGTAAGCTCGGGCGCAATCAGCTGCGCATCGGTACATTCCCCTCGGTGGAAAGCCGGGACGTTCGCGCACTCACACAGTGCGTGGACTGGGTGATCGACAATACCCTCGCCTAGCGCCTGAACCAGGTCGCTATCCACCTTCGGATGCGCGTCGGGTGGCCTCGGCCGCATCCTGAACGGCCCTGGCGCGTTCAACAGGGCCGACCGCTTCGAGCGGGTGGAATGACCAGTGCAGTCGGACGCGGATTTCCCAGTGGATAATCGCCCACACGCCGGCTGCAATAGCGATCAGGAGGGAGAAGATTCCTCCGATCAGGATTGACCAGCGGGCACCGAACTGCTGCCCTATCCAGCCGATCAGCGGGGCTCCCAGCGGAGTGGATCCCATGAAGATCATCGAGTACAGTGCCATGACCCGTCCGCGCATCTCCTCAGCAGTGGAGATCTGGATGGCGGCATTGGCCGCGGTAATCATGGTGAGCATCGCCAGGCCAGTCGGAATCGAAATGAGAGCGAACGACCAGTAGTTGGGTGCAAGTCCCAGAATGATTTCAACCAGTCCGAATGCTGCTGCAGCCAGAACAATCAGGCGAAGGCGCGGTACGCGTCGACGTGCTGCGATAAGGGCGCCGGTCAGCGCTCCGATCGCCATGAAGGAACCAAGAATTCCGTAGTCGCCGGCCTGACGGTGGTAGACCTCTGTGGCCATCATGGCGGAGGTCATCTGGAAGTTCATGCCAAGGGCTGACACCACGGACACGACGATGAGGATCAGGATGATGTCTGGGCGCGAGCGCACGTAGGCGAGACCTTCGCGGATCTGACCCTTCTCGCGCTTGACGTGGCGCTGAGCGTTCAACTCATCTGTGCGCATCAGTGCCAGCGCAATCACAGGCGCCGCAAACAACGCACCGTTGATGATGAAGACCCAGCCCGGACCCACCCAATCAATGACCAGGCCAGATAGTGCCGGTCCGATGAGGCGGGCCGAGTTGAAAGCAGTTGAATTCAGTCCCACTGCGTTCGGCAGTGATTCAGCGGGAACAAGTTCGGACACGAATGCCTGGCGGGCAGGTGAATCGAGGGTCGATCCGATTCCACCGATCAGGGCCAGCACGTAGACGTGCCACAGTTGGGCGGTGCCCGTCAGCACGAGGGCACCCAGGATCAGCCCGAGAGCCGCAGTCAAGACCTGCATGGCCTGAATGAGGTGTCTGCGGTTGAGGCGGTCTGCCAGGACACCGGCCCATGGTGACAGCACCAGCAGTGGTATGAACTGCAGTGCTGTCACCACGCCGACCTGGAACCCTTCGTTATCCGTCAGGACGGTGAGAACCAGCCAGTCCTGAGCCACACGCTGCATCCACGTACCGGTCGAGGCAATGATGTTGCCGATGAACCAGTAGCGGAAGTTGGTATAGCGCAGCGAGTGGAAGGTCCGGGACACCTGACGAACTACTCCTTAAAGGTTGAGCGTTCAGCCAAGCAGTGCGCGCTGAATCGGGCCCAAGGCGAAGTAGGCCACGAACAGAATCGACACGACCCACATGAGCGGGTGAATCCTGCGTGCTTTGCCGATCGCTATTTGAATGGCTGTGTAAGCGATGAATCCAACGCCGATACCTACCGAAATCGAGTAGGCGAACGGCATGAAGGCAATCGTCAAGAATGCCGGAATCGCTATTTCGGGCTTGTGCCACTCCATGTCGGTGACCTGCACCATCATGAGGAACCCGACGAAGACCAGAGCCGTTGAGGCAGCCTCGGTCGGCACCAGGTTGACGATCGGTGCAAGGAAGGTCGAGACGAGGAACAGACATCCCGTCACTACCGATGCTAGACCAGTTCGTGCGCCTTCGCCCACGCCGGCCGCTGATTCGATGAAGGACGTGTTCGAGGAGACGCCACCCATACCGCCAGCCATTGCTGAAACGGAGTCGATGAGCAGAATCTGCTTGGATCGCGGCGGGTTGCCCTTTTCGTCCAGCAGGTCACCCTCGGCGCCCACGGCCACCATCGTTCCCATCGTGTCGAAGAAGTCAGCCAGCATCAGCGAGAAGACCAGCAGAATCACTGCGAGGGGTCCCAGCTTGCCGAATGCGCCGAACATGTCGACCTGGAAGAGGGAGGAGAACTGAGGAAAAGCCACCGGTGCGCCATCGATTTCAGGAACTGACTGTCCCCAGCCGGTCGGGTTTTCGTCGGACTTCTGCCCGATCTTCACGAACGCCTGGATGATGATGGCCAGAACGGTCGATGAGAGGATGCCGATCAGGATGGCGCCACGCACCTTGCGCACGTACAGGATGATCGTCAGGAACAGGCCAAAGACGAAGATTACTGCGGGCCACCCGTCGAGGGAGCCGTCAACACCGAGCTGGACGGGTGTTCCGCCCGGACGGATGATGCCGGCGTTCAGCAGACCGACAAAAGCGATGAACAGACCGATGCCCACAGAAATAGCGGTCTTCAACTGGCGCGGAACCGCCTTGAAGACCGCTTCCCTGAAGCCTGTCAGCACCAGGATCGTGATGAGGATACCTTCCCACACGATCAGGCCCATTGCTTCCTGGAAGGTCAGACCTGATGCGCCGACCAGGGTGAATGCCACCATAGCGTTCAACCCCATGCCTGCTGCCAGGCCCAACGGGTAGTTGGCGACGACACCCATCAGGACGGTCATGATGCCTGCGACAAGCGCGGTGCCGGCGGCGACTGCCTGGGTCGAGATGTTCTCAGGAAGAGCTGACGACAAGATGATCGGGTTAATCACCAGGATGTAGGCCATCGAGAAGAAGGTGACGAAGCCGCCGCGGATTTCCCGGCCCACCGTGGAACCACGTTCAGTGATGTGGAAGAAACGATCGAGACCGTTTTGTGCAACACCGCTGCTTGCAGAACGCTGTGACTGAGCTGCGGCGTTTTTCTGATTCTTTACACTGTGATTGCGCGCATTGTTGCGCTGCTTGGAATTTTTGGAGCTCACCTGAAAATGGTGCCCCGCTCGACATGACTTTTTCAAGCTGGGTAGCGCTGAAAGAGACCGATATAACGCCGCGCCACCTCGTCAGGCACCTTAAGGCCTCGTCACGGGCACAAATTGACGAGGGAGACCTGCCTGGTTCGCCTGCCCCAGCTCGACCGTTTCCACTCCAAAATCGTTGACGTGAGATGGGCGCACAGGCCACTGAGTTTTCCGATTCGGTGTATCGGTTTCCGAGTGTGCACCACACGCATGGTCGAGGCTGACAACCTTTCCATCGTCCTGAGCCCACTCATTGGCACACACACCAAATACTGTGCGGAACTCCCCTGGCAGCTTCACCAGGAATCCACAGGTCGAACACGGATTTTTCGCCAGGCGGCCTCGTGCCGGACCCTGCTGAGAGTGGTACCAGCGTTCACTGGCACTGCGACGGCCCTCGGTTGAAAGGACGCGCGCACGGCCCAGGCCAAGTTCACGCGTCGTCGGCAGGTCTGGATTCTCCCCGGCGTCCTCGTAGGACTGATCGAGGCGCTCATCATCTGCGCGATACGGCAGGACATCTGAGCGTGAAAGGTCGTCGGGAGTCAGACGCTCAGCCCACGGCACCCACGGCGGTGCAAGCAGCGAGTCGTCACCGGGGATAAGGTCGACTTCGCAGATCGTTGCTTTGCGTCCACGCGGAACGCGGGCAACTGTCACTGCCCATGTCCACCCGCGGTAACCGGGATCGAGGTTGTCGAACAGATGGGTGAGCAAGCGGTCACCGTCAACGCGGATGCCGACGTGTTCACCAACTGTGCCGGGGCGTGCGACGTCTTCAGCGGCTTGGCGCGCAATCTCAACCGCGCCTTCCAGCACGACGTCTTTCTTGCGACTCCTGGGTCGCGTTGTCTTTTCAGGCATCGAAATCCTCTGCGACAGCTTGCAGCATTTTGGCTACCTGTCGCGCATTTTCTGGGTAGTGGCCACGTCGAAGTGAGTTCGACGCGTCATCGAGCAGTTTGATGAGGTCCTCAACAACGGGAACCATGGCTTGGGGACGGCGACGGTGCGCTTTTGCGATGGAGTGAGCTTCCTTAATGACGCGCACGGAAAGAGCCTGGGGCCCTTTACGTCCGTCAGCAACCGAGTACTCAACGCGGGTTCCTGATTTGAGCGTAGGTGTCTCGGGTGGCAGCGCAGAGGCATGGAGGAAAACCTCAACTCCATCGTCTCCACCAATGAAGCCGAAGCCACGGTCAGCATCGAAGAACTTCACTTTGCCGGTCGGCACGATCGCGCTCCTTTTAAAGTAGAGTCCCTCAGGGCAGCTGTGCCGCCCTTCGGGGTCGGTGTGCGCGCCGCGGTGGCGCGCATGTGTCCTGTCTATGATAAGCCGGGAACCTGTCCCGGGCGATTCTCCAGGCTGTTTTTCGCCAGCCGCGCAGCGAGGCGACCGACGGACACCCTCATAAATCTATCGAAGAAACGTCGAAAACAGTAGGCTATCAAGAGAAAGAATTATGCCGACATTCTGATGAAGCGGCAACCCGTGAGGAGCAGCGATGAAGACGTTGAAACGAGCATGGATGCTGGCGATCGGGTTGATTGCCGCTTGCGTGATTGCCTCACCTTCGTGGGCAGTATCTCCCGATGAGCTGGATTTTGAGTCAGGATCGTGGGTGGTGGATCCGTCTTCGATGCTCTCGCCAGATCAGCACTCCACCCTGCAAGAACGTGCATCTGCGGCGCAGAGCGACGGCCACCCGGTGCTTTTTGCCGCTATCTCCTCATTTGATTCACTTTCTCCTGAAGACTGGTGTGAGGACGCCCTCGACAATTTCATCGACGCGACCGGGCAGGACAAAGCGAGCCTGTACGTGCTGGCCTTGGATGACCAGCTTCAGGGCATGTGCGGGCATTCCGAAGCCAACTCAAACCTGTCTGCAGCATTCGACGCGGCAACTGACGTCATCAATCAGGGCAGTGGGGCCATTACGAGCGATGAGTTCGTCGCCGCAAGTACCGCGGTTGCTGATGCCTTGACCAGGTCGGGTGCACTGTCACCGTCAGATTCCTCGTCAGGCTCGCCGTCGCAGTCCGGGTCGGGCACCTCGTTCTGGGCGATCGCGGTGGTGATCGCGGGTTTTCCCGTGCTGTTCATTGCCCTGTATTGGCTCAGGCGCCGCAACAGGCCGCAGCAGAGGCAGCAGGGGCAGCAGGGTGCGCGTGGTCAGTATGCGGATATGAGCACCGAGGAGCTGGTATCGCTGGCGGGTCAACGCCTGCTCGCCGCTGACGAAACTGTTCGCAGTGCCACCGATGAGCTGTCGTATTCTCGCGCCCAGTTTGGTCGCAACCGCACTCAGGACTACGACGAGGCGATCCGCCGCGCGCGCAAGACTGTAGACGCTCAATTCGCGAATCAGCAGAAACTGCTCGAATCAGATGACGAGGGCACGAAGCGACAAGCCGCATTGACTATCCTCCAGGCGCTCGAAGAAGCGATGGGGCCACTCGCTCAACAGCACGACGAGTTCGCTGTGATGCGTGAGAAAGAGGCCAGCGCTGATGAGCGTGAACGCGCTGTTCGCGAACGCATCAACCAGATCGAAGGCAATATTCGCGTTGCCGAGGGTGAATTGCGCACCCTGACGGCTGCATATTCGCACACGATGATCGCCTCGCTGCTCGACAACCCTGAGCAGGCGCGCACCTTGATCGAATCGGCTCGCACTTCTGCCGATGAGGCTCACGGACTGTTGAATACGGACCGCGGGCGCGCCAACCAGCTTCTCGATATTGCCGAGCGCGCGCTGGGTCTTGCGCAGGTGCAGGTTGACGCGATTTTGAAGGCGCAGGAAAATGTGGCGCATGCTGCGGACAATCTGTCACGCGCGATTGCCTCGATCAGCTCGGATCTTGCGGACGTGACGAAGTTGGGTGCCGACCAGGAGGCCTTTGCGCCGATGCTTGCCGATGCGCATGAGGCGGTGGATAAGGGCAGGCTGGCGCTGAAGAAGCAGGCGGATCCGCTGGAAGCCCTGGAGTCGCTGCATCTGGCAGAAAGTGCACTCGACGCCGCGTTGGATCCATTGCGCTCCCAGGCTGAGCAGAGCGAGCGCGCAATTGAGCGTGCCCACAAGCAGCTGTCCAGTGCACGACTTTGGGTTGAGCGTGCGCGTCAATTTGTGCGCTCCTCGGGCGCTTATTCGCCTGAGGATGCTCGCTCAGCTCTCGCCCGTGCCGAAGAAGCCTTGCGGCGCGCTGAAGAGCTGGTTGACTCCGACCCCGCTCAATCCGAGGAAGCGTCCAAGACTGCCTATCAGGCGGCGCATCAGGCCATCGAGGCGAGTAAGTGTGGCAATCAGGATAATCTCTTCGATTCCGATTCGTTGCTGAGCAATCCCTTCTTGTGGACCCTGTTCGGCTCCACCCTGGGTTCTAACCGCGGCGGAGGCTACTGGGGCGGTTCCGGTTCACGCTACGGTGGCGGAAAGTTTACGCGTCGCGGCGGTGTGGGTGGCTCTGTCGGTGGCAGTTTCACGCGTCGTGGCTCTAGCGGCCTCGGCGGAGGATTCGGCGGCGGCTTCAGTCGCGGCGGTTTTGGTGGGAGCTTTGGCGGCGGCTTTAGCCGCTGACGTCTTGGCAGCGCCTTTGGCGGCGATTTCAGCCGCTGGCCCCTCCGGTTCACTGACGACACCGGCTCGCTGGCAGGGAGCCTTCCTGGCGCGCGATTCACTTACTCGCTCGAGCCAGCCGGGCCTTCAGCCACGTCACCGCCCACTCGCGTCGACCAGTGATTTCCTCCCCCCTTACCACTGGCCTCTATGCGCGCGATAAACGGGAGGACCGCATCAAAGTAACCCTGCGGCCGCGAGCGCCGCACATTGTGCACTCCGCCGTGCACGATCACGCATTCCACACACCGGTTGCCGATTTGGCGCAGGATCTCCATCCCCTCGAGCCCGACCCGCGATTCACCCACAACATCGCCAGTGACAACCAGGGTCGGCACCTTCAGTCCTGCCATGACTTCTTCCCATTTGATTTCGGGCGCGACGACTCCCGTCTGAAGAAGCCGCGGGTCACACTGCTGGCTCGCCCACAGACCCGGTAAAATCTCACTGCTCGGCGCGGACCCTGCCGCCAGCTCACGCGTCAGTGCACCGACCAGGTCATTCGCAGTTTCTTGAATCTTAGCTGCGCGCAGTTTCCCTCGTTCATGAAGTTCTTCCAGCGAGCGCGTCCCAAAACGTGCGGGGTCTTCAGCCACGACTGCGTCCACCAGGTCCGGTCTGCGCAGCGCGACTGCCGCCGCCGTCGCTGCTCCCATCGAATGCCCGATCAGGATTGTTCGCGGCCCACGATTTGTGCCCGAGGGGGACGCTGCTTGGTGAAAGATCTGGTGCGAGGGAGATCGTCTGCACGCCCGGTCCCGTTCGATCGCGTTCACAACATCGTCGATCAGCTGGTCGCCTGCTCGCGCAAGTTGATCGTCACTCCAGCGAGGCGATAAACCGTGTCCCCTGGCATCCAAGGCGATAATGCGACGCGAAGGATGCGCCAAGCGAAGCTGAAGGTCGGCCATCGCACCGGCGCAGCTCGTGATGCCGTGGAGCAGGTAGATCGTGGTGGGGGCCGAGGGATTGCCGGTTTCAATGCGCGCGAGCGGCTGGCTGTCTTCATCTGAGTGCTCAGGTGCACCAACCGTGGGTGAGGGCGCGCCCCAGCTGGGAGCGCCGTTCGCAGGTGCGGGCGCACCCTGGTCAGGTGTACCCCGGTCAAGAGCATCGTTCTTCGGTATGGGTGAGCCCTGGTCAGAGTCACGTGTGTGCCTGCTCAGCATTTCTTGCCCCTTCCATGGCATCGCTGAGAGCCGAAAAGTAACTGAGTTGTCGTCGTCACCAGGCAGCGGATGCCACAGATCTATAGTATTGAATCGAAGCGTGAGACGAATCACGCCATGAGATACGGGAGGAGCCCCGATGGCAGAGAAGCAGACAATTCTAGGACGGATGGCACAGCTGGCGAAAGCCAACATTAACGCTTTGCTGGATCGTGCCGAAGACCCCCAAAAGATGCTTGATCAGCTGATTCGCGACTACACCAACTCGATTGCGGAAGCTGAGAATGCTGTCGCACAAACAGTTGGAAACCTGCGTCTGGCCGAACGCGACCATGAGCAGGACACCAAGCTTGCTGCTGACTGGGGTCAGAAGGCGGCTGCTGCCTCGAACAAGGCTGATCAGGAACGCGAAGCTGGCAACCAGGAGGAAGCCGACCGCTGGGACAAGCTCGCGCGAGTCGCAATCGGCAAGCAGATCCAGTTCGAGAACGAAGCCAAGCAGGCTGAGCCGATGATCGCCTCGCAGACCGAGGTTGTCAACAAGCTCAAGGACGGCCTGGCTGTCATGAAGGACAAGCTGTCTGAGCTGAAGTCGAAGCGCGATTCTCTGGTCGCTCGTCAGCGCACCGCCGAAGCACAGACGAAGGTCAACGATGCGCTTGGCACAATCAACGTGCTGGATCCGACGTCTGAATTGTCACGCTACGAGGATCGCGTCCGCCGCGCCGAGGCGCTCGCTCAGGGCAAGATGGAAGTCGCATCCTCCAGCATTGAGGACCAGTTCGCAGAGCTGGAAACCGATTCGTCGCAGATTGAGATCGAGCAGCGTCTGGCTGCATTGAAGAAGCACGAGTAGTTCGCCGCGTGCACGCCGAGATTCTTCAAACGTCCCATCACCTCTATTGTGATGGGACGTTTTATATGTTGAACTTTTAAAAGACTGAGTATGAAAACACGTTTCCTTTCTGAAACGCCTGGGACTAATCTGTAATCCATGGATGAAATAACATATTTAGTCGTCGATGGCGAAAACATAGATGCAACATTAGGTATGTCAGTTCTGGAACGCCGCCCTAATCCGGAGGAACGTCCCCGCTGGGACCGCGTTCTCGATGCAGCGACCCACACATGGAGTCAGCCAACGAAAGGATTGTTCTTCCTCAACGGCTCCAATGGGCACCTCCCGATGGGTTTCATACAGGCTCTGACCGCCATGAATTACACACCAATCCCTCTGGCGTGCGAGTCCCCCACCGTCAAGGTTGTCGACGTCGGCATTCAAAAAACCCTGTCAGCCATCGCAGAACTCGATGGCGCCTCAGTGATCCTGGCGAGCCATGACGGAGACTTTGTCCCGCAGGTCCGCGAGCTCCTGTCAATGGGGCGCAAGGTCGCGATCGTGTGCTTCAAGGAGTTCCTTTCCGCCCAGCTCCAGGAGCTTGTTGACGAGGGACTTGAGGTGCTCGACCTCGAGCATGACCTCGACGCTTTCCAGGTGGTGCTTCCTCGGCTTCAGATCATCGATCTGGAGGCTTTCGACCCCTTCGCATTCCTGTAAGCCCCTCCCTCAACGCTTTTCGGAAGCAGCACCTTTCCGATGCACTCGTGCCGCGATGGCATGCTGGCGTGGTTGTGCTACAGGCTCGGCTTTCTCAGTGACCAAACCCGCGTGAGGAGTCCCAGATCAGATAGCTCGCAGTGCCCGCTGTCCGCTCACCGCGAGCCTCGTGCACCATGCCCTAGATCTGTCTTTCGCACATACACGATCCCCTGGATCTACCCCTCACACATGCACATACCCCTAGATTCTCCCTGTTTTTTGCACGATCCCCTAGATCTAACGCCCCGTCATTGTGCCGCGTTCCTCAAAACGCAGGTCACAAGACATTCCAATTTTCGAGGGATGTCCTGTCCTCTGTTGATCTAGGGGGTTGTGCACAAATCCTCCTAAGATTTAGGGGTTCGTGCAGGAGAGCATTCAGGATCTAGGGGTTCGTACACGAAAGAGGTTAAGACCTAGGGCATTGTGCAGCGAGCGGTACATGGCCTGATCAACGGAGCACCCACGACAGGCCCAACGAGCAACCGGTCAAGATAGTGCGGACTCGTGGCGACAACCGGTCAAGGTCTTACGAGGCCACGCTATCCGGGGTAAAGCGTGAGGGTGCATCATCCCCGAGCCTCCGCGCAACGCGCCGTTAGCCAAGCGGGGCGACGCGGCGTTGACCGGGGACAAAGCTGAGTGCTGATTCAGCCCTGGACGTCAGGAGCAACGTCCTTGAAGGGCCGGATCGGTTCTACCTGCTCGCGGACGGCCTGCGCTTGCTTCTCATCCCAGATGCCTTCAGCTTCACGCTCAGCATCGCATCGCGCCTGATACGACGCCTTCTCACGCGCGGTCGTTTCTTCATCCCAATCCAGCATTGCAGCCGCGATCTGAGCCACCGCATCCAGGGATTCCACTCCGCGATCCTTGTGCTCATAGTGGATGCGGGTACGACGTGTCAGCAGGTCCTCGATGTGCAGGGCTCCCTCGTACGCAATGCCGAATGCAATTTCCGCCCTGAGATATTCAGGCGCGCCGGGCAACTCGTCTCCGAGAGAAGGATCCTCCTTAATCATTGACAGCACCAACTCGATATCGGCCCCGTATCGATCCAGGAGATCTTCGACGTGGTCGACGCTTAGACCAGACTCTTGCGCCAATTTCTTGCGGGATTCCCACATCGCGAAGTAGCCGTTCGCTCCCTCGAGCGGTGTCTTTTCTGTGACGCACGGCTTGTTCTTCGCCCCAGAGCCGAGCGCAAAGTCCACTGCGTCCTGCGCCATCTGGCGATACGACGTCAGCTTGCCTCCCGCGATCACCGTCAGCCCAGGAGCGGCTTCCGTCACCGTATGTTCACGCGACACTTTCGTGGACTTGGTTTCGTCATTGTCGAGGGTTCCGGGTTGAAGCAGCGGACGCAGACCGGCATACGTGCCGATAATGTCGTCACGCGTCAGCGGGGTCGCCAGCACCGAGTTGGCATGTTCAAGCAGGTAGTCGATATCCTCCCTGTCGGCAACAGGTTCGAGGCGATCCTCATGGTAGGCGGTGTCTGTCGTGCCGATGATCCAGTACCGCTTCCACGGAATAATGAAAAGCACGGATTTCTCGGTACGCAGGAAGATACCGACTTTCGACTTGATCGCATCTTTGGGCACCACGATGTGAATACCTTTCGATGCCAGAACTTTCAGTCCCCCGCCGGTGTGCGCCAGCGACTGCGTTTTCTCAGTCCACACGCCCGTCGCATTGATGACGCTACGGGCTTTGATATGCAAGTCTTCGCCAGTTTCGAGGTCCACCACATGCGCCCCTCGAACCCGGCCGGAGGAATCCTGATCAAGTTCCTGAACCTGAACCCGGTTGGCAGCCAGCGCACCGTAACGCACCGCCGTGCGCACAAGCGTCACCACCAGGCGCGCATCATCTACACGCGCGTCGTAGTAGACGATCGATCCTGTTAACGCATCGGGTTTGATGGCGGGCGCCAGCTTCAGGGACCCTTTCTTCGAGTAATGCTTCTGGATCGGAACAGACCCGCGGTGCGCAAACTGGGCCAGTACGTCGTACATCCCGACACCGATAGCCGAATACGTGCGCTCAATGACCGGAATCTTCAACGGCCACAAGAACGGCTGCGCCTTCACCAGGTGAGGAGCGTTCTGCGTCAGCAGCAGACCGCGTTCCCGCAAGGATTCGTTCACGAGTTTGAAGTCGAGTTGGTACAGGTAGCGCAACCCGCCGTGCACCAGTTTCGAGGAGCGCGACGAGGTACCCGAGGCCCAGTCCTGCGCTTCCACGATTCCCACCCGCAGGCCACGCGTGGCGGCGTCAACGGCGATACCTGCTCCTGTCACTCCGCCACCGATGACGAGTACATCCAGCTCGGGGCCTGACGCCATTTCCTGCAGGGCATCGTGTCGGGCTGTGGGTGATAGAACTGGGATACTCATCTGCGTCTCCATCGATCGTGTTGTTGGACCGTACTTCTTTATCGCGACATTTAGTCGCGCTGCCTGCTCGCGCTAATCGATCACGCTCTTAGACGCGCTTCTCGATCGTGCTTGACGAGTTGTTGCCTTCATTATCTCAGAAATGCACGTCTACCCAAAGGTGTTGGGCATTTGTGCATGAGAGACTGGGAGTCGTGAGCAAACGTGATGAGCTGGCACTGCAAGCGGCCGTTCTGTACTACATCCGCGAAGAAAAGATGGAGGCGATAGCCTCCCAATTGAACATGTCGCGCTCGTCGGTTTCACGCCTGCTGTCCTACGCCAAAGAGGTGGGACTGGTACGCATCCAGGTGCAGGACCTGGCCGGTGCGCGCACCGACCTGGAACGCGAAATTGCGCAGGCGTTCCACGTCAACGCAGTCGTCGTCCCTGTTTCATCCGTAGACACCCCTGTCGCCACGCTTGAATCGGTGGCGCAGGTGGCCGCGGCGCAGCTCGCCAACTTGATGCAACCTGGCGCCACGCTTGGAATCGCCTGGGGCAATACAACGGCAGAAGTCACGCGCCACTTGGCCAGGACTCCCCTGCCCAACGTCACGGTCGTCCAGCTCAACGGGGCCGGTAATGCGGCACAGTCAGGTGTCCCGTACGCGGGTTCAATCATGTCGCGCGCTGCTGAAGCGTTTGGTGGCCAGACGGTCTACTTCCCCGTCCCCGCGTTCTTCGACTATGCCGACACTAAAGAGGCACTGTGGCGCGAACGCTCAATTCGCCAGGTCCTGACGACGATCGAGTCGTCAACCGTGGCACTGTTCGGTGTGGGTTCGCTCGACGCAGCGCTCCCCTCGCACGTGTATTCGGGCGGATATCTTGACGCCACCGAACTTCACGCAGCACGCGCCGACGGAGTAGTGGGCGACGTCTGTACGGTACTGATCCGCGAAGACGGCTCAACGAATATGGAGCTCAACCATCGAGCATCCGGTCCCATGCCCGACGTATTGCGGCGCATCCCCGTGCGGCTGTGCGTCGTTTCTGGCATCTCGAAAGCGATTCCCCTGCTGGGAGCGTTGCGTGCCGGGGTGATGACGCACTTGGTGGTCGACTCCGAAGCGGCACGCGCACTGCTCAACCGGATGAACCGCGAGCACGGTCAGCGATCGTCTCGCTAACGGGCCCGCTCACGCACGTCAAGCAATTCGAGCGCGGGGGTTGCCACATCGATGCCTGACACGCTCATCACCTGCTCGATGACGGTGTTCGGGAAGACACTGACACCGCATGTCGCACCCAGCATTGCGCCGGTGATCGCGCCGATTGTGTCCGTGTCCCCTCCAATATTGGCAGCCTGGATCAGAGCTTTATAGGGCTGCTGCGCGTAGCGGCGCGTTAACGCGAATGCCGCCGGAACAGCTTCATTGGATTCGACGGATGTTCCCACCATTTCGCGCAGCCAGGTTGCGAAGTCTTCCTCGTTCCTCTTGCGGGCATGATTATGGGCGTACTGCGTGCGTGCGACGACGCTGGCTCGCGGACTCCAGTGTCCGGGCGAACCCAGTCGGTCGATTTCGGTCAGCGCAAGTTCAAGTGCTGACAGGGTATCCAACCCGTTGATCCCCAGGCTGACGACTCCGGCGACGAGCGCAGCACTTTCAAAACCCTGCGTCGTATTGTGCGTCACCATGCATGATTCGCGCACTACGCGCGTGAACGCTTCGGCCTCGCGCATGTCGATGGCTATGCCCACCGGCGCCACCCGCATCGCGGCGCCGTTGGTCGTGCCTTCCGTTCCAGTGGTGCCGTATTCGGCGCCGGCACGGATTTCTTCGAGTGCACTCTTGGTGGAGGGGCCGAGCAGGTCGAGGGATCCTCGCGCTCTCATCGTGTCTTCCCACGCGAGCAGGCGGTGCGCCAGTTCAAGCGAATCAATGTGCCCGTCACCGTCGATCAACAGGGAGGCAACCAGGAGGGCCTGTTCGGTGTCGTCGGTGACATGGCCAGCTTTCATGGAGGGCGCGATGGGCTGCGTCGGGCTCGCATCGACGAGGCCGTCCACACGGATGTACGCCTGATGAATCTCCTCATGGCTCATCGATTGCGTGGGCATGCCGAGCGCATCACCGAGAGCAAGTCCAGTCAGAGCGCCGATCGCCCGATCCGCTTTGAGCGCTTGCGTTTGCTTCACGAAGTTCGTCACGAATTACTGCCTTAGTGGTTCTGCGTCGTTTTATTGATGTACGAGGGCATCTTTGGGCGCTGCCACATGAAAGCACATGGGAGCCAGCAGGTGCCTTTCGTTTAATGTAAACACAGAACCTGCATGTTGGCTGAGAAGTTTCGGAGCGTAGGGCTCGTGAGCAGATACGGCCGGCATATATGTGTCCTGCCAGGCAGATGCGCTCAACAGGCGAAAGTCACTGCCAAGCGGGCACGGTCGACGGGCGAAAGTCGCCGGTAAGCAAGTACGTCCAGCAGGTAAATGCCACTAGCAAGCAGTACCCGTATTTGAGCTCCACTGCTTGCGCCTGCGCAGTCGATTGGTCTGCACCGCGGCATCAGGCTGTGAGCAGCGCTGCCATCATCGATCCAACAATGAGCAGTCGCTTCTGGCTCGCCCGGCTCCGATTCATCATGGTCGTGTCCTTCTCATCGATGCAGTGTGGTGGTGCAGGCAGCTCGTAGCGGATCAGATCTTCTTGACCAGCGGGAACGTGATGGTTTCTCTGATTCCCTGCCCCGTCAGAGCCATGAGCAGGCGATCCAGCCCCATTCCCATGCCGCCCGACGGAGGCATGCCGTATTCCATGGCCATCAGGAAGTCCTCGTCCAGCACCATAGCTTCCGGGTCGCCTTCAGCAGCGGCGAGTGCCTGGGCTTCGAAGCGCTGGCGTTGGATCACGGGGTCGACCAGTTCCGAATAGGCTGTGGCCAGTTCAAACCCTCGCACATACAGATCCCACTTTTCCACCACGCCGGGCTTTGAGCGGTGTCCTCGTACCAGCGGTGAGGAATCTTCCGGGAAGTCGCGCACGAAAGTCGGTGCCCACAGACTGTCCCCCACGGTCTTTTCAAAAATGACTTCCGCAATCTTGCCATTGACGTAGTGGTCGGGGATCTCTTCGCCCAGATCCGTTGCGATGCGCACCAAATCCTCGCGAGAAGTCTGCGGGCTGATCGCGGTTCCGACCGCATCCGAAATCGAGTCATACAGGCTGATCGACTCCCACGATCCCGACAGGTCGTAGGTCGAACCGTCGGGCAGGGTGACGACTTCGGTTCCCAGTGCGTCGCGCGCGGCTTTCTGAATGAAATCACGGGTACGCGTGGCCATCGTGTCGTAGGTTCCGTACGCTTCGTACGCTTCCAGCATTGTGAATTCAGGTGAGTGCGACGAGTCAGCGCCTTCATTGCGGAAGTTACGGTTGATCTCGAAGACCTTGTCAACACCACCGACAACTGCGCGCTTGAGATACAGCTCAGGGGCGATACGCAGGTACAACTCCGTGTCGTAGGCATTCATGTGTGTTGAGAACGGGCGTGCTGCCGCACCGCCGTGCAGGACCTGCAGCATCGGCGTCTCAATTTCGATGAACCCTGCGTCATGGAAGTAGTCGCGCAGTGAACGCACAACGTTGGCTCGCATGCGCACCATCTCGCGAGCTGCGGGGCGCACGATCATGTCGAGGTAGCGGCGGCGCACGCGCATGTCCTCCGACAGCGCCATTTCCGTGCCGTCTTCAGCGGTGTAGGTCTTGGGAAGTGGACGCAGTGCCTTGGATGCGATCTTCCATGCGGGGGCATCCTCGCCCTCCCCCGGCTCTGCCATAATCGACAGTTCTCCGCGCCTGGATGAAATCACTCGCCCGTGGACGAAGAGGTGGTCTCCCAGGTCAACCTCGGACTTGTAGGTTGCGAGCGAGTCCGGTCCGACGGAGGCGGCGGACAGCATCACCTGGATGCGCACACCTGCGCCGTCCTGCAAGGTGGCGAAGCAAAGCTTTCCGCCGTTGCGCATCAGCATCACACGGCCGGCGATTCCCACCACATCGTCGGTTTCTTCACCGGCTTCCAGATGTCCATACGCCTCGCGCACCTGAGCGATGGTCGACGTGATCGGCAGTTCAACCGGGTAGGGCTGCTTCCCCTCGTCCAGCATGGTTTGACGTTTACCTGCACGGATCCGCATCTGTTCAGGCGCGTCGTCACGGCCCTGTCCCGCTTCCTTTCGAGGAGCGTTTGAGTCGTTGTGTCCGGCCGGTTTCTGGGGCGTTAGTTCTTCACTCACGTGTGCCATGGTATCTGTTTCAGTCTTTCTTCGAAAAACGAGGGAGGCCTCCACTGTCTTCGTTCATACCTGAACTGTGCAGGTCCAGCTCGCGGGCGCGTTCGGAGTCTTCGGGCACGCGACCAGGATGAGCGCCGCATTCCACGATGTGATTGTCGCGGTCAACGAAGACCACATGAGGCTGCCAGGATTCCAGTCGTGATTCTGGAACGGACACGTACGCCATGATAATGACCAGGTCCCCCACGCCGATTTTTCGGGCTGCGGCACCGTTAAGCTGCACCACGCCCGAACCGGCCGGCCCGGCGATGGTGTACGTCGTCAACCGCTCACCGTTATTGATATCGACGATATCCACCTGCTGGCCTTCACGGATGTCGGCTGCTTCCAGCAGATCCGCATCAATCGTCACCGACCCGACATAGTGCAGGTCGGCATCGGTGACGCGCGCACGATGAATCTTGCCGCATATCATCGGGCGGTACACTTCCGCGGGCGAGCTGGCCGCGCGCGGGCCCATCGCTGGTGCGCTCTGGTCAGTCATTGGCATCCCCCGAGGCGCCCTTTGGGCGGTCAATGATCGTATTGTCGATCAGGCGGGTCGACCCCACGCGCGCTGCCAGCAGCACATATGCGCGGTCGGGCCACTGATCGGTGGTGGGCACCGTTACTCCTGACTGGTCAGAGTCTGCGAGCGCCACGATCTGAAAAGTCGCTTCGTCTGTCAATGCCACATAGTCACGCTCCACGCCTTCGGCTTCGTCGAGCACCTGCGCTGCAGCTTCCACGACTGCGCTGGGCGAGTCACCCTCGTTGGCACGTTGATGAGCGGTGCGCAGGGCGCGCGACAATGTCAACGCGCGTTCACGTTCCTCATCCGAGAGGTACTGGTTGCGGCTGGAAAGTGCCAGGCCGTCTGTATCGCGCGCAATCGGCACGCCTTCGATGCGCACCGGCACGTCGAGTTCGTCCATCAGGTTGCGTACCATCGCGAGCTGTTGCGCGTCCTTTTGGCCAAACAGCGCAACATCGGGGCGGACGCGCTGGATGACCTTGGTGACGACAAGCGCCACGCCAGCCAGGTGCGTGGGCCGGGTCTTGCCTTCCAGAACGCGCGCGATTGGCCCCGGATCAATGGTCACGGCGGGTTCGTGCGGATACACGTCATCGGGCGTCGGGGCGTACACCACGTCCACATCAAGGCCACTGAGCTTGGCGAGGTCGGCGTCAAATGTGCGCGGGTAGGCGTCAAAGTCTTCACCGGGTGCAAACTGCGTCGGATTAACAAAAATCGACACGATCACGTGATCTGCCAGTTCCTTGCCGCGCCGAACGAGCGACAGGTGTCCTTCGTGCAGGGCGCCCATCGTCATGACCAGTGCGCGCGTGCCCGTCAATTGTGCCAGCGCATCATGTAGTTCGGCGCGAGTATGTGCAACGATCGGGGTCATCGTTTCAGCCTCCTTCAGACCCTTCTATTGTTCCCCCGTTTGAGCCTGCTTCCCACCACAATTGGTGCGCAACTGGTCACGATTGACGAGGCTGGCGCACGCGCCGCTGATCGCACGCGACATTGAAGGTGCTGGGGCGAAGCGGTTATGACTCCATCAGGGCGGTGCGCAGCTCGTCGGCTGCGCGTTGGGACAGACGGCCACTGCGCGTGAGCATCGTGATCGTTGCCTGCGCCATATCTGCGTAGTTGTCGGCAGAATCGGTCAGCCGCGCGCCTGCCTGCTCGTTGTCCTCGGCGGCCAGGCGCGCAGCTTTGTGGAGTGCGGTGATGTGTGCGCCGACAGTTCCTGAATCGGCGCGCACGATCGGGCCGGTCAACCCCTGATCTCCTTCGGTCAGTGCGCGATCCAGCGCAGCTTCGACCAGGGGTCGCAGGTACGTGCCGGACTGTTCGACTCCGGCAGCTTCCAGCATGCGTCGGGCGTGCACGATCAGTGTGACGAGGTGGTTGGCACCATGCGCAAGTGCCGCGTGATATAAGGTGCGGTCGTTTTCCTGTACGATCACGGGTTCTCCACCCAACTCCACCACCAGTGCCTGCGCAATCGGCACCAGCGCAGCAGGCGAGGTCACGGCGAATGGTGTGCCCACCAGGCGGGACACATCGATGGACGTGCCGGTGAACGTCATTGCCGGATGCAGTGCGATCGGCAGTGCGCCTGCCTGTTGGGCTTTGTTCAAGATGGCGACGCCGTGCGTTCCGCACGTGTGCGCGACGATCTGGCCAGGACGGAACGCTCCCAGATCTGCCAGTCCGCTCACCAGTGGTTCGATCGCATCGTCAGGGATGGCGATGAGGACCAGGTCGGCGGCGGAGATGACGTCAGGAATATCCATGATCGGCACTCCCGGCAGCATGACCTCTGCACGTTCGCGCGCCTGGGGTGACGACGCATTCACCGCGACGATATCGTGACCGGCTGCACGCAGCGCGGATCCCAGGGGAGGACCGACATGCCCCATCCCAATGATTCCGATATGGAGCTGGTCAGGGCGCGGACGACGCGACGGTTCGCCCGCATGCTCATGCGCGCTGCGCCTCGGGCGCTCATGCGCGTCGTGCAAGGGATTCACAAGTGTTTACCCTACCGCTCGTCAGAGCCCGCTGCGGGCAAGGCGCCGGCAGCAGGTGCACTAGCTGCGGGCGGGGCGTCAGTGTCAGCTCCAGCTGCGGGCGAAACATCCTCAGGTGAATCCTCGTAAGCATTGGCACTGTGTTCAATCTGCTCGGCAACCTTCGGATCGGACACTGACTGGGCCACGCGACGCATCCAGCGTTCAGGCGGCTCATGGTCACGGCGAAGTCGCCCTCGTTCCATCAGGGTTGCAACCATCGTGGTGGCGAATTCCAGGTCAAGATGGTGAGCAGCAATCGGTGCCTGACCGTTGACCAGTTTCGGATTGACCACAGCGAGCTTGCGTCTGCGCAACCACGGCCCCTGGTAGATGCTCACAGACTGGAAACGCTCATAGGGCATGATCGTCAAGGTGTGAGTGACGCGCCCATCGCGCACCGCCATCACCCGTTCGGTCAAAGCCGAGCCGCGCCTGCGCCAGACAATCGGATCCATGACTTTTGAGCGCTCCGGGTTGGGCACAAAGTAGCGGCTGGAACTGCGGTTATCCCCATGCAGGCCGTCGTGGATCAGGGCGAGGGGGTCATCCACACCCAGGTCCTGGATCACCATCCACACAGCCAGTTCAGCTTCTTCGCGCGTGCCGACCGGGAGCAGCACGTAGGAGGCGTCAGCCATTTCCGATCCGTTGGAAGAATTGCCTGCGTAGCCGGCCATCGAGACGGTGACGCGGTACCAGTCTTTGGTGCGCCACAGGAAGGGTTGCGTGATGCGCACGGAGTGGACGCGTCGCGGCGGAATGGTTTGGGAACGCGTCGAAGTCAGGCCCTTGCGAATACGGATGCCCGAAGCTGAGATGCCTGCGCGGAAGTCAAACGCGCCGGCAAAACGGCTCCACACAACACTGCCGATGGGCAGAATACCGACGATGATCGGGATGAAACCTGACACGCCTGCCAGCCCCTCCGTCAGTATCAAGGCGATCATGCCGATCATGGCGGCCAGGAACACCAGGAAGGAGATAATCAGGCCAACCGACATGAACAATGAGGCAATGAGACGTCCAGATGGCACACGGAAGACTTCATTTTCCTGTGCCTCCGGAGCAGGAGCACCAGTGCCGATACTGTCACTTACGGCGACCTGTTCACCGAAGTCAACGTCGGGAGCTTCCGCGGCAGCTTCACGTGCCTGACGCGCCAGTGCAGCGGATGCTGATCCGGATGTGACACCCGCAGCCAGTGCGAGGATTTCGGCGCGCAGATTGTGGAGTGTTTCAGTTTTCAGGTAACCGAACTCCAGGTTCGAATGTGACCCGCCTGCCACTTCGATGGTGACTTTGCCCAGACCGAAAATCCTGCCAAGCAGAGGCTGGACGATGTCAACCGCCTGGATTTTTTCCAGTCGGGCGTGGCGTTGTACTCGGAAGATGATGCCCGACCGGTACCAGACGGCTTCATCTGTGAGAGCGTAGGCTGTGCGCTTCCACGCACAATAGGAGTACACGCCCACCAGCACCGAAAAGAGCGCGATTGCTCCCAGAATGTAGCCCGCGATATGGAGGGCCGGCATGTGGGAGATGACGTCCGAGTCAAGCAGCTCAGAGATCACACCGGTGCCTTGGTAGGCCAGGAATGCCACCAGGGCAGCAAAGAACTGCCACGTGTTGAGGACCGGTGAAATGCGGTGGACTTTACGCCAGCCTTCCTCCGGCAGCGCATTGTCGAGGGCGCTCGCCGTGCGCTTCTTTCGCTCGGACTGTGACGGCGTGTGTGAAGCGGGCAGAGTCGCCCCCGTATGCGGAGTCGATGCAGCGGACGAAGGTGACTGCGAAGGCGAGCATGGCTGTGCGGGCGTCGTTCGCATTGTCGGCTCTACTGGTTCTGTGGGCGCAGGTGCGCCCGATGGGTCTGCGGTCTCGTTGCTCATATCGCTCACAGTCCCGTCAGTTCTTCAGAGCCACGCTTAGCCAGCATGTCGCGCAGCTGGGCTGCCTGGTCGGTCGGCAGGCCATCAATCGAGCCGGCCGTTTCGTTGGACGCTGTGTTGATCTTGATGGACGCAATGCCGTAGTGACGGGCTATCGGCCCCTCGGACACATCGACATACTGGATTCGACCGTAGGGGATAATGCTGAGATTGCGGAACATGATGCCGGAACGGATCATGAATTCGTCGTTGCTGAATGCGAATCCCAGCGCGCGCACCTGCCGCTGGATCAGCCAGATCTGCCAGATGCTGTACGCAATGATGACTCCGGTGCCGATCCACCACCAGGGAAACGACACGATAGCCAGCACTGCGAAGATCAGGGCAAGCGGAATGACGAAGATCAGAACTCCAATTGTGCGCACTCGAGCCAGCGCCGGCGACACCGGCGTAAATGTGATGCCTTCCGGACTCATTGGATCTGTCATCACGGTCTCCCTCATCATTCGTTCAATTTTCATCGTCAATAGTGGCACATCGTTGGGGCGAAGAACATGCTGAACTCTCACGCGTCGTTCAGCCAACTTTCAGGATGAACCGCCACACTAACTGTATGGCTGTTCATATCCCGACTTCATCCGACTCCGCTGAAGCACGTCTGCTCGTCGTCGATGACGAGCCGAATATCCGCGACCTTCTCGCATCATCATTGCGTTTTGCTGGATTCGAAGTGATCGCTGCTGCGGATGGTGCCAGCGCTTTTCACGAGGCCACTCAATCCCACCCTGATCTCATCGTGCTGGATGTGATGCTGCCCGACATGGATGGCTTCACGGTGACGCGGCGTTTACGCGAAGCGGGTATCACGGTTCCGGTCCTGTTCCTGACTGCGCGTGACGATATGCGCGACAAAATCCAGGGGCTGACAGTGGGCGGAGACGACTATGTCACCAAACCTTTCGGCCTGGAGGAAGTCGTCGCTCGCATCCGCGCCATCCTGCGCCGCACTCGCCACAGCGGCGAAGATGACGGCATGCTGCGTGTGGGGGATTTGGAACTGGACGAGGATGCTCACGAGGTTCGCCGCGCGGGCGTCGATATCGAGCTATCCCCCACCGAGTTCAAGCTCTTACGCTACCTGATGATCAACGAGGGGCGCGTCGTCTCCAAGATGCAGATCCTTGATCACGTGTGGGAATACGACTGGGATGGTGAAGCAGCCATCGTTGAGTCGTATATTTCCTACCTGCGTCGCAAATTGTCAGTCGAAGGATCGTCGGGCGAGCTCATCCACACTCGCCGCGGCGTGGGCTACATGCTGAGGGAAGACAGCTGACAGTGCAACCCGTCCAATCTGCCCGGCAGATATGGGAACACCGGCCCCTGTCATCACGCATGGTGATCTTGACAGTGGCCTTGCTGGCCCTCGGCCTGACAATGGCTGGAGCAGCAATGATCGGCCTGCTTCAGCGTCACCTGACCTCACAGATCGACGCGCAACTGGTCTCGTCAGCATCACCCCTGGCCCGGCAATCCCTCACCGAATTGACGAACACCAACGCTTATGTTCCAACCCGATTTTTCATTCGCGCGGTGCACGCCGACGGGCAGACCTGGACCTATACGTCGCCTGAAACCTTAGAGTACTCGGGCACGCCGAATATTCCCGACCTGCTCGAGCCGGGCGAATTTGCCAATACTGAATCCGGGTGGACGCGGCCCGTCACCGTCTCATCGTCACTGCCCGGCTCCACGTGGCGGGCAATGGCGATTCCGCTGGGAGTGCGAGGCAGTCAGGATCCCGTTGGGGTCATGACCATTGCACTTCCACTCACTGACGTCCAGCGCACACTGTCAGACACCGCTTTCTACTTCCTGCTGACCTCCATGATTATCGTCATCGCAGGAGGGACGATCGGCCAGTACCTGGTGCGCAAGTCTCTCAAACCGCTGCGCAATATTGAGGTCGTTGCCGGTCGCATCGCTGCCGGAGACCTGAGTCAGCGCATCCCACCCGAACCGCCAACCACTGAAGTCGGATCGCTGGCATTGTCACTCAACACGATGCTCAGTCAGGTCGAACAGTCATTCCATACGCGCGCCGAGTCTGACCGTAAGATCCGTCGTTTCGTCTCTGACGCGTCACACGAGCTGCGCACTCCTCTTGCCGCCATCCGCGGGTACGGCGAGCTCTATCAGATGGGAGGCGTGCCCGGCAACCAGGTTCCAGAAGTCATCAATCGTATTCACTCCGAGGCCACGCGCATGGGAAACCTCGTGGAGGATCTGCTGACGCTGGCACGAATTGACGAGGGGCGACCTCTTGCCCTGACTCCGGTGGACCTCGTCAAAATTGCTGACAATGCTGCCTCCGACCTTGAGGCGCTCGATCCTACACGCGACATCACCGTCAGGTCACTGTCCGGGCGTAAAGCTCCGATGACGTTGACGGTCAATGTGGACCGTGACCGCATTCAGCAGGTTTTCACGAATCTGGTAGGCAACATCAACCGCTACACGTCCAGCGATACGCCAGTGGAGCTGGCTCTGGGGCTCAACGACGGCATGGCGATCGTGGAATTCCGTGACCACGGTCCCGGCATTGCTGAAGACGAACAAAAACGCGTCTTTGAGCGCTTCTACCGCACTGAGGATTCACGCGCGCGTACGACGGGCGGATCTGGCCTGGGATTGGCGATCGTTGCTTCGATTATTGGGGCGCACAACGGCACCACTGAGCTGAAAACGACCCCTGGTGGCGGCTTGACGGTGCGTATTGAACTGCCCACACATTTGACTGCGGAGGACCTCACAAACGAGGCAGATCAAGGCATGTGAGGCGCTGTGCGCTGGGCGCGCGATGCTATTTCGCCCACACATCCGCCTTTTTTGGGACTCTCGGGTAGGAATATGACACCAAGTGCGGCTACCATAGCTCGGTATCATCCCTTTCAAGGAGTGTGAATCGTCATGGGTGCTGAAGCACCTCAGTGGCTGTTCAGTTCATTTGTCCAGTCGATGGAGGAGTTGGGGGCTACCGCAACGCCCGCTCAACTTGACGCCGAGGCTCGTGAACTCCTCAGCCGGTGGAATGAGCCGGGTCGAACGCTGCACAATGTGCGGCACCTGATCGATGTACTGGCGCATCTCGATGAGCTGTCGGGGTCAACACACGATCCCGATGTTCTTCGTATCGCAGCGTGGTACCACGGTTTGATCCTGAACCGCGCTGTGCAGGCGGCTTTGTGGGGTTCAAGCCCGCAGGCCGTCAGCGCCGAGTGCGCCGAATTGACTCACGAGCACTTGACCGGACTGGGAATCAGCGACGACGTGGCAATGCGGGTTGCCGACCTGATTCGCATGGTCGCCATCCACACCGCCCCGCGTGATGACGTGGACGCGCAGGTCCTGGTGGACGCTGACCTCGCTTCGATCGCTGCCGCGCCACAGGAGTACAAGAAATTCCGTCAGTCGCTGCGTGAAGAATACGAACAAGTCGATGATTTGGCCTACTTGCGTGCCCGCCGGATCGTGGTGCGCCGCCTGCTGGCTCGCGATTCGGTCTTTCACTCCCCTGGCGCTGCTGATTGGGAGTCGCGTGCCCGCGAAAACCTGGAAGCTGAGCTGGCCAAGCTCGATGAAGCAATTCTTGAGAAGGATCCTTCTGATATCTCATCGGCCAGTGACAACACCTCCGGCATCGAAGTGGTGGATGGACCCACAACCGGTCAGTTTGACGATGCGCAAGTAACATCGTCGGGTGCCATCATCATTCGCCGCAAGCATTTGAAGCGGAATAACTGCTCGCAGATGCAGGATGAGGCTGACGACGATGACGTCGAGACGACATCCACCATCCCTGCGCTGGCTCCCGAGGCAGCGGATGGTTACGCGGCGCGCCCCGGTTCCGATGGGGATGACGACTCCGACAACGAAGATGCTTCCTCACTGGAAACAGCTATCGAGACGCTGGATGTGCCCAGCCGCCCCAGTTCTCAGTCCTGAAGACGCTCGTCAGGCTCCCCCTCGACGCGCGTTCACAGGAGGAGGCGTTCTTCCCGCGCGTCCACAGAAAAAAAGCTTTCTCCCCGCGCATCCACAGGAGGAGGTATTCTCTGCGCGCATCCACAGGTTCCAGGCGCGATGTTTTCGAGGGTGGCTGGCCTTCCTACGGTATGTGTGACGAGCCCACCGCGGGTTCGCGCAACCGAAAGGATGATCCCCGATGGCAACATATAACGTCGACTCAGATCTAGTTGCTGCATCTGCGGCCAATATCGGCGCCACCGCCGAACGTATTCGAACAGAAGTGGCATCCATGATGGCTGATCTTCTGGCCCTGCAGGACACATGGACGGGAGTTGCGTCAGCTAATTTCGCTGAGTTGACCGCCTCCTGGCGCGCAACTCAAACGCAGGTTGAATCGTCATTGGATTCGATCAGCACGCAGCTATCCGCTGCTGCCAACGTCTACGCTGATGCCGAGTCGCAGACCGTGTCGTTGTTCGCGTAAGTGACGATGTCGCGAACATGCGAGGAAGCCCCGCCGAGCACGTGTGCTCAACGGGACTTCCTCGCGCTTAACTGGATATGCGGTCAGCGCCTTCCAGTCAATTGGTGTCTGTAGATCAGATGCGGCTTAGTACATTCCGCCCATGTCATCGCCACCGGCAGCGGGCGCTGCTGGCGGTTCTGGCTTGTCGGCCACAACGGCCTCAGTGGTCAGGAACATTCCGGCGATGGATGCTGCGTTCTGCAGTGCGGAACGAGTCACCTTGACCGGGTCGGAGATTCCTTCAGCCATCAGGTCACCGTATTCGCCGCTGTCAGCGTTCAGGCCTTCGCCCGGCTTCATGGAGGACACGCGATCCACCACGACGCCGCCTTCGAGTCCGGCGTTCTCAGCGATCTGCTTGATAGGAGCTGCAACAGCCAGGCGCACAATGCCCACGCCTGTTGCCACGTCACCTTCGACCTTGAGGTCGTCCAGCGCTGCGTGTGCGGCGTGGAGCAGTGCCACACCACCACCGGCCACGATGCCTTCTTCAGAGGCTGCGCGGGCGTTACGGATAGCATCTTCGATGCGGTGCTTACGCTCCTTCAGCTCAACCTCGGTTGCGGCGCCGGACTTGATAACGGCGACACCACCGGAAAGCTTGGCGAGGCGTTCTTGCAGCTTCTCGCGGTCGTAATCGGAATCGGTGTTCTCGATCTCGGTCTTGATCTGGCGGATGCGACCATCGATGGCGTCCTTTTCACCGGCGCCGTCCACAATGGTGGTCTCGTCCTTGGTGACGACAACCTTGCGGGCGCGACCCAGCAGTTCCAGATCGGCGTTCTCGAGGGAAAGGCCAACGGTCTCGGAGATGACCTGACCGCCGGTCAGGATGGCCATATCCTGCAGCATTGCCTTGCGGCGATCGCCAAAGCCGGGAGCCTTGACGGCCACTGACTTGAAGGTTCCGCGGATCTTGTTGACGACCAGTGTAGCCAGCGCTTCACCTTCGATGTCCTCAGCAACAATCAGCAGGGACTTGCCGGACTGCATGACCTTCTCAAGCAGGGGCAGCAGATCCTTGACATTGGAGATCTTGGATTCCATGAGCAGAACGTAAGGGTCCTCAAGGACTGCTTCCTGACGCTCAGTGTCGGTGACGAAGTACGCGGACAGGTAGCCCTTGTCGAAACGCATGCCTTCGGTGGTCTCCAAGGTGGTGTCGAAGGAGTTGGTCTCTTCAACAGTCACAACACCTTCGGCTCCGACCTTTTCGAAAGCTTCAGCGATGAGCTTGCCGATGGCCGGATCATTTGCCGAGATCGACGCGGTTGCAGCGATCTGGTCGGTGGTTTCGATCGGCTTGGCGTCCTTGTGCAGCTGCTCAACGATTGCTTCAACTGCCTGGTCGATGCCGCGCTTGATTCCAATCGGGTTGGCGCCGGCTGCGACGTTACGCAAACCTTCGTGTACGAGTGCCTGGGCAAGAACGGTTGCGGTCGTGGTGCCATCACCGGCGACGTCATCGGTCTTCTTGGCAACTTCCTTCACCAGTTCGGCGCCGATGCGCTCGAACGGATCTTCGAGGTCGATTTCCTTGGCGACAGACACGCCGTCTTTGGTGATCGTGGGAGCTCCCCACTTCTTGTCGAGGACAACGTTGCGGCCCTTGGGGCCAAGCGTGACCTTGACGGTGTCAGCCAGAAGATTCAGACCGCGCTCCATGCCACGGCGCGCTTCCTCATCAAAATGAATGAGCTTGGACATGCTATGTATATTCCTTCCGCATTGCGGATCGTAGGGACGGTGCCCGCGACGGACGATTCCACTGGCAACGTTCTTGTCTCGTTGCCGGTGTAACCTCACCAGCCCTAAGGTCTTTTATCACTCTGCCTTGGCGAGTGCTAATCTAATTTTGGCACTCTCGACCCGAGAGTGCAAGGCGGGCATAGTCGCTCATAGCGAACAGTCATGAAGCGGGTTGTACCGGCGGATAGCCCGTCCAGCGGCCACCTTGCCCGGCAGCTGTGACCGACGGCGCTGAGCTGCGCGTTCTTTAACATTCAGTCAGTGCGGGAGGGCGCTCGTCTTCTCGCACAGGGCCAGGCGCTGTTCCTTGTCCGAACGGTTGGCCGCCCAGCTGCTCGCGATCATGTTCTTCCAGAAGGTACGACAGATCCGGTCCCACAGGGACAACGCGGGTGGGGTTGATTTCCTCGTGCACGATGTAGTAGTGCTCTTTGATCTGTTGGATGTCCACCGTGTCACCGAAACCCGGTGTTTGGAATAGGTCCTGCAGGTAGGCACGCAGTACCGGCATGTCACGGATCATCATCCGATTGGCTTTGAAGTGCCCGAAATAGACTGCATCGAAACGCACAAGGGTGGTGAACAGTCGCACGTCAGCCAGCGTGATGTGGTCACCGACCAGGTAGCGGCGGGAGGTGAGCCGATCACTAACCCAGTCCATTGCGCGCCACAGATCTCGATAGGCGTCCTCGTAGCTGGATTGGTCAGCGGCGAAACCGCACCGATAGACACCGTTGTTGATGTTCGGGTAGACCTCGTCGTTGACGGCTTCGATTTCGTCCACTAACGACTCTGGATACAGGTCCGGAGCGCCGTCACGCTGCACGCCTGACCACTGTGTGCACATGTCGATGGTCATCTGGTTAAAGTCATTGGTCACCACGGCACCACTGGGGACATCCACAATCGCAGGGACGGTGATCCCTTTCGGATAGTCGGGCACGCGCGCAAAGTATGCGTCCTGGAGGCGCTCGATGCCAAGCACCGGATCACGGTCGTCGGGGTACATCCCACTGTAGTTCCATGACCGGGCATCGTGGGTGGGGCCTGCCAGACTCAGTGTCAGAGCGTCCTCCAGACCCATGAGTCGGCGGATGATGACAGCGCGGTGTGCCCACGGGCAAGCTCGGGCGGCCATGAGGCGGTAGCGGCCAGACTCGACCGGCCACAACATGTTCCCCACTTCACGTGCATCGCCTGATCGCGGTTGCGGAGCGGATCCTGGCGGGATCGACGACACAATCCTGTCAGCAATGTAGGCGGTGTCGCGTACGTACGCGCCTTCGGTTGCGGCGTTGTGAGCTTTCTGAGCGTCGTCAGCCATATTTCCGCCTCTTCTTGAGGGGTTCCTCTTATCTGAGCAGGACGACCACGTCGTAGTCACCGACATCATCGAAGTTCTCGCGAACCTCGTCAATTCCCAGGACTCGGGCGATTTCGTGGGCGGATTTTTCGATCTGCGGATCGGCGTAGTACACCACAGAAACGTCGGAGACCCAACCTTCTGCGTTCTCAGCGATAGTTCCGGGGAATCCTGCCTCGTTCAGCGCTGCGGATTTTTCGGCCGCAAGCCCCTCGATACCCGTGCCGTTGAGGACGCCGATCTTGACATGCTTGTCGATGATTTCTTCAGTTGGCTCATCTCCGGACGATTGAGTTTCTTCGCCCGATACCTGTGTGTCGGTTGAGCCAGTTCCCGAAGCTTCTGGCTTCTCATCTGCCTGCTCGCCCGATTGCACATCGCCCGAGGGGGGCGCGGCCGACTGTGCGACCGACTGAGTCGAATCGGACTGTGACGGCGTGATTCCTGCATTGGTGAGGATTCGCGCCAGACCCCATCCGAGCAGCGGGATAACGATGAGAAGAATCAAGAACGGCGCGACTGAGCGCCATTTCGAGGACTGGGCGCGGTGCATACCGACCGGCATATCTTCGCCAGCTCGATCAAATTCATCCTTCGGATACTGTGAGCTCACGCGCTTAGACTATCTGTAACTGTCACTTTTGTGCGACCAATCGGCCGGGTGTCGCATCGACAGCGCCGGTTACGACCGTCTCAACATACCGCTCAGACCGCGGCTCGAGGGGCACCCTCGTCAATAAGACGGGATACGCTAGGTACGTGAGCGAAATTGAAGGCGGCACCGGTCCGCGACCATTGAGTGAGCTGCTTGATCCGGGATGGGCGCGGGCGCTGGCTCCGGTTGAAGAGCGCGTGCATGAGCTTGGACAGATGTTGCGCTCGGAGATTCAATCTGGTCACGGGTACTTTCCAGCCGGACGGGACGTGTTGCGCGCGTTCACATATCCGTTTGATGAGGTCAAGGTGCTCATCGTCGGCCAGGATCCCTATCCGACACCCGGGCACGCCATGGGGCTGTCGTTTTCTGTTGCTCCCGGGGTTCGCCCGCCTCGATCCCTGGAGAATATCTTCACTGAGTTGGTGGAGGATCTGGGTGTGCCTCGTCCGACCAGCGGTGATTTGACTCCCTGGTCACGCGAGGGAGTGTGCCTGCTGAACCGCGCCCTTACTGTGCGCCCTGGCGCGCCGGCTTCGCATCGTGGCCGTGGCTGGGAAGAGGTGACGGATTGTGCGATCGATGCTCTTGTTGGACGAGGGAGGCCTCTGGTCGCTGTTTTATGGGGTCGCGATGCTCAGGGACTGAAGCCGCGACTGGGTGCAACACCTGTGGTGGAGTCTGCTCATCCGTCGCCGCTTTCTGCTCGTCGCGGGTTCTTCGGTTCGCGGCCGTTTTCGCGTGTCAATGCGCTGCTGCAGTCTCAGGGTGCGGAGCCGGTCAACTGGCAGTTGCCGTAGGAATCTTAGGGCCACTCTTTCAGGCGGGACCGCTGGCCGCGGATGCAGATAGCGGCGCAGAGGCCGGCAATCTGAAAGCGGACTTTCGAGGACGGGTTGGTCGCAATTAGGCAGAACTCTGCTCTCACGGCCGTGCTGACCCCTGAAAGTTGGACAGTTATGTGTTCAGTCGTGAGTGCGAGGAGTCAGTTCATTCAAAACGGCAGGAGATACGAGCGCGTCGCTTTTACTCTTTGCTCTTGTCGTATGTTGCGTTGGCGATGTGGAGATTCGCGAGGAAGCGAGGGATCAGACTGAGCCTTTGCCAATTGGCGGAGGCTAGCCCCGTAGCGGCATACCTGATTCGGCAGCATCCCCTGGCAGCCAGCAGTAGCCGCCTTGTATCCACTTCGTACCAGTTCCCGGTCCGGCCTGTGGTAATGTACCGCGGGACGCTGTTGACGCGCCCATACGCATCGTACTAGCAGATAAAGAAACCGAGGACACGCGGTGAAACGTTACGCACTACCACTTCTGACACTTGCAGCAGCTTTGACACTCACTGCGTGTGGCGGAAGCAATGCCGCCGAAGGCGACAAGACAGCGTGCGGGCTGTACAAAGAGGCCGTTGATATCTTCGCCACCATCGAGGATCGCTCGGCGCCGAATGAGGACGCACTGTCGCAGATCACCGACAAGCTCAATAATGCGGAACAAGCAGCGGAAGATCTTCACCTCCAGGACAAGCTCGTGCGGACAAGAAACAACATTGAAAAGTTCGGCGAAACCCAGAATCCTGGCATGCTTGACTCATTTGCCTCCCAGACAACCGGAATTGTCGAAATGTGCCAAGAGCTCGGTGTCACAGTTAAGCTGACTGGGGACCTCCAGCCGCCCAGGTGATCGACACAGGACAGCACTTTGGCGCGTTTCTTAAGGTGTAGTCAAGGCGTCACCAACAAGCGCATCTGCTGTTCACTGCGATAGACGCAATTCCTCTGAAAACGAATGCGTCGAGCATTCAGGGTTAATGCCCGAAATACACCTGTTGAAGCTGCAAATACGGGAACTACCTAAGAAAGCCAACGTCCCGCATACACCACATAGCGGGGATGCCCTCATCGATTCAACGCAATCGGCCACCGATTGGGTCGCGTCGATCACCCCGACACCGCTACGACACGCCTTTTGAGTTCGTAGCCCCGTCACGATGGGCAATCGTGCTGCACCCCTCCGTGTCCATTGTGACAGCGTTCGTCTTACCGTCCACCACGGTGACGCTGATCCAGCACCACCACCAGGCTCACCCTTGCACTCGAGGAATGTTCAGGGGACGGGAGACACCCTCGGCTATATGCACACCAATTATTCGCCGGCCTGACGTCATCCAATTCGAAAGTATGGAGCCACCTGCGAGACTCGAACTCGCGACCGTCCGCTTACAAGGCGGGTGCTCTACCAACTGAGCTAAGGTGGCCAGCTCACATATCTTGCCATGAGCACGCCAGTGAACACCAATCGAATCTATTGAGTGTGAAGAATCCCTCGAGACGACTACTCACCGCTTACGGCAGGCGCGAACCGCTTACTCAGCCATCCCCGAAATAATGTCGGAGGCAAAGTTCTCCAGCGTGAACGGAATAACCTTCGTGCCATCCTTCACGTATTCGGGGGTGCCGTACGAATCGCCGCGACCCGCGAACTTCTTCTCGCCCCATACTTTAGTGGAGTTCGCCAAGTAGGTTTGCACCGCATTGGCGTCGAAGGTCGAGACAACTTCGTCAGGAACTCCCACGGAACGGGCGAGTTCCGCCACCTTGTCAATGGACTGATCCATTGATTTGACGACGCGTGTATCGCCAGACGTCCACTGCTCATTGAAGAAGCCCATCAGCGCGTGGTGGAACGCCACCCAGTGTTCGGGATCCTTCTGTGCAACGATCAGCGATGCTGTGGTCGCGGGTTTCGCGTAGTCCATGCCAACTGTTGTGACGGGCTGGTAGGCAATGTTGAACTTCCCGTCAGTAGCAGCCTGGACGATTTCTTCACCGCCCGCGGTGTCAACCTGCGCACATACGTGGCACGAGTAGTCAAAATAGATCGTCAGCGTCGGCAGGTTGGGATCAGGATCCTCAATGCCGTTGTGGGAGTACACCACCGGCGACGAATCTGCGTAGGGTCCCAGCAGCGCTGCGGCCTCCTCGTCAGGCAGAGCCGAACCTTTCGGGCGATACGTCAGCATCACTGCCGCCACAGCTGCAACCACGGCGACGACAATCAGCACGACCACGCCGATGATGATGACGCGGGTACGCTTTTCCGACTTGAGCTGGGCTTCGCGCATCTCCCGCGCCTTCGTGCGCGTATCACGCGATGATTCTGACTTCGCCATCGGTTATGTGCTCCTCGCTTCGGGCAGATACTGATTTTCACGCAGGATCATTATGACGCGATGACCCACCTGACGCGAACCCAACAGGCCAGAGCATCCACAGCCGCCTTCCTCGAAAACCGCCGTCAGCACATCTAGGAAACCGTCGTCAGCCAGAACGCGACCGGGATCGCCAGGAAAGCCGCACTCAACAGCGCACGCCCCCACCACGGCGGCGACACGGTGCGGAACACGATCGCCATTCCATCACGCACCGATTCAGTAAGCTCGAGGATCCTGAAGCTCATCAGCAGCACCAGTGAGACAGCCATCAGCGCCGTCAGCGGAATCATCTGAGTCGCAACTCCACTGGGATCGGAGAGTACCCCGCCCCATAGCACCAGGTCACCGGGCCATTGAAGGGTTTCCAGAGACATCTCAAGATAATCCCTCAGCACCGTCACAATGGCGATGGCCCACACGATCGCCGCCCATATACATGCGATCACCGAAGCGACGGCTATGCTCAGCACACCGACCACCACCATGATCGGCACTTTGAGAAGTGTCATGGCCGTATCTCCCGGCCCCGGCCCGTTGCGATCCCTCTGCCGGTTGACCTTGCGTTCGCGGAACTGCCCGATCACGCTGAATACCAGGAGGGTTGCGAGCACTGCGACCAGTCCCGACATGCCGTATGCGACAGGCAACAGCGAGAGGGCCGCCATCAGGCAGGTCGACAAGACCCCCGTTCTCTTCAGAGGGGGAGGTCGCCATTCAGGTTCGCCATCGGTTTCCTCGACGTCCCCTTCGCCCGGCTCCGCCAGTTCGAGGGGCGCAGGCTTGTCCACCGTAATTGCCGAGGGTGACTGCGCATCATCCCACGTCGGAAGTTTCTTGAACGACTCGCCACCCTTGTTGACCAGGAAGGGGCCTGCGCTTTGCCACCCTGGTTGCGCCTCATCGGGCGGAAGCGGAGGCACGTCGGTGGGGATGGCAGCCGTCTGGTCGGGAGAAGAAACTGGGTACGGTATCGTGACAGGCGGCTCCCACTGATTGGGCTGCCCGGCAGAGAGCTCTGGCTGGCCGGGTTGCGGTGCGCGATACACGTCAGTGCTCTGAGTCAGAGGCTGGGTGTACGCCTGATTGGTGGTCATATCGGGATACTGTGTTGTCTCAGGCGTGTCGCTCGTGTAGTCGTCCTCGTCAAATGATGAGGGCATGAATGTTGAGCCCAGGTCACCCAGGCTGGACGTGACCAGTGAGCTCCCCGTCCATGTGTCTGAGTACTGATCAGTTTCGTCGTCGCGGCCGGAGCCGTATCCATCGCGAGCGTGCGAATCTGCCGCACCGTTCAGAACGGAGCACAGGCTTTCGAAGCTCATACGGTTGTCGACAGTAGGATCCAGGCATCGTTTCATGGACGATGCCAAGCGAGGAGGCAATCCCGCGATATCCGCATCACCGGCAAGGACGCGCGAAATGATGACGCCGGGTGCTCCGCCTCCAAAAGGTGGTCGGCCGGTCAATGCGTGCAGGATCGTGGCGCTCAGGGACCACCAATCAGCCTGAGGAGTCACCGGACTGCCCGTCATTACTTCCGGTGCGGTGTAGCCCGCAGTGCCGGACACCAGTCCGGTCGCCGTCAGCCGGTCATCCCCATCCCCGACCGCGATACCGAAGTCGATGAGCACGGGGCCGCGTTCGGACAGAATGATGTTCGACGGTTTGATGTCACGGTGAACCACCCCTGCCCCGTGGACACGTTTGAGGATACGGTTCAGTGCTGTGGCCAGGCGCGCCACTTCGCTCAGTTTCATTGTCCCGCTGCGGATGCGCGAGGCGAGGGTTGGGCCGTTCACGTATTCGGTGACAACGAAGGGTTCAGCGGCTTCCGTTTCAACATCGAGGACGCGCACGACGCCGTCTGATCGGATTCGATTGACCGTGGCAGCTTCTCTGCTCAGACGCTGTCGGGCTTCCTCCGTGGCAGCCTGAGCCGGGTGCAGCATTTTCAGGGCGACTTGTGCTCCTCCATCGTCACGAGCCAGCCAGACAGTGCCGGCACCTCCCATGCCCAGACGGCTGACCAGTTCGTAGCCGCCAACGCGTTGCCCGATATCCACATTCTTGAGCGTATCGAATGATGACGCTCTGCAGGACTTAGATTCGAGGAATTTCGACAATCACGTAAGAGCGGGCGCGGGAAAAGCTCCCAGTGAGACTGTGGGCCATGCGCGAGTCCAAGAATGACGAGACCTCTTTCACTCATGGCTGATTCTTGCACTGTCATAGCTGATGATGCTGGTCAGTGACATGCGCAACAGGACTGATTCACTATCTCAGGTATCCCCCGCTGTCGATCTCATGGTATTTTTAATCCAGTGCTTTCGTTCACAGGGGGAACGGCAGCATCGGCAGCGGTGAAGACGCCGTTGTCCCGGCTCTCTACTTGGATCGTCCGGCACGTACCTGTCGGTGGAGGTTAAAAACATGGCAACAGTAACGTTTGATAAGGCAACCCGCATTTACCCGGGTTCAGACAAGCCAGCTGTGAAAGAACTGTCCCTGGAAATCGCTGACGGCGAGTTCCTCGTCCTCGTTGGTCCTTCCGGCTGCGGAAAGTCAACGTCACTGCGTATGCTTGCTGGTCTTGAAGACGTCAACTCTGGACGCATTTTCATTGGTGACCGCGATGTCACCGATGTTCAGCCCAAGAACCGCGACATTGCAATGGTCTTCCAGAACTACGCTCTGTACCCGCACATGACTGTGCGCGACAACATGGGCTTTGCTCTGAAGATCGCTGGCACGGATAAGAACGAAATCCGTGAGCGCGTGAACGAAGCAGCACGCATCCTTGACCTGGAGCCCTACCTGGACCGCAAGCCGAAGGCTCTGTCCGGTGGTCAGCGTCAGCGAGTCGCAATGGGACGTGCAATTGTTCGTAAACCGCAGGTGTTCCTGATGGACGAGCCGCTATCCAACCTGGATGCCAAGCTGCGTGTGCAGACTCGTACCCAGATTGCATCTCTGCAGCGCGAACTCGGTGTTACAACCGTGTACGTGACCCACGACCAGACCGAAGCTCTGACAATGGGTGACCGCATCGCGGTTCTCAACAACGGCATCCTTCAGCAGGTTGGCACACCTCAGGAAATGTACGAACGCCCCGCCAACGAATTCGTCGCAGGATTCATCGGTTCACCTGCAATGAACCTGGGTCGTTTCAAGGTCGAAGGCAACTGGGGCGTCCTCGGAACTGCTCGCGTTGCCCTGTCGGATGCCACCATTGCGGCTCTGAAGCCAGAAGACAACAACACGGTCGTCATCGGTTTCCGTCCTGAGGGACTTGAGCTGGTTGGTGAAGATGTCGAAGGCACCATTCCGATCGAAGTCGACTTCGTTGAGGAACTCGGCTCTGACGCCTACATCTACGGACACCTTGCAGGTGTCGAGGGAGGCCACGGCCTTGGATCGGGTACCGACGAGAATCCTGATGAGAATAAGGAAGACAAGAGCGATCAGTTGATCGTTCGCGTTCCTCCGCGTACCGCTCCGAAGCCGGGATCTGTGATCCACGCTCGCGTCATTCCTGCGCAGCAACACAACTTCTCGGCGGCAACTGGCGAGCGTCTGCCTGCCTAAGTCAAGACTCACGAGGGTCAGCTGACGATGCAAATCTGATGCTGTTCCCCCACTGAAATATCACCGGTGGCTCGCCCCAACATGGGGCGAGCCACCTTTTCGTATCTCTTCTAGACACAAATTTTACACTCTGTCAAATTTGGATCGAACACTTTGCTCTTCACTGGTGCAGTTGAGGGCTTGGTGGAGGCAAGCAGCGTTCTACCAGGGGCTCTAGCTCTCGTGGGGAGTACGACAAGGTGGAGCGGTCCCAAAAATTTGCTTGCATATCGGTTCAGCTTCGAACAGGCCGTTGATGGTTTCAGGCGAGGGCTTCCGCGTCAGAATCATATACATTACCCGTTGCCGGTTTATTCCTGTACGTCAGCGACGTTTGTCGTTTGAGAAAACACACGCTGCCATCGGCCCACCATCGGCAGGACGATCCGCAACCATCCTGACCTCGCAGTACCTCAACTCCCGCCAATACCTCCCAACCACATTCCCAAACCTCCGAAACACGTAGAACAAAACCGCAACGCTTCGTTTCAAGACCACTGAGGGAATCTTCAGCGCACTATTTGCCTGACTCATCCTCCCACGAGCACTTGTCACGACCCGTGGCTGGTGAGGCGGGCGATGTGGTGGTGGACATCCTTCCACGAGCACTTGTCACGACCCCCTTTTTCTTTACTCCAACCTAGTGGTAAGCTTTCGTTGATTGTCTCTCACAGTTGCACGGCAATAACTCAAACCCATTGACAGGTGATCACATGTTTCTTGCACCCTCTCGTCCAGGGCACAGTCCGACACGCACTCGCACATCGGCTTTCACACATTTGGCAGCATTATGCGCAGCTGCGCTCGCGTGTACCTCGAGCCTCGTAGTTGGTTTCGTCTCCCCGACTTGGGCTGATGACGCCGCCTCCGACTCTCCCGAAGCCTCCAATACCATTGCAGATTCACCGCAAAGCGGTACTGAATCGCCCTCAGAGCAGGGAGGCCTTCATATTCCTGAAAATCCGGGGGATCCCGCTGTTGTCGGTACTGTGGGAGATGAAGACTACTCCACAGCAGCCGACGCGCCGATGTCTGGAGCTGCCCCATTGATGACAGCGCCGGCCACCGATTCAGCACGCACCCGTACTCAACGGTCAGCCGCAACCGAATCGGCGCCAGATGCTGAACGCACTGAGGTCTATTGCTACACGCCTCAGCAAGATCTCACGTGCAGCGAGGACCAATTCCGTTCACTGATCACACAGGCTGGCTCCACACCAACTCGCATCGTTCTGGGAATGGTCGGCCCCTATCTCACCGACACTGTCACGATTCCACGCGGAGCTGACATTGAGCTGGTCAATTATCCTGCCAATGCGTGGGGAGCCAATTCCTCGTCGCTCATCGCTGAGGACGGGTTCAGGGGTTCTGCTCTGTTCAACGTCGAGGAAGGCGCTACCCTGACCATTTCTGCTCAACCCGAAGGCGGCGAGATCGAGATGGGCGCTCGCGGCGAGTACGTTAAGAATGGGCAGATCCTTGTCCACTCACGAGGAGCATTTGTCCTCAATCAAGGCACGCTCAGCGGCGTACGCGACCACTCAGGATTTCACATCGGTGCAGTGACCGTCACGGGTTCCAAAGCTTCGTTCACCATGAATGGCGGCACCATCACCGATAACCACAGGCGACAAGATACCACCACTACTCAAAGGGGTGCAGGCAATATCGCAGTCAGCGATGGTGCAACGTTCATCATGAATGGAGGACTCATCACCGACGGTTGGGGCTCCGGCGTCAGTGAGCACTCACCGTACGGCTTCGGTGAAGCAGGAGGGGTCGGCCTGTACAACGGTGGCCACATGGTGATGAATGGCGGTGAGATCTCCAGCAACAACGGCTTCGCCGGAGGCATTCTCGCATTCTCTTGGCCTGACAACAAGGATGATGCCGAACGCACCAAAGACTCAGCGCGTAACACAGTTGACATCAACGGCGGGACGATTGCCAACAACGTCGGTCTATTCAGCGGCGGCGGCGTCTTTTCATTCGGCAACTCCGTTGTGACGATGAACGGTGGGACGATCACCGATAACACCGCTCCCAATGGAGGCGGCGTAGGAACATTCGATGACTACGTACAAGGCGCTGAAGGGACATGGGCAGAGATCCCCAGCACAGGAAAGCGATCTGGCCTGACTGGCGACGAGTGGGGCAATCTTTCCCCAGCCGCATTCATCATGAATGGTGGAACGATTTCCCACAATAGCGCGGACCGCACCGGTGGCGGAATTAACGTCGTCAGCAACCGCGTTACTTTACGCGGCGGAAACATCGAAGCGAACACGGCGAAGCAAATGGGGGGCGGTGTCTACGTGGCCACCAAGTCCTACTCAGCGCACTTTGAAAACGTTGCAGTCAACCGTAATGAGGCTAAGCATATCGGTGGCGGAGTGTGGGTCTGCCCGACCGGCTCCATCGACTTATACGTGACAGAAGGTGCCGGGATTTTCAATAACTCTGCCAGCCATTTCGGTTCCGATATCGCCCATGACAATTACGGTTCCGCCGGGTCGATCAATTTACGCTTGGCCAATCGTATGCTGGGTGGCGGCGACGTCACCTACTACTTCGATAACGAAGACCAACGTTTCTCCCCAGAGGCTCCAGGAGATCCGCAAAATTTCTGGGATCGGCCGCTCCGAAATGAGGGTCTCCACTCAGAGGCTACAGATCACACGAAGAATGATGCATCAACGCTGGCCAAGCTCACAATCACGAAAAACAGTGCCGAACGAGGTGCAGGAATCGGTTCAAACGGTAACGTCACTTTCGGAAAACCCGACACAGTTGATCTGGAAGTCGCTAAGCAGTGGCATGACAGTGAAGGCACCGAGATTCCCGGTGCGTCGCCCTCGTTGCCCTCAAGCATCACGATCCAGTTGATGCGCCAAATCGGGCAGCACGATCCGACTCAGCTCGGCGATCCCGTCACCATCGCTCCAGATAAGGACGGCAACTGGCGTCACACGTTTAAAGGTCTTCCAACAACCCTCGTCAACGCTGGCAGCGACGAGGCTGAAGAGGTTACATATTCAATTCACGAGTTGCACGTCGACGGCTATGATTCAGTCATTTCCCCCATCACCATGATTTCGGATGCCCCGCAGGTGCGCGCACTCACCATCACGAATACGCAGACTCCAATGACTGTGACGGTCAACAAGATCTGGCAAGATGTTGATGGCGAAACGCTTGAAGGCACCTCCCCCGCCATCCCGGACAGCATCACGGTCCAGCTCACTCGCCAAATTGGCAAGGGCGACCCAACCAACGTGGGCGACCCCGTCACCATCACCCCAGATGCTGACGGCAATTGGACTTACATCTTTACGAACTTGCCACGAACCGTTGCAGGCGAGCCGGTCCGGTACGCAGTGGTCGAGACGCCAATCGAAGGATTTGACTCAGCTGCGCAGCAGGCAGCAACGCAGGAGGGCTCTCACGATGTGGTGGTGACACTGACGAACAGGCAGAAGCCACCGACACCGCCTACTCCACCAACCCCGCCGACACCCCCGGCACCACCTCGTCTGGTGAAAACGGGAGCTGATCCCACGGCGCTGTGGTTGTTCGGCGCACTGGGCGCTGCAGGAGTCGCTGTCAGGGCTGGAGCGCGTTTACGGCGCAGGGCTGAGAGATGAGAAGCTGCCCTGATGGCGAAGACCACGCCCCTGCACGGTTTTCACCATCAGGGCTGATCACCTGATCGTACAGCTTTCGCTGGAAGGCAGGGCGATATCGAGGACGACACGGATCGCCGTCAGGCCCCCATGGTCAGTGATCGTCGCGATAGCGTTCGACCCGCAGATGCAGCGCGTACTTCTCACGTAGCTGCGCGATCTGCGTCATCATCTCAGAATGGTGATGCTGGTCAAGGGCTTCTTGGTCATGCCAACGGTCGATCAACAGAACCGTCTCCGGATCATTCATCGGGAAGAAATACTCGTAACGTTCATTACCTTCCTGGGCGCGAACTCGATCAACAATGCCGCTGGTTACCATCTCCTGAGCAAATGCGCGGGCGCTCCCATTGTGTCCTGTGTAATACAGATTAACCGTTAGGCTCATCGTGACCCCCTGTGTCGCTACGTCCAGCGATTTACCGACCAGCCTATTCCTGGCGGCCTGTTCACGCGTTCTGTCCCCTTCACAAGGTATTGTCATGACAGGAGGGGCCAGCTGCGGCCGCTCCTCAGGCCATCATGGAAGGATGTCAAATGCGTCGTCTAGTTGCATCAGGCATTGCAGTGGCATGCCTCAGTCTCCTCGCACCGCTTACCGCGCACGCTGAGAGCGCCACCGCATCTGAGTCACCCTCGACCCCGCACAATATTCTGCAGCTGGGCGACTCCTACTCGGCCGGGAACGGCGCGCAGAACTACACGGAAACGAACTGTTACCGCTCGCCCAATAATTACGGTGCTGTCACCGCTGAACGCCTTGGCGCCTCGTACACAAACCGTGCCTGCTCAGGTGCACAGTCGAAGGACTTCTACTCCTCACAGTCCCTGGGGTGGAAGAAGTCGGTGACGAAGACCTACGTTCTACCCAAGTCGACCTACCCTGACCAGCCCGCTGAATGGCAGCGCCGCGTCGAAGAATCCCAGATCTGCGGCGCACTGCCCGAGGGGAACTTCACGTGGGATATTCGCCAGGTCGCACCCGCACCGGCGGGCTCTCTCTACACAGCCACCGCCGAATGCCACCTGTACGCGCTCCCTCAGCTCGACGCCGTCACCCCCGACTATGACTCCGTGTTCCTGACAATTGGCGGCAACGATGCCAACTTCTTCGGCATCATCGTGTCCTGCTTCATCGGGCGTGATGCCTCGTCCTGCCAGCAGCGCATGAACGAGACTGCCGTCACCGTCGACACCTTCCGCACGCGCCTCACCACCCTTCTGAGAGATATTGACGAGCGTGCCGCCGGCAACGCTGACATCTATCTGCTGTCCTACCCGGATCTGCTGAGCACGCCGTCCTACATGCTTCCCGAAGGTCCTGCAGGTTGGTTCGATGCCGGCACCACGCTGCGCACCCTCCAGGCTCGCTACACCGACCTGCAGTCCAGCATCATCAGCGATCTGAACAAGGCCAATGGGACGACCCGCTTCCACCTTGTTGACATTCGAGACGCCTTCGACGGGCACGGCCTCGATCCGCACATGGCGGCGTCCCAGGATCATTCCTGGATCTCAGCACCTTTCGCCTCCACCGACCTTATGGGCTACATGCATCCCACGCCCAGTGGCTGGGCAGCGGAAGCCGACACGCTCACCGACGCGATTCTTGCGCAGCGTTAAACTCGCGCACAAGGCAGGAGCCGGGCTGGCCAGTTGCCCCTCGTGATGCTTCACTTTTGCCGAGGGGGCGACCCCACCCCGCGCATCTGCAAGCCGGCGTCCGCCGGTCCATCCATGCGTCCCACATGACACGCCAATAAAGTGCGAGAATAGACCTATGCCTCAGTCCATGGAGATCACTGCTGCACGCGTCGATCCTGCGTTGCTGGACCTTCCGTGGGAAGTTCCGCTGGAAGACTGGCCCAGTGAGATTCTGGCCGCGCTGCCGCGAGGAATTTCGCGACACATCGTGCGTTTCGTCAACCTGTCCGGGCGCGTGATCGCCGTCAAGGAGATTGGCGAGTCGGTTGCCCACCACGAATATCAACTCCTGCGCGATCTCGTGCGTCTGGATGCTCCGTCCGTCCAACCTACAGCTGTCATTACTGGCAGACGCGACCCGCAGGGCGAAGAGCTCAACGCCGCACTGGTTACAGAGCACCTGCAGTTTTCACTGCCCTACCGCGCATTGTTCAGCCAGTTCATGACTCCCGACACGGCGACTCGTCTCATCGACGCGCTTGCCGTGCTGCTCGTTCGCCTCCACCTGCTCGGCTTCTACTGGGGCGACGTGTCCCTGTCGAATACACTGTTCCGCCGCGATGCCGGGGCATTTTCGGCGTACCTGGTGGACGCGGAAACCGGCGAGCTGCACCCGAACCTGACGCCCGGTCAGCGTGACTACGACGTTGACCTGGCGCGCACGAACATTATCGGTGAACTGATGGACCTGCAGGCTGGCGGTTTCTTTCCGGAGGACGAAGACCCGATCATCGTGGGTGACCGCATCCGTTCGCGCTACGAGGACCTGTGGCACGAACTGACCGCATCCGAATCCATCGAGCTGAATCAGCGGTGGAAGGTCGCTGAGCGCATCGAACGCCTCAACGACCTGGGTTTCAATGTGGGCGAACTGCAGATGGTGTCAGATATTGACGGCACGCACCTGACGATCACGCCAAAAGTGGTGGATGCAGGGCACTATCATCGACAGATCATGCGTTTGACGGGAATGGATGTGGGCGAACAGCAGGCACGCCGCATGCTGAATGATCTGCAAACGTATCGTGCGATCACCGGTCGTCAGAACATGCCCATTGAAATCGTGGCGCACGAATGGATGCGTGACGTGTTCGAACCGATCGTCACCGGCGTGCCGCCCGAGATGACCCGGAAACTCGAGCCGGCGCAGATTTTCCATGAAGTTCTGGAGCACCGCTGGTACCTCGCTCAGCAAGCCGGACATGATATCCCGCTCGCTGACGTCATCGATTCCTATACGCGTTCCGTTCTGCCTCAAAAGCGTGACGAGGCTGTGCTTCTCGATCCTGACCCGCTCGATACTGCAGAGTTGCCTGCCTTCCACAATGAGGATATGTATTAACGAGGGCGACATTGCACCGCCCCTGACTACGTCTGAAGGAGAATCCGTGTCTGAGTTTCCTCACCTTTTCGCCCATCGCGGGGCCTCATCCCTTGCGCCCGAAAACACGATGGGAGCGTTCGTCAAGGCAATGGAAGTCGGGGCTCGTCGAATCGAGTTCGATGTCGACATCATGGGCGATGGAACATTACTGGTCATGCACGACCAGACTTTCGACCGCACCACGTCCGGTACCGGCGGCTACTACGACAAAGGTTTCAAGGACCTGCGTCGCCTGGATGCGGGCGCGTGGTTTTCTGACACCTATCGCTTTGAGCGGGTTCCTGAGCTGAGCGAGGTGCTCACGTTCCTGGACGCCAATCAGATGATCGGCAACCTGGAGATCAAGCCGTGCCAGGGTGGGCAGACGCTGCGCAGCGAGCTGATCGACCGCATTTGTGTGCTCGTTGCCAGTATGAAGAATCCGTCGCAGATCCTGGTGTCCTCCTTTGATCACGCCCTCCTCTGCGACTTTTCCGTCGCATGGCAGGCACATCACCAGGGCGGCCAGGCCAGCGCCTTCGGTACGGTGCATCGATCCCTCGATCTGGGCTGGCTCGTTGACCCCGAATCCGAGTCGATCACCAGTGCCGTCGATGCCGCCGCCAAACTGGGGTGCACAGCGGTTCACCCTGCAAATAAGGCTGTCACACATCGCGACGTGGAGTATGCCCGTCAGGCTGGCCTGGAAGTGAACGTGTGGACTGTCAACGATGTTGATCGCGCACGCGAACTGGCCGCATGGGGTGTCACGGGTATTTTCACTGACCGGGTTCAGGACTTCCCGGCTGAGGCTCTGCGCGCCTAGAAGACGTTGTGGCGCGTCGGCCGTATGCCGGTCGACGCGCCGTCTCCTTCTGGCAGTTTCTGATACGCCAGGTGCGCAGCGTATCAACGCACATTCGACGAATGGCCATCAGGCTACTACCATCAAAGAAAACCGGTTCGGAAGGATTCACACTGCCGTGATTTATGAACGTTCACATTTATCGTTTTTTTCTCCGTTACCCGGCGCACTGCCTCTCAAGTCAGTCACAGTTACTGATGATTTCTGGTCTCCACGTCGCGAAATCGTCCGCACGCGCTCACTTTCCCATCAGCAGGCTCAGATGAGCGAACCGGGGCATCATTTTGATGCGCTAAAAATGGCATGGAAACCTGGCCAGACACCAGAACCTCACATCTTCTGGGATTCAGATATCGCCAAATGGATCGAAGCTGCATCGAATTCTCTGGCCTCCCATCCAGATCCCACCCTCGAAAAAGCCGTTGATTCCACGATTGAACTGCTTGCCGGCGCCCAGCAGGACGACGGCTATCTCAATACCCATTTCACGCTGGTCGAGCCTGACAAGCGCTGGACAAACTTGCGAGATCAACACGAGCTGTATTGCGCCGGCCATCTCATTGAGGCTGCCGTCGCGCATACGTATGCAACCGGCTCGACAAAACTGCTGGGTGTTGTCACCCGCTATGTCGACCTGATTGACCGTGTGTTTGCAGATGATGGACCCTGCAGTGGCGGCTACCCAGGTCACGAGGAAATTGAACTCGCTTTGGTAAAGTTGGCTCGTCTTACGAACCAGACACGCTATCTTGAATTGGCGCAACGCTTTATTGATCGGCGCGGCCAGAAACCCCCATACTTCGCACTCGAAGAACGCGCGCGGACAGGCGTGCAGCCAGATGACACATACGAATATCATCAGGCGCATCGACCCGTACGCGAGCAGGATGAAGCTGTCGGGCACGCAGTGCGAGCCATGTACCTTTATACCGCAATGGCTGACCTCGCAATCGCCACTCACGATCAGCGTCTGCGCGACGCATGCGAGACCCTGTGGAATGACGTGACGACACGCAAAATGTATGTCACGGGCGGAGTGGGATCCGAACCAGCACTCGAATCCTTCGGGCCTGCCTATCATCTGCCGAACGAACACGGCTACGCCGAAACATGCGCAGCTATCGGCCTCGTTTTCTGGGCACAACGCATGGCGTACATGACCGGTCAAGCACGTTACATTGATGTTCTTGAGCGCGCACTGTACAACGGGGTGCTTTCCGGAGCCTCACTCGATGGCATGAGCTATTTCTACGATAATCCTCTTGAGTCCGATGGGACGCGTTCGCGCTCACCGTGGTTTGGGTGCGCATGCTGCCCGCCGAATTTCGCACGTCTGCTCACTTCGCTCGAACACTTTATTTACTCCATCGACGAGGGCGACTCTCCTGCCACTTTTTCCGCAGATACCACGTGTCACACTGCTGACGATCACAAGGCTGAAGTGATGACCGTCAATCTCTATATCAGCAGTGAGGCATCGTGGCCTGTTGCAAACGGCAGCATGAAAATCCAGCAGACGAGCAACATGCCATGGGATGGCGACGTCAGTCTCACTGTCAGTGCCAGTTCCCCGACAGAGCACATGCTGCGTTTACGAATTCCGCAATGGGCTTCGTCATTCACACTGGCCATCAATGGCGAGTCCGTTACCCCTGCGATGCGCGACGGGTACGCGTGCATCGAACGAACGTGGCACGACTCGACGCAGTTGGACCTTCGTCTTGCGATGGACACAACCCGCGTGTGGGCAAATCCCCGCGTAGGAGACTGCGCCGGCAAGGTGGCAATTGAACGTGGACCTCTGGTGTATTGCGCTGAAGAGATTGACAACGATGCACCCATACCATGCATTGCCATAGCCGATTGCTCTGACGCCGATACTTCTTTCAACAATGAGCTCGGTCTCTACGAGCTTCATCTTTCTGCCGCCGCGGCCACCTCCTCGGACAACGCGGCACTGTACTCGCATCACTCGCCGTCATTGACAAGCACTCGCGCAACATTGGTGCCGTACTACGCATGGAATAACCGCGGCCAGGGCGCAATGGCCGTATGGCTCCTGGATGCAGAAAGACTGCGGTAACAGCCTCAACATCCCATGCCGTCTCCGCCCACAACGCTCAGTTCCCCACGAAAGAAACTACTGTGCGGCAGCGTCCGTGCGCCGGTCGGCTCGCAGTGCCAGCATTTTCGCCAGTGACACTTCAGCAACGGAGTCAATGATGAGCAGTGAACCGAGGACACCGGCGACCTTGCTCCATCCGGATCGGGGTTTCGAGGTGCGGATCGCCGTTGCCACCAGCATCGCACCGGTTGCAGCTTCTACCGCTGCGCCGACGCGCACAATCCAGGGCTTTTCAAGCGCGGTCGAGTGGTAAGCCTCCCAGATGTTGTGGCCGGTTGCTTCCGGTTCCCGCAGCAGAATGTCAACGCTTCGACCAATTGCATTGGAAATTCCGCGCGCCATGTGAGGCTGCGTTCCCTCAACTGCTTCAGCCTTGCACCTGCCGAGCAGGAAGTCGGCGGCACTATCCGGCAGGCCAACTGCCGCCACGACGGCTTTCACTGCCTCGTCACCGCTCTTTGTGGTGGCGTCAATGAGTGCGTCGGCGTCGGCACCGGGAATCATCGCGGCAATTTCTTTCATATTCGTGTTTTCGCCGGCGAGCGCGTCGATTTCGTCGGTGCTTTTCCCGCTGACACCGCGTTTGCCGGGGACCATCAGGTATCGCATTGCCCAGTTGAAGGAAATGACATGTTCAAGATGGTCGTCAGTCACCAGGAATATCTGGAATTCGTCATCTGCCATAGACAGCGTGACCAGCGGCAAATCGCCGAAGTTCCAGCCCAAACGTTCCGGGGGCAGTTCGGCAAAGAGTGCGCGTGCATCGCCGGGCAGCTCGAGATCTGCAATATCGACACCTTCGAGTGCCGCCAGCAGTGGGACGGACGATGCGGGAGTCCGTCCGATTTCGATAATGCGCGATTTCACTGCATCGAGCGGTTCGTTCATGTCGCCATTGAATTGGGCGCGCAGTTCGTCCTGGCTTAATGAGGCTGTTTCGTCGGCCGTATCTGGTGCGTCCTTGTCGGAAACGTCGTCGCCTGCCTCGTCCGCCCGCGCATCGTCGTGCGATCCGTCAACAACTTCATCCAGGTGGTCTGACTGGCCGGCGCCAAGTCGCACCTCAGCCTTGTAGGTGGCGGCAAGTTCGTCAGCGAGTTCCTGTTCGGTCGGTCCCGGTTTGAGGATCTCGGAGCGAGGTCCGATGGTGGCGAGCTTGCCATCATCGTTGGATGCCATGACAAAGCCCAGCAGCCGCGTGCTGCGGTCAAACCACTCCAGTCGCGCGACGATTCCTCTCTTGGACAAGTCTTCAGCGACTTCTTCAGGATTGAGTGTCTGGGCAATCATCATGCCGTCAATCCGATTCCACTGTTGCGTCATTGGATCCTCCCACGTTGATTTCACTACCAGTATCTCATCACGAGCAGACGTCTTGCGCCCCATTTTGAGCGGTCAGGCGCCGTTTTCTGCCTTTGCACAGCGAAAAGGCTCGGATGGTCACGCTCGACAGCGCGCCCATCCGAGCCTTCTTCACGTCAGTCACCGGCAAGGTGACCGTTCGCGGATGCTGTCAGTGACAGCGGCTCGCGAATGCTTACTTCATCTTGGTGCCGGTGGAGCCCAGACGCTCACATGCCTCGACAACGCGAGCAGCCATGCCAGCTTCAGCAGCCTTGCCCCATGAACGAGGATCGTACTGCTTCTTCACGCCGACCTCGCCGTCGATCTTCAGAACGCCTTCGACGTTCTGCATCATCCAGGCGGCAACGGGACGGGTGAATGCGTACTGCGTGTCGGTGTCGACGTTCATCTTGATGACGCCGTTTTCGACAGCGGTGGCGATTTCCTCAGCGGTCGAACCGGATCCGCCGTGCATCACCAGGTCGAAGGGTCGGTTGCCAGCATCGAACTTCTTGCCCACAGCTTCCTGGATCTCTCCGAGGATCTCCGGGCGCAGCTTGACGAAACCAGGCTTGTACGCACCGTGGACGTTACCGAAGGTCAGCGCTGTGATGTAGCGGCCCTTTTCACCCAGACCCAGCGCCTCGACGGTCTTGATGCCGTCTTCAGGAGTGGTGTAGAGCTTTTCGTTGATCTCGCCCTTGATGCCGTCTTCTTCGCCGCCGACAACACCGATCTCAACTTCAAGAATGGTGTTGGACTTCTGCGACAGCTCCAGCAGTTCCTGAGCGATCTTCAGGTTCTCGTCCAACGGAACGGATGAGCCGTCCCACATGTGGGACTGGTAGAAGGGCAGACGTCCTGCCTTGACTTCTTCGGCTTCCAGTTCCATGAGCGGACGAATCCAGGAATCAATGTTCTGCTTGGCGCAGTGGTCAGTGTGCAGCGCGACGGTGACTGGGTAGTTCTTGGCAACCTCGCGTGCGTATGCAGCCATAGCGAGTGAGCCGGCAACGCGATCCTTGATCGTCGAGCCGGACCAGTATTCTGCGCCGCCCACAGAAACCTGGATGATGCCATCGGATTCTGCTTCCGCGAAGCCTCGCAGAGCTGCAGTCAGAGTTTGGGATGAGGTCACGTTGATCGCAGGGTAAGCAAACTTGCCCTTCTTGGCGCGATCGAACATTTCGTTGTAGACCTCAGGTGTTGCGATAGGCACAGGAGCCTCCTCTTTGAACGACAGTCGGTCAATCAGTATTATCTCATGTTTTGCTCGGCCGTGGAGGGGAGAAAGTCCCGTCCGACCATTGCACACTTATTGGCAGCAGGCCCAGCGCATGAGTGTTGACAATGGCCTCTAGCTCGTCGCCTTTGTTTGCACAACCCATGCCCACATAGCAATGGCAGCGGCATGACCCACATTCATCGACCGGGTCGACCCATACTGCGTGATGTGCAGGATCTGGGAACAAGCCCGCCGCATAGCTTCGCTCAGCCCGCCGCGTTCGGCACCAAAAACCAGGCATGCCCGCTCGGGAATCACGGCCCCTTCGAGCGGGCGCGAGCCCTCCACATTATCGATACCGATAAGCGTGATTCCCTGCTCGACGCACTGGCGAGCGAGTGCCTGACAGTCGTCAACATGCGCTACATCCAGGTAGCGATCAGTGACCATCGCGCCTCGACGATTCCACCGCTTACGCCCCACAATCCACACACGTCTGGCGCCAAGAGCGTTTGCGGTGCGCACAATCGAGCCGATATTGAAATCATGCTCGACGTTTTCAATCGCCACATGCAGCCCGGTGGAGCGCTGTGCCATGTCGGCACGGATGGCATCCATGGTCCAGTAACGGTACTGGTCTTCAACGTTTCGCGTATCGCCGTTCGCCAACAAGTCGGGGTCGAGTCGCTCGTCATCGGGCCATGCATTTGATCCCCCTGGCCACGGCCCTACCCCTGCAGGAGCGTTGGATGCTGTTGAACGATTCGTATCCCCCACGGCGACTAGGGTACACGGATAATGAGCACCTCGGTTTCACAGGTCGCCTTGACACTGCACTCCAGCTTGCCCCTCGCCTCGTCTTGCCACTTCTCGACCTGAATACCGCGCACCGCCATACACGCAGACACATGTCGCGACAGCATCTGCACCTTCTTGCCCCGCATCTGCCCACTAACGGTTGATCCTCGATACATTAGAGCCATGAACGAAAACCTCTACGACACGGTGCCGCTCTCGCAGATGCCACCGGCCACTGCCTGGCTGTCCGACATGGATGGCGTCCTGGTCAAGGAAAACCGCGCGCTTCCCGGCGCGCAGGAGTTCCTCGACGCATTGAAATCGCACAACATGCCGTTCCTGGTGCTGACGAATAATTCAACGTTCACGAACCGCGACCTGTCCGCCCGACTGGCTCGTTCCGGCCTGGACGTTCCGGAAGACCGTATCTGGACGTCTGCCAACGCGACCGCTGCGTTCCTGTCGCAGCAGTCCCCGCAATCATCGGCTTACATTATTGGCGAGGCCGGCCTGACCACTGCGCTGCACAATGCGGGCTACATCATGACCGACACGGATCCTGAATTCGTGATTCTGGGCGAAACACGCTCCTACGACTTCAACGCCCTGACTCGCGCGATCCGTTTGATCGAAAAAGGCGCGAAGTTCATCGCCACCAACCCCGATGCAACCGGGCCTTCCGACGAGGGCACCCTTCCGGCAACCGGCTCCATTGCCGCGATGATCGAGCGTGCAACAAACCGCTCGCCCTACTACGTAGGTAAACCGAACCCCATTATGATCCGGGCCGCGCTCAATAAAATCGGCGCACACTCCGAGACCGCGGCGATGGTCGGTGACCGTATGGATACCGATATTCAGGCCGGTGTGGAGGCCGGACTGCGCACACACCTCGTGCTCACTGGCTCAACCGATGAACACGAAATTCAGAATTTCCCGTACCGCCCGTTTGGTGTTCACCAAGGCATTGGCGATCTGGTCGAATTGGTCGAAGCCGGGCGCGGCTAAGCTCCGGCCAATCCGCGCGCGGTTGGGATCAATGCGCAGGCTACCCTCGTGAATCGACCTTCCGGTCGGCACTCACTGAGATCGAGGTAGAAACTAGTCGAGGTCGAGGTCGGCCAGTCCGAGGGCACTGAAATACGGCAGTCCTTCTGCTTCGATACGCTCTTTGGCGCCCGTGGCGCGATCCACAACAACGGCAACTGCCAGGACTTCTGCCCCGGCTTCACGCAGAGCATGGACAGCTTCGGTCGGTGAGCCACCCGTGGTGGATGTATCTTCCAGGACGATCACGCGCCTGCCCTGAACGTCTGGGCCTTCGATGCGGCGCTTCATGCCGTGGTCCTTGGCTGCTTTGCGCACCACGAATGCGTCCAGGTTCAGGCCGCGAGAGGCGGCTGCGTGCATCATGGCGGTGGCCACCGGGTCGGCGCCCATCGTCAGACCGCCCACCGCGTCGTAGTCTTCAGGGCCGAAACCAGCTTCTTCCAGCATGTCCAGCATGACGTGGCCGATCAGGGGACCCGCCTCGTGATGGAGGGTGGCTCGGCGCATATCGACGTAGAAATCAGATTCTTTGCCCGATGCCAGCGTGACGTGCTCGTGGATCACGGCGAGTTCACGTACCAGTTCGGCCAGGCGCGATTTATGGGAGTCATTAGTCATGGGGCAAGCCTACCGCGTGCAGTGCCGGCGCGGAGAGCTTGCCCCATGACATCACATTGGGCATTTCACCTGGGGAGTATTCGCGTGTAGTGAAGTACCCTGGCGCCTCGGTTGCCCGTTCCGTCTGGCGTTCCGCGGCGCCTGTGCCTCCTTTACTGTTTGACGCCACCTGCTGCCAGGCCGGCAACGATGCGGCGCTGGAAGATCAGCACCATGATGACCAGCGGCACGGTGACCACCACGCCGGCCGCCATCTGGGAGCCGAACGGCGTCTCAAACCCGGATACGCCACCGAACTGGGACACAATGACCGGAGCAGTCTTCATGTCCTGCTTGTTGACCATCGTCACGGCAATGAGGAACTCATTCCACGCATTGATAAAGACGATGATGGCAGTGGTGAAAATGCCAGGAGCGGCGATCGGAATGATGACTTTGCGGAAGGCCTGACCTGGCGTGCAGCCATCGACCATTGCGGCCTGTTCCAGTTCGCGCGGCATCTGCCTGAAGAAGCTGGTCAGATTCCACACGGCCAGCGGCAGTGCGAATGACAGGTCGGGCACAATCATCGACTGATAGGTGTTGATCCATTCCCACTGTGTAAACAGCTTGAGCAACGGCACCACGATGGCGACCAACGGGAACATCGACGAGGCGATGACAATGGTCAGTACCAACGTCTTGCCCGGGAACTCCAGTCGCGCCAGAGCGTACGCGGTGAACGTCGCGACCAGCAGTGCCAGAATCGTCGTCACGCCGGCAACGATCAGCGAGTTCAACAGTGACTGCGTGAACAGGCGGTCTGGCTTGAAGACCTCAACGTAGTTTTCCATGCTCACTTCGCGCGGCCACAGCGTCGTGTCGAAAATGTCGCGCGTGGGACGCAGTGAGGACACGATCATCCAGTAGAACGGAGCTAAACAGAACACCACGATCGCGATGATGCCGATCCATGAGGACGTGTCGAGCAGAGCCGCCTTGACACCTTTGCTTTTCATCGTGACACCTCCGCAGTCAATCCGGCCTGGGCAGGCGCGTCAGCTCCCCCGGTGGTGGACGAGGGTGGCCTTTGGACTTCTTTCGCTTCCTTCGAACGCTTGAAGAACGCGCTCAAACGCAGCTTCGAGCTCTTCTGCGACTGGCCGTCATCTTCAAACAGTTCTGCGCCGAGCAGCTTGATGAAGGCGAAGGATATGAGGAAGACGTAGAGGAACAGGATCACTGCGTACGCAGCACCTGACCCGTATCTCAGGTTTGTTGCCTCATCCTGAACCAGCATGGACAGCGTTTCGACAGATCCTTTACGCGGTCCGATCAGAATGTAGGGCAGGTCGAACATGCGCAGAGCATCGAGAGCGCGGAACAGGACTGCGACAACGAGTGCTGGTTTGACCAGTGGAAGCGTGATGGACAGGAAACGACGCCATGCGTTTGCACCGTCAATCTTGGCTGCCTCGTAGACTTCCTCGGGAATGATCTGCAGACCGGCCAGGGTCAGCAGTCCGATGAACGGCGCCGTCTTCCACGTGTCAGCGATGATGATGGCGAATTTGGCGGGCCATTCAGATGTCGCCCACAGGATCTGCGTATTGAGCAGAGCGTTCGCAGCTCCGTGCGCATCGAAGATCCACTTCCACAGCACGGCCGAGATGGCAGTGGGGATTGCCCATGGCACGAGGATTGCCGCACGGACGAACCCGCGCGCCTTGATGGCCTGGTGCATGATGAGCGCCATGATCACGCCGAGGACAGCTTCGATACTGACTGTGACAAACGCGAAGAATGTCGTGTTCCAGAACGCAGTCCAGAATCGTGCGCCGGTGTCTCCGGCGAAGATGTTGATGTAATTGTCCAGTCCAACGAATGGCTCGGTATCGTTGACGAATCCTGTTTCAGGATCGATTCCCTTGGCGCCGAACAGCGACTGATACAGAGCCGAAATCGTGGGGAACAAAATGACGATTGAAATAACGATGATGGTGGGCGAAACAAGCAACGCCGCCAAGCGACTTTGCTGTTTCTGCGACTCAGATTTTCCGCGACGTTGCGTCTTCTGAGTGGGTGCTTTCGCCATGAGTTCTTCCTCCTGGAAAGCGCGCTAAGGCTCCTGGTTGGGTGGCACAAGCCACCCAACCAGGAGCGGTGACAAACTTACTGCTGGCCAGCCGTGAGCTCGGTGAGCTTGGCGCTCAAATCCTTAAGGGCCTGTTCAGGCGTTGCCTGTCTCTGCAGAACAGGGAAGACGGCATCCTGAATCGCTGCCGACACGTCGCCATAGTTGACAACCTGCGGGCGCGGTGCAGCGCTCTCGATGGAGCCCTTCAGCGCCGGCAGATACGGGTACTGATCGATCAGTTCCGGATCCTCGTACAACGCGGTGTAGATCGGAGCCAGCGTCTGCTCGGTGAGCATGCGCTTTCCGATTTCCTCTGAAGTGAACCACTTGATGAAGTCGTACGCGGTCGCCTTGTTCTTGCAGAAGCTGGAGATGGCGACGTTGTGGCCGCCCAGTGAGGACACGCCTCCTTCAGGCTGATCTGCGGTCAAACCAGGCAGCGGAGCAACTCCGAACTTGTCGCCCAGCTTTTCCTTGGTCAGGGAGTACTGGTATGGCCAGTTGCGGTAGTAGACCAGGCGGTCGGCTTCGAATGCGGCGCGGCCTTCTTCTTCCTTGTAAGTCAAGGCTTCTTCAGGAATGAAGTTATCCTTGAAGGCATTTTCAAGCGTCTGCAGACCCTTGAGGGCTTCAGGCGAGTCGACGACTACTTCGCCCTCGGGGCTGACAATCTGTCCGCCGGCGGAGTGAATGGCTTCGTCAACGTTGACCGTCAGGCCTTCGTACTTGGCCATCTGTCCGCCATAGCACCCGATGTCTGAATGACCGTCGAGGCCGCGCACAGCTTCGCAGCCCTTCTTCATGTCATCCCACGTCTTGGGCGGATCGGTCACACCGGCCTGCTCAAGCAGATCCTTGCGGTAGTACAAAATGCCACCATCAGAGCCATGGGGCATGGCGTAGAGCTGGTCACGGTACAGGCCTGTCTGCCACACAGCCGGCAGAATCTTGTCCTTGGGAAAGTCTGCCTCGTTGAGCGGCTCAACCCAGCGGTGAGCAGCAAATTCGGCGACGTGGATGTTGTCCAGAGAAATAACGCAGTATGCATCTGATTGGGTCTGAGCGTTCTGAACCATCGAGTTGCGCTGCTGATCGGCTTCGGCCGACAACTCGATCATCTCAACCTTTTCGTTCGGGTGGTCCTTGTTCCAATCCTCCAACATGGGAGCCATCAGACCGGAGTTGTCTTTACCCTGCACATAGGTGATGGGGCCGCGCCCCTCGAATTCACCGGTTGCGCCGCCACCAGAGGCACCTGAGTCCCCTGATGCCTGTCCGCCACCACCACTGCTACATGCCGTCATCAGCACCATCGCAGCAGCGCCAGCTGCCAAGGCAATTCCTTTTCTGGTTGCCATTTTCGTTCACTCCTTCGTGTCAAAAACCTGAATTCGGTGGCCTCTCAGATCGAGCCGCCTCTCAGGTGCCGATCAACGATCGACGTTGCTTTTACTCTACAACGTTGTCTCCACAAAATGTATGCAATTGCAGCGCGTTACATTTGTTTACATTTGGTAACAATTTTGGCAAACTTGCCCGCACAACGCCCCGCGATGCTAGCAGCCCCGTCACGCTACATGTGCGGAACGGCGCGCATCACCTTACGCATCAACCACCGCGGAGTCAGCCGAGAGACCACATTCGCGCTCTTATACAGCGCAGTCGCCGTCACCAGCACCCGCCCGCGACGAACGGCCTCAAGAGCTTGCGAGACCACCGTTTCCGCATCCGACCAGATCCATCCCGGTGTGTCGGACACATCAACATCAGCTGCCTTGTGGAAGTTTGTGCGCGTCATGCCCGGTGATACAGCGGTGACAGTCACCCCGGTTCCTTCCAGTTCGAACGCCAATCCTTCGCTGAAGGCTTTCACCCACGCTTTGTGCGCGCTATAGGTACCCATCCCGGTCTCTGCAGCGATGGAGGAGATGTTGCAGATGGCGCCTACTCCTCGTCGGCGCATGGCACGACCAGCGTGGTACGACAGCACCATGACGGCTCGCACCATCACATCCAGGGCCTGCTCTTCCGTCTCCAGTTCGTTGTCGAGGAACTCCTCCCCCAGACCCATCCCTGCGTTATTGACCAGCAGGCCCACCGGTGCACATCCAGATTCATCATCAGGCTGAACGTCGAGACGCTCGGCAACCCGCTGTACGTCCCCGGCTTGCGACAGGTCAGCTGCGATCACCTCGGTCGTGATGTTCGCGATCTGCTCCAGACGATTGGACAGGTCATCGAGTTTTTCCTGCGTGCGGGCAACCAGAACCAGATCATGTCCCGCCTCGGCAAGTTGCCAGCAGAATTCTTCTCCCAGACCTGATGTTGCTCCCGTGACTAAAGCTGTACCCATAACCTCATCGTAAGGTCGCCAGCGCGTGCATGCTCGCTCAGTGACCAGCATGCGCCGACGGATCCGTGCTCGCTCAACGCGTAGCCTGCGCCGGTAGGGTGGAGGCATGAGGATTGGAACGTGGAACATTAACTCAGCCCGTACCCGCGTCGACCGCGTCATCGAGTGCTGCGCGCGGTGGAATCTGGACGTACTGGCAATGCAGGAGATCAAATGCAAGCCGGATCAGTTCCCGATTGACGCGTTCACCGATGCCGGCTACCGCGTGGAGGTTCACGGACTCAACCAGTGGAATGGCGTGGCGATCGCTTCCAGGCTTCCCATTCTCAGCGTATCCCGCGACTTTCCGGGAGCACCCACATGGGGAGATCCTGCGCGCGTCGAAGCGCGTGCCCTGCGAGTGCGGATCGACGATGGAACGCCTGAAGGACTGGATGTGTGGAGTCTGTATGTTCCGAACGGCCGCGAGATTGACCACCCGCACTACCAGTACAAACTCCAGTGGCTCGCCGCACTGCGCGCTGCCGTTTCACCTTACGTTGCAGGCGATTCCAGCGGGGTATCCAAGGGTGATGCCCCGGGTGAGGATACACTGGCCGAGGGCGGCGCTGTCCCACCTGCAACGGCATCGGATGAGGGCGGCTCACCGAGCGCACTGCTGGTGGGCGACTGGAATGTGGCACCGCGCGATGAGGACGTGTGGGATATCGACTTCTTCGACGGCCGCACCCACGTCACACAGCCAGAGCGTTCCGCCTTTGAGGCTTTTGAAGCCGATGGATGGGTGGAAGCGACTCGTCCTCGCGTCACGAACTACACGTACTGGGACTACCAGCAGCTGCGTTTCCCTCGTAACGAAGGAATGCGCATTGACTTCATGTATGCGACGCCTGCACTTGACGCCCGCATCACGCAGGCGTGGATTGATCGCGATGAACGCAAAGGCAAGGGAGCCTCTGACCACGTGCCGGTCATCGTTGAGATCGCACATTAGGGTCCCTCTGCCCGAGGTGGCCGCACGACGCATACTCTCGATGCGTGGAGCGCAGACAAATGGGCCGGCAGCAGAGCGTTATCGGAGGCTGTCGCCAGCAGGGCACCGTTGCAAGGCGTCGCCAGCAGTGCCCTTATGCGAAGCGCTCAAGAATCTGATCATTGAGCAGGCACCAATTCTTCTTGTGCCAACTGCCAAACTTCTCTGTGCCGACGAATACAGCCGCCAGGTCTCGACCACGGTCAACCCAGATGAACGAGCCGGACACTCCGAAGTGCCCAAACGTGGCGGGGTCGGCATGCTGAGATGTCCAATGCGGCGATTTGTGGCCGCGGATCTCCACGCCCAGCCCCCAGGGGCACGGGCGGTGCTTACGGTATCCAGGCACGAAGCCATCCAGATCAGGGAACTGCACTGACACGGATTGTTGATCAAGGTCCTCGCTGATCAGCGTGGGAGCGAGGAGCTCCTGAGCCAGAGCAATCAGATCAGCCGCACTTCCAACCGCGGAATAAGCAGGAGATCCGGGCGCATCTGCTGTTGTCATTCCCAGCGGCTCCAGGACACTCAGCTCGATCCAGCGACTGAGTTCTTCACCTGTGGCCTCGCTTGTTGCCTCCCCTAAGATGTCGAAGCCTGCGTTGGAATAGATCCGCTCCGTTTCTGGGGGCACCTGCGCCTCGCGCGAGTCGGCTGCAATTCCGGAGGCGTGAGCCAGCAGGTGACGCACGGTAGATCCTGTCGGCCCCAGCGGATCATCAAGGTTCATCAGGTGCTGGTCAATTGCCACAAGGATGGCGCGTGAGGCGATGACTTTCGTGACCGATGCCAGAGGGTAGACCACTGACTCATCGCCTTGCACATACAGCGTGCGGTCGCTGCGCACCACTGCGAGCGCGTGTCCGAACGGGACGGGGTACAGATCCATGTCAGCCACTATGCCTCCAGGTTACGAACTGAGAGTCCCTGCCACTCGCAGGAAACGTGCATAAACGTCACCGACTTCTTCAGGGATCGCCTGGCCCACTTTCAGTGTTGTGTCCGAATCCAGTCCGAGGAGTCGGTGGGTCTGTGCCAGGAAGATAGCCACTGTTTGGCGCCCCGCCTGCTCATCGTCGGAGTAGCGGGCCTGCAGAGACAGGCCGAACCATATCTGCATAAGGGTTTTCGCCAGGAACGCCGGACTGAGATCGGTCTTGGCAATGCCCTCAGATGCCAAGCGGGTCACCTCGTCGCGCAGGAAATCGTGGATCGCATAGATCCTCGCGACGAAGTGATCGTGAACAGGGTGCGTCGTTGATGCTGCTTCGACTGCAAGAATGCACTCCAGGTCAATAATCATCGAGACATCCGGGTTGTTCGCCAATCTCATCATGGCGATCGCAAAGTCGAACAGCGTTTCGGGAATGACGCGCGCCTGAACGGTCCGGCCATTTTCGGCGTCTTCCACGAAATCAACCAGCCCCGCTCGTTCCTCCATGCGGTTGATCACAGAACCCAGCAGCGCTTCTTTTGATGGGAAGTGGTAGATGACCGCAGGATGGGATATTCCCACTTCACGACCGATGTCACGCAATGATATGCCGGCGAAGCCACGGCGCGAGATGAGCGACATCGCCGCGTTCAGGATAGATTCGCGGGTGGCCAGGCCAGTCGAGTATGAACCGCGATTCTTGCGCCCTGTCGTCACGATTGCCACCTCAACATGTCTTTGATCCGGTGCTTTGAATGCGCCACGGATAGATCCGTCCCCAGTCTATCTGCAACTCGGCATCAAACTGAGCCGCCCTCGCCAAACTAGACGAAGGCGGCACCAGTGATCACCCCACCAATTATTCACTTGCGATTTTACCTGTCAGGAACGGCGGGTGCAGGATTTCCCGACGCTTACTCGGCGCTGTCGTCCGGCGTGTATTCGCTTTGCTCGGCGCTGTGGTCCGGCGAATGATCGCCATACTCGTCGCCATCAGGCTCGGATGGCCCGACGCGCTGCATCGTCAGGGATCTGAGATCCTCGCTGACATCCACGCGCACTTCGTCACCGTCATGCACCTGGCCGGACAGAATCATCGTGGCCAGTCGGTCCCCCACCTCGCGCTGAACAGTGCGACGCAACGGACGGGCACCATAGGCCGGATCGTATCCTGCACGAGTCAGCCATCGGCGTGCCGGTTCGGTCACCGTCAGCGCGATGCGCCGGTCAGCCAGTCGACGGGCAAGCGCCGCAACCTGAAGGTCCGCGATCTGCGCCAGCTCTTCACTGGTGAGCGGTTCAAACATGAGGACCTCATCAAGACGGTTGAGGAACTCAGGTTTAAATGCCATCCGCACCTGCTGCATGACCGCGTCATGGCGTTCCTGCTGTGACAGCGCGCTGTCGGCGAGGAACTGTGAGCCCAGGTTCGATGTCAGAATAAGGATCGTGTTGCGGAAGTCAACCGTGCGTCCCTGTCCGTCGGTCAGTCGCCCGTCGTCCAGGACCTGCAACAGGATGTTGAAGATCTCAGGATCGGCCTTCTCGACCTCGTCCAACAGAATGACGCAGTACGGGCGGCGGCGAACGGCCTCGGTGAGCTGACCGCCTTCCTCGTATCCGACATATCCGGGCGGAGATCCGACCAGGCGGGCAACCGAATGCTTCTCGGAATACTCGCTCATGTCGATTCGCACCATGGCGCGCTCATCGTCGAAGAGGAAGTCCGCCAGGGAGCGTGCCAGCTCGGTCTTACCGACACCAGTGGGTCCGAGGAACAGGAATGATCCATCGGGACGGTTCGGGTCAGACAGCCCGGCGCGCGAACGACGCACCGCATCGGCTACGGCGCGAACAGCCTTCTTCTGACCGATCAGTCGCTTGCCGATCACGTCTTCCATCTCAAGCAGTTTCTCGGTTTCCCCCTGGAGCAGGCGCCCCACAGGAATTCCGGTCCATGACTCGACAACTTCCGCGATGGTGGTGGCATCGACTTTCTCCGCGATCATCGGCTCAGGCGTGCTGCCGTCTGCCGCGTCACGTTCGGCCTCCGACTCGGCTTGCTCGATCTGGTGTTCGACAGCGGGGATCTCGCCGTTTTGCAAGCGACCGGCTTCCTCCCATTTGTTCTGGCGGATCGCCAGCTCCAGTTGAGTGCGCAGGTCATCGAGCGTGACACGCAGGTCACCGACCTTGTTGTGCCCGGCCTTTTCAGCCTCCCACCGGCTGGTCAGCGCGTTGAGTTCTTCCTGCCGGTCAGCCAGGTCCTTGCGCAGCTTCACCAGGCGTTCCTGCGTGGCAGCATCCCCCTGATCGGGGTCGGACTCGGCAAGGTAGGATTCCTCCATGCGCAGCCTGTCCACCTGGCGACGCAGCTGATCAATTTCCACGGGGCTGGAATCCAGTTCCATACGCAGCCTGGATGCGGCCTCGTCAATCAGGTCAATCGCCTTGTCGGGTAGTTGCCTCCCGGTAATGTAGCGGTCGGACAGTTGCGCAGCAGCGACGAGGGCACCGTCGGAAATCGTGACTTTGTGGTGCGCTTCGTACTTGGGTGCAATGCCGCGCAGAACGGCGATGGTGTCCTCCACTGACGGCTCCCCGATAAAGACCTGCTGGAAACGGCGTTCCAGCGCAGGGTCCTTTTCGATGTTTTCGCGGTACTCGTCCAGCGTGGTGGCACCCACCATCCGCAGCTCGCCGCGCGCCAGCATGGGTTTAAGCATGTTGCCCGCATCCATTGACCCTTCAGCGGCACCGGCGCCAACAACTGTGTGCAGCTCATCAATGAAGGTGATGATCTGCCCGTCCGAACGTGCGATTTCGTTGAGAACGGCTTTGAATCGCTCCTCGAAGTCGCCACGATACTTGGCACCTGCCACCATCGATGAGATGTCCAGTGACACGACTCGTTTGTCTTTGAGCGAGTCGGGCACGTCACCGGCAACAATTCGTTGCGCCAAGCCTTCGACCACAGCGGTCTTGCCGACACCGGGTTCACCGATCAGCACAGGGTTATTCTTCGTGCGTCGTGACAGGACCTGAATGATGCGGCGGATCTCGTTGTCACGGCCGATGACCGGGTCGAGTTTTCCTTCACGCGCCACCTGCGTCAGGTCGCGACCGTATTTCTCGAGTGCTTCAAATGAGCCTTCGGGGTTGGCCGACGTGATCGGGTCAGGGCGCAGCTGCGAAAGTGCACGGGTCAGCGCTTCTTCCGTCGCCCCCTGATCGGTCAGGATCTTTCCTGCATCCGTGCCCGAGGCTGCGAGCGCGATGAGCAGGTGTTCGGTTGACGTGTACTGGTCCCCACCCTCTTTCGCCCTGCGCTGCGCGTCGGTGATGACGGTGAGCAGCGTGCGGGATGTGGCGGGCTGAGTGGTCGTGGCACCTTGTGTGGAGGGCAGTTTCACCAAAGCGCTGCGGGTGCGTGCGCCCACGACCTTCCGGTCTGCTCCAACGCTTGCCAGCAGGGACAGGGCGATACCCTCGTTTTGTTCGAGCAGTGCGCCCAGCAGATGCAGGGGCTCGACCTGCGGATTGGATGCGGCTGCCGCTGACTGCAGCGCCGATCCGATGGCTTCCTGAGCCTTCGTTGTGAACTCTTCGCTCACGTGTACCTCCTAAAGTGTTGCCCCTCAGCCACCTTCCGGACCGTTAGTTTTCGGTCGACGAGGGAGTCTGACGGGCTTCGTTGTCTGATCTACTCATTACAACGACACACGCCTTGAGTCTATTCCACTCAACTTTGTGATTCAGGAGTTCAGTTGCCGACCTCACTGTGCACAGCCTGCAGGCGTTCTTCGCGCAGGCGCTGCACGCCGGGAACAGTCAGTTCAGACAGGTCTGTCATCGCTATTCCCATTGCCTGGCTCAGCAGGTAGTCAGCCAGCTGCGGGTTGCGCGCCAGGACGGGGCCGTGCATATAGGTGGCGATGATAGATCCCTGGTGGACACCGTCGCATGCTCCGTCGCCAGTATTGACGCCGTTGCCCGTTCCGCGGATGACGGTTCCCAGTGGCGTGGCATCCGGTCCGCATGTTGTGGCACCGCCATGATTTTCAAATCCTGTGAGCAGGTCGGTCAGCCCGTCGATTCGGGGAGTGGTGAGAATCTCACCGATAGTTCTGCTGCCCTGAGGTGCGGTGGTGACGTCCAGGAATCCCAAACCGGGCACGCGCACTGCGTTAGCATCCTCGTACCATTGGCCCAGCACCTGCAGGGAGGCGCAGATCGCCAGAATGGGGGCACCCCGCTCAACAGCGCGTTTCAACCCGGTGCCGTCACTCATTTTTCGAGCGGCGAGAGCCTGGGCGGTGTCCTCTCCCCCACCCAGGGTGTACAGGTCAAGGTCTTCAGGCACGCATGTGTCCAGGTCGACGCTGATGATGTCAGCATCAATTCCGCGCCTGCGTGCACGTTCGCACAGCACCACCGCGTTGCCGGTATCGCCGTACGTGCCCAGCACTTCGGGGTAGAGCACACCGATCCGCAAGGTTGATTCACTCATCGCGTCCTCCCTCGGCCGTCGTGTGCGTGCTCTGCGTGCCGGCGTGGCGTTCTTTTTCGCGCCGGTCGATTTCACGTTTCGTGTCACGGAATGACGTGTAGTTTGCCAGGAATTCGATGCGTCCTTCAGCACAGCGCGTCAATGCCTCGATCGTGTCGGGTACGCACTCGCAATGGATACCTGCATATTCGAGGCGCACAGCCAGATCCGCCGCTCGTTCCCCCGACGCCACGACGCGTTCGGCGCACGGATACTGTTGGAGCACTGAAAAGTCCACGTCCCACAGCCATGACAGGTCTTCGCCATCAGGGATCTGCCCGTTCACCGCGATGACCAGTCCGTTCGCAGTGGAATCCACCATCGTCATGGCTTCCTGCCATCCGGCCGGGTTCTTCGCCAGCATCATACGCACGCGGCGACCATTGACCTCGTGAGTGGAATACCTCCCTGCTACTTCTCTGACCTCACCGATCGCCCGACTTGCGTCCCCAATGTCGACGCCCAATTGATGCGCAGCCACGATTGCGTGCGCCGCGTTGCCGAGGTTCGCTGCTCCAGGCAGATTCAGTTTCACGTCGGTGGCGTGGCCCTCGTGCGAACACAGTGTCGCCTCGCCGGACGCGTCGACCTTTTCCAGCCACCAGTCGGGTTCGGGACGCCGATAGGGGTGGTCGGCCCCGACTACATGCCAATCATCGCCTTGACGCACGAGCCTGCCGCCGCGGGGAAATCCTGCTGAGTCCGCCCCCCACGTGGTACCGGCTGCCACCCAGATCACCGACTTCGCATCCCATGCGGCTGAAGCGATCAGGGGATCATCACAGTTCGCAACAATGGTTGCATCGGGGTGGGCGTTGACTGCCTGGCGCAGCCGCCGCTCCACTGTGCCGATTTCACCGACACGGTCCAGTTGGTCGCGTGACAAGTTGAGCAGCACCATCACTGCAGGGTTGACCTGTCCGGCAACGATCGGCAGGTGCATTTCATCGACTTCCAGAGCGGCGAATTGTGCGCGAGGCGCCATCATGAACGCACTGACAATGCCGGGCGGCATGTTGTCGCCGTTCACGTTCGAGGCAACCTGCCCGCGTGTGGACAGCGCCGCGCGAATCATTCGCGTCGTCGTGGATTTACCGTTCGTGCCGGTGACTGTGACGCAATGGCACCCTCGGGACACTTCTGAAAGAACGTTTGGAGCCAGTGCGAGGGCGACTCGACCACCGATCATTCCGCCTGAACCTCGTCCCAGAGCACGAGAGGCGGTGCGAGCCAGCGATCCGAATCCCGTTGCCACGCGGGAGCGAAGGGATCGCGACGAGTTCGACGATGGTCGGGTCGAATCATGAGGCACTGTCATGAGGTCACATTAGCGCGGCAAAGGCCCGCACCTCCACTTTCAGCTGGTGTGGTGCGGACCTTGAAAAAGCACATGCGCTTCCATGTCGATCTTGTGGGGCATATCGCTGAGGCTCGCCTCGTGGGGCGCATCGGTCGGGTCCTGCCCGTCCCGAGAGGCGTAGAGGTTGAGCCTAGCCGTCGCGACGCGCTTGCCAGTCATTCATCCAGAAACTCACCAGGTCCATCAGCTGAGTAGGCGCCCATCTGACCAGTGCTCCACCGTGGAACGTCAGTTCAGTCCCTGTTGATGCGCCTGTGTCCACCGGCGTGTCAGCACCTCGCCGGGCCGAACCCGGACGCTCGCCACGACGCAGTGAAGAGACTTCACCTGTCGGTGAGGCGGCAAAGACACGGTCGCGTCGCCGCCTGACTTCATCGAGCTGATGTTCGAGCGCGTCACGTTCACCTTCAAGCTGTTCGAGTGCCCGCTCCAGGTCGAGGATTCTGCGAATTCCCGCCAGATTAATGCCCTCTTCCTGGGACATGACCTGGACGGCGCGCAAACGTTGGATGTCACGGTGCGTGTAGCGCCGCCCTCGTCCCTTGGTGCGGGCAGGCGTCACCAGGCCCAGGCGGTCATACTGCCGAAGCGTCTGCGGATGCATGCCTGCCAGTTCTGCCGCCACAGAAATCACGAACGTCGTTTGCGAGTGAGAAGGCAGCATGTCTTACACCTCCGCACGCTTTGCAAGGTCAGCGCGTGGATCCCAGTCACCCAGCGACGCGCTGAAGGCATCGAGCGCCTCGCGCTGCTGTTTCGTGAGCTTCGTGGGGACAGCGACCTGGACCTCCACCAGCAGGTCACCACGACGCTTCCCGTTGGGCGCTCCACGGTGGCGCAGCCTCAACACGGCGCCTGACTGCGTGCCTGCAGGGATCTTCATGGCGACATGTGATCCGTCAGGAAGGGGCACGCTGACTTTGGCACCCAGCGCTGCCTCCGACATAGTCACCGGCAGCTGCATCCGCAGGTTGTCACCGTCGCGCGAATAAACAGGGTGCCTGGCCACGTTGATCGTGACGATCAGGTCACCGTTCTTCCCGCCATTTGAGCCGGGACGCCCCTTGCCGCGCAGACGGATCTTCTGACCGTCCTTCACGCCAGCAGGGATGCGCACCGTCATCGAATGGCCGTCAACGGTCATCCGCACGGTGGTGTCTTCCATGGACTGACGGAACGTCAGTGTGGTGGAGGCACGCAGGTCGTTTCCGCGTTGGGGTCGAGGACCGCCAAAGCCTGCTCCGGGCGCTCCCTGACCGAATGAGCCCGACCCGTAGGGGCCAGACTGTCCGCCGGCGCTGCCGCCAAACAGGTTCGAGAACATATCCTCAAAGCCTGCTCCGCCGCCACCCTGAGTGCTGTAGCGCACTCGGGTCTGGCCGCCCGGCCCACCAGCACCGCCGCCGAACAGGTTGGAGAACAGGTCTTCAAAGCCTGCTCCGCCTGCCGCACCGCCGGGGCCTGCCTGGAATCGTGCCCCGCCACCTGCCATTGAGCGCAGCGCATCGTATTGTTTGCGCTGTTCAGGGTCTGACAGGACGGCGTAGGCTTCACCGATTTCCTTGAAACGCTCTTCGGCTTTCGCATCTCCAGGATTCTGATCGGGGTGCCACTTTCGGGCAAGCTTGCGGTAGGCCTTCTTAATGGCTGCCGCGTCGGCGTCTTTCCCGACTCCCAGAGTCTTGTAGAAATCTTTTTCCAACCAATCTTGTCCGCTCATGTCACCTCATCTCCCGGTTGTCTGCCTGTGAGCAGTTCGTTTTCTCGTGGGCATCGATTTATGCCCGTCCTTGTACGTGTCACTGTGGGTTGTGAACCATCACTTTCGTGGGGCGCAGAACCTTCTCACCCATGCGGTATCCGGGCTGCAGAACCTGGCCGATCACAGGGTGGTCGACATCCTCACTGGCTTGTGCCATCAGCGCCTCGTGCAGCGAGGGGTCGAAGTCGTCCCCTTCCACGCCGTAGCGTTCCATCGCGAACTGACTCTTGAGAACTTCTTCAAGTTTGTTAGCGATCGCTGCGAAAGGTCCGTCTTCGAGGTCGCCGTGCTGACGCGCTGCGTGAATATCATCGAGGACGGAAATCAGCGCTTCTGCCACTTCCTGCTGACCGCTCACGCGGTGGGCGGATGCAGCTTCCTTGGAACGGCGCACGTAGTTGCCGTACTCCTGGTTCAGGTTGTACAGGTCGGCGCGTGCCCGAGCCAGGTCGTCATCCAGTTCTCCGATTCGTGCCATTGCCTTGGCCAGCTCGGTATCTTCGACATCATCCTCAAATGCGGACATATCGTCGGTACTTGCTGGCGCAGCATTGGCGCCATCAGTCAATTCGCTGTTTACATCGTCTGCGCAGACATCGGAGGTGCCGTCAGATTCATTGGACGTGGTGCCATCGCGAGGGGCGGTCGAAGCTGAATCGTCTGCATCTGAGTTTTCGCGTGCTGAGCCTGCTGGTTCAGACGCATCACCTGTGTGCGACGCATCGGCCTCACGGGCGGCAGCGCCATGCTGTGAGGCGCTGCCGGTGCCGTTGCCCTCGGCGTGTGCATCTGACTGTTTGCCGGATGCACACGCGTTCTGGTCGGTGGGACCCGATGGCGACACGCGCGGATCAGACTCGGAGGGCCCGGTCTGGCTCTTGTCGTTCATCGGTGTCTCACTCACTTGTCGTCGTCCTCCTCATCAACGATTTCAGCGTCAATGACGTCGTCATCGCTCGATGATGCATCTGCCTGGCCGGCGCCGGCTTGCGGACCGTCTGCCTGAGCCTGGGCCTGGTCACCCTCGGCCTGCTGCGCGGCGTAGATTTCCTGACCGATCTTCAGTGATGATTCGTCGAGCTTGGTCATAGCCGACTTCACTGCTTCAATGTCGTCACCCTCGAGCGCCTTCTTGACCGCGTCGATATCCGTCTGGACCTCGTTGCGCGTACCTTCTGACACCTTGTCGCCGTCATCCTTGAGGAACTTCTCGGTCATGTAGACCTTCTGCTCGGCCGTGTTGCGTGTTTCAGCTTCCTCACGACGCTTCTTGTCATCGGCGGCGTGCGCTTCAGCTTCCTTCACCATGCGGTCGATCTCATCCTTAGGCAGGGCAGATCCACCGGTAATGGTCACCGACTGTTCCTTGCCTGTGCCACGATCCTTTGCGGAGACGTGCACGATGCCGTTGGCGTCGATGTCGAAGGTGACCTCGATCTGCGGCTTGCCGCGAGGTGCCGGGGCGATGCCGCCCAGTTCGAAGGTTCCCAGCAGCTTGTTGTCGCGGGCGAACTCGCGCTCACCCTGGTAGACCTGAACCAGCACGGATGTCTGGCCGTCTTCCGCTGTGGAGAACAGCTCCGAGGACTTCGTCGGGATCGCGGTGTTACGTTCGATCAGCTTGGTCATGAACCCGCCCTTGGTTTCAATGCCGAGGGACAGCGGGGTCACGTCGATGAGCAGAACGTCCTTACGGTCGCCCTGGATGACGCCGGCCTGCAGGGCTGCGCCGATTGCCACAACTTCGTCGGGGTTGACACCCTTGTTCGGTTCGCGACCGTCGGTCAGCTTGCGGACCTCTTCAGCCACTGCCGGCATACGGGTGGAGCCACCGACCAGCACAACGTGGTCAATGTCGGAGACCTGGATACCTGCGTCACGAATCACGTCGTGGAACGGCTGCTTCGTGCGGTCAAGCAGATCAGAGGTCATTTCCTCGAACTTGGCGCGCGAAAGCGATTCGTTCAGGTGGATAGGACCGTCAGCCGTCATCGACAGGTACTGCAGTGAAATGTTCGTGGTCGAGGCCGAGGACAGCTCCTTCTTGGCCTGCTCGGCTGCTTCCTTGAGGCGCTGCAGCGCGACGGTGTCCTTCGACAGGTCAGCGCCTGACTTGGACTTGACTTGCTGGATGAGCCAGTCAACGATGCGCTGATCCCAGTCGTCACCACCGAGCTTGTTGTCACCGGCAGTTGCACGCACCTGAATGGTGGAGAAGCCGTCATCATCCTTGCCGATTTCCAGCAGGGACACGTCGAACGTGCCACCGCCAAGGTCGAAGACCAGAATCAGTTCATCTTCCTTGCCTTTTTCCAGGCCATACGCCAGAGCTGCTGCGGTTGGCTCGTTGACGATGCGCTGAACGTTCAGTCCGGCGATCTGGCCGGCTTCCTTCGTGGCCTGACGCTGCGCATCAGAGAAGTATGCGGGGACGGTGATGACCGCATCGGTCACCGGTTCACCGAGGTATTCTTCCGCGTCATGCTTGAGTTTGCCGAGGATACGCGCGGAGATTTCCTGCGCGGTGTATTCCTTATCGTCGATGGACACTTTCCAGTCGGTGCCCATGTGGCGCTTGACTGACGAGATGGTGCGGTCAACGTTTGTGACGGCCTGCCGCTTGGCCAGTTCTCCGACGAGGACTTCGCCGGTGCTTGAAAATGCGACGACCGAGGGAGTGGTGCGCGCGCCTTCGGCGTTGGCAATAATGGTGGGCTCGCCACCTTCCAACACCGCAATAGCGGAGTTCGTTGTTCCCAGGTCAATGCCAATTGCTCGTGCCATTGAATCTATCCTTCCAAGTTGAGTCTGTTGCACTCAAGTTTAGAGGGAGGATGACGTCATGGCAAGTCCTACGTCCTCAAACTTGAGTCTAATATGCTCAACTTCATCGCGGTGAGGCTTATTCCCTCGTCACATGTGAGCAAGCCGACACAGCCTCCGGACACATCACCTTGCGATCGGGCACCCTCGCAGGCACCGTGACACAATTCCCCTATGCAATGTGGGTATTTCGAGGCCGGGCTGTGCCATTCGTGCACCCTGCTACCCACACCGTACGAACGTCAACTTGCAGACAAGGATGCGAAGGTTCGTCGCGCCCTCACTGAATTCGGCACGCCCGATCTGCAGTGGCTGGCACCTGCTGCATCGCATCAGAAGGATTTTCGCTCCAAGGTGAAACTCGTGGCAGGAGGGACACCCTCGGACATGCGGCTGGGAATACTGGGGGCGGATTTGAACGTGCAGGACCTGCGAGACTGCCCGATCGTCGTGCCTGCAATCCGCGATCAGCTCCCCCGACTTGCCCGTTTGATCGAGCGCATGCGCATCGAACCGTACAGCGTCAAACGGCGTCGAGGCGACCTTAAGTACGTCATCGTGACGGCAGGCGATGACAGACAACTAATGGTGCGCTTCGTGTTGCGCTCGCGCCGCCACATGTCGACTCTGCGCACTCATCTTGATGCAATCAGACAGGCGGTGCCGACCATTCGAGTGGTGACGGCCAACATTCATCCCACGCACGCAGCATTGGTCGAAGGGCCAGATGAGTACGTCCTCACCGACGAGGTAACACTGCCGATGACGGTTGGACGGACGCGACTGCAGGTTGGGCCGCGCTCCTTCACTCAGACCAACACGCGGGTGGCTTCAGCACTGTACATGCAGGTGGCGAGCTGGCTGACGGATGTAGATGCTCGCAGCGTGTGGGATCTGTATTGCGGCGTGGGCGGGTTTGCGTTAAATGCTGCAGCCGCGGGTGTCCAGGATGTGACGGGCGTGGAGATTTCCGGCGATGCTGTCGAGGCTGCGAAGAACGCTGCGCAGCACCTGGAGGTGGCAGCAAGGCGTGTGCGCACGCGTTTCATTGCGGCGGATGCGACCAAGTGGGCGCGAGAGCAGTCCGAACGCACGGTTCCAGATGCTATCGTGGTCAACCCTCCCCGACGCGGGCTGGGTGAGGAGCTTGCGACATGGCTCAACGGGTGCGGAGCACACCACATCGTGTACTCGTCATGTAATCCGGAAACACTGGTTCAGGATCTTGCGCACATGCCGTCGTATCAAGTGAGTCAGGGACGCATTTTTGACATGTTCGCGCACACCCGCCATGTCGAGTGTGCGGTTTTGCTTGAAAGATGTTAAGAGCGAAAGTTTGCTCGATATACGATAAGGGAGCAGACCTGCTTGAAACACGTTTGACTGCTCAATTCTGCTCGATAGGAGCGCGGACGCCCCCTGAAATATACACAACCCCCACAAGGAGCGACACAACTTCCCCATCCACATGAGCCGACGCGCATTTATCATTTTGTTACCGACGGCCTGATTCGCGCTGGTTACACTGAAAACACCAGTGAGATTAGCGGCTTTGTGAGAACTTCATGTCATGCTCTTTCAGGTTCATACGTGAGGTCGTTCAGCTCCTCGATCCCCGCGTCCACGAAACGAGGCGTCACGATGAAGGCGTTGTATCAGAAAAGTGAAATGACGTTCGCAATCGTCATGATTGTCCTCTACGTCGGTGGGACCCTCGTTGCGCAGCAAGTCACCGATCAGATCGGGGTCACAGCGCTGATCCCGGCGATCTTCCATATCGCACTTGTCGCAATTCTTGCGTACTGGATTATCTCCAATGGCCTGGCGAGAAAGTACGGGCTCATCAAACCGCCCTACCCCTCAAGTAAAGCCTGGTTCTTCATTCCCCTGCTGATCGTTGCCACAAGCGGACTGATCACGGGTTTCCACTTCATGTACAGCCCTGCGCCAACTCTTTTCCTGATCATCAGCATGCTGTGCACCGGCTTTTTGGAAGAAGTCATTTTCAGAGGATTCCTTTTCCTGGCAATGGCGAAAAGCAATTTGATGGCAGCGATTGTCGTATCGTCGTTGACGTTCGGACTGGGGCATATCGTCAACCTGCTCAATGGCGCGCCACTGATGAATACGCTCATGCAGATCATTTTTGCGATCGCCGTCGGCTTCACCCTTGTATTGCTGTTCTACAACGGTAAGAGTCTGATTCCGTGCGTCATCTTCCACAGCCTGAATAATTCTCTGGCCGTCATCGAAAAGACGAGCGCCGATGCTGCTTCCTCCTTGTCGATGACTGAGACAGCTTTTAACGCAGCGCTTGTGTCGTTCTGCGTTGTGCTCTTGGTGGTGTACTGCATCTTCTGTCTGAAGAACCTGCGTGTACACCAGGATCAGGGCGTACACGAAGAACCGAGCATCGCCCAGTAGAAGGGCCGCTTCGCATCTCTGATTGCTGCATATCGCCCACAGTCATCACGTATGCGGCGGATTACCGACACCTGCCCGAGCGTCACGCGCACGCATCGGTGGCTGATCGTGTCACAATGCTAGGGAGATTGCGCAACCCACAGGAGGCCTCATGGCGATCGAACGCGTCGATGATTTTTCGCCCGAACTGACCGAAGCAATGAAGCTGCTCATCCCTCAGCTATCCCGCTCATCAGCACCGATGGAAGAAGGCGCCATCCGCGACTTTATTGCCCAGCCCGGTGTCCACCTGTTTATCTACCGCACCGATGAGGCAACCGGCGATTTAGCCGCCGGTCAGATCGCCGGAATGCTCACGCTGGCTACTTTCACGATTCCCACCGGTTTGCGCGCCTGGGTAGAAGATGTGGTCGTTGACGGCAGTACGCGCGGCCAAGGTGCCGGCCAGAAGCTGGTTGAAGCAGCGGTTGACTTTGCCCAGGAGCTTGGCGCACGCACGATTGACCTGACATCGCGTCCCTCGCGCGAAGCAGCTAACCGCCTGTACAAGCGGTGCGGTTTCGAGCTGCGCGAGACGAACGTGTACCGCTTCTCCGCCGGCAAGTAGTTCGTCAGCGGTTCTTTGCCGGCAAGTAGATTATCAGCGGCCGCACGGCGAGGCGTCCTCGTCTTCCTGTTTAATCATTTCACTTTGCCGCGCCCCCATCTCTGCGCGCAGATCCAGACCAATCTGCTCAACGCGGCGACGTTCATCGGCAGTGGCGACTGCACCGAATAGCTGAGCGCCGTGCTCCTGAGTGATGACAGCGGCTTCTTGCTGCGTGCGCTTTCCCTCGGGCGTCAACGACACCAGCATTGATCGTTTGTCCGAGGGTGACGGGGTGCGCTCAACAAGGCCAAGCTTTTCCAGACGAGCGATCGCGCGTGTCATTCCTGAGCGGGTGAACACCGACACGCGTTCGGAGGAAACACTGGCTGCGCTCGACCACATGGCTCGCCGCACAGTCGAGATCGCCGACAAGCTGAACTCCTGAGCCTCACTCGCGTGTTCGACGGCGGTTCGCGTCGCCTCGAACACACTGCGACGCAGCTCCTTACTGGTTGTCGCCTGTTCGTTCGGCAGGATTGACGAGGGCGACTCCACCGGCGTTGTTCCATCGCCTACCATGGAGTCATGTCCAACGTGAAACCTGCCGGCACGGCGACGGCCAGTGCCTTTACCTGCGATTATCTGTCTTTTCTGAGCGATTCCCCGTCCTCGTACCACGCCGCTGACCTCATTGCTCAACGTTTGGAGGATGCGGGGTGCGTGCGCCAGCGCGAAACTGACACGTGGGATACAGCACCGGGTGGACACGTGGTTGTCCGCGACGGTGCCGTTATTGCGTATGTGATCCCCGAGTCTGTCACTGACTCGTCTGCGTTCCGCATCGTCGGCGCACATACCGACTCCCCTGCTCTCGTGCTTAAGCCGTCTGTGCAGGCCACCACCGCCGACGGGTGGGGGCAACTGTGCGCAGAGATTTACGGCGGAATGCTGCTGAACTCGTGGCTGGATCGCGAACTCAAAATCGCTGGACGCATTCTCACGCAAGGCGGCGAGCAGCGCCTGGTCGCAACCGGCCCACTCGCACGCATCCCGCAGCTGGCCATCCACCTGGACCGTACAGTGAGTGACAAGGGCCTTGTGCTCGACAAGCAGCAACATATGAAGCCCGTATGGACTGTTGACGAGGACGACGCGTCGGTCCTTGATCTCGTGGCTCAAACGGTCGATCTGGATGACGCCGATCAGATCGCATCCTTTGATCTAATCCTGACTCCCTCGCAGGGGCCTGCCGTCTTCGGATCGCACGGACAGTTTGTCGCTGCTGGCCGTCAGGATAATTTGTCATCGGTGCACAGCGGCCTCACCGCAATAGAGCGCCTACTGGCTGACGGCATCAGCGGCAACGATGTACTGATTTTCGCCTGCTTTGATCATGAGGAAGTAGGATCGTCAACCAGTTCGGGGGCGGCCGGGCCGTTCCTCGAAGACATTCTGCGTCGCACGGCGGCGAGCCTGGGTCGAGACTTTGACGGGACGGCTCGGATGATGGCCGCCTCATCGTGCATCTCTGCTGATGCCGGGCACAGCGTGCATCCCAACTATGCTGATCGGCACGACCCTGACAACCGCCCGGTGATGGGCCGCGGACCACTGTTGAAGTTGAACGCCAACCGCCGGTATTCCTCTGATGCTCCCGGGATCGCGTTGTGGAAACGCGCGGCTCAGGCAGCTGACGCCCCCTGGCAGAATTTCGTGTCCAACAATGCGATGCCGTGCGGGACGACAATTGGACCGATCACGGCTACCCGTCTGGGAATCTGCACGGTTGACGTCGGGATCGGTTTACTGTCGATGCACTCGGCTCGCGAAATGAGCCACGTCGCCGACCTTGAATCGCTCAGTGCAATTCTGGAGGCCTACTGGCGCGGAGCCTGAGGCACGAAAGCGCTCTGCGCAGCGCCCTGCGCTCTGGCTCCCAGCTGCCTTCCTCCAGCTTCCTCTCGCGCCCGGCTGTCTCCACTCCCCCTCTTGTCCCCAACTGTCGATTTGGACGACGCGTCGACTGATTCGCGTGCCGGAAAGAGCTTTTGACCTGCACAAACAGTGGCAGGGTTGCAACACCCTCGCCCTATAGTCGATCGAGATCGACAGTTGGGTCAATGAAAATGGACGTACACAACAGGTACGGGCTACAGCTCACGCGCTGCAGCCCGCACCTGACACACAGTTAGAGAACTGACAAGAACAAGACCTTACTTCGACTTTTGGCCGGTTGTGATCTGAACCGGAACGTTGTCAGCGATGGCCTTGGAATACGGGCACAGCTGGTGCGTGCGAGTCGCCACGCGCTTGACCGTCTCATCGTCGAGGCCAGGGATGTCAACATTGATCATGACTGACAGAGCGAAGGATTCGCCCTCGGGTCCGATGCCTACCGAGCAGGTGACCAGCGAATCAGACGTGTCAACTCCGAGTTCTTTTCCAGCAAGTGCAAGCGCACTTTGAAAACATGCGCCGTAGCCTGCGGCGAACAGCGCTTCTGGGTTCAGTCCCCCACCGGGGCCACCCATCTTTTCCGGGGTACGCAGATCGGCCTGGAAGTCCAGCGTCGGAATCGTGACGGCTCCGTCGCGACCTCCCGTGCAATCGGCTTCAACTCTGTAGACGATTTTTTGAGGTGTATGTGCCATGAGCTCAATCTCACCACGTCCCCGATCTGTCGGCAAGTGCCGTTCCAGTCGGTGAAACAGTGCCACACGCTATCTACCCTGCTGGCCAAGCGCGCTCTCCACTAATCCCCGATCTCTCCACTAATCCCCCATAACCGGCACGCACGGAGAATCTGCACGCCTCGGGCGGGAGTTGCTGTGTCTTACACTGTCCTATCTATGAACGGTTAGAAGCTGCACGTTTTGGGCCTATGGAGTACTACCGATTGAACACCGCCGGCCCGTTTTTGCCTGACAGTGCCCGCTTAATCGCAGTTCGGAAGCGCTCATTAGTGGGAGGCAGGTCGTTGGCAGGGAAAAATGCCGCTTCTGTGTTTTCACCATCGGCAGGCCACGGCTCGCCCTGCTTCCATTCACACACGAATGAGCAGTCCAGATAGCTCGACACATCACCATTCGGGTAGGTCACAGGCCCCACGACCTCCACCGACAAGAGGCGCTGCGCAACCGCTTCAACACCGGCTTCTTCACGGATTTCACGTTCAGCTGCAACAGCCGGTTCCTCACCTGGATCCACGATTCCTGTCACGGGCGTCCACTGACCGTTGTCAGCGCGCTTGACCATCAGCACTTCAATATCAGCCAGGTCAACGCTCGCGCCGGTCACCCTCGTCAATGAGGAAGACGCAGCGGGACGCAATACGACTGCCGTGCACCCTGGTATCCACAGCGGTGCGTGTCCGATTTTGGAGCGTAATTCAAGGATGAAAGGAGGAGTTGCCATGCATCTACCCTAGTGGCTCGTGACGCAGGTCAGGCTCGGTCGGCCTCGAACTGGCTGATTTGGCCGATGCGACGGACGTGACGCTCCTCGTTGGAGAAAGGCTCGTCGAGGAAGAGGTCGATCAGGTGAATCATTTCCTCCTCGGGGTGTTGACGGGCTCCGAGCGCGACAACATTCGCATCGTTGTGCTGGCGGGCCAGCAGCGCGGTCGATTCGTTCCAGACGAGGGCGGCTCGTACACCATCGACCTTGTTGGCGGCGATCTGTTCACCATTTCCGGATCCACCCAGTACGATGCCGAGGGCGTCTTTTCCTGCCTGCCGGTCCGCGACAACGGCCTGCGCGGCGTGAATGCAGAAAGCGGGGTAGTCGTCTTGCGGATCGTAGGACTGAGGGCCATGGTCGTGAACCTCGAATCCGCGCTCCCGCAGGTGTTCCTGAATCGCATGCGACGCATCGAGCCCCGCGTGATCTGTAGCAATGTGGACGATACGAGGAGTGCTCATGTCGAGTCCTTTCATCATGGTGAAGCGGCGTTGCTGACGTGAGGTCTGTACAGTGACCTGTTCCAATCGTAGCCATCGCATCGGCCAGATCCCAATTGGTTCGCACCTGTGTGCGTCGTCCGCCACCCGCTCAAGGTGCGGAAGGTAGAGCGGCTCTTCTCGTTCTAGGATCTGTCTATGAGCAACCACGATGCTGAATACGGTTTTCCGGCTGAGAGCGCTGATCCTGCGCACGCGGAAGTGCCGATCCCTGCGGGCGCACTCAGCGACCAGCCCTTCGTGCGGGTCGATACGTGGTTGTGGGCGACTCGGCAGGTGAAATCGCGTTCGGCTGCGACGGCTGCCGCTCGCGCCGGTCACGTGAAAGTCAACGGTGAGGCAGCGAAAGCCGCACAGAAAGTCAGAGTCGGCGACGAAGTGCGCCTGCGCGTCGAAGGATTCGATCGCGTGCTGGAGGTGCGTCACCTCCTGGCTAAACGGATGGGCGCCCCTATTGCGCGGCAGTGCTACGTTGATTTGTCGCTTCCTCGGCCTCGCCTCTCAATTCCGGTGGCTCGGCGCGAAAAGGGTACAGGTCGCCCCACCAAGAAAGAGCGTCGCGAACTTGATCGCCTGCGCGGACGCGACTCATCGATCCGCTGGCGTTAGCCACCCTCGCTCAGCTGAGCACGCCGCGCCGCGCTCAGCCCTCCTGCTCAAAGGCCTCATGCAGTGCCTTTTTCCACGACCGGTAGCGCTGGCGAATCGTGGCGCCTGACACGATCCGCTCGCCCGCAGCCCGCTGCTCAGAGGCCCACTCGCAGTAGTTCTGATAGGTCAGACGATCCGACACCTGCGAGCTGGAGGATTCCTCACCAGATTCTTCGCGCAGTTCGTCGTTAAATTTGCGCAACGCCTTCATGATGTCCTCATCACTGAAGCGCGTGGCTCCAACCCGCCTGCCTGAATACGTCGCAACTCCCAGACGGGACAGAGCTGTGTTCCACCTGCCGTCGCCAACACGCGTGGCGACAGTGCGGGCGGTCGGTGGCCACAGCGCCATTCCGGCGATCGATCCTACGTTCCAGGCTTCCAGCAGAGCCGAGCGGGCGCGGTCAAAATCAGCCACAGAGATCGACGCCTGAGAGGCCTCACCAGGCACCTTGTCATTCACCTGTGTGACCCACCACACAGTACGAACGATGTTTTGTGCGATCTTCTCCGCAAGTTCATCCGGGTGGTCGAGACCATGATGACGGATAACAGGCTCAACAATATCGTCGATTTCGTGCCAGGTGTGAGGCGTGCCACCCTCGGTCAGAGGAACAGCTTCAGTCGGTTCACCATTATTCGCAACATATTCAGCCACTTTTCCGGCATGAACATAGGCGAGCACCAACCAAAAACCTGCAATAAGCTCATCAGGTGAAAACGCAGGTGTTCTGTATGACGTAAACATGGGCACGTCGGAAGTTTACTCGATTAACCTGAAATGTCCATCGGTCACGCAACAGCGCAAAAACGCCATCGTGAGCATGATGACACAGCGTCTCTTACCATATGTGAGTGCGTGAAAACGTCACGCACTTCGATGGAATGGAAAACGCGTGCTTTTTCGTTTTGTTTGGCGCTATCTGCGTACACGCCTTCTTGAAGTGATCGGCATTATCGTGCTGCAGGTAATCGCAACCATAGCCGCACTGAATCTGCCGAGCCTCAACGCCCGCATCATCGATGAAGGCGTCGCACAAGGTGACACTGACCTGATCTGGAAACTCGGCGCAATCATGATGGGGATCACTCTCGTCCAGGTGGTCACCACTGCGTTCGCTGTCTACTTCGGCGCCCGTACGGCGATGGGTCTGGGCGCCTGGGCACGTCACCGGCTCTTCACTCATGTGCAGTCGTTCTCCGCTCAGAACATGCATGACTTCGGTGCCCCTTCCCTGATCACGCGTTCCACCAACGATGTGCAGCAAATCCAGATGGTCACCCTGATGACCTTCCTTATCATGGTGCAGGCACCCATTAACGGCATCGGTGGAGTCCTGATGGCTGTGCGCCAAAATCAACGCCTCTCACTATTGCTCTTGGTCGTCGTCCCCATCCTCGCGGTCGTTGTCGGCGTCATCATGGCGTTCCTCGCACCGCAGTTCGCCCGCCTGCAAAAACGCATCGACACGATGAACACCGTCCTGCGCGAAGAGCTCACCGGCATCCGCGTCATCCGCGCATTCGTGCGTCAGCCGTTTATCCGCGAGCGCTACGACTCGGTCAACGCGTCTGTACGGTCAGTCTACCTGCGCATCGGTATCCTCTTTTCGATCATGTTCCCCTCGGTGACGCTGATCATTTCGATCTCATCGGTTGCAGTGGTGTGGTTCGGCGGATTCCTGATCGACAGCGGCAACATGCAGATCGGTGCGCTCTTCGCCTTCATCAATTACCTCGGCATGATCTTCATGGCCGTCATGATGGCCGCCATGATGTTCGTGATGGTGCCTCGTGCCGGCGTCGCCGCACACCGTGTCACCGAAGTTCTTGACGCAGCTCCCACAGTCGTCACGCCCGCGGAAGCCCAGTCCCCCTCGAACATGGCGACGCACATTGACGAGGGCGACGCCGCCGCATCCGAGGATTCTCACCACGACACCGCGCCTGACCCGGGCCAATGGGTGTTCAGTCTTGACCACGTCAGCGTGCATTACGACGGGGCACTCTCACCAGTCCTGGATGACATCTCGATCACTCTGAAACCAGGAACGACAACTGCAATCATCGGCTCAACTGCTTCAGGCAAGACCACGCTGGTGAACCTGTTGCCGCGCCTGATGGATCCCACAGGCGGAACTGTCCGGGTCAATGGCGTCGATGCGCGCGACATAGACCTGGCTCAGCTACGCCAGCGCATCGCGATGGTGCCACAGCATGCGTACCTGTTTTCCGGCACCATTGCGCAGACAGTGTCCGGTTTGTTGGACGTGACACGAACCGACAACCTGACAGACGAGCAGCTTTCCAGGGTGGAGCGCGCACTCGAGGGCGCTCAGGCCACGGAGTTCGTCTCCAAGCTTGATGGCGGTGTGAATTATGACGTCGATCCGGGCGGGTCGAACTTCTCCGGCGGTCAGCGCCAGCGCCTGTCGATTGCGCGTGCCCTGTACCGCGATGCCGACCTGTATATCTTTGACGATTCTTTTTCCGCGCTGGACTACGCCACAGATGCGCGCCTGCGGGCAGGTTTATCTGATCACACCGGCAACGCAGCGATCGTGGTGGTCGCCCAACGCGTCGCGTCGATTCGGCACGCCGACACGATCATCGTGCTGGAAGATGGTCACATCGCCGGTCGCGGCACGCATGAGGACCTGATGAAGAGCTGTACGACGTATCAGGAAATTGTTGCCTCACAGCTCAGCGAGGAGGAGGCAGCATGAGCACTGATTCTCAGCCACAGCGCCGGCGCCGCGGCGGGCAGTCCAACCGTCCTCGCGGCAACCGCGGGGTCGCACCTGGAGGCAAGTCGAAGAACTTCTCCGGCTCGTTGAAACGCCTGATCAAGTCACTGCGACCCGATGCATTCATCATTTTCATCACGTTGCTGGCATCTGCAACATCGGTGGTTCTGTCAGTGATTGCACCGAAGATTCTCGGCCGCGGCACAGACATTATCTTTAACGGCGTCATCGGGAAGATGATGGCGGACGCGCCCTCGAAAGAAGCGGCAATCGAGGCGATGCGCGCCTCGGGTCATGATCGTTTCGCTGACATGCTTTCTGCGATGGACGTCGTGCCCGGCCAGGGAATCGACATGAGCCAGTTGGGCAAGGTCCTGCTGACGGTGTGCGCAATCTACGCCGCCTCAGCGTTGGTGGGGCTGGTCGGTGAGATTCTGCTGCGCATTGCCGTTCAGAACGCCGGGTGGCGGATGCGCGATGAGATTCAGCGCAAGATCGAACGGCTGCCGCTGAGCTACCTCGATCAGCATTCGCGCGGTGATCTGATCTCTCGCGTCTCCAACGACGTCGACAACGTCACGCAGGTCATGAACCAGACGCTCTCCCAGTTCTTCCAGTCAGTCCTCACCGTCGTTGGCATTGTCGCCATGATGGTGTCGATGTCGTGGAAGCTCACGTTGTTGGCGATGGTGATCATTCCCTTCGGTGCAGCGATCGCCGTCTACCTGATGAAGAAGGCGCAGCCGCAGTTCGTTGAGCAGTGGAATGCGACCGGCGAGGTTTCCGGCGTCGTGGAGGAAGCGATGACGGGGCACGAGGTCGTTGCGCTGTACGGATTGGAAGAGCGTTTCACCGACGAATTCAACGACGCCAATACGCGGCTGTATCACTCATCGTTCAAGGCGCAGTTCATCTCCAACCTGATGATGCCGTTGATGGGGTTACTGTCCAACGGGTCGTACGTGGTGGTCGCCGTGGGTGGCGGGCTGATGGTCGCCAACGGTGGAATGACGTTAGGCCAGGTTCAGGCCTTCATCCAGTATTCGCGTCAGTTCTCGCAGCCTCTGGGCCAGTTGGCGTCGATGGCGAACTCCCTGCAGTCCGGTATCGCTTCGGCTGAACGCGTCTTTGAGTTCCTCGATGCACCTGAGATGGAGCCGGATAACGGGGCGTCCTCGTTCGCGCTGGCCCATGTGGAGGGCACTGACGAAACGCCAGAAGCTGCCAGCAGCCAGACATCCTGGGACGGTCAGGCAAGCACGGCAGAAAATGAGCACGTGCGCGGGCACATCGTCTTTGACCACGTGCGCTTCGGCTATTCGCCAGATAAGCCCGTTATCAAGGATCTGTCGGTGGAGGTACAGCCTGGCCAAACTGTCGCGATCATCGGGCCAACGGGTGCCGGAAAGACCACGCTGGTGAACCTGCTCATGCGCTTCTACGAGCTGGACTCCGGTGCGATTCGGATCGACGGCGTGGATATTTCGACGATCAACAAGGATGTTCTGCGCTCCCATATGGGGATGGTGCTGCAGGATACATGGCTGTTCGAAGGCACGATTGAGAAGAATATCGCGTTTGGGCGTGAGGGCTCCACACCTGAGGACGTCAGGCAAGCCGCGAAGGAGACGGCGGCGCATCGCCTCATTACGCAACTTCCCAATGGGTATGACACGAAGGTTGCCGACCAGGACGACCAGATTTCGGCCGGTGAGCGCCAGCTTTTGACAATTGCCCGTGCATTCATCGCGCACCCGGACCTGATGATCCTCGATGAGGCAACATCCTCGGTTGATACGCGCACCGAGGCACTGGTACAAAAGGCGATGGATCAAATCAGCCAGGATCGCACCTCGTTTGTCATTGCGCACCGCCTGTCAACGATTCGCGATGCGGACCTCATTTTGGTGATGGAAGACGGCGACGTGGTGGAAACTGGCCGTCACGTGGAACTGTTGGAACGCGGCGGCGCGTATGCCCGCCTCTACCAGGCTCAGTTTGCGGGCCCAGCAGTGACGGACGAGGACGATATCGCATAGGCTCATGAATGGACGCTTGGGCACGTAAGCTGAAGTGGAGCACGTGCCCGAGCATGTTGACAGATCATGAGAGGAGCCAGCCATCATGGCGACCGCATCGGCAGACATTCCACAGATCCCCACGCTTTCCCTGGCCACAGGAGCCACGATTCCTCAGCTGGGTTTTGGAACCTACAAGATCACTGAGCATGTCGTCGAAGCAGTGTCCAACGCGCTTGCCCTGGGGTACCGCCATCTCGACACGGCACAGATGTACCACAACGAGGCCGAAGTCGGACAGGCCTGGGCACAGTCAGGCGTTGCGCGTGAAGAATTGTTCATCACGACCAAGCTGGACAACCCCAACCACGAGCCTGATGTGGCGCGCGCCGCGTTCGCACAGTCACTGAAGGATCTGCGCACCGATTATGTGGACCTGTTCCTGATCCACTGGCCACTGCCCACGCTCTACGGCGGCGACTTTGTCACTACGTGGAAGGTGCTCGAGGAGTTCTACGAGGACGGCCGCGCCCGCGCCATTGGTGTGTCCAACTTTGAGCCACACCACCTGGAGGTACTGCTGGAGCAGTCCAGCGTCGTCCCGATGGTCAACCAGATCGAGTCACACCCCTACCTGCTCAACCAGGAGGTGCATGACTTCGATGACAAGCATTCGATCATCACTGAAGCGTGGTCGCCGCTGGCGCGTGGCCGGGCAGCATCTGATGACCGCCTCAGTGAAATCGCGCGCGAGGTCAGTGAGCAGGCGGAGCGCGACGTGTCAGCTGCTCAGGTGGCTCTTCGCTGGGCTTTGCAGCGCGGCGATGTTATTTTTCCGAAGTCCGTGACACCGGAGCGACAGCGTGCCAACATGATGCTCTTTGATTTCGAGCTCACCGATCAGCAGATGGCTGCGGTGACTGCCCTCGACGAAGGGGAAGAAGGCCGCACGGGTGCTCATCCTGACGTGATGGATCGTCTGTGAGCGCGCCACCCCCCTACGCGCCGGAAAAGTCACGTTCGCACACAGGCCTGTGGATCACGCTGGTAGTGATCGTCGTGCTCGCCGCCGCCCTGGTGGGTGCAGACCGCTACCTGGCGCACCGCGTCGAAAGTGACCTCGCGTCCAGGGTTGAAAGCGCGCCTGGTGCCGTCACTGCCCCTCAGGGAACCACGGACGAGGGGGACGCTGCTGACGGCGAGGATGGTGTTGACGTGTCAGTTGTTGACATCCCGTTCCTCACGCAGGTTCTGGGTGGGGCGATTTCGACGCTGGATGTGCATGTGCCCGGATGGGACGTGGATGTGTCCGGGAGCCAGTTACGGCTGAACGATATCGACATCAGCGTGCACAATGTCGGGACGTCCTCGCCCTACCACGCGCAGTCGGTTGAAGGCACCGGGCGGGTCAATCAGGATTCGTTGCAGCAGGTCCTCGATGACCAGCTGCCTCAGTACATCTCAATGCCCGCTACTGTCAGCGTCACCGATGAAGGCGTGAGCCTCGGCATGGAAATCCTGGGCCAGCAGGTCACGGCGATGGCAACACTGGCGATCGGTGACAACGGTCGATCCTTGGTGATCACGCCCACCACCATTCAGGCCGGAGCGCTCAATCTTCCGCTGGATGACCTGCTGACGGAATTCAATCTGGACGATCTGCGCGTTCCACTGGATCCGCTGCCATCCGGGCTCATGATTTCGTCACTGCAGACCTCGGACAGCGGCCAGATCACCGCAACGCTGACCGGCGCTGATATCGATCTGGAAACGCTCTTCCGATAATTGCAAAACCGCATAAGAAACCACCCGCCTGCCGGACTTATTTCAGATCCCAGCAAGCGGGTGGTTCTGTACCGCGCTAATCGCCGGATCTATGCGGACCCCGACCTAGCAAGGCGTCAGTGCCGCAGCCTTCTGGCCTCAGCACTTCGGCTCCTCGTGCAGAAGCCGACCTCAGTTTTCCTCGGAGTCGCGCGCGTCAGCTTCGATGGTCTGCGCTTCGTCATGAGCACTGTCCTCCACCGCAACAGCGATCTTGCGCGGTTTGGCAGCTTCTGCGACCGGAATGGTCAGCGTCAGAACACCGTCACGGTACGAAGCGGAAATTCCGTCCAGAGCCACTCCGTTGCCCAGTGTCAGCTGACGGGCAAACGCACCGGATGGGCGCTCGTGAGAGAGCCACTGAATATCTTTGACTGTCTCCGCCTTACGCTCAGCGCTGATGGTCAGCGTGCGCTCTTCCACGTCAATGTCAATCGTGGAGGGGTCAACACCGGGCAGATCCATCTTCGCGATGAACTCATCGCCGCTGCGGTACAAATCCAGCGGCATGCCGGGGTTGGCCGGAGCCTCACGCATCACTGAGTTGAAAATACGGTCCATGTCACGCATGGGATCAAAACGAGTCACCATAACAATCTCCTTCACTTGTCCAAGGCTCTCGGCCCCCTCGTGACCGCACCTTGGTGGCTCTTTCCAGAGCCTCTATTCGCTTGATGGTTCTAGTCTGCATCGACGAGGGTGACTCCGCAAGCAAAGTTGAGTCTCTTTCACTCAAGGCTGAAAGTTGACACACCTAGACTCAACTTTCAAAAGTAGCTGCACTTGTCGATGACTCACTGTGACGATCACCGAATTGCAGGCCAATGTCCCCCAACAGAAGTCCCTTCAACTCGCAGGTCTTCATTGTGAGACACCCTCGCAAACAGACGACGCGATCGGTATCGTCGAAGACATGTCCGGATTAAAAGATCTTGATTCAGTTCTTGCATCGCTTGACGCCACCCCACAGGGTGTCTACGTCTTTGCGTCAGTTCACTCCATTCCCGAAGGGCTACAGCCTTTCGCAACAATCCAGGAAGACGAAGGCATCACCGTTGTCGTCGCTGAAGACGATGCGCGCGAGGCTGGCCTGCCGACGGACGAACGCTATGCTCTGATCACGTTGGGCGTGCATTCCGCACTGGATTCAGTGGGCATGACCGCCACCATCACCCAGACGCTCGCATCGCGATCCATCAGCTGCAACGTAATCGCCGGCTACTACCACGACCACCTTTTTGTTCACGTGGATCGAGCAACGGAAGCGGCATCCATCCTCGACAATCTGGCACGTCAGGCACGAGGCTGGCTACCGCCAGCTCAGGCCTAGTACCGCGCGGTGCCGCGCAGATACGGATCTGGCCACGCCATCTCGGAGCGAAGACGCACCGCCCATACGTGCGGCAGCATCGGATCAGTCAGAAGCGGGCGCCCCACTTCGATCATGTCGGCGCGACCGTCCACCAAAACCTGTTCAGCCTGCTCAGCTCCCGTAATAAGGCCCGCGGCTGACACCGGCACATCGGTAATTCCTGCATCATGCAGGCCTGTGCGGACAGCCTCCGCGGCGAACACCTGATATCCCACACCACCGTGGATACGGGCATCCGGCACGTTCCCACCCGTTGACATATTGATCATGTCCACGCCGCGAGCGTCTTCGTGAGCACTGAACTCAGTGCCGGGGCGTGCCAGTTCACGGGCAAGACGTACTGTTTCTTCCAGTGTCCAGCCGTCGCGACCATCCTCGGGGTATTCCTTCGTCCAGTCAGTGCCCGACAGGCGCACGCCCAGGACGGCCTCGTCACCAATACGTGAACGGATTTCCTGTGCAATGCGGCGCAGGAAACGCGTGCGACCCTCGAAGTCACCGCCCCACTTGTCAGTGCGTGTGTTGGAAAATGGTGAGAGAAACTCGTGAATCAGGTAGCCGTGAGCGCCGTGGATCTGCACGCCGTCGAAACCTGCGCGCATGGCCCGCTCTGCCGCGTCACTAAACGCGCGGATCAGGCCGTCAATTTCTTCGCCTGTTAACTCACGAGGCGTCCCCAACCGCTCATTGAACGCCACGGCCGACGGGGCAACGGTTTGCCACTCAAGTTCATGGTCGCGTTGATCCGAGATCGGAAGGTCACGCCCTGCCTGGCGTGCCCAGCGGCGAGAATGCTCCACCGCCCAATCCACCGGATCTGACGCCTTACGTCCGGCGTGGCTGAGTTGGATCAGGGCAGTCGAACCGCCAGCGTGGATCGCATCAGCTATGCGCGCAAAGGCCGGGATTTGCTCGTCCGAATGCAGGCTCAGACAGTACGGGGAGATACGCCCCTCGGGCACGACCCCGGTCGCCTCGACAATGACGGCTGCTGCACCGCCGAGCGCCCTCGCACCATAATGCACCACATGCCAGTCGGTCGGCTGCCCCATTGTGGGGCCTGACGGGAGGGCGGAGTATTGACACATCGGAGGCATCCACACGCGGTGTGCAATGCGGCGCGCTCCCACTTCAATCGGTTCAAACAAACGCACACGAGCCATGCCTCCACCCTACCGATGTTCGGCGTCCTCACGATAGCCCGACAGCAGTGCACCACTGAATTCACTGAGCGCATACATGGAATCGGGGAGCTGCCGCCACGAAGCGGCGTCTGCCTCGTTACCCCTGATGAGAGGGCGAACATACGCCGCAAGAGAACAGGAAATTGCTGTCGAGCCTGTGCCGGGCCCGTCAGATGAGGGCGAGTGCGACTACGCTAGGAGGTATGGCGAAGGAGCAAGAGACCCACGACCGGGCCATTGTGCGGCTAGCTGATGGCACCGTCAAACAGACGAACCTGCTGTCCGGCACTGAAGTGTGGACCGTTCCCGGCCGGGGACACCGCCCTTTATCCGTGCCAGTTGAGACGCCCGAGCAGCTCGACCCAGATCAGCACGGCAAATACTGCGCCTTCTGTGAGCAGCGCTATCTGGAGACTCCACCCGAAAAGGCTCGTCTGATTCGCGACGAGGACGGCAACTGGAAACAGCTCGAAGCACTGCCAGCCGATGAGCTGACGTCGACTGTCGCTGAGTTCCGCCGCATCCCAAACCTCTTCGAAATCGTGTCCTACAACTACTGGCACCTCAACCACGGTCACGTTCCATCTGAAGCTGAGCACCGTCGAATGGCTGAATACCTGGCTTCCTCGACAGGCTATGACCACGTGATGCGGGTTGTGCGCGCGCGGATGATGGCGGGCGGCATGTCCGAGGAGGACTTCGATGCTCTGTCCGATTCAGAAAAGCTCCAACAGGCGAACGGGTTTTTCTCCGGTGGTCACGACGTGATCGTTGCGCGCCGACACTATGTTGATGGCGCGACGGATAATACGCAGCTGGCGGGGTCTGGCACCCTCACCCCGGAGGAGCACTATCAGTACACGGCATTCACTACCCGCGCGATGGCTGACCTGTACGGGTTGGATCCTGCTGTCAAGTATGTGGCGGCGTTCCAGAACTGGCTGAAACCCGCCGGCGCGAGTTTCGATCACCTGCATAAACAGCTGGTCGCAATTGACTCTCACGCGGTTCAGACTGAGGCAGAGCTTTCCCGCCTGCGAGCGCAGCCGGATCTATACGACGACATTTTCTCGGTCGGTGTCACGCGACGCCTGCTGATTGCGCAGAATGAGCACGCCATTGCGCTGGCCGGTTTTGGTCACCGCTACCCCACCATTGCGATCTGGCCGCTGGGCGAGCCGGTCAACCCATGGCACGCCTCCGATGAGCAGGTTCGCGGAGTTTCTGACTTGCTGCATGCTGCGCACGTGGCCACCGGGGTCGACGTGCCATGTAACGAGGAGTGGTATCACCGACCGCCCGGGGTGTCGACGCCGATGCGGTGGAGGATTTTGCTCAAGTGGAGAATCTCCACATTGGCCGGGTTCGAGGGCGGCACTCGCATCTACCTCAACACGATCGACCCGTGGACTGTGCGCGAACGCGTTGTGAAGCGCCTGCTCGAAGAGCGCGGAAAGGGCACGATTGCACCGATGAAGATCGGTGATGAATGTTCGGCTGATCCGAGCCTGCTGCACGGCGAGGGGTGACACTCTGCCCGTGCGGGCCTGTTCGCGCGGCGCGGCCCGACCTTGGGCTTCGAGTGCGCGCAGACCTGCTCTGCCGTTCAACGCCTGACGCGCTATCCAACTCGACACCCCGTGTCCGCATCTGCACCGCGCAAACGGAGCAGTGGACACTTCAGCCTCAAGCGCTGGGCACCTCAGCCTCAAGCGCTGGACACCTCAGCCTCAAACGCTGCGCCGCTCGCGTCTCGCAATTTGGGCATATTCCCCCATTAATCTGAGAATTACCTGAAAACTCTTGAGTATGGATTTGATGCCAGCTACTGTGTGGAGAACGTTATTCCGATCAGGGGTGATCCGGTAATCATCCCACCGAAGGAGATGAAACATCATGGCTTCACGTTCACAGATCGCACGAATCGGAGCTGTTTTGGCCATTGCAGGTGTTGCGGTCGCGGGCTGCTCAGGTGGCGGTGCGTCAGACGGTGGCGACACGTCAGTGCCGGGCCAGTCAGAGGTAACTACGGACACCACGACCCAGAGCTGACCCCGTCGCTCTGCGAGTGATCAGCGACTGAGTTATTCGTAACCCCGGTGCCCCTGCTGTTTTTCGAAGCAGCAGGGGCACCTTCTGTCACTATCACCCCATCTCTCGTATCTCCTCCACCCGCTCACGTCCCCTCCCCCACTCGCGATCCGCAAACTGACCGCACCACGCCATCTGCTCGCCTCGCGCCCCCGTTTCGGTTTTCCCACGCAAGACACTCTCTCAGATCTGTCGGCTCGCTCGCCTCGCGCCCCCATTTTCAGCTCTCCGGCAGGCAGTGCTTCCTGGTATCTGCGTGCCTGCGCGCACGATGCCCTGGATTTACCACTCGCGAGCGCACATTCCTCTAGATCTAACCTCCACGGATGCACATTCCCCTAGATCTAGCCTCCACGGGTGCACATTCCCCTAGATTCTCGCTCCTTTTTGCACAATCCCCTAGATCTAACGCCCGCCCATTTCACCGCGTTTGTGAACATGCAGGTCACCGGGCATTCTCATTTTCGAGGGTGGCCCCGCCCGCTGTTGATCTAGGGGTTCGTGCACACACCACCCTCAGATCTAGGGGAATGTGCACGACAGCCCCTTAAATCTAGGGAATGTGCACGACGGACCCTAAGATCTAGGGGTTCGTGCACCACAGCACTTGAGATCTAGGGGTTTGTGCGCGGCGGAGCCTAGAATCCAGGGCATCGTGCAGCACACAGACGATGATCCGATCACTGCTCCGCCCCGCGCCCGGAACCACAACACAACCAGCCAGGCAAGAACCAACCCGCCGCGACAAGAGCCGACCGGTTGACGACATGACGTATTTCGGGGCGGATCGGCACCGTGGCCAAGCACCGCACCGATATTGCAATGCCGGGAAAGCCGCCAAGCGCTGAAAGCTACAGGGAACCGAAAGCCACCCCGAGCTGAAGCCGTCAGGAATCAAAAGCACCCGCCCATTTTGGTTGGAGGATTGATGAGGCCGACCACTGCTCCTCACTCAGTTCCAACGCGCTATCTACGGGAGCTGCCACCCAACTCAATACGCTGTCGCTTGCCAGCGCGGCCGCCTGGTCACCCGGCCATGCAGCCGGCCAGGCAACAGCGTCAAGCGCCATAATGCGCTGTGCCATTGCGCCTTGCACGAAGTCGATCCACGCCTGCGCCCCGGCACTAGGCAGGGAGCTGGTAGTAGGCAGGGTGCTGGCAGTAGGAACAGTGCCCGCAGTAGCTTGAGTCCCGGCAGTAGGCTGGGAACCCCCAGTAGGCTGGGCACCGGCGGTGGGAACAGAGCCCGCAGTAGCTTGAGCCCCGGTCGGAGCTTCGTCACCCGGCCAGGGCGCGACGAACACGGAGCGCTTCACGCAAGTCCCACCGATCAGCGCGCCATATGACTCGACGCCGGTGTTGACCAGCAGCGGCGCATGCGCCAAGTCAGAGGCGGCGACCACGGAATAGTAGGACGGCGCTGCTGTCGACGAGGCTGCTGGGTTGCTTCGCGACGAGGCTGCTTGGTTGCTTCGCGACGCGCCCGGCTGGTTACCTTGCGATCCGGCCGCCTGGCCGCGCGCGCTTTGAGTGCCCGTAGCACTGTCTCCAGCCGCACTGTTTCCCGCAGCACTGCCTCCGGTCGCGCCTTGAGCGTCCGCGGCCTCACGATCCGCACTCACAGGTGCCCCGTGGTCAAGCGCGCTCCACGAGGCGGTCGCGCCGCTCCCCTTGTCGATTCTCACGCCGCGCTTCGCGGCGTCCTTCCACCAGGTCGGAGCTTCGTCCCCTTTCACGCTCGCCGTTGCCAGCATGAACGCCCTACCGGCAGCAGAGGTCACCGGGTCGGGAACAGTAAACAGCGCGGCATGCGCGTCATCAATCAGCTCATCAAAGGAGGCGGCAGCTTTCCCGCGATTAGCCTCAATAAACAGTCGGTCGACCGCTGCGCACACATCATCACGGCCATAGACCGTTGCATCTTTCAGTCCCAGATCGGCCAGGTCGGCCGGATCCAGTCCCATCAGCACGTCGGGGGTTCCCTCGTCAATAGCGGACAACAGGCTGCCAGCTTCACCGCTGCGGCTGATGGGGAGAATTTCGGCCTTGAAACCGCTGCGTTCGGTGAATTCCTCAAGTAGACGCGGGGGCAGCGAAGCCTTGCTATCTGCTACCACGCCGATGCGCACGGTTCCCGATCCGCGTGTGACGGCAGGGCCTTCGTCAGGTCCAGGGGCACCCTCGGGCCACGACTGGCGCAGCGAATCAGCGGACTGGCTGGTATCGCCTGCTGCGCCCGACATTGACGAGGGGGACGCGCCATCGGCCGACCCGACTGACTGGCTCGACGCGAACGGGTCGGTCACCGCGGTTGGATCGACTGAGGCGGTGCAAGCGCTCAGTGCAAGGGCGACGCTCACGCACGCTGCCGCGCCTAGATACATGGGTCGGCGCGCGGATGGGTGTCGGCGCGCTGTGCTGAAGCGTCCTTGTGGCGCAGTGTTCATCGCGGCAGCCTCCCTTGTCGTTTCTGGTTCCATTGTCGCCTGTGCGCGGGCGGTGGCGGCGCATCCGGAGCGTATTTTGCGAACGCGATATTCTTTTTATCACGCGCCGCGCACGCAAATGGGGCATGATTACATCAGAGCCACGCCGCCACGCGTTGAGCTGGCGCTGCGTTGTTCGCCTTTTTGACAACACGTTGAGGAAACGGAGAACACTATGGATATCGGGTGGAAGATTGCAAGCGCCGGGTCAATGGCTCTGTCGGCAATGGTGGCGAACAAGCTGGTCGAAGGCGGTTGGAAGCTTGTCACCGGCAAGCCGATTCCACGCGAAGACGATGACAATGTCCAGATTGTGCAGCTTCTGGCGTTTGCAGCCCTGTCAGCGGTGTGCGTGTCGTTCATTCAGCGTTACGCCATCAAGGGTGCGAAGAAGTGGTACGGACCTGGTCAGATTGACGACTGATCACCACGACGATGTGTGGGCACGACGAATGGTGAATAATGCGTAGTCCCGCATGGTGATCGGAGTTTTCAGTGAGTGAGTTTCATGAGGGGTCGCCGTGCGTTCACTACGGCACTCCGGTTGTCTCTGGTGTGGCGTGGGCGCCCTCGGCGTGGGCCAGGCGCCCGACGCTGCCTGCGCAGGACGAGGCGGAGCTGACGCCTGATCAGCGGCCAGGCGCAATCGACGCGTACATGACGGCAACTGACGTGGTGGCGCAGCGCCTGTTTGAGCGTGCCGAGCACTCTGAAGGCAGCGCGGCCGAGGTTCTTGCCGTCACCGCGTCAATGGCGACCGACAAATCATGGCGCAAGGAGACGGTCAGGTACATCGAGGCAGGCGTTCCCGCTGTTCAGGCAGTGGTACGTGCTACCGCGAAACTGATTGATTCCTTTGAACGCGCCGGCGGCATTTTGGCCGAACGCACCACTGACCTGCGCGATGTGCGTGACCGCGTCATCGCTGAGCTGCGCGGGGAGCCCGAGCCAGGCATTCCGCGCACTGATCACCCGGTAGTGTTACTGGCTGATGATCTCTCTCCTGCTGATACCGCAGGGCTTGACCCCTCGATGTATTCCGCGATCGTCACAGAGTTCGGCGGCCCGACCTCGCACACGTCGATCATTGCTCGCCAGCTGGGCATCCCGTGCATCGTGGCGGCCCGCACCATTGGGCAAATTGCCGAGGGTGTCCATGTGCTTGTCGATGCGCATACCGGAACAATTACGACGGGCGCCCGCCACTGTGACGCTCATGACGCAGTTGCTCATGAAGCTGAACGCCTGGCGGCGATCCGTGCCTGGCACGGGCCGGGACGCACGCGCGACGATGTGCGTGTTGAACTGTTGGCAAATGTGCAGGACGATGTGACGACGAGGTTGGCGGCACACTCTGGCGATGCGGAAGGTATCGGCCTGTTCCGCACAGAGTTGTACTTCCTCAACACTCAGGTCGAGCCCAGCGTGGACGATCAGGCTGTGCTGTACGGGAAGGTGATGCAGGAGTTCCCTGAGTCAAAGGTTGTGGTGCGCACGTTGGATTCCGGCTCCGATAAGCCTGTTCCATTCGCCCCGCTGCTGGAGGAAGCAAACCCGGCTCTGGGTGTGCGCGGTATCCGCACCACTGGCCACAACCAGGAATTTCTGCCCCGCCAACTCGACGCGATTAGATTGGCAGCTTCTTCTGTTGGGCATGAGCATGTGCGCGTGATGGCACCGATGATTTCCACAGTTGCGGAAACCCAGTGGTTTGCCGGCCTTGTCCATGATCGCGGCCTGAAAGCCGGCATCATGGTGGAGGTTCCCTCCGTTGCCATCATGATTGACAAGTTTGCGCCACTGGTAGATTTCGTGTCGATCGGGACGAATGATCTGACGCAGTATGTGATGGCTGCTGACAGAATGTCGCCCCACCTGGCCGAGTACACCGACCCGTGGCAGCCGTCGGTGCTGCGCCTCATTGCCCACACTGCGAAGGTGTGCCGCGAGACCGGCACAGATGTATGCGTGTGTGGTGAGGCTGCTGCTGACCCCTTGCTTGCATGTGTCTTGGTCGGCATGGGTGTGCAGTCTCTGTCGATGGCATGCCCGGCTATCCCACCGGTGGGTGCTCGTCTGGCGTCAGTGACACTCGAGCAGTGCCAGGCAGCTTCTGTAGCCATCCGTGAGGCAACCAGCCCAGGAGAGGCGCGTCATTTTGCCCGTACCCAACTACCCCCGCTCGCATCATCTCCTGAGCGCGCCCAGGAGATGAACTCGTCGGCCGAGTAGACGGGCTTACCCCACTTTGCGGCGTTCCTGGCTTTGCCGGACATACTGGTCACGTCCGCAGCGATCAGAACGTCACATCGCGTCTTTGACACATTGGGCGCGACAGCCAGGCCACAGGTGTGTGCGAGGTTTTCCATCTGCTCGCGCGACCAGACCTCACCGTCACAAACAGCCGTGCCGGTGAAGCACACGCGCATGGGCATGGCCGCATCACCGCTGTGTTCCTCAATGAACCGCGCCCACGTGGTCTGCTCGCCCCGAGTGCGGTAGCTGATCGCCACTGCGTACCGCCTGCAAAAATCGTCAATGAGCTGCGCGGCGCTGTCACCAAGCGTAAGCCCAGCGACGCGTTCTTCGATCAGTGCGGCCACTTTCACCGGATCCCCGTAGGGCACGATTTGTCGAAGCGATCGCGGCAGGAGCCATGCGGCTCGAGGCTCGTCGACCGGCGTGTATGCCGGTGCACGTTCGGGCAGGTTCGCACCTGCTGCATGTGCTGCGTCGCGCAGCTTTTCGGCTCGTGTGAGCGCGCTTGCTGCGCTTTGGGGCACCTGAACCGTGAGCACTGATTCGAGGGGTGCGACGATGCCGGTACGTTTGAGCTCATCATCCCAGATTCGCAACATGTCGTCGTGTGCCTGTGCGACGAGGGTGTGGCCGGAAATGCGTTCTTCAACGGCTGGCCATATATCAGCCAGGCGCGGCGCTACCTGCAGGTCAGCGGCACGAATGTCATAGGTCGCTGCGGCATCTCCGATGTCACGCGTCGGATTGATCAGTGAGGTGAGTGGGGCACCCTCGTCAAATGTGAAGGCGATTTCGAGGGGGCGTATGAATCCGTCGCCGTGACCGCAGGTGAGCGCGCCGCAGTATGCACGACGGCCAGTGGGCAGGCCGGTTGTGTCTGCCAGGAATGCGCGGATGCGGTGATCGATTTTCACGTCGCGCGGGTAGATGGGGCGTGTCAGCACGAGGCCGTCGAGGCTGCGGCACCGTGACAGCGCTACGTAGAGTTGGCCGGCGGCGAATGTGCCTCCCGACAGGTCGATGACGGCACGGTCGAGGGTTTGGCCCTGAGATTTGTGGATCGTGATGGCCCACGCCAGTTTGAACGGCATCTGCGTGAAGGAGCCGACGATGCTGTGGCGCAGGACTCCACGTTCAACTGTGGGTTGGGTGATCTCCCATGCGTGTGGTTCAACGCTGACTGTAGACCCGTCGCGCAGTTCAACGAGCACTTCAATGTCGTCATCGACACTGCATTCGATCGAGTCAGTCGCGGCGGTCGCGGCGGTGGGGTCGAAAGTGGGAACGCGGCCGGGCACCGTAGGGGCAGTATCGGACACGGTACCTGCAGCGATGGGGTCGGACGCGGCCTGGTCGATCCCGTCGCTTCCTCCGATCCCTTCGATCCCGACGATGCGCCCGAGCGAGCCGTTCACCCACCTGTCAGCCGGGTCGTTGGTCAGCATCATGACCTGGGCGCCAACTTTGAATGACAGCACGGGGTCGGTCGGCGGCTCGAACTTGTCGAGGTTGCCTGATTGCGCTCCGTGGCACTGGATGAGTGGTGTCGGCAAATCGTCAAGGTGTCGCCGGTTGCGCGCACCGACGATCCGGTTTGTCGTGGCGAGCGTGAGCCAAAACTCGTCCTCTGGTGGCGTGAAATCGTGGTTGACCTTGCTGTTCAGGACGCTGGTGATCGAGCGTGTCATGCGCCCCGACCTGATCGCGTTGAGCATCTGCGTCATCTGAGAATCACCGAGCTGGCGAAAAACCTTCGTCAGGTTGACGGTCGGGAACCGCTCGGCACTGTACGCACTGGCAGAGAAGAAATACGGGGTGCCAAAAGCGGACGCGAAGTAGTCTTCTTCTCCCGTGTTGACCACGGGCGGCAGCTGGTAGAGGTCTCCGACCAGGACCAGTTGGACTCCTCCAAGAGGCTCCCCAGGGTGTGGCCCGTATTTTTCGAGGGCGAGGCACACCTTGTCTAACAGGTCGGCTCGCACCATCGACGCTTCATCAATGATGAGTGTGTCGATTGAGGCCAGCGTGCGCGAGAACCGCGAAGGCTTATACGTGCCGTTTCGCACGTCGTCGATCGTGGTATGCGGGGTGAATGAGAACAGGCGGTGCAGGGTGTAGCCGTCGACGTTGAGCGCTGCCACTCCGGTGGGCGCGGCGACCACGACTTTACGCTCAGTTGAGGCCATGAAGTAGCGGATCAGGGTGGATTTGCCCGTGCCGGCGTTGCCGGTCAGGAACAGGGACCTGCCGGCTTCCAACATGTCGAGTGCCCGACGGAATTCGTCGGTGATCTCGATGGGTGGGGTGCTCACAGGGTCATGGTCTCACAGCCCACCGGCATCTGCGGACTGCGAGTGTACGGCAAGGTCGCGGCCATCGAACAGCGGCAACAGCGCGGCGAGATCTGTTCGCTGGCCGGATGCCTGGATCAGGCCGGCGGCGTCCCCCTCGTCCCACGACAGGTCGCCGGTTGCGAGGCGCAGCCACGTGGGCATCGACATTTCGACAACGGCAGGTGGGGTACCTCGGCGGTGAGTGGTACCTTTCAGAATCTGGACGGCTCCGGCAGGAGGGACGCGCACTTCGACCGCGCGACCGGGGTGACGCTGTTCGAGCTCCTCCAGACAGAAACGCACTGCCGTCATCTGCTGACGGCGCGGGGTGTCATCGCCCTGTCCGCACCACGTGCGCAGCGCGTCCATGCCGGCATCGAAGTCGATTTTTCGTCGAGGCGTCATGGCGACCATTCTAGGCGCTGATATACAGCTCGGGCCGTGTCATCAGGTATGCGCTGAAGTATGCGAGCTGTGAGCGCAGGTTTTTTTGTGCCATCGCTGCGCCGTAGGGCGATTCTCTGGCTCCGGCAATGATGGTGGGCTTGTTCCCCAGGGGTTTGATCCGTAGAGTCGCGACATCCAGTCGAGGGCGTTCCTGAGAGCTCCGGGAATGGATCGGTTGTACTCCGGGGTCACGATCAGTACGGCGCCTGCTCTCTCAACATAGGACTTTCTACCTAGACTGCGCTAAAATGAACCTGCACAGCGAGTTTCACAGTTGAGACGCAGGGGGCATGAAAGCAACGATGCATACCTGATTGCACCGTCGCCTCGTCGCTGAGCTGAGAACAACCAGAAAGGTATCAACATGGACGGAACAATGCGCGCCCAGCGCTTCTACGCCGACAGCAAGACCATGAAGGTTGAAGACATCCCGATCCCCTCTCCCGGACCAGGCGAGGTCCTCATTAAAGTTGCCTACTGCGGCATCTGCCACTCTGACCTGTCACTGATCGACGGGAACTTTCCACCACAAGTTGACGTGGTGACGCAGGGCCATGAATGCTCGGGTGAAATCGCAGAGCTGGGCGAAGGTGTCACCGGGTGGGAAGTAGGCGACAAGGTTATTCCCGTGTCCGGCAGGTCGTGCGGCGAGTGCCGTGAATGTCGCCGCGGCAACGAGGGAGCCTGCCAGAATCTTGAGCTGATGGCATTCGCCTATGACGGCGCCTGGGCGCAGTACGCCATCACTCCTGCTGCTGGCCTCACGCGAGTTCCCGAGGGCGTCCCGATGGATCAGGCAGCGATTCTGGCTGACGCTGTTGCTACACCTTTTAGCGCGGTCAAGCGCACAGGGCGGGTGTCGATCGGCAATGCGGTTGCGGTGTGGGGCCTGGGCGGCGTGGGAACGCATATCGTTCAGCTCGCCAAGCTCGCCGGCGCTATCCCGGTCATCGGGATTGACATTAACGACGCGGTCTTGGAACGTGCGAAGGAGTTGGGTGCTGACTATACGTTCCGGTCAGATGATCCGGACTTGATGGAGAAGATTACGGAAGCGACGGGCGGGCGAAAAATCGATGTCGCGTTCGACGCCGTTGGTTTGCAGTCCACGTTCAAGCAGGCCATTGCCTCGTTGGATTTCAATGGGCGAGCTGTCCTCGTTGGCCTGTCAGGTCAGGAAATTGACGCTGGCCCCATCTTGTCTTTCGGTTTGCAGCGCAAGCAGGCGTTCGGCCACCTGGGCTACAAACCTGTCGACATTTACCTGTTGGCAGAGCTGTTGAAGGACGGGCGTCTTGACCTGTCGCAATCGATCTCTGGTGTGGTCCCATTGTCTGAGATCGAACGCGGTATTGAAATGATGGAATCGAAGGAGGGCAACCCGATTCGAATCCTCGTCGATCCGTGGAAATAGTTCCGCCTCGAACGGGGGAGGCGACGCTGACACTTGGCGGCCATTTTTCGAGATCTGGGCAGGAGATGCGCCAGATCCTTTGGAGCAGCCTCGCCTAGCGAGAGTCCCGCATAAGTTGTGCCCGTCGGTTTTGCTTTCGCGATACCGACGGGCACACCCTCACCCTGATAGGTCCGCTCCCCTGCCTCAGCCCGGGAGCAGACCTACAGTGTTACTTCACATCACTGCGCTTGCGGCGCGTTGTCAACGCAACATCTCCCAGCAAGAACACTCCAGCAAGAACATCCGTGTTGAGCGTGTACACGTGGCTTCCGCGAGACCTAGGCACGTCGGTTTTGCACACGAAATTTATTAAAACTGGCCTGAGCTGCATGAAGATTCACAGAGGTGCTAACCTGCGGTGTGCCCGACCGACGCCACAGGGAAAAAACCGCCGTACTGCAATAAGATGACCCTGATGCAAGAAACACACTTGTCGGCCAGAACATGCCAGGAACTGCGATCTCACATCGACCAGCATCTGAAGCCCGGTGACCGTCTTCCCTCGGAAAAAGACCTCGCCACACTGCTGTCGGTGTCGCGTACCACTGTGCGCGCAGCCCTCGAACAGCTCTGGCTTGAAGGCAAGGTGGAACGCCGCTGGGGTGCCGGTACATTCGTGCGCAAATCCGCAGAGCTCCCCCAACATATTGACCAGGTCTTCGTCGACGTCCAGCCGATCGACACAGTGTTCGGCACATTCGTCCAGCGTGGCCACCAAGTTTCCTACCTGGAAACCGCATGCGAAAAAACCACGCCACCACCAGTCGTACGTCAACTGCTGCCACCGGCCACCGACGGGAAATGCTGGCGCATCACGCGCGTCATCGGTGTGGATGGGGCTCCCGCAATGCTGGTCTACGATCACATTCCGCTCAGCATTGACGGCGTTGACCTGGATCCGAGCCCGCTGATCGAGTCAGTGACCACGCTGACCAAACTCACCGACGAATGGGGGATCCGCATCGAACGCAACGACGCGACCGTGGAAGCCATATGCGCTCCACTGGCAGTTGCCGAAACGCTCGGCATCAAACTGCGCACTCCCATCCTGCGATCCACTCAAACCGCCGAAGTGCGCGACGGCCTGGCCGTTGCCGTCACGCTGATCTATCAGAACCCGACAGTGATGAGCGCACGCGTCGTCCGCGCGCAGCGATCCAACTGACGCCCGAAGATTCGATCAACACACGGCGACGCCCTCGCCAATTCTCCAAAAAGAGTTATTGACGAGGGCGCCCGACCGCCGCGAACCGGCGACCTAGAAACGCGAACGCAGCGCGCTTTCCTGCATGTCGCGAAGCTCGGTGATGTCAGCCATCCAGCCGTTGCCGTTGCCTGAATCAGTCAGTACGTCACCGCCGGTGATCGCCACCATGTCGCCACCGGTCGTACCGATGCGCGCCGCCTGCACGCCCTCAGCCTCTGCAGCTGCGTACACCGCCGGCAGGGATTCTTCGGCCACAGCCACCATCGCTCGGCCCTGCGACTCAGACAGCAACATGACGAAGTCATCCACGCCAGCAATGCCGGCTGCCTGCGCGATGTCGAAACTGCCGCCGATGCCGAAACGAAGCGCCGAATCCACCAGCGACTGGATCAGACCACCATTCGACAGGTCGTGAGCCGCATGAATCAGCGGCTTCCCGTCAGGGCCGTCAGCGGCGGACAGAGCTGCCAGAACCCGTCCCAGCGCCATCTCCACTTCCAGATCAACCTTCGGGGGCAGGCCACCGAGGTGGTCATGCACGATGCGTGCCCACGCCGACCCGTCCAGCTCATCACGGGTGGAGCCGAGCAGCACCACAGCCAGCCCTTCAGCGGTCCAGCCAGACGGATTCGCACGACGCACGTCATCCATCACACCCAGCATGCCGACCACCGGGGTGGGGTTGATCGAGGAATCAAACTGACCTTTTTCCGTTCCCGAGGAGTTGTACAGGGAGACGTTTCCACCGGTCACCGGCACACCCATCTCCACGCAGCCGTCAGCCAGGCCTTCCATCGCGGTGACCAGCTGCCACATCGCGTCCGTATCCTCCGGATTACCGAAGTTCAGGCAGTTCGTGATTGCCACGGGGCGAGCACCCACCGTCGCGACATTGCGGTAGGCTTCCGCGAGCGCCTGGCGGGCACCCTCGTACGGGTCAAGTTTGGTGAACCAGCCGTTCGCATCGGTCGCCAGCGCCACGCCCGCACCGGTTTCTTCATCGACGCGCACCACGCCGGCATCATCGGGCTGTGCGAGCGCCGTGTTGCCCTGCACGTAACGGTCGTATTGATCTGTCACCCACGCTTTCGACCCCTGGTTGACGTCCGACAGCACGGTGCGCAGCGCCTCATCCAGCTCGGCGGCGGTTTCGGGGCGGGCAAGACCTGCTGCTTCCACAGTGTTGTCCTGCAGCTCGTCCTGCCATGCGGGACGCGCGTACGGGCGGTCGTACACCGGGCCTTCATTTGCCACGGTCTTGGGATCCACATCCACGATGCGCTGGCCGAAGTGGTCGATCGTCAGGCGGCCATCACCGGTGACCGTGCCGATCACGGCGGCTTCCACGTCCCACTTGTCGATGATTTCGAAGAAGCGCTCACGATCTTCAGGGGTCGCGATCGCCATCATGCGTTCCTGCGATTCGGACATGAGGATTTCACCGGCCGTCAGGGTCGGATCGCGCAGCAGCACGTTCTCAAGATCCACGTGCATACCGGAATCGCCGTTGGCCGCCAGTTCCGAGGTGGCGCACGAGATTCCCGCCGCGCCCAGGTCCTGAATGGCCTGCACCACGCCTGCGTCGAACAGCTCGAGGCAGCATTCGATCAGCACTTTTTCCATGAAGGGGTCACCGACCTGCACCGAGGGACGCTTGGTGGGCATGCCGTCGTCGAAGGTTTCCGACGCCAGAATCGAGGCGCCGCCGATGCCGTCGCCACCGGTGCGTGCACCGAACAGCACCACCAGGTTGCCTTCACCGGACGCGTTCGCCAGGTGGATATCGTCGTGACGCAGCACGCCCAGGCACAGGGCGTTGACCAGCGGGTTGCCCTGGTAGGACGGGTCGAACTCGGTTTCGCCGCCGATGTTCGGCAGGCCCAGGCAGTTGCCGTATCCGCCAACACCGGCCACCACGCCGTGCACGACACGGGCGGTGTCCGGGTGGTCGAGTGCGCCGAAACGCAGCTGGTCCATCACGGCAACCGGGCGTGCACCCATCGACATGATGTCGCGGACGATGCCGCCCACACCCGTAGCAGCACCTTGGTAGGGTTCCACGAATGAGGGGTGGTTGTGTGATTCGACTTTGAATGTCACAGCCCAGCCGTTGCCGACGTCGACGACGCCGGCGTTCTGTCCCATGCCAACCAGCAGGTGTTCGCGCATGTCGTCAGTGGTTTTCTTGCCGAACTGTTCGCCCAGGTGTTTCTTCGAGGACTTGTATGAGCAGTGCTCGGACCACATCACCGAGTACATGGCCAGTTCCGCGTTGGTGGGGCGGCGTCCCAGGATCTCGCAGATGCGCTGGTATTCGTCGTCTTTCAGGCCGAGTTCACGGTAGGGCATCGCTGTGTCGGGCGTGCGCGCGGCGTCCTCAACGGTGTCGGGGGTTTCGACCGGGATAGGCGCGCCTGCCGCGCCGCGGTCAGCGTCATGTGTGGGGGTCATGTCAAGCTCCAGATTCTCAGTTGTCCACAGGCTGCGTCCACATGCTTGTGGACGGTGGCACCGTCGTGCCTGTTTCCCTGTGGATCAAATTGTGTATGGGTTGTGGATAGCGGGGTCATGGACGAGGGCGAACGCCGCTGCGTCGTCATGCCTCGCTTACCCCACCAACGTGTTGATTGCTGAGGCGAACAGTGTCAGGCCGTCGGTGCCGCCATGTCCGGAAACCTCAACGGAGCCGTCCCCGCCGAATGATTTCGAGCGCTGCGCGCGACGAACCGGGCCGAAACCGCTTTCCACGGCGTGCTCGGGGTGCGGCATGAGCCCAACAACGTTGCCCTGCTTATTCGTGATGCCGGCAATGTCGTGAGCCGACCCGTTCGGATTGACATCCACGTAGCGGAACACGACGCGACCCTCATCCTCAAGCCGCTTGATCGTGTCGGCGTCAGCCTGGAAGCAGCCTTCGCCATTCTTGAGCGGAACTGTGATCGTCTGCCCCTGCGTCAGGCTCGAAGTCCACGCGGTGTCAGCGTTCTCCACACGCAGCGTCTGATCGCGGCAAATGAACTTCTGATGCGTGTTGCGGATCAGCGCGCCTTCCAGCAGGTGTGATTCGCACAGAACCTGGAAACCGTTGCAGATGCCCAGCACCGGCATGCCTGTGCGGGCCGCATCAACGATCGGTCCCATAATGGCGGACACCGCTGCAATGGCGCCGCACCGCAGGTAGTCACCGTAGGAAAAACCACCGGGCAGAATTACTGCGCCCACGCCCTGCAGGTCCGTGTCCTTATGCCACAGGCGCACCGGCTCACCTCCGGCCAAGCGCACAGCGCGAGCCGCATCCTGGTCATCGAGCGTGCCCGGGAAGGTCACGACTCCGATTTTCACCTTCGGACTCATTGCGCATCACCGTGAGCGCCCTCGTCAACGAGAAGTTCTTCGACGCGCACGACGTCCTCAATAATCGGGTTTGACAGGACTTCTTCAGCGGCGCGGCGTGCCTGGGCGAGGTGCTCATCCGTGACGGCGCCCTCCACATCCAGGTGGAAGCACTTGCCCTGACGCACAGATGTGAAGCTGGAAATTCCCAGTCGCGGCAGTGCGGATCCGACTGCTTTTCCTTGCGGGTCAAGGATTTCTGGTTTCGGCATCACTTCAACAATGATTCGGCCCACTGGGTCCTCCTGGTTTCTTAAGGTGTCGGCGGTTAATGTGGTAGCTCTGTCAAACGGTTCACTGACGTGGCTGGTTACCCGGTTCCGGTGCCTGACCGGTGAGCAGCGTGTACGCATCAACGTAGCGTTGACGTGTCGCCTCAACGATCCGGTCAGGCAGGCGCGGCGGCTGCTCGCCACTGGCGCGATCCCACCCGGATTCTTTGGAGGTCAGCCAGTCGCGCACATACTGTTTGTCGAAGCTGGGAGTCACCTGGCCTTCAACCCACTGGTCGGCGGGCCAAAAACGCGACGAGTCCGGCGTGAGTGCCTCATCAGCCAGGACCAGCTCACCGCTGTCCGGGTCAACACCGAACTCGAACTTGGTGTCAGCGATGATGACGCCGCGCTCGCGAGCGATGCGCGCCGCCTCCGAATACAGCTTGATGGACGTGTCGCGCAGCGCTGCCGCTACGTCGCGCCCCACCATGTCGGCTGCACGCTCGAAGGAGATGTTTTCGTCGTGTTCACCCAGTTCAGCCTTAGCTGCGGGAGTGAAGATCGGTTCAGGCAGTTTCGAAGCTTCGGTCAGGCCTTCCGGCAGGTGGATCTCGCACACTGTGCCGGACTGCTTATATTCCGCCAGACCGGAGCCGGTCAGGTATCCACGCACCACGCATTCGATGGGATACATGGTGAGCTTCTTGCACACTACTGCGCGCCCTGCGACCTGGGCGGGCACCGGCTCATCAAGCAGGTGGTTCCCCACAATCGAATCGAGCTTGTTCATCCACCACGTCGACAGTCCTGTCAGCACCAGGCCCTTGCCGGGGATTTCGGTGGGCAGAATATAGTCGTAGGCGCTGATACGGTCCGACGTGACCATCAGGAGTACGCGCCCGTCCTCACTTTGGTACAGGTCACGCACCTTGCCAGAATTAACGTGTGTCCACCCGTCCAGTTCGACTGCCTCACTCATTTTCTTCTCCCTCACTCCTTGCGCTGAACTGCTGATATGCGTGTGCCTAGGCGCTGAGTCCGTCTGGCCATTGCGCGATGTCACGCCGAAATTGGCATTCAGGGAAGTCAATGCGTTCGATTGCCTCATACGCTGCGCGGCGTGCCTCATCAATGGTTGCTGCACGCGCCACGACGTCCAGTACGCGTCCCCCATCAGCGACGAGGGTGGCGTGCGCTTCACTGTCCTGCGCTGCGCCGACACTTTTTGTGCCGGCGTGGATGAGGTGGACTCCAGGCAGTTCCTCTGCGGCTTCGGCTCCGCGGATCGTTTGGCCGGTGCGCGCACGAACGGGGTATCCAGGTGAGGCCAGGACGACGGTGACTGCCGCATCGTCACTCCAGGTCGGGGCCGCTGCCTGGTCAAGGGTGCCGCGCGATGCTGCGTCGAGCAGGTCAAGCAGTGGGGATTCGAGACGCTCCAGGACGACCTGTGTTTCCGGGTCACCGAAGCGGACGTTGAATTCGACGACGCGCACTCCACTCGAGGTCATCGCCAGCCCGCAGTACAGCAGACCGGTGAACGGTATGCCGCGCTGCGCCATGCGGCGCACCGTTGGTTCTGCGATGGTGCGAACAACCTCGTCGGCAAGTCCGTCGTGGAGCCACGGCAGCGGCGAGTAGGCACCCATTCCACCGGTGTTCGGCCCTTCGTTGGCGTCCTGAAGGCGTTTGAAGTCCTGTGCCGGGACCAGTGGGACGACGTGTGTGCCGTCGCTGATGCAGAACAGGGAGACTTCCGGCCCATCGAGGTAGTCCTCGATGACGACGGCACCGTCGGGACGGTCCAGGCAGTGGCGCGCATGTTCGCGTGCAGCGTCAGTGTCAGCGGTGACCAACACACCTTTGCCTGCGGCCAGTTGGTCGTCTTTGACAACGTGAGGGGTGGTGCATGTGCGGAGCGCCTGGTCAACCTCGTCCATCGTATGACAGGTGAAGGAGCGGGCAGTGGCGACGCCGGCCTCGTCCATGACAGTTTTGGCAAAAGATTTTGATGCTTCGAGGCGGGCGGCTTCCTTGCCTGGGCCGAAGCATGCGATGCCCTGCGCGCGAACCGCGTCAGCCAGTCCGGCGACGAGGGGGGCTTCCGGTCCGATGATGACTAGGTCAGCGTTCAGGTCGCGTGCGCGCTGCGCGATGGCGTCGGAATCGTTGGGGTCAGCGGGGTTGGCACCAGCGAAGTCCACAGGCGTGGCGATGCGGTCAATTCCGGGGTTTCCGGCTTGAGCGAACAGTTCAAGCGGTGTGCCGCGTTCAGCCAGAACACGGGAGTGTGCGCCAGTACGGATCAGTGCGCGCGCGATGGCATGTTCGCGCCCACCATTGCCAATGAGCAGAACCTTCACACCTTCAGCCTACCGAACTGTCAGGCCGTAAACGACGCCTCAGTCCCCTACTTTCGGTTAGACCAGTCACCCCCACAGGCTTTGTCATGTCCTATGTCGAGTACATATGACCGGACAAATACTGCGGAGCCTGTGCGCGATCTGTGCTGTCTAAGCCGGTCGTGTCACCACTTGCCATTCGGCCTGGTGTCGCGGCTGCCATCCAACGGGTCGACGTCGCTGTTGGTTTCCTTCGAGCGTCGGTTGAGTTCCTCGCGGCGGCCCTTTTCCTCCTGCGTTTCCCCCGCATAGGGGTCATCGCGCGTTTCCGGTGGCGCCGCGGGGTTCAGATCACTGCCCGGATCGGGTGGCGGCTCGGCGCATATAATACGACTCACGTTTCACCATCGTTAGTCTATGTAAAAGTGGCAAGATGATGAGATTTGACTAAATTCAGATAGAGAGCCCTTGACGAAAATTACAAATCACATCCGTTAAGCGGTTTCGCAGCTTTACTCCAAAGGATAGATCATTTTTAAAGCATCTTACAATTTTCGGTAGATTAGTCCACAGATTTTACACAATTCGAAAGCCTTTTAGTAGCAAGCATATCTTGAGTAGAAGAGATTCTACAACATAGATACTCATAGCTAGAATACACGAATTCCACCCAAGACAGTTGGAATTCAAAGTCACAAAATCCAAAGAAACCCGCGCACATCAATGAAAATGCTGTATGACCGCCTGATTCTATAGTTCGATGACGAGGCAGACTATTCACGTTAAGGGCATAAAGTATGCCTGTCACAGGCAGGAGATGACCGTCTATTTCTACGAACTATAACCTCACACGACTCGAGTACTGAACGCCACTCGGACGATGCGTAGATCTAGGTAACTGCCGAATAGAGCTTTCTCTTCCACAGTTTACGAAATTTACTTCTCTACGGAGAAGCAGCCCTACCACTATTAGGTCCTCACTACGCATCACAAAGGGGTGGGGCTTTGCTGTGGTGCAAAATCGACCTCTAACTCCACGGAGAAACAAAACCACATAACTCGAGTTAATCTAGTAAAGATTCCCCACCGGTAGGCAACGAAAAGATCGATATGAAACCAACACGAGCCGACGTGGCTAAGCTGGCAGACGTTTCTCCGGCCCTTGTGAGTTACGTTGTCAATGGCGGCCCCCGCGCGGTCTCTCCCCAAGCTCGGAAGCGCATCGAGGACGCAATAGAGCTTCTCGACTATCACCCCAACCCCATTGCCCGCGCTCTACAAAGTGGCTCAACCAAAATGATAGGTTTAATCACCCCATCCCCAACCAATCTTTACTTCGCCGAATTAGCACAACTGATTGAGGAAGAGGTCTCAGCCTCATCCAACTTACTCGTCATGGGTATTACTAATGAGGACCCCTCTCGCGAGTTGCGTTACGTAAAAGCATTTGCAAGCAGGCACCTAGACGGCTTGCTCATTGTCTCGAGTCGTGCAGCCGACCTGGTGGAGGAAGCTTCAAAAGAGCTGCCGATAGTCACTCTAGACAGAACTTCAAGACTCTCGGGCGCCTCCAGCGTTTTCATCGATAACAAAAATGGCGCCGAAATAGCTGTAAGGCATTTACAAGAACACGGTATTGGGACGATCGCATGCATTGGAGGTCCCAAGGGACTCCTTCTGTCAGAAGAGAGAATCTCCGGATGGAAGACTCAACAGGAAACTGCGAATCTAGAGGCTACACCTGCCTTGATATCGAGAGGCACCTTCACGCCTCTAGGCGGATACAGAGCTTTCCGCGACTTAGTCTCAACTCCTGAATTTAAAGAGAAGTTATCAAACTCGAAGGGACCTATTGGGCTCTTCATTAGTTCTGATGCGCAAGCGATTGGGGTGCTTCGTGCCTGCCATGAACTAAAATTACGGATACCAGAGGACATAAGTTTCACGTCATTCGACGGTGCAGGCAATAGATTTAATCAAGTTCCGGAGTTCACCTCGCTCAGACAGCCACTAAAAAAACTCGCCAAGACATCTATCGAAGAGCTATTTCGTCTCATAGCTGAACCAAAACAATCTCCCCGAGAGATACTCCTCGAGGGGAGTCTCAGAATTGGCGAAACCTGCGGATGCTAGTTCATTTCACCTCCTAAACTCCTAGCCCCTTCTCCGGCACATTCAAATGCTGCGCGCCTTCCACTTGGACCATCTCGGTTCCAAGGTCCACTCCTTTTCGCACAGCCTCTTGGAGTTGCACACCCGATGCCAAAGCAGCTGCGAATGCGCCAACAAAAGCATCTCCCGCTCCGGTGGTATCAACGACCGCTACCTTTTCAGCTGGTACCACTGCTACTTCACCCGAAGTTCTACAGAGCAATGCCCCATTGCTACCACCCGTGATAATCGCAGCTCTCGCCACTAAGGATGCTAGAGCCGGAGCAAGCTGCTTCGTCTCTGTCCAATTCACAAATTTCTCATCCAAAACTTGGCAAGCTTCGATCTCATTCACAATGAGATAATCCACCTTCTTGAGCACCGCAGTCGGCAACATAGCAAAAGGCGCCAAATTAAGAACAATGACTGCTGAAATCTCATAAGCATATTCGATAGCCGCTATCAAGGTGTCTCTTGGGATCTCGGCTTGGCATACCAAGACTTCGCCCTCGTGCAGATAAGTGGACAAAACAGTGCTCACAGTCGCCGAATCGAGACTGGAATTTGCCCCGCTGTCGACGAGGATATAATTCTCTCCCGTTCGGTCTATGACCACTGTTGCATTCCCAGTTTTCATGCCACCAACATGCTGCACAGACCCGTAGGTCTCCACTCCAGCCGAAGTCAAAACTTCGAGAATCTTCTTAGCGGCACTATCTCTACCCAAACATCCGACAAAAACGGCAGACGCGTTCTGGCCAGCTATCGCAAGCGCCTGATTAGCACCTTTTCCTCCACAAGTTGAACTAGCACTACGAACAAGTAAAGTCTCGCCAGGTTCGGGGAACTTATCGACTGCCAAAGTTAAGTCCCAATTTGCAGATCCGACTACGACTATTTTCTTCTTGTTCAACATGTAAACTCTACTTCTCCTCTGCCAATGAGGCATCCATGGAGAAAAAACGCTGGAGTACAAACATCATCAATGCCGGTACTAATGACAAAAGAACGGTTCCAGCAAAATTCTGACCATAATTAATACCGTGCTCACCAGCGGTGTTCGCTAGCGCCACAGGCGCCACCTGCTTATCCCCATCTGAAATAATCAGCAATGGCCACAGATACGACGACCACTGCCCAAGAAAAATCAAGATAGATGCATTTATCATCGCAGGAACGCCCAAAGGAGCATAAACCTGAAAGAGAATCCTCGGCTCTGATGCGCCGTCGAGCATCGCTGCCTCTCGATACGAATCTGGAATCCCAAGAAAGAACTGTCGCATGTTAAAAATCGCCAATCCATTCCCTATCCCAGGCAAAATAAGACCAATATATGTATTTGCAAGTCCCCAATCGGTAAAAAGGGATGAGAGAGGAATGGCAACTGCTTCAAACGGGACCATGAAACCGATCACCACAACAGCAAACAATGCTGTCCTTCCGCGAAAACGCAGGACTGCTAGTGCGTATGCAGCCATTAGCGATAGTATCAATCCAATACAAACAGAACCGATACAAACGATCGCAGAATTCATTAGGTTCCGAGCAAATTGTCGCACAAATAGGAGCACCGAATAATTCTCGAGAGTGAATTTTGACGGTATTAGACTCTTTATACTCAGAGGACGCAAAGAAGACATAACCTCTATAGAGGGTCTAAATGAACCGAGGGCCATCCAAAGCGCCGGCAACAAAAAGACCATGCAAAGAACAATAACGGTCAGAAGCAGAACCGCTCTTTTTACTCTTCCCCTCCCATTCTTCACATTTCTAAGTTTATACATCTTTGCGATCCCTCAATAGCCAGAATTGTAATCCAACAAAAATAAGCATAATCAAAGTTAAAATTACGACTTCCGCTGCACCCAAGTTTCGGTTTCCGTACCCGTAAGTTGTCCGATACGCATCAAACATCAACAGGGTGGTGGTATTTTCAGGCCCGCCATTCGTGAGCATCTGAATCGGGACAAATAACACAAAATTAGCGACTGTGTCAGCCACCAGCACAAATAACAATTGTCGCTTCAATAGCGGCAACGTAATCGACCAAAATGTGCGAAGAGGACCAGCTCTGTCGATACTCGCGGCCTCGTAGTACTCACGAGGGATGTTCTCAATTCCTGTGATTAGAAAAATCATCCAGTAGCCAACGCCAATCCATGTGGCAATCAGCATTATGGATGCTAAAGCCTGAGATGGACTCGTTAGAAATGGTTGGGTCGTTACACCTAATACCGACAAGATCGCGTTCATGGGTCCGTCTTGCCGCAATATGGCGCCCCACGCGATGGAGGAACCAACAATTGGGATTGTTGCCGGTATGAACAGTAGAGTTCTCCACAGCCCCGTTAGCGCGAGCTTCCGCGTCATCAAGATCGCCAACAATAGCGCTATAGCGACCTGTAGCGGATTTATTACGAGGTTGAACACCAAGGTGCGAAGAAACGTTTCTAAGAATTCTGGATTGCCGAACAAGTGACGATAATTTGCGCCACCTGCAAAAAATGGTACTGAAAGTCCCCCAGGAAGAGCCTTAAAGAAACTACTCCACAAAGCCTGTAAAGCCGGCGCTATCCTTAGAGAAAAAATCGCAACGAGAGCCGGAGCTAAGAAGACGACCGCCCAGATGGCGTCACGTTTCTTACCGTTAAAGCTCGGCTTCCTAGCCCCGCGCCTCGTTGTTGTTCGGCTGAGCAACTTCCTCACGCCTTTTGAACTACTCATAAACAGCCCAAGCTGTTTCTAGTTGCTGCTGCGCAGTCTCTAATGCACTTCGAGGATCTCCACCGTTTCGTACATCAGCAAAAGCACGGTTAAGAATCTCTTCGAATTCAACATACCCAATAGTACTTGGGCGTGTTACAGCAGTATTAGCGAGCTCATAGTCAATGATTTTGATTGCATCTTGCCCTGCTGGTCCTTGGAATATCTCCCTGTTAAAGTATGTCTCTCGCCCTGTGGAAGTAGCAGCGAGGTCGGGTGTAGGACGGTACTTCGTGTACCCATCTTCGCTAGACATCCAGTCCATGAAGATTGCCGAAGCCTCTTTCGCCTTTGAATAGGGATTCATTCCTAGCGACCATGAACCAGTCGGAGTAATCGGATCTTTACCCTCGAATGTCGGGCTAAGCGCTGCACCCCACTCAAAATCGATATCTGCCATCCCGTCAACAAGCCAAGTTCCCTGCTCAATATATGCGATATTACCGGCGATAAAATCATCTTGGACTTCTTCTTCTCCTCGGGGAGCAACCCCATCAGAGAACAACGATCCATACCACTCCAAAGCAGAAATCCAATTTTCGTCGACAACGTCAGGAGTCAGATTGTCCTCGCCAGTCACGCCTGTACCGCCGCCAGTTCCCATCAAAATTGGCTGCATTTGATAATATCTATCGAATTGTCCTAAAGCCATCCCCCACTGAACGCCCGTTTTTTCTTGAACAGTTTTTGCATCCGCCGTTAGCTGTTCCCATGTGATGCGGTGTTCCGGATCTGCTGATGGAGCGTCCACACCCGCCTTATCTAGAAGAGTCTTGTTGTAATAAAGAATCTGTGTCGACGTTGCAATTGGCGTGGACCATAATTTCCCATCATACGAACTTGCTTCCTTAGAAGGCTCATCCCACTTGTCAGTTCGGCCAGCGAATTGATCAGTTATGTCTTCCAAATATCCTCGTGAAGCTAAAGAAGCGACGCGCGGTTGATCGACCCAGTAAACGTCAATCGATCCATTTTTCTGGCTCACACGAGAATCAACTACTGAATTAAGGTCAGAGAAGGGGACAGTTTCCCATTCGACATTGATGGAAGGGTGTTCTTCCTCAAATTTATCGACAACGCTCTGCATTCCCTCCACATCCAAAGATAAAATGCTAAGGACCTTAATTGTCGCCGTTGGATCCTCTGAAGGAAATTCCCATCCTCCAGAAGCTGAGTGACCATCGCCACCAGAACATGCGGTACACACAAGTGCGCCCGAGACCAGCGCAGCTACGACTGCTCCAGTTCTTCTCTGAAACATCACGATTCACCTTTTCCTAACTAATTCTTGACAAAGTTGAGTAGAAATATTTCTTAAACTTATCGACGTCTACGTCGACCGCCACTTTACAGTTCGGCGATCGCGTGGTCTTTGACTCGAGAAAATCTGCAATCGCCATTCCCCGGAATGACTCCGAGCCACAGCAAAACTTCACGTACGCGTCCCGCCATTGAATAACGCTACTGTCACTTAGGGCTGCAACTGCAAGCGGATCATGCATCGCACAAGAATCCTGATCTTCAACAACTCCAGGATTTTCCGTAGCTATGTATTTGATCCACTCTCGGGTGTATTTCCCTGCATACCGAACAAAACTCACCTCAGACTTTTCCATCTCCTCAACCTCATCAAGCCCAAGACGAGTTTTGAGTGTCACGTCGAGGCCCACAAACCGGACTCTGATGCCCGAATCAACGACAATTTGCGCCGACTCAGGGTCGACCCAAATGTTAAATTCTCCTGGCATATTTGCCCTATGCGTGCTCTCAGAGAAAACGCCACCCATCACCACTATTTCACTGATGCAATCCACTATTCCTGGATCGAGACGTAGAGCGAGAGCAAGATTAGTTAAAGGTCCAATCGCAAGGATTACAAGTTTTCCTTTCGAACGCCTAGCAATTTCCACAATCTTAACCGCAGCGGAGGAAGCAGCCGTCGCATCGCTAAGTACGCACTCCCCTTGCTCTCGCAACACATGATTCGGCTCGCGCAAGAGAGGACGATCAGCACCTCTAAATACCGGAATATCGGAAGCTGTCAACTTCTCGAGCAATTTAACTGCCAACTCCGTGGCAGTACATACATCAGTATTTCCATTTACCGTAGTAATGGCATTTATCTGAATCGAGGGATCGGCTACAGCCAAGGCTAGAGCAAACCCATCGTCAATATCCGATCCAGGAGCCCCCATGGCAAGATCAGTATCCAAGATCACCTGTGTCGTCACTGTACCTCCTCGTCAGATCAACACGTGTTGATTATTGTGACATCATACCTATAGGGATGTCAATCTCAGAATCGCCAGAAGGGTTCTAAACGAGTCTTTCTGTCAGCAGGGCCTCACCTCCGTGACAACTAGAGGATCCATCCCCTCAAGTTTCGTCTCTTTCGCCCCGCGAGAAGCTGATCTTTATTTCCAACAGCGCTCAGCGTTGACAAGCTATCTACCGGACTTCCAATGCCGACAGTCTTTTCGCGCTATACTCCACTTCTAATTTAAGAAGTAGGGCTACTTTCGACCCAAAGGAAGATTTCTTACAAACGCCAGAGAGCAAACGTGGAATATTCGCTGCCCCAACGAGACACAGATTTTTGCGTTTCTAAAAGAACCTCGCAATACGGCCCCCCCACCCCCCACAAAACTCTTACAGGACACCGCGCCAGTACGTAAGCTCAATCTCGTGGAAAGATCCAAGACAAGATTTCCAACCTTCGAAGCCATAGACCGCAACAGTTCAACAATCGTTGAAGGCTATTTTCCACACCGTGCGGAAGCAAATAATCCAGCGTCACCACTTGCCATTCGGCCTGGTGTCGCGGCTGCCATCCAACGGATCGACGTCACTGTTGGTTTCCTTCGAGCGCCGGTTGAGTTCCTCGCGGCGGTCCTTCTCCTCCTGGGTTTCATCCGCGTACGGATCTTCGCGCTTTTCTGGAGCAGGCGTGGAGTTCGGATCATTGCCTTGATCGGGCTTCGGCTGGGGCTGACGGGTGCCGCCACCCTGGCCATCAGAATCGTCCTGTTCCCCGTCTTTTCGATCCTTCTGACCGTCAGGCAGCTGGTCATTCGCACGATCGCGCTTAGGTGAAATGCGGTCATTTGTCTGATCCGCCGGCGAGGACTGCTGATCGGACTGCGAACCAGAACCTGAGTCAGAGTCGGAATCCGAGTCGGAATCTGAATCTGAGCCGGAGTCCGAATCCGATCCGCCACCGCTTTGCGACTGGTCGCTGCTTTGCGACTGATCACTGCTCTGGGATTGATCACCGCTTTGGGAATTATCGCCACTTTGTGACTGATCGCTTTGCGGCTCGTCGCCGCTTTGAGACTGGTCACCGCTTTGCGGCCGACTGGTGTCATCGGGCGCCCGGCAAATCTGAATCAGCTCGAGCGCCTCGTCGTAGGTATCACGCGCGCCCAGATGATCACCCTGAGCTTCCAGCCCGTCAGCCATGATTTCTTTTCCAACGGCCAGGTTGTTCCTGACCATGCATTCATAGGAGTAAGGCTCGATCGTGCCGTCCTCGTTCTTGACGGCCTTGGGCACCAGCTCGAACGCAGTCGACAACTGAGAAACACCGCCGTCAACCTCGCCTTCAGCCAGGAAAGTCGTGCCCTTGTTGTAGAACGCAAGCCACCGCTCCGGTCCGCGCTGAGTGACCGTCATCTGACCGTCGTAGCCGCCCATCGCTTTGTCGTAATTTCCGGAGCGGTATGCTACCCCAGATGCGTGCGACCACAGTGTCAATCCGATCAGGAATGCCGCTGCCAGCAAGACGATCAGCATGAGCGGCAACGTCCACCACAATAATGCGAGCGACCCTGGGGCACGGGTCTTCGACGCAGCTTTACCGGCAGAGCGCCCACCGTGTGACGACGCACCTGCACGCGAAGGATGCGCGCTGGCATCGTCATGTGGAGCCTGCGCACTGGCTCCGCCCGCAGAGGATTGCGGACGAGCAAAGTCGTACGGTGGCTGATCAGATGACATGAGCCCTCCTCATCTTGCGCATGCGGGCCACGATTGCCGAGGCTTCCCATGCCAGCAACACGGCAAACACCAATGCGAACGGCCAGACGTAGTAGCGGTACACCTCAACTGTGTCACGTGACTCCGATATTAGCTTGCCCTCAGAGTTGAACTGAGCAGCATGGTCAATAATCGACCCGTTATCGGGCGAATGGACATAGTCAGCACCGAGCTGACTGGCGACCTCACGCAAGGCACCTTCATCAGCAGATGAGATCCCGTCCCTGGAAGGGTCCTGCGGGTCGGGGATGTAGCCGGATTGGGATTGATCGAGTGAGCGCGTCTTCATCCGGCCCCCCTCGGCAGTTCCATACCCGATGACCAGCGCACCGTCACATGCCTCTGCCACTGAACGCCAGTCCCCAACTCCCTGCGAGGCATCCTCGGTGTTCTCCCCATCGCCCATGACGACGACATAGCGCGAGTTTCCGCCGCGCGATTCCTGAGCCTTGGTGAGGTAGCTGCGCAGGTCACTCACAGGGCGCGCCAATGATGAGCCCTGGGACGAGGAGGACAGTTCCTGGCCCATGATCTGCATGTACGAGTCGATCGCGCCGATGTCGCTGGTGACGGGCAAAACCCGCTCAATGTCACGATCCCACGTGAAGATTGAGAACCTGGCGGCTGGCATGTGGTCAACGATCGTGGCAACATCCGCTTTGACGCCGTCGAGGCGCGGCAAGCGGTCAGGACCATAATCTTCGGCCGCCATCGATCCGGTGCGGTCGATAACGAACCACAGTTCGACATCCGAGGTGGTGCTGTGCGACTCCTGCCTGATGGACGGACCGGCAAGCATGAATGTCATGAGTGAGACGATCAGGAGGCGGCGAACCAGATTCACGCGCGAACTCATCGCACGTCTGCGAGCGCCCCAGACACACAGTGCCACGCATGCAATAAAGAAGATGGCGAGGACCCACAGGGAGACAATGGGGCGGAAAATCACGCGTCTATCTCCTTTGCCTCAGCCCGGTTGCCTGGTGCGCCGACCCGTTCCCACAAGTGGAAACCTCCTGCGAGGAATGCTCCCCGTGAAGGTCGCTTCCGCCATAGGGGACTTCTCGCGCAGAAACTCAGGTCTGCAAGTACCACAGTAGCGGAAATCTGAAAATTGGAACATCCGTCACGACCCGTGATGCTCAAGTCGTTTTCCATCCGTTACGCTCGTGTCATCACAGCTGCCTCACCCTTGCGCGAGTACATTGGTGCGACCCGCAAAGAAGCGCCCGACCAGTTTCGACTTACATGCCCCACGTGCTGCGGATCGCCTGCGCAAGCATGCGGGTTTCGGTGACCAGATCCGTGCCGAACACGGTGGCCTTGTCTTTGTCGTGGCACGCTCGGGCCGCCAGCCACTGCACCTGCAGCCCGTCAGAAAGAGCTACCAGACAGCGCGCGAGAGATCGAGACGGCGCATCCGGTCTTACAGTTCCCGTTTTCTTCCCCTCATCAAAAGCGCGGGTCAACATTTCAATCGTTGTGGCGAGGTGACCGGTAAACCATTCATGAGCCGGATGCTCATCGCTCACGGCAGCGCCACTCATCACCGAGTAGAGCGCCACCCCGGTGGGATCCTGCACATTCCGTTCAATCAGGTGCACCCACTGGTCAAGGAGCTTCCACGGGTCGTCGGTCGAATCGAGGAGGAATTCCTCGTGAGTTTTCTGGTCACGCTGGGTCAGAACGGCCGCGAAAAGCGCATCCTTGGACGGGAAGTAATGCAGCAACCCGGCTTTGGAGATCTCCGCTGCCCGCGCGATCTCCGCCAGAGATGTTCCCGCATATCCCTGATGAGCGAAAAGCTCGACCGCCTCGTGCAGGACTCGGGCGCGCTTGTCTTCACTGCCGGCGGGAGGACGTCCCGGCTGACGGCGCTTTCGTGGTTCTTCGCGTGTGGCCATAGTGTGATTGTTCCCCGAGGATGGCTCATTTTCAATCACCATGCGCAGCTCACCGGTTTTCGACATGCTGTCACACTACAAAACAGTAACAAAGCGGCCATATTGCGGGCGCCAGTGCCTCCTCACGCTTCGCGCTGACACAATGGGAACGTCCCACATGAAGGAGTGACACTGGCAATGAGTCCACGTGACACCATGATCGTCGATGCACCGTGCGGCCCCGTGCAGGGTATCTGCCGGCCAACATCCCACCCTGGATCCGACTCGTGGGCGTTCTTCGGCCTTCCCTTCGCGCAGCCACCGACCGGTCCTCTGCGTTTCCTCGCCCCACGGCGCCGCTCACCCTGGGAGCAGCCCATCGACGCCACGCGCCCCGGCGCCACTGCGCAGAGGCATGCGCTCCTTGATGTCACCACCATCTCTGAACCGTCAATCGCCGGCGATGACACGCTTCTGGTCAACGTTTTTACGCCTCATCCCGGCCGCACCGATGCGCGCGCACCCGTCATGGTGTGGATCCACGGCGGTGGATACGTCGCAGGGTCTCCCTCGTCCCCCTGGTACGACGGGAACGCCTTCAACCGCGACGGCATTGTGACGGTCAGCGTGTCGTATCGCCTTGGCTTCGACGGTTTCGGCTGGGTCGACGGCTCCGATGCGCCCACGAACAGAGCGCTGCTCGATCTGATCATGGCGCTGACCTGGGTGCGAGACAATATTGCGAGCTTCGGCGGTGACCCCGATAACGTCACCGTGGCCGGTCACAGCGCGGGAGCAGCCTGCATCCACGCACTCATGGCATCCGGGCAAGCCGAGGGACTATTCCACGCCGCGATCTGTCAGTCTCCCCTGCCCATCACGCTGACCGTTGACGACTCTCACGTCACGGCCGTACACATAGCCCTCGCAGCGGGTATCCCCGCCACCCTCGACGGTTGGTGTTCCCTGAGCGAGGAAACCATCTACTCCGCTCAACAGCACCTCATCATCGCGCTGGGCGAGACGGCACAGATGCAGGTTGACGCTGACGGTTGCGATCCGCTCACCATCGAATGCCCGCAGCGTTCCCCCTTCGGCCCCGTCATCGGAGACCCGGTCCTGCCTGATCACCCGGCCGTAATTGCGCGTACGCCCGGCCACACCTCGGTGCCACTGCTGATCGGTTCGACGGCGCACGAGTTCGCAGGTGAAAACGACACAGGCACTAACCCGGCCACCACCGAGCAGGCCGCAGCCATTGCCTCCGCGCTGCAGACGTGCGGCTGGACCGCGGACGATGCCCGCCGATTCGTCGCACGCTGGAGCGCCTTGCGCGCCCCTCGCCAGATCCTGAACCAAGCGATCAGCACCGAGCCGCTCGTCCACGCCCCGCTTCGTCGCTGCCTGCAGTCCAGGGACGAGGGTGGCGCTGCTACCTGGCGCTACTGTTTTCAATGGCCGTGGCCGCGTCAACTCTCCCAGCACTGCTTCGATCTGCCGTTCTCATTCGATGTGCACCACAATCCAGAAGCTCAGACCGCGCTGGTGCGCTTCCCCACTGACATCGAGCCGCCGCAATCCGCGCTCACCACGCTGCGCAACGGTTTCGACGCGCCGGTTTACGACGGGGAACTGGATGAGGACAGTCGCTCCATGCATGAGGACTGGGTGTATTTCATTCGCCACCACAGTGCACCGTGGCCGCAGTGGGATCCGCATTCCGCGCAGGTGCGCCTGTACTTCTAGCGACCGGCAGCGTCCGCCTTTCCAGCGCCATCTGCGCCCGCACTCTCAGCAACCACACGTGACAGTGGCGCCGCGGTCCCCTCGTCAATGACCCTGACGAGCGGTAGTGGTGCTAGATGCGCATCCATGCCGCCAATGCAAGCAGGCCGAGCAGGCACCAGCCGCCGAAGGACAGAGCACCTTCAGGCCGGTCCGTTTCCACAACCTCACCCGTTGACAGTTCGGCGGTCTGCTCATCCTCGATCTCCTGCACCACCGAATCTGTCAGGCTCGGGTCACCCAGCGTGTACATCTGCCCGCCGGTGCGTTCGACCTGCTCCTGCATCTCTTCTGCTTCACCGAAGCTCAGGGACAGGTCCGGGTACAGGCCCGTGACAGTCACGCCGTACTCGATCGCCAGGTCAGTGGCCTCCTGCAGGGTATACAAAGGCGTGCCCTGAATCATGTTGTCGGTGGCGAACAGGACCGTGCGTGAGCGCTCCTTGTCTGTGTGGTCGAAGCCGTACACACAGGACGCCAGGCCGTCACCCGACTGTGAGGAGACGATGTCGGAGGTGTCCGGATCAGGGTCGTTGGGGTCAATATCCCAGATCTTCGGGTCATTGATGTGGCGGAATAAACGCTCCACCTCCGGTGTCATGACCCAGAAACTGTCCGGCATGTTGAAGTTGCCGGAATCGATCGTGTCAATAATCTCGGCAAAGACTTCATGCACCATGTCGTAGTCATCGGTCAGAGGAAACACAATCCAGGAACGGCCCGACCACAGCTGCAGGGAGACACGCTCGCCGGCAAATCCCGACACAATCGAATCGAAGGTTTCAATGATCTGCATGTCGTATGGCAGCATCGACCCTGACGCATCCAGGCACATGATCATGTCACGAGACTGCACGCTGTGGTTATCCACGCGCCGGTCAACCGGCGATGCCGCCACCACGGCAGTGCTCAACGTCAAACCCAGCAGCAGCATCACCACACCCAGCAGCGCCAGGCGTGAAAGGTTTTGCAGCTGGCGGTACTTCGGCAACGTCCGCACGAACCCACTGTTGGCGACCCACGCTTCGTGGCGGTGAGCGCGCGACCGGTCACGGAAGAAGATCCAGCTGGTCAGCGCCCCTAAAACGACAATGCCGATGACGACGGCAATAAACAGTGGGAATTTCATGAGTCCACCACCTGCCGTGCCTGAGCAATCACGGCACGCGTGTCAGCCTGGTTCTCTTCCTGGAACGAGGGGTCTTCGCACGCGTTCAGCACGTCAGCCAGCTCTGTCCACGTGGGCACCAGCTGGCGGATCTCTTCAACGGTGGCCACTTCCAGGTCACGCCCCGTTCGCTGAGTTCCCAGCGCACGCATCAAACCGGCAACGGCCAGGTGCACGCCGCGTGTGTCCAGGTCGCCCTCGTCCTGCCGGGCGGCAATCTGCGTGAGAAGTTCGTTGTAACGTTTCTTTTCGGCCTGTGAAATCGTCATCAGTTCGGGGTGGTCCGCTTCGCGCGCATTGCGCCACCTCCACAGGCAGATCGACAGCCATGCGATGACCAGGAGGATCAGGACGCAGCCGGTGATCCACATCCAATGCGGGTAGGTCAGCGTATCCTGCAGCGAATCAGTGGGCACGACCGCTCCTTTCAAGCGCTGTGACAAGGGCACCAGGCACCGCCGCAACCGAATCCATCGACACCTGAGTGACCCCCACTCGCGCCAGCATCTCCGACACTGCCTGCTTGCGTTGATGCGCCACGATCGCGGCCTGCTCCGCCAGTTTCTTGTCACCGATGACGAATTCAGGCAGCTGACCGGCGTTGACGTCGATCACTTCGGTCCCTTTCGGCAAGGATGCCGCCAGCATGTCCCCCACCTGCATGACGATCACGCGGTGACGCACCGTGAGGCGTTTCAGAGCCTGCTCATCGGACAACTGCGGGCGCGTCTCATCTGTCACGATGACGATCAGGGATCGGCGGCGGGTTGCGGCGAACGCCCTCGTCAATAGCCTGTGCATGTCCGAGGGAGGCGCTGTCAGGTCGATGTTCGCCTTGAGCTGGCGCAAAATCATCTCCGCATGCTGGTTGCCGGAGCGAGCGGGCACGTGCCGCAAACGACGTGAATCGCCCGCAACCATACCTACCTGGTCGCCGCGCATGGAAGCCAGCCACGCGACAATGCGGCACGCTTCCAGGGCAACTTCGTTCTTTGACTCCCCCGAAGGTGCGAGGGCGCCCATGGATCGCCCGGCGTCGACCACCAGCATCATCTGCACGTTGGCGGTTGCTTCACGACGCTTGACGATGGGTTCCCCGGCTCGGGCGGTCGCTTTCCAGTCAATGTCCTTGACATCGTCGCCGCGCTGGTAGACCGCCATGTCACGAAACTCCATGCCCCGCCCGGTTCGTTCAGACGAGTGCCGACCTTCCATCACCGACAGGAGACGCCGCATGACAGGCAATTCGACGCGAGTGCCGATTGCCTGGAGCGTGCCGCGAGACGTGCCTGATGCCATGATGCAGATCCTTCTGGGTGTTTACGGCACCGGGACGGCGTTGAAGACAGAATCGATCAGGCGATCCACGTCCACACCGTCAGCGATCGCATCATAGGTGCGGATCATGCGGTGACGCAGCACTGCATGGCGCATCGCTTTGATTTCCTCAGGGGTGACGTAGTTGCGACCTGACATCAAGGCGAGGGCCTGAGAGACGCGCATCAGGGCGATACCGCCACGCGGGGAGGCTCCTACGCGCAGCAGTTTACTCACTGGCTCGACGTAGCGAGGACCCTGGCCGCGCGTGGTGTTGATGATGTCAACGATGTAGGCCTTCAGGGTGTGGTGAATGAAGACGCGGTTCGTCATCTTCTGCAGCGTGGTCAGATCCTCGAGGCTGATCGGTTCTTCCTGGATCTGCGCATCCATCGTGCCCGCATCGATGCGTTCGAGGACTTCGAGTTCTTCACGAGGCTGAGGGTAGGTGATGATCTGCTTCATCAGGAAGCGGTCCATCTGAGCTTCGGGCAGAACGTAGGTGCCTTCCTCTTCGATGGGGTTTTGCGTAGCCATGACCATGAAGGGTTTGGGCAATGGGTAGTTCACGCCGCCGATCGTTGTCTGAGCTTCCTGCATGGCCTCGAGCATGGCTGACTGGGTTTTCGCTGAGGAACGGTTGATTTCGTCCAGGAGCACGAGGTTGGCGTGAACAGGTCCGAGCTGCGTGACCATTTCGCCTGTCGCCTGGTTATAGACCTGCGCGCCGATAATGTCATTGGGCATGAGGTCAGGTGTGCATTGGATACGCCTGAAGGAGCCGGATACTGCTGAAGCCAGGGTCTGGGCTGCTGTTGTCTTGGCCAGGCCAGGGACGGATTCAAGCAGGATGTGCCCGCGTGCCAGCAGTGACGCGATCAGTGCACGTCGCAGGTCATCCTGTCCCACCACACGGGAAGCGAAAATGCGTTCCACCCGAGACAGCAGGTCTCTGGCGTGGGAGAGTTCCTCGTCAGTCAGATAGTTCGGGCTCTGGCTCATGAACAGTATCTTTCTTCTTCAACTGTGCGATCGACGCACTCATTGTCTCACTTTGGTTGATGCGCCTCTGAGGCTAGTCTACGTTCAGGAAGATCACGATGGCTAGATAAAGACGAAGGGGCCCGTCTGGTTTCCCAGACGAGCCCCTGAACGTTCAGGCTGCGAGCCTCACTGGGAGACTACGCACCACCGATCTGCGGGTTCTGCAGATCGCATCGTCACTTGGCAGCTGCAATGCGATCGCGGAACTTCTTGAGCTGCTCGGTAATTTCTGCCGGCAGATGATCACCGAACTGTTCGAAGTACTTCTCGGTATCATCCATTTCGGCTTCCCACGCCTCAGGATCGATGAAGAACAGCTTGTCCCAAGCCTCTTTGTCAAGGTCGAGTCCTTCAAGGTTGAAGTCCTCGAACTTCGGGTACAGGCCGGTGACGCCTTCGATGGCTTCGACCTCGCCGGCTGCGCGGCGAACGATCCAGTCGAGAACGCGGGAGTTGTCGCCGTATCCCGGCCACATGAACTTGCCGTCCTCGTCCTTACGGAACCAGTTGACCTGGTAGACCTTCGGGAACCTGTCGCCCAGTTCCTTCTGCATCTCCAGCCAGTGGCCCCAGTAGTCAGCCATGTTGTATCCGCAGAAGGGCAGCATGGCGAATGGGTCGTGGCGCAGGGAGCCGACTGAACCTTCAGCAGCAGCGGTCTGCTCGGATGCAACGGATGCACCAATGAACACACCGTGTGCAGGCTCGTACTGCTCAGCAACCAACGGAACGTTGGAAGCGCGGCGGCCGCCGAACAGGATTGCGGTGACCGGCACGCCTTCCGGTGCTTCCCAGTCGGGGCAGATGATCGGGCACTGCGATGCTGGAACCGTGAAACGTGAGTTCGGGTGTGCTGCCGGTGCATCGGACTCCGGCGTCCAGTCCTTGCCGTGCCAGTCGATCAGGTGCTCAGGCACGTCGCCGTCGATGCCTTCCCACCACACGTCGCCATCGTCAGTCAGTGCAACGTTGGTGAAGATGGAATTGGCCTTGGCGGTTTCCATTGCCATCGGGTTGGTCTTGTAGGACGTTCCGGGGGCAACACCGAAGAAGCCGGCTTCCGGGTTGATGGCGCGCAGGGTGCCATCGGGACCCGGGCGCATCCATGCGATATCGTCACCGACGGTCTCAACCTTGTAGCCGTCAATGGTCGGCTGCAGCATAGCGAGGTTGGTCTTGCCACATGCTGACGGGAAGGCAGCGGTGATGTGGTACTGCTCGCCGGTCTTCTCAGAGGTCAGGCGCAGGATGAGCATGTGCTCCGCCATCCAGCCGTCGCGGCGAGCCATCGTCGATGCAATACGCAGCGCGAAGCACTTCTTGCCCAGCAGAGCGTTGCCGCCGTAACCGGAGCCGTAAGACCAGATCTCGTTGGTCTCAGGGAAGTGCGTGATGTACTTTTCGTCGTTGCACGGCCACTCGGTATCAGTCTCGCCCTCGGCAAGCGGCTTGCCGACGGAGTGAACTGCAGGAACCCACGGCTTGCCCTCGTTGATGAGGTCCATAGCCTTGGCACCCATGCGGGTCATGATGCGCATGTTGCACACAACGTACGGCGAGTCGGTGATCTCAATGCCGAGCTGAGAAATCGGGCCACCCAGCGGCCCCATGGAGAACGGCACCACGTACATGGTGCGTCCCTTCATCGCGCCGGTGAACTTCTCCTTCAGAGTTGCCTTCATCTCCTTGGGATCTGCCCAGTGATTCGTCGGGCCGGCGTCTTCTTCCTTCTCGCAGCAGATGAATGTGCGGGATTCGACACGGGCGACGTCAGACGGCAGAGAACGAGCCAGGAAGGAGTTGGGGCGCTTCTCTTCGTTCAGACGCGTGAACATGCCTGAGTCAACCATCTGCTCAGTCAGACGATCCCATTCTTCCTGGGAGCCATCAGAGAACTCGATGGCATCAGGTGTGGTCAGAGCAGCAATCTCGGCCACCCAACTCACGACGTCTTCGGGAGCATTTGATGGCGCTGCGGAGCGGACATCTTGTTCGGTCACGGACATACTTTTGCCTCCTGAGGCACTCGGTACTCCAGGGCGCGGTCACGCCCTCGATCTACGATCCCATCATCTCGCACCATGGGGGTTTTCGCTAGGGCGAATAGTCCCACCGCTGGTGTGTCCGACTCCACATTCACCGCCGGTTTGGCGCACGATTCCGCGCCAGCCTTAGAATAAACGCGTGCGAAAATCCTCATTTAACTCGCCAGCACACCTGCACGTATGCGCGAGGATTTCGCGAAATTAACTGCTTGTGTGAAACTTGCAGCGATTTGCCCTAATGTTAACTATGTCTGACAGACATGTGAATACTGGGAGTCCGTATGCCTTTACGTAAGTCCGATGGGCCGTCGTTTTTCGATCTACTCACTAAGCAAGCAGCACTTTTAGTATCAGCTGTCGATCTTCTGGGATCCATGCTCGGCTCACTGCCCCTGGAGCGAGTCGCCCTCCGCGACAAGCTTCACGAAATTGAACACGAGGCAGATGAGCTTAACCATGCGTTAACGAAAAAGCTCAATATGTCGTTCGTGACCCCGTTCGACCGTGAAGACCTCGGCTTCCTTGCCGGTCGGCTCGACGACTGCATGGACTACATGGACGAGGCTGGCGACCTGATCGTGCTGTACGGCCTCGACGACATTCCCGAGGACGTCGCCACGCTCCTCGCAGCACAGATCAACGTTCTGGTGCGCTGCGCAGATCAGACCGCGACCGCTCTGCCCGGCCTGAAGTCTCCACTTGACCTGCGTGACTACTGGGTGGAGATCAACCGCCTCGAAAACGAGGGTGACAAGGCCTACCGTCACACTCTGACAGCACTGTTCGACTCCTCTCTGGATCCAGTCACCATCATCAAACTCAAAGACGTCGTGCAGGTTCTTGAGCGAGGAACCGACGCATTTGAGGACCTCGCCAACGGTATTGAAGCCATTGCCGTGAAGGAGTCCTGAAGCGGTGGATCTCAATCTGATCCTTGTCGTAATGGTGATCGTCATCGCCCTGATTTTCGACTTCACCAACGGATTTCACGATGCTGCCAACGCAATCGCGACGTCCGTGTCGACCCGCGCGCTGACCCCCCGCGTCGCCTTGATCATGGCCGCCGTCATGAACATCTTCGGCGCGCTCATGGGCACGGAAGTAGCCAAGACTATCGGTGAAGGCATCATCGACATCTCTCACTACTCTCTGTCAACGGATACGGGTCTGCAACGCGAGGGCCTCGTCATCGTTCTGGCAGCCCTGGTGGGGGCCTGCACGTGGAACCTGATTACGTGGTGGTTTGGGTTGCCGTCCTCGTCATCGCATGCGTTGATCGGCGGTCTGGTCGGTGCCGGGCTTGCGTCCGCGACTGCCGTGAAATGGACCGGCATCGTGCAGCACGTCATCGTCCCCATGTTTGCCTCCCCCGTCATTGGCTTCCTGCTGGGTTTCATCCTCATGAAGGTTGTGCTGTGGTTGTTCGCAAACTTCCCGTATCACCGCACGATGCGTAACTTCCGCCTGGCGCAGACACTGTCAGCTGCAGCAATGGCATTGGGCCACGGTCTGCAGGATGCTCAAAAGACGATGGGTGTCATCGTCATGGCCCTCATTGCAGGCGGCTACGGTGAAACCCACCAGGTGTTTGACCCTGCCACCGGCGACATGCAGATTCCTCTGTGGGTCAAGCTCGCCGCTGCAGGCGCGATCTCTCTTGGCACGTACTCGGGCGGCTGGCGCATCATGCGCACCCTGGGCCGCAAGATCATCGACCTGGATCCTGCCCGCGGTTTCGTCGCGGAGACCATTTCTGCCGCCGTGCTCTACCTGTCGGCGTTCGTCTTCCACGCACCGATTTCGACGACGCACACCATCACCTCGGCAATTCTGGGCGTGGGTTCAACCCGGCGATTCTCAGCGGTGCGCTGGGGCGTGGCTGGAAACATCGTGATCGCATGGTTCCTGACACTGCCCGCTGCGGCGGCAGTGGCGGCAGTGCTGTTCTTCGCCATCCACGGTCTGGTTGGCATCGTCTAGAAGCACGTACGCTCGCTGCGCAGCCCCCGCCGAATCGCACGTGCTCCCTCTGAGCGTCCGCACCGGACTTTTCGACGATTTCGCGCCGGTTTTCGTCGAAAATTCTCTATCTTTTTCATACCCCGTTCGATACCATGAAAGTGTCCTGACAACTCAGCTGTCGCCTCCGTTGCAGGTGGCGTTTTCCTCTCATCCACTCATTTACGAGGGCGACTGCGCGACGCTAAGTGAGAACGATATGCTGAACTTTCAAGACCTTTCTTCTTCGCATCGCCCGACATCACGAACCGTGTGTGCAGCATTGAGTGCATGCGGGTTCGCAGTGGCGGCATCCATGCTGGCCGGGTGTTCGTTCCTCGGATCGGGTAACGACACGTCAGCTTTTGACCTGAAGGTTGGCCAGTGTATCGAGGCCCCGCCTGAAGATGAGATCGTGGAATCCCTGCCCGTAGTTGAATGCTCGGAACCCCATGTCGGCGAAGTCATGTACGACTATGAGATTGACGCCCCGGAGTACTCTGAGTCGCTGTCGGATGAGGCCACCGTTGAGTGCGCGAAGCACTTCGAAGAATATGTCGGTGTCCCTTTGGAAGCCTCGCAGTTGGACGTGGCGCCGTTGAGCCCATCTGAAGATTCATGGAAAGAAGGCGACCGCGTGGTTTCCTGCCTCATTTTCCACGAGACTGGCCAGACATTGAATCAGTCAGTTAGGGATTCCAAGATGTAATGCTCCGCGTAAAGGTTGAAAACGCGATAATCGTGGGGCGCCCTCGCCAGTGATTGACGTGGGCGCCCCACGGCATACAAAACCCGGCGGGCAACCCCTCACCCTATGTCTGACAGTAGGCCGCGAGGCCTCATAAGTGGTGAGAAGCTGCCCGCCGGAAGCATTGCCGGGCCAGGAAGCCCGCGATCTTATCCGAAGCGTCCGGAGATGTAGTCCTCGGTCGCCTGCTTGGACGGATTCGAGAAGATCGTCTCGGTGTCGTCGAATTCGACGAGCTCGCCGGAGCCGCCCGTTTCCTTCAGGTTGAAGAAACCGGTCTTGTCCGACACACGCGATGCCTGCTGCATGTTGTGCGTGACGATAACGATCGTGTACTCCGACTTCAGCTCGTTCATCAGGTCCTCAATGGCGAGCGTGGAGATCGGGTCGAGAGCCGAACACGGCTCGTCCATCAGAAGGACCTCGGGGCGCACCGCGATGGCGCGTGCAATACACAGACGCTGCTGCTGGCCACCAGACAGTGAAGATCCCGGGATGTCCAGCCTGTCTTTAACTTCGTTCCACAGGTTCGCACCGCGAAGTGACTTTTCAACGATCTCGTCCTGCATCGCCTTGTTCATACGTCGCGCGTTGAGCTTCATGCCAGCGAGCACGTTCTCACGAATCGACATCGTGGGGAACGGGTTGGCGCGCTGGAACACCATGCCGACATGGCGACGCACCTGGACGGGGTCGATCTTCTTGTCGTAGATGTCGACGCCTTCCAGCTCAACTTTGCCTTCCACATGCGCACCGGGGATCACCTCGTGCATGCGGTTCAGGGAACGCAGGAATGTCGACTTGCCACATCCTGACGGGCCAATCAACGCGGTGATCGCGTGGCGTGGAATTTCCACCGTCACATCTTTCACGGCAAGAAAATCGCCGTAGTAGATCTGTTCATCGGTGATATTGAAACACGTCGTCATCGTTTTAACTCCGTCTTTTTTCACTGTCAGATTTGAAGGCGACGCGTCACGTGGCTCATCGTAAGCGCGTTCCGTCTGCGTTGCCACGGCTGTCTGTGTGCCCTGCCCCGCGGGATTATCCATTGTGCTCATCGTTTAGCGTCCTCCCTTGGGAGCAAAAATCTTGGCGATCACTCGGGCAATCAGGTTCAGAACCATCACCAACAGGATGAGGACGAGGGCGGCCGCCCACGCCCGTTCATAGTTGATGGTGGGTACGCAGTTAGCCACACCTTCACGGCAGGTGGCCAGGCCCTGCGAGTACTGTCGGTAAATGTATACCGGCAGTGTCGCCATGCGGCCATCCATCACATTGGCGTTCATGCGTCCAATGAAGCCTGCGGTGATCAGCAGCGGGGCTGTTTCACCGATGACGCGGGCGATAGCCAGCATGACGGAGGTAGTCAGGCCTGCTGCAGCGGTACGCAGTACGACTTTCACCACGACACGCCACTTTGGCACGCCCAGAGCGTAGGCAGCTTCACGCAGTTCGTTAGGAACCAGGCGCAGCATTTCCTCACTGGAACGCACCACTGTCGGGATCATCAACACCGACAAGGCGATCGCGCCGATGATGCCTGCTCGATAGGAGGGGTCGTACAACATGAAGATCGAGGCGGCGAACAGACCAGCAACAATCGAGGGGATGCCGGTCATGACGTCGACGAAAAATGTCGTGGCCTTCGACAGGAGCCCGTTGTTACCGTATTCGACCAGGTAGATTGCCGTGAAGATACCGATCGGCGCAGAAATCAGTGTCGCCCACAGTGTCACGAGTGTGGTTCCGACCAGTGCGTGGGCGATACCGCCGCCCACTTTACCGCCGAACATGCCGACCATATCGCTGACGAGGAAGTCCCACGTGGTGCGCAGGTAGCCATTACTGATCACCGTGACCAACACCGTGACCAGCGGAATCATGGCAAGAGCGAATGCGACAGTCACCAGTACTGTCACGAAGCCATTGGTGAGTTTTCTTCCGATTGGCAGCGACTCATGGATCGGGCTCTGATGGCCGCGATTGTTGTCTGAATCGGAAACGTCCTTCGGCGAAGTGTTCGTACCAAGTGTTGCTGTGCTCATCAGTTCGCTCCTGAGAATGCGGCTCGACGCGAGACGATCCAGCGCGCAATCGAGTTGACGATGAGGGTGATCGCGAACAGAGCAAGACCCGTTGCGATCAGAGCCGACGAGTTGATGCCCGTTGATTCGGGGAACTGCAAGGCAATGTTGGCCGCAATCGTGGAGTGCTGACCTGCCTCGAGGATGTGCCATGAAATATTGCTGCCGACTGACAGCACCATGACGACAGCCATTGTTTCACCAAGAGCTCGGCCAAGGCCCAGCATGGACGCTGACACGATACCGGAGCGTCCGAACGGCAGAACGGCCATCTTGATCATTTCCCACTTCGTGGCACCAAGGGCCAAAGCAGCCTCTTCGTGCAGGCGCGGGGTCTGCAGGAAGACCTCTCGCGACACGGAAGTAATGATGGGCAAAATCATGACAGCAAGGATCACCACCGCGGAGGCGAGTACACGGCCCGTTGGGGACACTGTGCCGGCGAAGAGTGGGAACCAGTCGAAGTACTTACCCAGGAAGTCATAGAGCGGCATGAGGATCGGGATCAACCAGATCGCACCCCAGAGGCCGTAAATAACGGACGGAACTGCCGCAAGCAGGTCAACGAGGTATCCAAGAACCTGGCTGATACGCGGAGGTGCGTAATGGGAAATAAAGAGGGCGACACCGACTGCAACAGGAACGGACAGGAGCAGTGCCAGCACTGCTGCCAGGATCGTGCCGAATATCTGCGGCGCCGTGAACTTCCAAATCGTGACTTCCTCAGCCGACCCCATCATCTTGAAACGCAGGGAAGGGTCGGAAATCGCGGGCCACGCCCGCAGCAGTAGGAAGATCGCTACTGCTGCGAGCGTGCACAAGATTAACGAAGCAGCGGCGGTTGAGAGGCCAGCGAAAACCTTGTTACCGATTCTCCCTGGCGTTCTCTCCCAGCTCTTATTCTTCGTTGTTGTAGGTGTCGTAACCAACGCGAACCTGTACCTTACTTGATCTGGTCCAGAACGCCGTTGATTTCACTGCGCATTGCTTCGGAAATGGGAGCCGCACCAGCGTTGTCGGCTGCCATCTGCTGGCCTTCCTCGGAAGCCTGGTATCCGATGAATGCCTTGACCAGTTCGGCCTCGTTCGCATCCTCGTAGGTGGAGCACACGATTGAGTAGGAGATCAGAATCAGCGGGTAGGAGTCGTTCGTCTCGGGCACGCGGTTCACGGACAGTGCGATGTCGTTGGCATCGCGATCCGCAACGCGCTCAGCCGTTTCAGCGGCCTTGGCTGCTGTCTCAGCGGAGAAGGAGACGTAGGTTCCGTCGGCTGCTGCCAGTGCGACAGTTCCGAGGTTGCCGGCCTGAGAAGCATCGGCGTAGCCGATGGTGCCGTTACCGGCCTGGACGGCCTGGACAAGTCCAGAGGTCTTGTCACCGGATTCGCCACCGGAGACTGGCCATTCCTTGCCTGGATCCGTCGGCCATGCCTCGGGAGCAGCTGAGTGCAGGTAGTCGGTGAAGTTCTCGGTCGTACCTGACTTGTCGGAACGGTGAACAGGGGTGATGGCGAGATCTGGGAGCTTCGCATCCGGGTTTGCCTTGGCAATTGCCGGATCGTTCCAGTTGGTGATTTCGCCGGCGAAGATCTTGGCGATGGTTGCGGCATCCATGTTCAGGGAGTCGACACCCTCAAGGTTGAAGATGACGGCAACCGGGGAGATGTACACCGGAAGGTCCCATGCAGGTCCACCACAGCGTGCTTCGGCTGCTGCGATCTCGTCGCCTTCAAGCGGGGCGTCCGATCCGGCCCATGCAACCTGCTTGCTGGTGAACTGTGTGATACCGGTACCTGAGCCAACTGCCTCGTAGGAAACAGTCACATCAGGGTTAAGTTCGTTGAAGCCTGCCTTCCAAGCTTCCATCGCGGCTTCCTGGGAGGACGCACCCGAACCGGCAACCGAACCTGAGAGGTCAGTCGCAGGTGCAACTTCATCCTGAGCTGACTGAGAGTCGCCGGATGCTCCGTTGTCCGCGCCTGTGCTTTCCGCTTTGTCTCCGCCGCCGCAAGCAGCCAGAGCGAGCGTCATGGTGGTGGCACCTGCCAGAGTGGCGAGAAGCTTTGTACGAGCATGCACTGTCATTGATCATCTTCCGTTCTGCCGCCACTGTGGCGGCGCGTTGACGATAGACCCGGAATGTCCCGGATATTGCTCACGCTAAGAGGGGGAAGTGACAGCAAAGCCGGTTAAAGATGAACAAATGGTGAACTTGCACGTGAGGGTGCCCACACAGTTATAAAGTTGTAACCTTTGCCCGGTTTTTAGGGCCTGAAATTCATTCAAACGTGACAATTCCGGACGCGATTTGCGCCCATCAGAGCGTCGCCAGCTTGGTGAGAGGGCGATACGTTTCCACGGCAACAACGCACGGGCCGCCCTCGTGCATGACGATATGAGCCAGGAGCATCTGAGCAGTCTTGAGCCACGGCGACTCCGCTGGGAACGCGGCGTGCAACGATGAGGGCGAGTACGAGCGTATCGGCTCAAACAGGGCAGGCAGCGTGGGCCTGTGCGCGCAGATAATCGTCGGCGCGGACCCGGGGTTTTCAATTGCTTCATTGACGAGGGCGGAGCCTGCGGCCGGGTTGTCTGTCATCGCGCTTTCATCCAGCTCGTCGAACAGCTCCATGCCGATGCCGGTCAGTGACGCGTACGGTCCGACGGTGGACGCACAGCGTCGCCACGACGAGGACAGGACCTTCGTGATGCCAAATGCTGACATGAGATCGATCAAGTCGATGCTCTGGCGAACGCCGATACGCGCCAGGGGGCGATCCGCATCCGACCCTTCCCAACGCCCGCGCTTCACGGCCTTTGAGTGGCGCACAATGGCCAGCGTGGAGCTGACAAGTCCACCGCTTTCAGCCAGAGCTACGAGCTCATCCAGCAGACGACGATCGCCTCGGCGGGTCAACGTGCGGCGTGCAAGTGACGGGCTCACCCAGCGCGTATTGTCGATCTCGCGGCGGGAGGCCTGATGGACAGGCGGGCGGCTGAGCAGTGCCGGAGAATCGGGCTGGCAGGCCTGTCCGACCCAGTAGTGGACCTCCTTGATGTGGCCCGCGCCAAGTCGGTAGCGCTGAATGGTCAGTGGCGCTCCCAGCGTGACCGGCAGGCCGGTTTCTTCTTCCACTTCCCGCACGGCGGCCACCGGCAGCGGCTCGTTGAGTTCAGTCTTACCTTTGGGCCACGACCAATCGTTGTAGCGCGGCCGATGGACCAGCAGGACCTCTATGTCATCGGGATCAATGACGTCACCGAGGGTGGCGTCGCGGTCAGACTGCGTAAATCTCCACACCAATGCACCGGCGGCTCTGACTAGCCGGCTCGGTATCGGTGACGGATGGGAACGGGACACGTCATAAGCGTATCTGACCCAGTGCCATGATGCCGACGATGGGCAAAAATACGATCGACTCCACGCGGTGGGCGGGCCGCCGAGGCTTCCAGCTGTGGCGCAAACCCCGTCCGCGTGTCCCTTAGCTGCGGCCGACGACGCGGGCAGATGCCTCCGCCATCAGTGTTTCCTGCAGATCCTCCAGACGTTTGCCCTCGTCATCGCGGTTGTGCCGCTTCCACGTACCGTCATCTTGCAGATGCCATGAAGAGGTTGTCGGCGCCACGCCTCGACGCACCAGGTCAGCAAGATAACTAACCTGCGACGGATCCACGATACGCACCAGAGCCTCCACGCGGCGATCCAGATTGCGGTGCATCAGGTCAGCCGACCCGATCCATACTTCCTCTTCGCCTTCCGGGCCAAACGCGTAGATACGCGAATGCTCCAGGAAGCGACCCAGGATGGAGCGAACCCGAATATTCTCCGATAAGCCGGGCACTCCGGCCTGAATTGCGCAGATACCTCGAACCAGCACATCCACCTGAACACCGGCCTGGCTGGCGCGGTACAGAGCATCGATCACTGCCTCGTCAACAACCGAATTCACCTTGAAACCGATCCAGGCAGGCTGACCGTTCCGCGCGCGCTCAATCTGCTGGTAAATCCGCTCGATCAAACCGGGTCGGATTTCCAGCGGTGCGACCAGCAGGCGGTGGAACGTGGAGCGTGGCGCGTAGCCGGACAGCTGGTTGAACAGTCGCGTCAGATCCTGACCCACATCGCGGTTATAGGTCAGCAACCCCAGATCCTCGTAGCCGCGCGCCGTCTTCGGGTGGTAGTTACCGGTTCCCACGTGGCAATAGCGTCGCAGCTGATCGCCCTCCTGGCGCACCACCAGTGACAGTTTGCAGTGCGTCTTCAGACCCACCATGCCGTAGACGACGTGCACTCCGGCGCGTTCAAGCTTGCGCGCCCACTCGATGTTGGCTTCCTCGTCGAAACGGGCCTTGATCTCCACGATCGCGACCACCTGCTTGCCGTTCTCGGCCGCTTCGATCAGCGCAGACACAATCGGAGAATCGCCCGAGGTGCGGTACAGCGTCTGCTTCATGGCCAGCACATTGGGATCACGCGCAGCCTGAGTGATGAAGTTCTGGATGGAGGTGGCGAAAGAATCATACGGGTGGTGCAGCAGCACGTCGTGCGACCGGATCGCGCCGAAAATATCCGTCGGGCGCGCCGATTCAACCTCTGCCAGTCCGGCAGGAGTCACCGGCACATACGGTTCATACTTCAGGCGCGGAATATCGAGTGCCTGCAGCTCATTGCACAGCGTCAGGTCAAGCGGTGCCGGCACCATAATCACGTCAGCGGGCGTGATTTCCAGCTTGCTGATCAGAAAGTCCAGTACGAAGCGTGAGATCGTATCCTCAACTTCGAGGCGAACCACCGGCCCAAACTTTCGGCGCAGCAGTTCTTCTTCCATCGCGGTCAGCAGGTTTTCCGCATCATCCTCTTCTACTTCGAGGTCCTCGTTACGGGTCAGCCTGAACGAGTGTGCCTCGACAATCTCAACACCTGGGAACAGGTGGTCCAGGTGCGCGGCAATGACTGATTCGAGGGTGATGAACGTGGCGCCCTCATCAGTGTCGACATAACTTTCCGCGTTCCCCTCGCCCATTGCGGAGTCGATGTTGATCAGTCGCGGCATCGACGGCGGCACCTTGATGCGCGCGAAGTGCAGCTTCGAGGTAATCGGGTTGCGCACCACGACCGCAAGGTTCAGTGACAGCCCCGAAATGTATGGGAAGGGGTGCGACGGGTCCACGGCAAGTGGCGTGATGACGGGGAAAATCTGCCTGCGGAAGTAAGTCGTCATCCTGGAGCGCTGGTCATCTGTGAGCTGATCCCACCCGCGCAGATGAATCCCTTGCTCGTCCAGCCTGGGCAGGATGTCGTTCTGGAACTCGCGTGCCTGACGCTCGCTGAGTTCGCGCGTGCGCATCTGGATACCGTCCAGGACCTGACGCGGCGACAGGCCAGCGGCAGACGGTTTGGCGATGCCGGCGTTGATGCGGCGCTTCAGTCCGGCCACACGCACCATGTAAAACTCATCAAGGTTGGAGGAGAAAATCGCGGAGAACCATCCGCGTTCCAGCAGCGGCAAATCCTCATCTTCACTTTGCTCCAGGACGCGTTCGTTGAACGCCATCCATGACAGTTCACGGTCTGCGAAGCGTTTGTCCGGCAACTCGCCGAAATCTTCAACGGTCGAGGCTGGTGCGGCGCTGGCCTGGGCATCTTCAGCGCGCTCCTCATAGGAGTTCGCGTCGGCGCCCACCGTGATGTGCTCACCATCCTGGATGCCGCCGGTAGCTTCGTCTTCCTCGTCGTATTCGGAGTCTTCGTGTTCGACACCGACGAGCTGTTCATTGTCGGCAGGGATCACCAATTCGCTCGCTAGGGCAGCTTCAACCGCGCTGCCACTGGTGACGTGAGCGCTGTGAGCGTCACCCTCGCCGTTGGTGTCGTCTGCTGGCCAGTGTTCATCTGGCGCCGAGAATGGTTGGTCCGAATTGCCTGCATGTTCCGGGTTCGTCATCATTCTTCCTCACACTGGCGACTAGTTGAGCGCACCGATGTGCGCTTCTTCAGCTGATCGGTCAAGTTCATCTGCGGTCTGAATCAGCGCGCGGGCGCGCGTGGTGACGGGGTATGCCAACGGGTCCCGCGGGTCGACGATCCATTTGCCACCCTCGGCGTCTCCAGCTGCAACGATCCGCATCGCCCGTGACGTTGCAGTAATGATGTCAGCCAGGTCGTCGTCGTGGCGGCGCCCTTCGAGCAATTGGTCAACCTCGTGTACCACGTGCTCCAGATCGGGAATGTCAACGGGATGTTCAAGGCCGGGAATGATGTCCGCATGGCTTCCGCGCACAAAACGGTCGCAAACCAACGCAGTGTCGCGGTGGTACCAGCGCGACCACAGGTAGAGTCGCCACAAGGCTCCGGGCAATGTGAATTCCGGGCTGCGTGACCACATGTCGGCCAGCACGTCCACGCCTTCCGTGCGCACGGCGGTGCGCAGGCGTTCGATTTCGTCAGGCCCGAAGTCGTCGTCACTGACTCCCATCAAAGCCCATGCTGACGAGTGCGCAATCGCAGACATTTCCGCAGGGTCGGAGTCGCCGACGATTTGTTCGGCGTCGGCCGGGTCCAGCATTGCTGGCCGACGAGGGCGACGCTGTTGGCTGTTCATCTGTGACTCCTTCTCGGTGATATGACGAGCCTACCGCCTGAAGGTGAACGGCGTTGATCAAGTAGTTGAACGGAGTGGGCACCCTCGTCAATCCTGATCCGAGGAGGATCGTGGTTTTTCCCACGTCACGTTGATTAGTGCAACGTGGGACTGATGCATTACCATGCTCTCATGGGCCTATAGCTCAATTGGCAGAGCAACGGACTTTTAATCCGTGGGTTGGGGGTTCGATTCCCCCTGGGCCTACCATTGTGATGTGTCGGGGCATCGTTGACAATCAGTTAGCGGTATCCCGGTCTTTCACTATATGGCCGACCTTGCCGCGTATGCCCTAACCGCAGATCACTCGGTGGAATGCGACTGCTGTCCGGCCACAACACACCAGAACGCGCACAATCCCCTAGATTTAAGCCCTCCGTGTGCATATACCCCTAGTTCTAACCTCGCCTCGTGCACATACCCCTAGTTCTAACCCCGCCGCGTGCACATACCCCTAGTTCTAGCCCCGCCTCGTGCACATACCCGTAGATTTAAACCCTCCGCGTGCACATACCCCTAAAAAGTCTTGTAAAAATGCACAATCCCCTAGATTTAACGCGTGAGGCTCGAGGCCGCCGGAAGCTACTGACGGCTGACCTGCGGAAATAGGTTTTGTCCTTTTGGGGTGCCGACTTTAGCTAGGGGAATGTGCACCAAAGCAGGGAAGATCTAGGGGAATGTGCGCGGTCACGCCTAAGATCTAGGGGGATGTGCACAAATGCGCGTCTATTTGAGGGGATGTACACCGAGCCGTTTAAAGCGGAGAAAAGCGTACAACCTGCGCACAGTGCTCCAAGACGGAGACGGAATCAATCCGAGACAGAGCCAGGCATCAATCCGAGATGCGGCCGCACGGACGCAGACGCCAAGGCCACACGCAGGCGCAAAGCTTCGGAAGGTACGGCGGTGCAAACACTCATACAGAAGCTCGCCAAACGAGCTTAAACGTCAGGCGAGCTGAAGCGACATGCAGACGCCACGCGGGCTTAAGCATCGAACAGACGGCAAGCAGGCTTAACCGTCAAGCGACCTCAAGCGGCGAGCAGACATACAGAAAGGCCCGGCCATTTCTGACCGAGCCTTTCCACAGTCTGCGGATCCGCTGACGTTACTTCGTCAGGGAGTTCGACTTACCCTGAATTCCGAGGAATACGCCGATAAGCAGGAATGCCACGACTGCGCCGATGATCCAGCGAAGCACTGTGCCCACTCCAAGCGCACCAGCGATCCATCCCGCGATACCGTAACCGGCAGCACCCAGGATAATAGTCCAGATGATGCCCATACCCTCGTCGCCCTTCATGAAGACGCGAGCGATTGCGCCGATAACGGCGCCGGCAATAATCATCCACAAGATGTCCAACATGATCGTTCTCTCATTCTGTTGATCAGCAGAGACATCTTCATGATCTCATACGTTTTGCGTCAATGCGAGACCAAATACGGCCAGTTCTGGTCTAGCGGACATCTCGCCCGCATCTGCCCCGTCAAGTCGGCGTTGACGCAAGCTGCTCGCGCTGCAAGGTCACAGCAAGGCAGTCGACCTGGAACAGCTCAGGCAGGTAATAGCGGCGCTAGCGTCACCCTCGTCGATGATGCGGCTGAGGCGGGTAGGAGGCGAGTCCGACAGCAACTGAAATCAACACAAGACCCACCAGAGACCAGGCACTGGGCAGTTGCCGCAATGTCACCGCACCGATCAGCGCCGACGTTGCCGGCAACAGGGAGTTGAACAGGGCAAACATGGCGGCACTGAGGCGGCCCATGGCGAGCGCCTCCAACGAGTACGGGATCACCGTTGACAAGACTCCGACACCGACCGCCATGACGACCAGTTTCGGTGAATTCAACGCGCTAACCGCTCCGACCGAAAAGAACGGGGCGAACACAAGTGCGGCAGTGCCACAGCCCAGCGCCAGATTCGTGATGCCTGAGCGGCGCGACGCGATCGACTGCCCCATCACGATGTACCCCGCCCATAGGGCTGCAGCCCCGAGCACCCAGGCCGCACCAACGAGCTGCCTGGTGTCGCTCAGATCCAGTCCGAGGCCACCGATGCAGGCCACTCCGGCAAAAGCCAGCGCTCCTGCGATACGTCCGGACCAGCCCCCGGAGGTCACCACCGCAACCGTTACCGGGCCGAGGAACTCCAGGGAGACCGCCACGCCCAGCGGCAGAATGTGGATCGCCTCGTAAAAGCAGATATTCATGCCGCCCAGCACGATGCCGAACAGGGCCGACGCAGCCAGGTCACGCGGATTGAAGCGCCATATACGAGGGCGGCGCCACGCCAGCAGCACAACCGCACCCGTTGCGATGCGGACCCATGCTACTTCAGCGGGTGTCATAACGGCGAACAGGGTCACTGCCAGCGCTGCACCGAGGTACTGCGTGAGCCCCGATCCGACCAGAAAGAAAGGCGCAGGGATCGCGATTGACGCAGCTCGCAGAGCGGAGCCTTTACCTCGGGATGCAGGTCGGTGTACGGAAGCAGGTCGGTGTGCCGATAACGGTTCCGGTCCCGGCATCAGTGCTCTTCAAAGTCGAGGCTGACAGAATTCATGCAGTAACGCAGCCCTGTTGGCTGACGGGGAGCATCGTCAAAGACATGACCCAGGTGAGAATCGCAGCGAGCGCACCGCACCTCCGTGCGCACCATGCCGTGTGAACGGTCCTCACTGGTGGTCACAGCTGCATCTTCTGGCTGATAGAAGCTCGGCCAGCCGCACAGAGAATCGAACTTGGTGGTTGAGCGGAACAGTTCCGCGCCGCACGCTTTACAGCGGTAGATACCCTCGCGATCCTCGTGGAGCAGTGCACCGGTGTGCGCCATCTCAGTGCCGCCCTCGCGCAGGACGTGGTATTCCATGGGGTCGAGTATGCGGCGCCATTCTTCCTCGCTGCGCACTACCTTGCCGATAGTGTCGGTAACCGCTTTGCCGTTACTGTCAGCAACCGCTTCGTCGGCGTTGCCATTAACCGCCCCGCCGTCGTTGTCACCGCTCTCCCGCAGGTCGCGGGCTCCTTGATCATTCTGCGTTTCACTCACGGCTCGATCCTCCCAGTAGTCCTGAGCCCTTTTCCTGGCGGATCTGCGACTCACGTTTTCTTTCTTCCAGTACTTCCGGGTCAGGGCCCGAAAATGCGGCACTGCGCTCTTCCGCGTCGGGCGAGCCGGAAAAGACCCGCTCCCCCGTCGTGGTTGTCTCATCGTCCGAGTCTGCTCGACCAGTCGCGTCTGCCACTGCACCGTCGGGGTCGCTGCCGACCTGGTTCGCACTGGCCAGATCCACACTCGTATTGTCCGCACGTGCAGAGCTCGCATCGCCAGCCTGTGCACCGCTGGTGGGCGCACTACTGCCCGCTCCCGCGCCATCGTCATCGGCCTGCTTCTTGGGCTTGCCATCTGCTCCAATGGCCGGCATCACGGCAGTTTCCGCTACGCCTGACACAGAACGAGCTATCTGAGCCGCTCCCCCTGCAGACGCTGCTTCCGACGCCTGGTTAGCCTGACCAGGAGCCCCGCTGCCAGCATCGGACTTGACACGCAGATGCCCCTGCGCCTGCGCAATGATCGTGTCAACCTCTTCTGGCGTGAACACATGGGTCGTGCCCGTACCGTTCGCATGAGCAGCATCCCCAGCGGCGTCTGCTCCCCCGCGGCCAGTCCGTTTCGCCGCTGCGGCAGGACCGTCCTCCGCTCCAGATCCGGCGTTCTCTGCTCTTTCGAGGCGGTCGCGGTTGCGCTGCGACATGGCCCGTCGACGCGCCCTCTTCGCGCGTTGGCGCGCCGCCAGCATACGAGCAGCGTGCACAGGGTCGAACGGGTCTCGCTTGTCACCATCATGCGTCGCAGCATCGCCGTGGTCACCCTCGTCAGTCTTGTTGTCCGAGGGGGACCCACCGGATGTATCTGAACCTGCAATACCGGATAGTTCAGTGGCCAGGCGCGCGATCAGTTCCTGGGACTCATCCTTTGTCACCTCTTTGATCTCGCGCGGCTGAATGATGCGGGCGGGACGCGCCCACGGGTATTCCTTCGAGATCCACGCGATGAGCTGCTCGCGCATGAAACAGCGCAGATCCCACAAGTTACCCGAATTCGACGCTGACAGGGAGACCCTGACGGTGACTGTCTGATCAGTCGAATCAGTCACCTGCACGGCCCAGGAGCGGCGATCCCACAGATCCGTGCTGTTCAGGAGCTGCTCGACTTTTTGACGCACCACCGCCACCGGCACCGCCCAGTCGGTGTAGATCTCCACGGTGCCGAGGAGTTTGGTGGCCTTGCGGGTCCAGTTTTCAAAAGCAGACGACGTGAACTTCGAGGACGGCACGATCAGGCGGCGATCATCCCAGATATGCAGGACAACGTACGTCAACGTGATCTCCTCGACCACTCCCATCGTTTCCTTGTCCCCCACGACGACAACAATGTCGTCAACACGGATGGCGTCCGTGAAAGCCAGCTGCAGGCCGGCGAACACGTTGCCGAGCGTGGACTGGGCGGCAAGACCGGCGATCACGGAGACGATGCCGGCCGAAGCAAGCACCGTCGTCAACGCCTGCTGAGCCCCGGGGAATGTAAACAGGACTGCGGCAAAGCCGAGGATCCAGACCACGACCTGCAGGACGCGGCGCAGAACCTGAGCCTGAGTCTTGAATCTGCGCGAGCGTCCGTGATCGGAGCGGTTGCGCACGTGCGCGGCGTCTTCGATCACCCACACGGCGGCGGCGATGACCCATGTCGTTGCCAGGAGTGCGAGGATCAACAACCCGTGGTCGAGATATTTCACCCACGTGGGCTGATTGCTGACATCGGTGCTGCCCAGCGCAACAGCGCATCCGGCAAGCGCACCCCACGCCATAAGTGCCCAGTACGAAGGCGCGTGGATGCGGCGCTGCAAGGCTTTCAGCAATCGAAGTTTGCGGAGCGCAAATCGGCTGACGCGCGCAAGAATGAATGCGACCACAATTCCGACCAGGATGCCTACCACGATTCCGAGGAATACGCTAGCCACGTCGAATGCGGTTTCAACAGCTTCGGCAGGTGCAGAGGGGTCCCCGATCGGCATAATTGTGCCGAAAACGAGGCTTGACTGCGCGCGGCAGCCCGTGAGAACGGCAGAGAAATCAGGTCCGAAAACTGTCATACCCCTAGCCTAGAAGCTTCCAGGCTCATTTGCGTTCGGTGAGAGGCTTCACATGGATCCGTTTTGCACTCGGAGGTCATTCCTGCTTATTATTCTACTCGTCGCCGAACGACAAGTTCGTGGACAAGGCCCCCATCGTCTAGAGGCCTAGGACACCGCCCTTTCACGGCGGCGACACGGGTTCAAATCCCGTTGGGGGTACGATCCGTGTCAGCCCTGCTGGGACGGGTTCAACAAGTGAATAAGGTAGACTTTTCAGGTCTCACTTTTTCGAGGCCCCGTAGCGCAGTTGGTTAGCGCGCCGCCCTGTCACGGCGGAGGTCGCGGGTTCAAGTCCCGTCGGGGTCGCTGACCCACCTTTTGGTGGGGTTTTGGCTCTGTAGCTCAGTTGGTAGAGCGTTCGACTGAAAATCGAAAGGTCACCGGATCGACGCCGGTCGGAGCCACCACTGCTTCAGCTCGCAAAATTCACGCGAGTTTCTTTCGAAATCATTGTCGAGCGCCATTTCGCGTTAGTCTTCATCGTCTTGCGCTTCCTCGTCGTCAATGATTTCTTCACGAGGTCCCTCAACTCTGAGCATGGAACGCAAACTTTCGACGGAAGTCAGTTGCTGTGCGAGCTCCACATCGTGTTGATGAACGAATCCCTGCTCCGCCCCTTCGATCAGTCGCTGGCGTTCATCTTCGACAAATTCCTGCACCTCTGCAATATCAACACCTGAATCTTTCTCCAGCGCTTCTTCAATGATGATCAGCAGTCTCAGCAGTTCGAATGTGACATCCGGGCTGTGGGAACAGAACCTTCGGATGGGAACGACAAAATCTTTCAAGAAATCTCGCACAGTCGGGGTCGGCACAGATGCAACGGGCTGCCCCTTATCGTTCAGAATCACCTCATGATTCGGAGGTGAGACAACCAGGCCTCGCAGCACCGGTGTTGCTCTGGTGATCACGTGTCGCCCAGTTGACGGGTCGTTGGTTCCAGTGGACAACGCTCGCACGACGATGTCTGCCAACTGGTGAAAAGACAAGCGCAAATCCTGGTCGGACACGCGTTCAGCTTCAACAGACACCGCTGAGTCGGCCAGTTTGCGAAGCTCGTCGCCACTGAGCTCACTGTCTGAGGTGTCAGCAGCAGATGTCCCACGTCGTTCGGCCCACGCCCACGCGTAGGTATGTCCGGCACTTACTGCATCGCCGGGCGCGACGGTGAACACGACGCGCTGTCCGTGTTTGCGAGCCCACCTTGCCGCCGCTTCCACATCAATGGAACGCACATATCCCGAGAAGTGCCCACGAACGTCATGCGCGTGCGGTGGGATCTCGGGGATCTGGCAGGCGACGTCCCATTTCTCTCGGTGCGCATCCAGGAGACGTTCTGCACGCGTGGCTACCTGCTCAATAATTGCGTCCACTCGCACCATTCGCACCACCGCGCTGACATACCAGACGAAAGTCGCGATAGCCAGAAATACCAGCAGCATTGCGATCGCCATAGCGAGCTGCGGAGGGGTCTCGCGTGACTCGGCTGATACCGAGCGTTGCAACACAACAACGTAGACGAATACGCCGATGAATACGCCAAAGATTCCTTTCACAGCCCGGGACTGGATGTAGTCGCGCAGCAACTGGTGGGAAAACTGACCAGAAGCCACCTGCAACACGATCAGTGTCATGGAAACCGTGGTCGTCAGCACCGTCAGCATGGAGGAGGCGATGAAGCCCAACAGAGAGGATGCTGCCGAGATATCTCCGGGCCAGAAGATTCGAGAAATGAGCCATTGAGTGGGCCATGAGATCGGTGCCAGGACTCCCGCCGCTATCGTGGCAAGGAGGGCGGCTACGAGCGGTGGCACCCACAGCTGATTCGATACCAGATACTTGATGCGGCGAAAGAAGGTCATAGCGCAATAGTAGTTAGAGACCGGATTGCGCCGACTTACATTGACCGAGCTTCGCTCAGACCACTCTGGAGGACGGCACATGAGCGAATAACTGCATGCTCGATATCCTGATGACGTCGAGTAACAGCTGCAACGTCAACACACAGCGTAGGCGATCACGTTGCCACAGATAGTACTGCGGCGGCACAGCCCCGGCACAACGCCGTGAGCCATACCGCCGCAGCAAACAATTCCCACGTCCACAGTTCAGTGAGCCAGACTTCCACTGCCAAGTGGACCTAGACTGCTCATGGACAAATCGTTACTGCTCCACGCGGAACAGATCCATCACGTCCGGATTATCCTCAAGCCACGCCTGAGTATCCCCGACCAGGTTCTTGCCTTCTTTCTCGTTCAGGACATAGTTTTCCAGCGAGTACAGCTGTTCGTCCGTCAACGTCAGGTCACGGATCATATCCGCGATTTCGGGGAACTCGTCGGAGAATCCGTCACGGGAGAAGGAGTGAACCTCCTCTGCACCGCCCAGCGCCTCATTCGGGTCCTCAAGATCACGGATGTCGAACGCGTCGTATGCCCAGTGAGGCGACCACAAGGTGACGACAATATCGTCTCCGGAATCCATTGCCCCCTTAAGGGCACCGAGCATGGTGGCGGTCGAAGAAATCTTGAAGTCCATTCCCTCTAGGCCGTACTGTGGGATGACCTCATCCTCAGTGACCTGAGTCAGGCCGGCACCGGCATCAATTCCGATGATCTCATTGTTGAAGACATCAGCATTGTCAGCCAGCTCCTCAAGTGACTGGATCGGAGCATCTGAGTTGACCGCGATGGTGAGCTTGGCGTTGTCGTACCACACGCCCAGGTCTTCAATTCGGTCACCATACTTTTCGACATAGTCGGCGTGTGTGATTGGCAGCCAGCCATCCATCAGCAGATCGAAATCGCCCTCGGCCAGCCCCGTGAAGATGACGCCGACTTCCGCGTCCTGCAGCTCGACGTTATAGCCCTGTTCTTCGAGGGCGACCTTAGCGAGGTTCGACATGACGATTCCTTCATCCCAGCCGGACGGAACGCCGATGCGGATGGTGTCACGTGCCGTCGCCGATGAGCCACCGGCAACGGTACCAACGATTGTCCACCCGAATGCGAGGACGAGGGAGGCGATCAGCGCTATCGGCTTCACCAGACGATCAGTCAGGCTTCTGGGCGCCGCATCTGACTGTGCGTGCCGCCCGCTACGCGACCCCGTGACCCTGTCAAGGAACATGGCTAGAATGACGACCGACAGGCCTGCTTCAGCGCCGAGAGACATGTTCACTCGGTTCAGCGCGGTCACCACGTCAGCACCGAGGCCGCCCGCACCGACCATGCCGGCGATGACCACCATGGACAGTGACAACATGATGACCTGGTTGATGCCACCCATGATCGTTTGCTTAGCCAGGGGCAGTTGTACCTGGAACAGCACACGTCGTGGAGTCGCGCCAAAGGCGTAGGCCGACTCGACAACTTCCTTGTCGACCTGTTTGATGCCTAGTTCTGTGAAGCGGACTGCCGGCGCGATTGCAAACAGGATCGTCGCCACGATCGCTGGCACGACGCCCACCGAGAAGAGAACCACGAAAGGAATCAGGTACACGAACGCAGGCATTGTCTGCAGGAAGTCCAAGATGGGTCGCAGCGTATAGGAGGCCCGTTTCGATCGAGCCGCCCAAATACCCAGTGGAATGCCGATCAGAACGGCGATCGCTGATGCCAACAGCACCAGTGACAGCGATTGCATGGCATTGGTCCATTGATCAATACCCCACACAATGCTGAAGCCAATGAAAGTGCCAAGGGCCAGCTTCCAGCCTTTGGCCCACCATCCGAGCAGCGTGAAGACCAGGAGCCAGACCCAGAACGGCGGGGTGAGCAGAATCGTCTGGAGAAGTTCGTTAATCGACTGGAAGATCCACGAAACAACGCTGAAGAATGCACTCCAGTTCGCGATCATCCAATCAACGGCGTCAGCAACCCAGCGTCCAAGCGGGATGCGGATCGATTCGAAAAATTCCACCATCAGTGTTTACCTCCCTGCTCGCTTGCAGGTACAGCATGGGCCGCATCAGCCATTTCAGTTGCCTGAGTGGCTTGTCCCGTCCGGTTTGCATCACTGGTGATGGGCACGCTCGTGTCTTCTTTTCCAGCGCCCTGTCCTAGTGCGCGCAGCAGCGCGACACGTGAAATGACGCCAAGCAGCTGGCCGTCATCTGCCACCACGGGTACGGGTATGGGTCGCGTGGCGGACGGCATGATGATGTCCGACAGAGACGTGTCCGGCGAGATTCCAGGGTGCGTGGGGTGCACGAGGTCGCTGATAGTTCGCAGCTGCGGATCATGGGCGAGGGCCGCTGCAATTTCATCGGCTTCCACGTATCCATGCAGATGGCGGTCCCCTGAGGAAATCACCCAGCCGCCCTGCAGATCCACTTCTTCGAGCTTGTGCAGCACGACGCGTGGACCGTCGTCAAGGTAGATGCGTGCAACCGGTTTGTTCATAATGGCCGACGCGGTGATCACGCGCGAACGGTCCACGTCGCGCACGAAGCGCGCCACGTATTCGTTGGCTGGTTGCGTCAGAATCTCTTCAGCTGTGCCGACTTGGACGATTTCACCGTCACGCATCACGGCGATGCGGCTGCCCAGCAGCATGGCTTCGTTCAGGTCGTGAGTAATAAAGACGATGGTGCGCTGAGAACGTGCCTGAATTTCAAGAAGAAGTTCTTGCATATCACGGCGAATCAGCGGATCGAGGGCGGAGAAGGCCTCGTCCATGAGCAGGATGTCGCCGGGAGCGCACAGCGCGCGAGCCAGGCCCACTCGCTGCTGCATGCCGCCTGACAGTTCAGACGGATAGAAGTGTTCGCGGCCCTCCAGACCAGCGATCTTCAGCTCTTCCATAGCTTTTTCTTCGCGTTCCTGCTTGCCTACTCCGGCGATTTCAAGCGGGTAGGCAGCATTCTCCAGCACTGTGCGGTGCGGCAGCAGTGCGAAGTGCTGGAAGACCATGGACATGGATTCGCGGCGCACATCTCGAAGTCCTGCCGGTTTCAGTTTCGTGATGTCAGTGCCTTTGACTTTGACACTTCCCGCAGTGGCGGGTCCAAGGCCGTTTAGGGTTCTTAACAGTGTTGATTTTCCAGAACCGGATAGTCCCATGACGACGAAGATTTCGCCTTCTTCAATGTTCAGGGACACATTATTCACTGCGACAGTTGCATGTGTGATGGATGACGGATCTGCACCATTTCGTAGTTTGTCAACTACCTGCTGCTTATCTCGTCCGAATATCTTATAAACATGATCACATTCGAGGATACTCATAGTTCCCTTCGAGTAAGAGCCAGCTGCTCGAATACTGCTCGCACAGACGTGTCGGGGCTTCAGCCAGCTGATGGGCATTCAGTTTCCAGGCGCTAATGACCACCACCTTCCATTTCGTCAGGTACACAGATCCTTTCGAATATTTCAAAGAAATGTGCCTGCTTCAAACGCAAAACTGTCGCCACATACGCAGACGAATCGGACGGGTTCTCACGATCCAGGCGGCATGAAAGAGAACAAATTCGCTGCTCCTGGCCGGTAAACTCCTAGGAGCGCAGTCCTGCCACACGGCGCTTCAGTGACTGATATTCACCTCCTCAAATGTGACAGATGCAACAGATTCCGATTCGAAAAGACACGATATACTTTATCCTCATTGTGCTGATCAAACACGGTCCGTGTCCTTCGTGGGCAAACCGCCTCACACGCTAGGACCAGTCGTTGAACGGCTCCTGACGCATCCTGTTACGCCACGTAAACACTTCGAAATCACGCCTTCTGCTCACTCACGATAGTCTGACAGCGTGGCTCACCATTCGATTGAGGATTACTTCCCCGACGGCAACATCCCTAACCTGCGGATCAAGAACACGCCCGTGCCTCCGGCTGAAGATGCGCGACCCGATCCCACGGATGTGCCGGCCGCCCTCGAACCTGTTGTCGAACTGCTCGACGGTAAGCTCATCGCGGTGATCACCGGTGCGGGAATTTCCACGGACTCCGGCCTGCCGGATTACCGATCCCCCGGCGCAGTTGACCGACACCCCATGACACTGCAGCAGTTCATGTCTGACGAGTCGTACCGCCGTCATTACTGGGCGCGCAACCATTCCGGCTGGCTCGCGCCTCTGCGCGCACAACCCAACGCCGGCCACCTCGCCCTGGCGCAGATGGAACGTGACGGGATCATCGACGGCGTCATTACGCAAAACGTCGACATGCTGCACGCCCGAGCCGGCACCCACTCACTGGTCAACCTGCATGGCCGCTTTGACCGCGTCATGTGCACCAGTTGCCACAGAATTTTTCCGAGGGCGGCCCTGCACAAGCGCCTCGTTGAGCTCAACCCCACGTGGCAGATCAGCATTGACGAGGGGGACGTCGCGCCCGATGCCGATCTGGATGTGGGCGACACAAGTGGTTTCGTCATCGCCAACTGCCCGGCGTGCGGAGGCATTTTGCGAACTGACGTTGTTTTCTTCGGCGGCACCGTCCGTCCACATATTGTCCGCGCGGCGCGCACCCTGGTTGAGAAAGCTGATGCGCTGCTGGTGGCAGGCTCATCCCTTGCCGTAGGCTCAGCGATGCGTTTCGTGCGCCAGGCTCATCACGAGGACAAGCCCATCGCGATTATCAATCGCGGCGCGACGCGGGGGGATCGTTTCGCACAGGTGAGGGTCAACATAGGGACGTCCACGGCGCTGCCGTATCTGGCTGAACGGCTCCACGCTTCTGCCGCCCCGCGCCAGGCGCGGCCTGTTTTTTCGCGATGAGGGCACCCCGGCCAACAAGACAGGCGGCGTTTGCCTTCATCAAGCTCTTCAAGAGTGCGTCGGATGCGTCGCTGGCGCGTAGCTTCCTGCTTCGCACTGGTGACCCAGCAGATAAATTCGTTGCGCGCAAGGGTGGTGATGTCACGCCACGCGGTTTCAGCCGTAGCGAGAATTTTGCGACCCTTTCGGGGCACAATAGGTCTATGTCTGATTCGCGCGGCTTTCGGAAGCGGTGGTGGCGGCCCTGTTCGTGGTTCCGCCATTCATCAGTGGATCAGTCCGCAACCGACGATTCCGCGTCCGAGTCGTCGACGCTGGAGCTCGAGCCGGACGGGTCATCGAACACTGAAATGGACGAGTCAGTTACCCCTTCGGGCAAAGATGGCGACTCGCCCAGCCACCCTCGTCAATCTGACGATGCGGATAATGAAGCGGGCGGCGACGGTGGTGAGCTGTCTGCGGCCGATCGCAGCACCCACAATCATATGAGTGAGTTGCCTGAGGAAAGCCTGCGCGTCCTTGAGAAAGCGCAGGAAGTCTTCTCGCAGCTGCCAGGGCCTATCGCACCTGAACGCTGACGCAGCAACCGCTCTGGCTGCCGGCGCCTGGCCTGGCTCTCGGTCGCGGATCGCCGCCTGCACACGAGCTGTCTCCCGGCCGCAGAGGACTCCCGCACAAGGCTTAGATCTCGCCTAAAACCCGCCGCCCGCGCACGACCTACCTCCCGTTGCGCGCATGGAGGAAATCCGGTCGGATTTTACTGTCCACTGCACCAAAAAGCTCCAAATCTGCAACACTTGGGTTTATACACTTCTAACAGGCGAGTTAGAAGGCCGAAATCACTGACGGCGCGAAGGAGAATCATCCATGTCGACGAACCGCTTCCGCTCGAACTCGAGCGCGCAGCCGGTCACTTCGACGTCCGATACGACTCGGACGTCCTATACAGCAACCGACGCGAATGCATCACGAAAATCAGGGCCGACCATCGGTGAGCTCTTTGCCACCCTGTCCGCTCAGCTCACTACGTTGGTGCGTGGTGAGATTGAACTGACGAAGACGAAGGCAACCGCATTCCTGGGAAAGATCGGCATGGGTGGCGGCCTGCTCGCTGGAGCAGCCGTTTTCGCACTGTTCATGCTGGGCTGGATTTTCCACACGATCGAGCTCGGCATTGCACAAGCTCTGCCTCGTTGGGCGGCATCGCTGATCGTTGTCGGAATTCTCCTCATCATCGTGTTGATTCTGGCGCTGGTTGGTGTCTCCGCCCTGAAGAAGGCAAAGGAAGACACGCCTGCTCCTCAGGAAGGCCTGAAAGATGACGTCGATGCGCTGAAGAAGGGATTGGGTAAATGAGCCAGTCAGAACCCCGCAAAGCTGAAGGTCGTTCCCCCGAGGAGATTGAGCGCGAACTGGAGCGCACCCGCGCACAGATGAGCGTCACCGTTGACGAACTGGTGAAAACCATCAGCCCGTCCAACCAGGCTCGCCTCGCGAAGGAAGCTGCACAGGAGAAGGCCAAGGATTACCAGGCCAAAGCACAGTTACTGGTCGACGATGCCCGTGCGGGTGATTCAGACGCCATCATGAAAGTTGCGGCGGCAGCGATGGGCGTGAGCGCCCTCGTGGGCCTCGTGATCTTCAGGATCGTCAAACGCTGAATCGCCACGTCATCCTCGTGTAGAGGTTCTCGGCCCGCAGGCGACACGATGTCTCATGTCACACGAATAGGTGACATGGCTTTGAACACGCTATGATGTGGACACGACAGAATTTTGACCAACATAGGACACCGCTTTACGCGGATCCGCACACCGTGGAGGGGGTCGACGCCATGGGGCGCGGCCGTCAGAAGGCCAAGCAGACGAAAGTCGCACGTAAGCTGAAGTATTTCAGTCCCGATACTGATCTGGAAGCCCTCCAGAGAGAGCTGGCTGCCGAGCGTAAGGGAGCCGATCCAGATGACCCATACGCAAAATACATCGACGATGACGATCAGCAGGATGATTCCTATGAGGATCTGTACGAAGACCGTTACGCCGACATGTTCGCGGATGAGGAAGACGAGGACGATGACTACGGCGCATACGAAAGCGACCAGAGTTCACGCTGAGTGACGTCCACTGTGACGTACGTTGTTTCACACGATTGACGAGGGCGGCGCGCTACGCACCGTCCTCGTTTTATGTTTGCGCGCGACGCGGCGCCCGGAGTCCGCGGATTGACGGCACATTTCCCTTGGATCTAACTGAGCTGTGTGCACAACCCCCTGGATCTAAGCCACCGGTGTGCACGAACCCCTGGTTCTAACCCGTTCGCGCGCACAATCCCCTAGATCTTCCGATTTGCGTGCACAACCCCCTAGATTTAACCGGAGTTCATTTCTCGCGTTTTACATATGCGCAGGTCAGGAGCCAGATGTACTGCCGCGCGCATCCGCAGGTGGGGTTTATCTAGGGGATCGTGCACAAATCACTTTAGATCTAGGGGATTGTGCGAGAAAACTGTTTAGATCTAGGGGGTTGTGCATAGGGTGCAGCGAACGCGGGGCCTGGTGTGCGACAACCGGTGGACGACAGCCTGCACGCGGCGCAGCGAACGCGGTGCACTCCACCATAGCCGCTGGCATCAGCCTGCTACCGAAGCCGCTCAGCTCACGCGATAACTGCCGGATAGCGCCACGGCCCCGGCATCGACTCCCTTGGCACCGCAGATCAGTCGCGGCTGGGACGTGCTCAAGGCGGCTCCCGTTGTGGCATGGCCCGCTGCAGCAGTGCGTTCTACGGAAGAGCCTTCAGCAGCAGTGCGTTCTGCAGCAGGACGTTCTGCAGCGGAACCCTCTGAGGCGATGACCTCGCCCAGCACCCACGCCTCTATCCCAGCGTCGGCAGCGAGCGACATGCACTGGTCAGCAGTGGACTGCCCGACTACAGCGACCATGCCAACACCCAGGTTCAGTGAATCCTCCAGAGCTTCCCATGTCACGTCACCGTTGCGGCGCACCCACTCGAACACGGCAGGCACAGTCCATGAACCACGATCCACAGTCGCGCACAAACCGCTGGGAATGACTCGGGACAAGTTGGCTCCCAATCCCCCGCCGGTGACGTGGCTCAGGGCGTGCAGGCCACCCTCGTCAACACCAAGAGAATCCAGCATGTCGAGGCACACACGGGTGTACAGACGTGTGGGTTCAAGCAGTTCCTCCCCCACTGTTCGACCGAAGTCGGCGCACTGCGATTCCAGAGAGGTTCCGGAGATGTCCAGAACGCGTCGCACCAGCGAATAACCGTTGGAATGCAGGCCAGATGATGCCAGAGCGATCACGGCGTCACCTTCGCGCACGCGGTCAGGGCCGATCATCTTGTCCGCGTCCACTACGCCGGTTGCAGCACCGGCGATGTCGTAATCGTCCGGATCCATCACTCCGGGATGCTCAGCAGTTTCGCCGCCCACCAGCGGGCAGTCGACTTGTTCGCACGCCTGGGCGATGCCGCGCACGATCGCCGCGATCTTTTCCGGCACAACCTTGCCGCACGCGATGTAATCAGTCATGAGCAACGGCCGCGCACCCACAACAACGATGTCATCAACGACCATGCCTACCAGGTCTTGGCCGATGGTGTCGTGAATATTCAGCGCCTGCGCCAACGCAATCTTCGTGCCCACACCGTCAGTAGAGGTGGCCAGCAGCGGGCGCGTCATTCCGAGCAGAGCGCTCGCATCGACCATGCCGGCGAACCCGCCGGTTGCTCCTACAACGGTGGAGTTATGCGTGCGGCTGATGGCGTTCTTCATCAGTTCCACCGCGCGGTCACCGGCCGCAGTGTCCACGCCTGCTGCCGCGTAATCAAGATGCTCGCTCACAAGATCCTCCGAGTTGTAGCTGTGTGACTAGACCGTTGCGCCCGGCGTGCCGGGGATGGGTGTGCCGCGTGTGACAGGTTCGGGGTACGCGCCGGTGAAACACCCTACGCACAGGTTATCGCCTTGCCCGGTTGCGCGGACCATGCCGGGAAGTGAGAGGTAGGCCAGCGAATCAGCACCAATGGAGCGACAGATTTCGTCCACATCCATCGACGAGGCAATCAGTTCCGCCCTCGTCGGAAAATCAATGCCGAAGAAGCAGGGCCACAGCACCGGCGGCGAGGAGATACGCACATGAACTTCCAGCGCGCCTGCTTCGCGCAGCATACGCACCAACGCGCGCTGAGTGTTCCCGCGCACGATCGAATCGTCGATGACGATGAGTCGTTTGCCGGCGATAACTTCCTTGAGCGGGTTGAGCTTGAGTCGGATACCCAGCTGACGCAGCGACTGCGTGGGCTGGATAAACGTGCGGCCCACATAGGAGTTCTTCACAAGTCCCTGCGCAAAAGGGATGCCTGATTCTTCGGCGTACCCGATCGCAGCGGGTGTTCCCGATTCGGGTGTCGGCATGACCAAGTCGGCCTCGGCCGGATTCTCCTTAGCCAGGATTGCTCCCATTTGCCGACGAGCCGCCACGATCTGACGATCCCCGATCACCGTGTCGGGGCGCGCAAGGTAGACGTATTCAAAGACACATGTTGCGCTGGCGGCCTGCGCAAACGTGTAGGAACGCACTCCAGAAGAGTCAATGACCACCAGTTCGCCCGGCTTGATTTCTCGCACGAACGAGGCGCCCACCAGATCCAGTGCAGACGTTTCCGAGGCGAGCACCCATCCGCGCGGCAGGCGTCCCAGCACGAGTGGACGGTATCCGTGCGGATCACGCGCACCATACATGGCGTGCTCGTCCATGAACACCAGTGAGAATGCGCCGCGCAGCAGTGGCAGAACCTTGAGCGCGGAGGGCACCAGTGAGCCATGATCCTCATCGTCGTCGGCTTCCCTGGCCTGGCGTATCGCCTCTGACAGGGCACCCTGATCGATTTCTCCGGATGCGCGGCGTGCGGCCTGGAATGCGGCTTTAGAAGGGCGGTCGGGCTGCGCATTGTCTGCTCCTGCGGGCGCGGTATCGGCTTGTGCGGTGGGCGTGGTGGGCTCGGAGTCGAGCACGGTCCGCGCGGCGGGCTTGGCAGATGCTGGTGCGGTAGTGGGTGCAGCGGACGTGGCTGCGTCGCCCTCGTCCACATCTTCGGCAGCCCCTTCTTCGCCGCGCCACGGGGCGGGCAACCGGTCAGCTTTACCCAGCAGGTCAGTAATGATCGAGGTGTCAGTGGTCGAATTTCGGTCTGCCCGGCGTTCGCCATGACTGATTTCATCGACGAGGGTGCTCAGCGCAGCCGTGTTGATCAGATTGCCGTTATGTCCTAGCGCGACTGTGCCCCACGGTGTCGGGCCGAGCGTGGGCTGGGCGTTGTGCCAGTTGTCTGCACCGGTGGTGGCGTAGCGGACATGTCCGAGGGCGATGTGTCCACGCAGACCTGTCAGGGTTTGCTCGTTGAACACTTGGTTGACCAGGCCCTGATCCTTGTACACGAGGATGTTGTTACCGTCAGAGGCGGCAATACCCGCCGACTGCTGGCCACGATGCTGCAGCGCGTACAGGCCAAAATATGTCAGGCGTGAAACATCTTCGCCTGGCGCCCACACGCCGAAAACGCCGCAATGGTCGTGTGGATGATCGTCAGTGTCGTCAGGAAGCGACATGCTCATAGTCACGCCTCTACTGTGTCATATCCACTGGTCGCAGAGCCAATCTTCAGACCATGAGATTGCACCCTTTTTAGGACTGTCGGGGCGTGGCTGAAGTTGGCGGGGCGTCATCCCATTCTGAGAGCAGGCCGAGGAAGCGCGACAGGAAACGATCAGGGCGCGTCAATCATCGACGAGGAGGACATGTCATCGGTCAGATCATCGACCAGAAGATTCTCTGAATCCCAATTCCCCGTGAGATAGGTCGCTCGACCCACGAGGTGCGACGACACGGGCGCGGTAATGACCTGCAGGACGAGGACTGCGACGGCGAGCACTGCCCAGCGCCAGTTATGTAATTCGAACGCCATGCCAACGCAGATGAACATCAGTCCGAGCAGCTGAGGTTTTGATGCCGCATGCATGCGCGTGAACAGATCCGGCATATTGATCAGGCCGATCGCTGCAATCAATGTAAAGGCCACGCCGATAAAGACCAGGATGGCGCCGATCCATTCCATCACCATCAGTGTTCCTCCTGCGTACCGTGTTCGGGGTCGTGCACCAGTTCCAGGTCGTGCGCTGCGTCAACGGCTCCCGTCTGGCGGGCATCGTGCACGCTGCGCTGAGCATCCTGGACGCTGCGCTGAGCGTCCTCAGTTTCTTCACGCTGAGCTTCTTCAGCCTGCCGCTCACGTTCAGCTACCTGCTCCTGGGCCTCTTCCTCACTCAGGATGCGCTGCTGGCTGCGGTCGATACGTGTGGCGAAGCGTGAGACCACGACGCCGGACATGAATGCGGTCAGCGCCAGAATGATGAGCAGGACGCTCAGGTCGTAGCGATGCCACCACACGATCATCACGGCGATCATCCCGATTCCCGCGGCCGTCAACACGTCGAATGCGACGGTTCGGTCCAGCAGACCGGGGCCTTTGGCAATGCGGATCGTGGCGAGTACTGCCGCGAGCACGGTCATAAGTCCTGTCAGGGCATGCAGGAGGTCAAGCGCTGAAAAGTCGCCGATCATTGATCCTCCTCACCACGCGCGCCAGGTTCACCGGCAGTGTCCGAGGGATGAGCATCACCGGGCTCTTCGGCATTGCCCGAGGCATGGGCATCGCCAGGTTCACCGGCAGTGTTCGAGGCAAAAGCATCACCCAAGCCTTGACCCTCCCCAGACTTCGTCGTCTCTGTTACGTCCAGCCCACGCTCTTCTTCCGGCACGACCTTTGTCAGATCCACCATTCCGGAAATGTCTCCCTGCGTGGCATCGCGCAAAGCCTTCGCGTGATCAACAGTGTCTCGAACATCGTCGCCGTGATTCCTCTGCGTCCCTTCGCCGGATGCGGGTTCCTCATGATGGTCCTCGCCGGTGGGCGTCACCTCACGCAGCGGCGGCTGAGCCTGAGTCGTCTCAACTGTGTCTTCGACGGGAACGCACCTCTCCGAGGCAGTCGGAGATTTCTTGTCCCACGACCAAATCGGCTTCACCGGCAGGTCAATCCCCCACTGCTCCAGGTGCTCGCTGGCTGCAATGGCACGCAGCATGCGTGCTTCCTGAGCGCGAATCGACTCTTTGACCCCGTCGATACCGCCTTGAGCCGGAACGTCAAGCACATGCAGGTACAGCCCGGCTGAAAGCCTGTCCACGCGCAGCACGACGGTCCCTGGCACCAGTGACGTCATTGCCGACTGAATCGTCAGGTGTACCGGGTTCGATGATCGCAGATCGACTCGCACGATCGCATTGTCCACGCGCTTATTGAGCAGCACGACTTTTGACACCTGCAGCCCGGCCACGATGACATCGCGCGTGAAGGTCAGCAGCACCCACAGCACGTACAGCGGACGGATATGCCACAGGCGAGTGATGTGCGGCAGTGGGAACGCCACCTGGACGGCGAGGGCGACCAGCACACCTGAAATAATCGTCAACCAGTCAAAATGTCCAAAGATCAGGCACCACATGATCGTCAGCCACAGCGTCATCGCGATGGAGAGGCGCTTACCCAGGGGGGTGTGGCGTCGTGACACGTGCGGTTCCGGCCCGGCCGGGTTCGACGAGGTTACTGAGGCTGTCATGATCGCCTCCCATCCTGCGATGTACCAACCTGCCCACGCGTTTCGCCACTTTGGTTACCGGCATCTGACTGGCCGCTTTGACCCGATTGTGCATCGCGCCCGGACTGGGCCGAATCCGACTGAGAATCGTGATCCGACTGAGGCGCGTCGCCCTCGCCCTCACTTTGCTGATCTTCAATGGGTGAAGCCGTGGGGTCAGGTGAGGGAACGACCGGCGTGGTGCCGCCCGATTCCGTATCTGACGTGCCGCTACCGCGCCCGTCGCCTCCCAGAACGGCGTTGATGTAGGGCGTGCGTGCCAGCTGGTCGCGCGCGCCTTCTTCCACATAATTCCAGATCGGTCCGGATAGTGCGGCCATCGCGATCTGCACGCCGACAAGGACGGCCACGGTTGCCGACATCAGTCGTGAGGTTCCTCCAGACTTCGCTTCCGCTTCAGTCAGCGCGGATCGAGCCACTTCCTGAGAGTGCTGGAGGGAGCTGCGCATAGTGCGCTGGGCTCGGTCAAACTGGCGTGACAGGCGCGACGAGCTATTCGATGACATACCCGGAATGGGCAGAGAGGAAGCCAATGCGAGCGGCGCATCATCTTCTGTTTGCCAAAACGCCTGATGCCACCATTTGATGACGACGTACAGCGTGAGGAACGAGGTGATGATGCCGCCTGCCAGCAGTGCCCATGCGCTGAACGTGCCCGCTTCGACAGATGCCTGCGCCAGGGCGAACTTCCCGATGAAACCGGTCAGGGGCGGAACACCCACCAGGTTGACACCGGCGATGAAGAACATGATCGACACGATGGGGGCGCTCCTGGCAAAACCGGACAGTTTGGCCAGCGATGTCGTTCCCGCTCGCCGTTCGATAAGACCAGCAATCAGGAACAGTGCCGTTTGCACCAGAATGTGGTGGGCCGCGTAATAAATGACTGCCGCGACACCCACACGCGAGGAGATCGCCAGGCCCCACACCATGAAACCGATGTGCGAGACCAGCGTGAAGGACAGCAGACGTTTAATGTCATCCTGGGCAACAGCCCCCAGGATGCCGCCGATCATGGTCGCAATGCCGACGACTGTCAGTATCGGGGCGAAGCGATCACCGGGGAAAAGCAGGACTTCAAGCCTGATCAGCGCGTACACGCCGACCTTCGTCATCAAGCCGGCGAACACTGCCGTCACGGGCGCCGGTGCCGTCGGGTAGGAGTCAGGAAGCCAGGCCTGCAGTGGGAACAACGCTGCCTTGATGCCGAAGGCCACCAGCAGCAACATGTGGATCATCGTGGCCACGTTCTGGTCAATCTCCGGTAGGCGCAGCGCCAGTTGCGCCATGTTGACCGTGCCGGTGGCAGCGTAGGTCAATGCGATGCCGGCCAGGAAAATCGACGATGACAGCAGGGAGACGACCACGTACACAGCACCCGCACGCACTCGCCCTCGCGTGCCGCCCAACATGATCAGGACGAACGAGGCGGCCAGCAGGATCTCAAAACCCACGAACAGGTTGAACAGGTCACCGGTCAAAAATGCGTTAGCCACGCCTGCTGACAGAACCAGGAACGTCGGGAAGTAGATGGCGATCGGCATGTTCGGCTCGTCATCAGCCAGATTCTGAGCCAGGGAATAGACCAGAACGGCCAGCGTCACGATCTGAGATACCACCAGGAACGCGCCGGAAACCCGGTCAACGACCAGCGTGATGCCGATGGGAGCGGCCCACGATCCCACGTCGAGGACGACGCGACCGGTGTGCGCCGCACCTGCCAGGACGACCGATGAGACGGTGGTCAGTGACAATGCGACCAAGGCGATGAGCTGTTGAATCTTCGGGTGCCGTGACAGCGCCAGTGCCAGTCCTGCGCTCAGCAGTGGCAGTGCCACGGGAATGGGAACGAGCCAGTCCAGGGAGGTCATGGTCGGGCCTCCTCTTCGTCGTCAGCGTCATCAACGCCGTTAGCGTCGTCAGTGCCGTCCGCGTCATCCTCGTCAGATTGGGAATCCTCATCGTAGTTAATGTCTTCGTCCTCATCACCGGAGGAGGCCACATCCTGAGCCTCGGTAATTTCAGCTTCGGCGCGGCGCGCCAGCAGGCGGTCTTCCACGTCATCGACCACTTCATCGTGTCCGAGCAGTCGCCAGGAGCGGTACGCCAGTGCCAGGCCGAAAGCAGTGGTGCCCAACGAGAGCACGATGGAGGTGAGGATCATAGCCTGCGGCAGTGGATCAGCCATTGCCGTCGGGTCTTCACTGCCCAGCAGGGGTGGGCGTCCGGCTGCTCCACCGCCGGACAAAATCAAGACATTCACGCCGTGTGTGATCAGGCTCAGGCCGATGAAGATACGTGACAGGGTGCGCTCAAGCAGCAAGTACACGCCCGTGGCCACCAGAACTCCGGCGATCACCAGCATCGTCAGGGAAGCAACGCTCATCAGTGTTTCCTCCCTGTCTTTTGCTGTGAAATCGGGGTCGGAGCCTGCTGATCGATTTCAGCACCGGCCGAGGCCACCAGGTCCAGCACCAGGCCGACCACCAGGATGTACACGCCGACATCCAGGATCATGGCGGTGGTGAAGTGAATGTCGCCCAGCACGCCGACGTCAATGGTCAGCGGCGTGGATTGGAGCACCGAGTTGCCATACAGCAATGGCATCAGCGCACCGCCGGCAGCCACGAACAGGCCCGTGCCCAGGACGCGGCCCGCTGGAATCGGGATCGCTTCAGCCAACTCATAGCGCCCACCTGCCAGGTAGCGCAGGACAAAAGCCAGGCCTGCGACCACACCGCCAGAGAAGCCACCACCCGGATTGTTGTGACCGATCAGCAGCAGCCACAACGACACGACAATCATGGTCGGGAACAGCAGGCGGGTCACTACTTCCAGAACAGTTGAGCGGTCCTGGGAACGCAGGGCGGTTGCTGCAGGCAGGAAAGAGGTGGACTCCCTCGTCAAGTCACGCGGGGCACGCTCCACCCGTCCGACACGTGAGGACACGTAGATCAGCGAGGCGACACCTGTTGCCGTGACCAGCAGGACTGACAGCTCACCAACCGTGTCCCAGGCGCGGATATCCACCAGGATCACGTTGACGATGTTCTCGCCGTAGCCGAATTCGGAGGCCTCGTTAGGCATCAGCTCCGACACTGCGGAGTGGATACGCGCAGACGAGGCATACAGCCCGACAAACACAGTGCCGATCCCCATGAGCAGGGCGACGATGAAACGCCACCAGCGTGAACGTGCCAGCGGCCTGTCGGAGAAGAAGCGTGGGAGGCGGCGCAGCACGAGCACGAAAATCACCATCGACACCGATTCAACAACGATCTGCGTCAATGCCAGGTCAGGTGCGCCCTGCGATGCATACAGCACCGCCACACCCAGGCCCACACCACCGAGCGCGAAGACGGCGCGCATGCGTCGCCTGGAGCGGGCGGTGAGCAGAGCACAGATAATGATGACAATACCGATGCCGACCTGCAGTATGGAGTCCCACGGACGAATGACGTAGGTGCTGGGTCGGAAGATCAACACCGCAGAGCCCACACCGATCAGCATTGTCACGACGATTGTCGACAGGTCCCAGGGCAGCGAACCGCGCTGGATAAGTCGGGTGACGCGTGTTGCGATGATTTCCAGTTCACGCACCGACCAGGAGTAGATGTAAATGGCGGACAGCGGGGAGCGTGGCTTGGGTGAGATCAGCCCACTCGAATATCCAAACGCTGCCAGCAGCGCGCCACCTGCGAAAATGGCGAGTGTGATCAGTGCCGGTTCCCAGCCCGACCACCAGGCCACGTGTGCCGAGCCGTCCAGGTCGTACGCCCCGTGTAGTCTGAGCACGTCTTCCAGCCCGGTCGGCGCCAGCCCGATCAGTGCGCCGAGGGAAAGCAGGCAAATCGGGATCAGCATCAACAATGGGACGGGTTTGACGCGCACCAGCTGACCGTTCGCATCGACCTCAGGGGCTGATTTCTGGGTCACAGCAGCTGATCCTTCGGTGTTTTTCTTCTGCTCGGTCGGGGTCAGTGTGCGCGTCCCGAATGCGCCCCACCATGCGCGCCATGAGTATGCGACAGTCAGCATCGATCCGATTGCGATCACGGCAAGAACAATAAGGTCAAATAGGGTTGGCCCCGAGTATGCGGCCTGCGCCCCCGTCCACGGCGCTCCTGAACCTCCCAAAAGGGTGGAGATCATGGATTCTTTGCCGACATATCCCACTGTGATGGGAACACCCGCCATTGACAGGCATGCCAGCGCGGCAGCTACGGCAAGCACGGGAAGGCGTCGCGCCAGACCGGTCAGACGGCGAAGATCGCGCGTGCCGGTCGAGGATTCAACCGCACCGACTGTCAGGAACAGCGTGGATTTGAAGCACGAGTGAGCGACCAGCATGATCAGTCCTGCCACCATTGCGCCGTGACTGCCGAACCCGACTGTCGCTGTGATCAGCCCCAGTTGCGAGACGGTGCCGAATGCCAATACGAGTTTGAGGTCTGTTTGACGCAGTGCGCGCCACCCGCCCAGAACCATCGTGATCAGTCCAATAGTCACGATCAGCGGGGACCATAAAGCGATCTGGGTTGCACCGGGTGTCAGGCGGGCAACCAGGTACACACCTGCTTTGACCATTGCCGCCGCGTGCAGGTATGCGGACACAGGTGTGGGTGCAGCCATCGCGCCGGGCAGCCAGAAGTGAGCAGGGAAGAGCGCGCTCTTTGTGAATGCGCCGAGCAGGACGAGGACAGCCGCGGTCGCCACAAGCGGCGATCCGGCATCCATCGTGCCGTCGGCCAGGTTCGCGGCCAGCTCGGACAGGCGGAAGGAGCCACCGGGAGCCAGACCCCACATGACGAAGCCTGCGAACATGGCCAGTGAGCCTGATGTGGTGATCAGCAGTGCCTGCCGGGCTGCAGCTCGTGCAGGCCGGCGGTCAAAGTGGTGCCCAATCAGCAGGAATGACAAAAGCGATGTGGCTTCCCAGAAGGTGTATAGGCCCATCGTGTGATCAACGGTGACCACGCCGAGCATCGCTCCGGCAAAGCCGACAAAGACTGCTGCGAATCGCCTGCTTCCAACCGCTGAGTGCCCAAAATACCGTGACGAGTACAGCAGGACGAGGGCACCCACGCCTCCCACGATCATCGTCATCAGCCACGACAGCATGTCCATGCGGAACCAGATGTCCAGATCCAGTCCCGGAACCCACATCACGTGTTCAGCTGGAATCGTGTCAGCATTGCCCGACAACACCTGGGAGGTATGGACCAGTGCCCACACGAATGCTGATCCTGGCACCAGGGCCAACAACATGAACGCAATGCGATGCAATCGCCCGACAAGCCACGGCGCTACAATTGCCGCGCATATATGCGCGGCAAGCAGCGTAATCATTCAGAACCTCCGCAGCGGTCGTCGTTCTCAGCGGGAAGATGGGCGCCGTGCGCGGGGCAAGCACACAGGTACGTCCCGCATTTACGAACGGTCATTTCTAGGATAATGCACCTGCTGATAATCTGCGTGCCCTGCCCAAAAGGCCTCAGCCACGGGCAGAGCTGATCGGTCGCATGCGCGAGGGGCTCTGCGTGAGAGGATAATGAGACACATCAGGATCAACAGACCGATCATTCCAGGAGGAAAAAACTCACATGGCCTCTCCCGTCATCGTCACGGTTTCATGGGTTTTCGCCTGGCTGGTCACTCTGATTGCCCTGGTGTCACTAGGCCGAGGCATCGCCCATCTGGTTCGCCAGTTCTCACAGGGCCAGCCGGATCACACGAGGATGCGTCCTGTCGGGAAACGCCTGTGGACGATGCTCTCCACGATCATCACGCACCGCGAGTTCACAAACAAGCCAGTCGTGAAAGTCGCGCACTGGTTTGTCATGGTCTCCTTCCCCCTGCTTTTCCTGACCTTGATCAGTGGTTATGCGCATCTACGCGACCCTCGCTGGTCGCTGCCGCTGATCGGCACGTGGGCGCCGTGGCAATGGCTCGTCGATATTTTTGCATGGGCCGGGTTGCTGGCGATCATCGTGTTAATGGTGATCCGTTACCGCACCGGACACCGCCCCGAGCCGCTCCCGGCCGACGCCACCTTGCGTAAGCGCACGTCCCGTTTCTTCGGTTCGACCCGCTGGCAGGCCCTCTTCGTTGAATGGGTCATTGTCATCGTGTGCGGGTGCGTGGTGGTGTTGCGCGGATTGGAGGCCGCCCTCGTCGTTGCTGATGGAGGCGATGCGTCGTGGTGGCACTATCCGCTGACCGGTTGGATTGGATCGCTGGTATCCTCGGCGGCTCCTTCCACGCTCGCCACGGCAATTGTGCTGGTCAGTCTGCTGAAGATTCTTGTGTCGATGCTGTGGATGGTCGTAATCGGCGTGCAGACATCGATGGGTGTGGCATGGCACCGCTTCCTCGCCATCGTCAACCTGTATGCGCGGCGCAACGCCGACGGCGCGAAGTCACTGGGGCCGGCAGCGCCGATGCTCGTTGATGGCGAGCCGCTGACTGACCTGGACCGCCTCGACGACCTGCCTGATGACGTGCCGCTCGGCGTGGGAACCGCGCAGGACCTGACGTGGAAGCAACGCCTGGACCTGTATTCCTGTACCGAATGCGGCCGCTGTCAGGAATTGTGCCCGGCGTGGAACACGGAAAAACCGCTGTCTCCTAAACTGCTCGTCCTGGCGTTGCGCGACCATGTGGAATCTGTTTCGCGCGTGGAACTGACCGACATGGACGTACCTGAGGAGATTGACCCGGGTGAGGACAAGACCCTGATCGAAAAGGGCGTCCTTCCCTCCCCGCACACCAGCGACGTCCTGCACGCCTTGTCATCCTCTGGTGCGACCGGTCCGCTTGGGGTGCGCGACACCGACGGGCCACTCGTTCCCGACGTCATTGACGAGGGTGTCCTGTGGGACTGCACGATGTGTGGTGCGTGTGTGGATCAATGCCCGGTCGATATTGAACACGTTGACGACATCTTGAATCTGCGACGCCACCAGGTGTTGATGGAGTCTGCATTCCCGCGCGACCTGGCGCGCCCGTTCCGCGGGATGGAAAAGAAGGGAAATCCGTATAACCAGTCGGCTCGCAAGCGTCTGGAGTGGGCGAAGAACCTGGACTTCGAGGTACCGGTGATCGGAGAGGATATTGAGTCTGCCGATGACGTGGAGTACGTGCTGTGGGTCGGATGCGCAGGCGCGTACGATGATCGCGCGAAAAAGACCACTGCCGCGCTGGCCGAACTGCTGCACACCGCTGGCGTGACGTTCGGGGTGCTTGGATCCGCCGAGTCGTGTACTGGGGATCCGGCGCGTCGTGCCGGCAATGAGATTTTGTTCCAGATGCTGGCAAGCGCCGCCATTGACACGTTGAACGAGGCTCACGCGAGGAAGATCGTTGTGACGTGTGCTCACTGCTTCAACACGATTGCCGGAGAGTTCCCGCAGCTGGGCGGCACTTTCGAAGTAATCCACCATACGCAGTTGCTGAACCGTCTGGTGCGCGAGAACAGGCTTACTCCCCTGCCGCCCGCACCCGGTGAGCGCCACCAGACGATTACGTATCACGATCCCTGCTTCCTGGGCAGGCACAACCGTCTCTTTGAGGCACCGCGGGAGCTGCTGGGATCACTGCCGAGTGTGGACATGGTGGAGATGCCGCGCAACCGCGAGCGTGCAATGTGCTGTGGTGCAGGTGGCGCGCGGGCGTGGATGGAGGAAACACGTGGCACGCGCATTGCGGATAACCGCATGGATGAGGCGCGTGAATCCGGAGCACACGTCGTGGCAACTGCGTGCCCCTACTGCTCGCAGATGCTGGGATCGGCGCACGGTGAGAATATGCCTGAAGTCAAGGACGTTGCCATGTTGCTGCTCGAGGGCGTCCACCGTCACCGCGATGCAGCCGGAGACGACGGGGCCATCACCTAGCACCAGTGGAACAGGTCTGCAGGTGTGTTAGTCGTCCTGGTCGCTCATGGCGACCAGGAAGTCATCCTCGTCAACCACGAAGCCACCCACTGCGGAGACGATCAATCCGGCGGCGCGCTCAATGTCGCGTGCGGAACGTGCCCGCTCAAGCCTGGCTGTCCGGGTGAGCATATTCGTCGGCGCATGCACTTTCAGATCCGCATGGTTCAACCAGTGCAGCCTGTAGCAGATCACCGACTGTGATTCCCATATTTCCCAGCGCAGGACTCGAGGAATGTCGCGCGTGACGGTGACTTCGCAGGAAAACTCAGACCGGTTACCAGCCGGCGCGACCAGGCAGTAACCGTCAAGCACCTGGTCGCGGGTTGCCGCCTCGGCTCGGTCGCGTTTGAGTCTCTGAGCGATGTCTTCTCTCAATGCCGGCGTTGAGCTCTGGATCGCGCGCGCAGCTTCAACTTCACGCTGTGTCAGGCGGCGCTGCTGCCTGACACCCAATTCCCGCGAGTCAACCACCGTTGGGAAATCCCTGCGCAGCAGCTCCATCAGTTCATCGGGGTCCAGCCAGCGCCTCGAATACAGGGTCAGCCCCACTGCCGAATCCGGGTCAGGCTGAATGACATCACCGGACGTGTCGGTCGCGATGCGCAGCGCACCACCCAGGCGTCGAGCCATGCGATACAGGACCAGCAAGACTTTGTACTCCAGTCCTATCGGCATGCCGTCTGGGAATGCGCGCGCCCACCTGTCACGCTCTTTCATGTCCTCATCTGGAGCTTTCCCACGTGACGCGGGACAATTCAGGATCCACGCACGCGTCAGGTCCGCGCCCGATCCAAGCTCGGCGCGAGTCGCCGCATCCACACTCCACGGGCCATTGAGCCGCGCGGACTGGCACAGCGTCAGGTTTCCTGCCCCGGCCCATCCGGCGTCATCCCACACAGAAATTGCCAGCGCTTCGAGTTCTTCGGGGTCGACCTCCGGGCTGAGCAACAGCACATGGTGCTCACGCGCACTGTCCACGTCGAGTGGGTGCGGGTCCTCCAGGCGTGTCAGCGGCGCACTGATCGGTGCTCCCGAGTCATCGCGGGCCGCGCGGCCCCCCTCGTCAATGCGGAACGAATCCGTCAAAACGTTCAGGCCGCTCAGCGCCGTCAATGACGTGTCAGCCAAAAGGCTGGGTGCCTCGCGCTGCGCGGCCCGTTCACTTTCGGTCGCGTCGGCAGCCTCCCCCTGCTGCTCTGCACGCTTTTCAACACGGCGGTCCGCCTGGGCGAAACGGTCATGAATTGAAATGCGCGTGGGTCGGCCAGGCGCAGTGTTGTGCGACGAGGGTGCCTCTGCGCCACTGCCAGGTGATGACGTGTCAGTCATCAGCCCCACGCTCAATTCTGGTGCGGGTAAAGCGCACATGCGTGCGGGACGGGGTCGGCCCGCGTTGGCCCTGATAGTGGGAGCCGGCCGCAGCTGATCCGTACGGGTTCTTCGCGGGCGAGGACAGATCAAAGAAACACAGCTGTCCGACCTTCATGCCGGGGTGCAGCAGAATCGGCATCGTCGCTGTGTTCGACAGCTCCAAGGTCACATGGCCACAAAATCCGGGGTCAATGAACCCTGCAGTCGAGTGCGTCAGCAATCCGAGCCGGCCCAGCGACGACTTGCCTTCCAGGCGCGCGGCGATGTCATCAGCCAGGGTGACCTGCTCGTAGGTGGCTCCCAACACAAACTCGCCGGGATGCAGCACGAACGGGTCGTCCGGTCCCACATCAATCAGATGTGTCAGGTCTGACTGGTCGGCCGCCGGATCGATCACCGAATAGCGGTGGTTGTTGAACAGGCGGAAGAGTCGGTCGAGGCGTACGTCGATACTGGCGGGCTGAATCATCGAGCGGTCGAGCGGATCGAGATTGATCCGCCCCGAATCCAGGCTGGCAGCAATGTCACGGTCACTCAGGAGCATGTGTTGATTGTCCCACGTCGGCGCCCCAGCTCCAACTGAACGACAACTTGCCCGTAGGCTGTAGTCATGTTTGACGCGGTAACGACCTGGTACAGGCACAATCGGCGTGACCTTCCGATGCGTTCTGACCATGTCAGCCCGTGGGCCACCCTGGTTTTTGAAGTGATGAGCCAGCAGACCCCGATACCGCGGGTCCAGCCGATCTGGGAGCGGTGGATGGAACGCTGGCCCACGCCTGTTGATCTGGCCCGTGCCAGGCGCTCCGATATTCTGGTGGCGTGGGACCACCTGGGCTACCCGTCGCGAGCCCTGCGTCTGCATGCATGCGCTCAGGTGATCGCCAACCGCCCCGGTTCGCGTGTACCGGCCGATATGGATGCTTTGCTGGAACTGCCGGGAATCGGTCCCTACACCGCTTCAGCTGTCGCATCCTTCTCATTCCACCAACGTGTCCCTGTACTGGACACCAACATTCGTCGGGTCCTCACTCGCGTATTTGACGGCCGCCAGTTCGCCCGAAAATCGGCCCCTTCACGAGCCGAACAGGATCGCGCATGGTCATTACTTCCTGACGAGGGCGACGCTTGCGCCTTGTGGAACGTGGCCATCATGGAGCTTGGCGCACTGGTGTGTACGCAGCGCGCACCGCTGTGCGATCAATGCCCGATCAGTGAGCGGTGCCGATGGCTTGCTGACGGTCAGCCTGCCGATGCGGTCAAACCGCGCGGCCAGGCGTGGGCGGGAACCGACCGTCAGGCTCGTGGCCGCGTCATGGCGCTGCTGCGTGATGCTCACGCTTCTTCAGCGGAGCGCGTCGGCCGCGATGCAGTCATTCAAGCGGCCACCTTGCCCGGCGCTCCAGCCGACCAGGCAGTGCAAGTGGTGGATTCCCTCGTTAATGACGGGTTGATCGAAGTGGATCGACGCGGAACGTATGGCCTGCCTGACTAGAGCGCTGACCGCCCATTAGAGGGCCGCATAAAGCCCGCTCTTGCGGTCAGGACGGCCTGCGCAGAAGGCAGTCCCTTGGTAGCTGATTAGTAGCGAATCGCGTCGATCGGGCGCACCCGGATGGCTGCCACTGCCGGAATAATGCCGCACAGAGCGCCAACTGCAGATGCGATCCCGACGCCGGCGGCGGCCGCGGAAGTGGGGAACGCCGGTCGGTCCTGCAATATGATGTCCATTGACTCGAGCGGAATGAACTGCAGGATCACGATCGCAATGCCTACCCCGATTATGCCTGCAACAAAGGTCGCGACCACTGATTCCATGAACACGGCGAAGAAAACTCTGCCGGCCGAGGCACCCATTGCGCGTCGGATGCCGATTTCCCGGATACGTTGACGCACCGTCACGATCGCCACGTTCAGCAAGCCCAATGCGCCCAGGGAGATGACGATCGCGCCGATGATCATGACTATCAGGCGTAGCGTCTGAGTCTGATCCTGCACACTTTCGAACTGCTCGCCGCCACTCACATCCACGCGCCAGCCCTGACCCAGAATCGCACTCAGAGCCGCGGGTAGTTCGGTGCGTGCCTGGTCAACCTGGTCTTCACCGCTCCACACCAGCATCGTCGGAAAACCTCCGATGCCTCTTGCCATTGTCGGGTCGGCCGTGTCCTGTGGTTTGGTCAGCTGCCAGGCGTCGTAGTGCATGTAGATGATGGGCTGATCCCAGGCGGATTTCGCCCTGACCACTCCGACTACACGCAGCTGCTGTGTCTGCTTGCCGGTCACGTTCAGCACAATCGGGTCAGCAATGTTGGGCTTGCCCAGGTATTCCCACAAAATACTGTTGATAACAACAGGGCTGACCCGCTGGTTGATGTCACTGTCCTGCAGCCAGCGTCCCTGCACCGGCTTCAGGCGGAACAGCACCTGATAATTCGGATCCACCGCCTGCAGTGCCAATCCTCCAAATCCGTATTTAGGCTCCACAACCGGAACCCCGCGGAACGACCCGGTTTGCTGGGCTCGATCGACTTCTTCGATCTGAATGGGGGAATCTTCCAGTCGTGACCAGTACGGAATTGAGAAGCGGTCCGCCAGCGTTTTCATGGCGGTAGACACCGGGTCGGCCACGATACCGGTCGCCTGATCGGACCAGCCCATCTGGTCCTGGTCTTCCGGCTCAGTTGAATCCGGTGCCGCGTCTTCGGCATACGCCACGGCGCCACCGCTTCCCACGACCATGCCGCCACCAGGTGGCGCGCCCGCAGTGTCGCCACCGCCGTCTCCGGTTTTTTGCGGCATGAGCCGCAGCGTAATATCCCGGCCGTTGAACGCTTCATTCATTTCCTTGTCCGCCTGCCCGACCATGTCACCCAACGCAATTACCGTTGACATGGCGGCAACAGCTGCCACGACACCCACCAGGGAGAGGATCACGCGCGCTTTCTGCACGCGCACCTCACCCCACGCTTCGACGAGTGCGCCCACAATCTGGCTCAGGATCCTCATGGCGTCACCTCATTTCCACGGGGTTCCCCGTCCTCCGTGACGGTCACTTCCTCAATGGTGGCTGTGTCTGTTTCTTCGTCGCACAGTTCAGGCGCGGCCGAAGCCTCACCCTCGTTGCTCATTGGCATGTTCGAGGGCGACTGGGGTGTCTGATCGTGCCCTGTATCCAGCGACATGACGGGCACCCCGTCTGAAACGGCGGCAACGGTGTGCTCAGACAAATCGTCAACATTGTGCAGGATGCCGTCGTAGAGGGAATACGCGCGGCTCGCTCGCGCCGCCACATTCATGTCGTGCGTAATGACGATCAGGGCGGCATTGTTTTCCGCAGCCACGTCTTCGAGCAGTTCCATAATGATGCGGCCGGTGTGCGGGTCCAGTGCGCCCGTCGGCTCGTCGGCCAGAATGACGCGCGGCGTGCGCACCAAAGCGCGCGCAATGGCGATACGTTGCTGCTCACCGCCCGACATCTGCGTGGGATAGGAGTCAAGGCGGTCGCCCAAGCCAACCCGCTCGAGCATGTCAGCCGCCAGGTTGCGACGGTTCCAGAACTGGCGGCCTGCCGCATACAGCAACGGGACTTCCACGTTCTGCAGCGCTGTTCGAGCACTGAAAATGTTGAACTGCTGAAAGACAAAGCCGAAGGACGATCCTCGAAGTGCTGATCGTTTCCCCTCGCCCAGGCCCGATGTATCAACACCGTCGATGCTGTAGGTCCCACTGGTCGGCTTGTCCAACAGTCCAATAATGTTGAGCAGCGTGGATTTGCCGGTTCCTGATCGCCCCACGATGGAGACGTGGTCGCCAGGCTCCACAGTCAGATTGACGCCCCTGAGGATGTGGAGATCATCCCCATCGGGCAGCGTGACTGTCCGTGTGACGTCATGAATGTCGAGCAGTGCCACGTCAGCACCCTTCACCTGTCATCGGGTCACACATGTCCTGTTCCTGCTGCTGGCCTGGGATGAATTCGAGAACTTCCTGATCCTCGGTCAGGCCCTCGACGATCTGCACGCGTTTGCCGTCAGTGATTCCCAGCTTGACTTCCACCTTCGTCGGGTTCGCCGGATCATCTGTCGGCATGTAGACGTAGCCGTTCTGGAAGCGTCCCTCAACTGCGGTTGCGGGCAGCGTCATCACGTCAGCTGCTTCACCGGCAACCACATCCATCGTCACCTGCAGGCCGGCAAACACCTTCTGGTCACCGGGAATGGTGCACGTGGCGCGAATGCCTGACTGAGTTGAACCTGAATTGCCATCCATCTTGGGGACAGACCCGGAATCCTGTCCCGATGCCTTGGGCGTATCGATACGAAGCCCCGTGCATTCGAACGGTGCCGGACCGTTCTTGATCGTGATTGTCGCCTTTTCAGGTGTTTGCTGCATCCGGTACATCTGGTCGGGTGTGAGGCTCGCGCTGGCAACAAAGGTAGGCGGCTGAATGGAGCCGATCGGATCCCCCACGTTGAACTGCTGTTCAACCAGCGCATTCAAGGCGAGCGCACCGTCTGCCGGCGCATAGACCACTTCGCTCTTCCAATACTTTTCACCCGGGATGACGGTCGGATTGCCTTCTTCATCGACGCCCTGCTGGTCTTCACCCGTTTCTTCGCGTTGAATCAGCAGAATCGGATCGCCTTTGGCAACGTTTTGGCCATCTTGCACGTATACCTCAGTCACTTCGCCCATCATGGTGGCTTTCACCGGCGTGGCAGCGACCGGTTCGATCGTGCCTTCCAGCGACAGCGTGTTCGTGATCGTGCCCTTTTCGGGCAGAACTGTCATCTGTCCGTATTGCGCGCCAGGATCCAGCGCGTCACCCTCGGGCTTGTTGGCCGAGGGGAAGAATGCGAACTTCACGAATGCGACGGCGATTACCACCCACGCCAGGACTTTGATGATTGAAAGCACCAACGCGCCTTTGGACCGGCCTGCCATATATCCTCCTTGAGACTTGGCACGTCAGCCTCGGCTCAAGATCCCCGTGGCGTTGGTGCGCATCATGACGAAACTGAGTGTAGAACGCGCGGAGGATCACCCTCGAACATTCTGCGACCCCCCGCCCAAAATCAGGGTTTTTTCAGGGACGGCTCAGGGATGAGACGACGCCACGGTCACACACAGCGTCCGTGAGCGGTCGCGCCCGGCGACCTCGTACCCACCTGCACCCGCGCGCACCCGTCGCGAAAAATTCGTCAACTTTTTATTTTCAACTTGCCGTGCCGAGGGCGCCCGGCAGTGTAGTCTGAAACGAAGCGGCATTGAGTTCCCACTCATTCCACGGTGGGGGCTTGCCGCAGACGCCCTCGAACATGCGACAACTGGATACAAGACCTCCTGTGCTAGGAAGTCGTCAGGAATGGGCCTGAGTGATTTCAACGATGAGGTGACTATGACTAATCAGCAGAAAGTGAAGGCGGCGGTTTATCTTCACGCTGTCTTGCGAAATATTGAGCAGCTGTGCGAGCTCGACTCGCGCGCACGCTCCATCGTGGCGGACTCTGATACGAGTGTCGATTTCCACATCCCCGGTATTCAACCACTGACTTTGATCTTCGACCACGGATCCTGCACCGCAACGACCGAGCCGAAAACAAAGCCGACGATTTCACTGGTGTTTGCATCATCCAAGCACTTCAACGGCATGATTGACGGGAAAGCGAATCCGATCCCAATCAAGGGCTTCACTCATATCAAGTTCCTGACGGACGAGTTCACGCAGATCACCGATCGGCTCACGGAGTTCTTGCGCCCCACACCCGAAGCTCTCAAGGACCCGGAATTCTCACGAATTTCAACGATCCTGACGGCCAACGTCGCCTTTTCCGCGCTCGGCCCGATCGCCCGCTATGACGATCACGGTAAGAAGAACGCGGGGCGCATCCCCGATGGCAACATTCTGGTCCACGTTGAGGACGGCCCCGAACTGACGATCCATGCCGAGGGCGGCGCGCTGAGCTTGAGCCAGGGCCGGATCCGCCCCATCAGCGCACTGATGTCGTTCGATTCGATTGAGACAGCTCAGGGCATTTTGAGCGGTGAGCTCGACTCATTTGCGTGCCTGGGGAAGAGTCGCCTGAAGATTCGAGGGCGAATCGCCATGATCGACAATCTCAACAAGCTGCTGGGCCAAGTCCAGACATATCTGGCGTAGGAGGAGCACCCGATGAACACATATGAATACCCCAAGAGCCACGAGCTGTTCGACCGCGCCACAAAGGTGATTCCCGCCGGCATCTACGGACACCTCGGTCCTTCCGAAGGTTGCTTCATTCCGATCGAGAGTTACCCGTTCTACGCTGATCATGCCCAGGATTCCTACATCTGGGACGTGGACGGGAACCGCTTCATTGATTACATGTGTGCATACGGCCCCAACGTACTGGGCTACAACCATCCAAAAGTCAACGAAGCCTTCATCAAGCAGCTTGAGCAGGGCAACTGCACAACGCTTCCGACCACACGCATGATCGAACTTGCTGAACTGCTGGTCGATGAGGTCGCCAGCGCCGACTGGGCGTTCTTCGCCAAGAACGGTGGCGACGTGACGAATATGGCGGTCCTGACCGCGCGCGCCGCAACCGGGCGTGACAAGATCATCCGCTTCTTCGGTGGCTACCACGGCGTGGCGCAGTGGATGCAGTACGTCGGTTACGCCGGCATCACCGACGCTGACCTCGCCAATGTCATCGATCTGCCGTTCAACGATATCGACGCCCTCGAAAAGGCGATCGCAAAGTATCCGAACCAGATCGCCGGCATCATTTCCACGCCGTACTATCACCCTACGTTCGTGGACAATGAGCTTCCGGCACCGGGATACTGGCAGAAAGTTCGCGAGCTGTGCGACAAGCACGGCATCGTGCTGATCATCGACGACGTGCGATGCGGTTTCCGCCTGGATGAGCGAGGCAGTGACTACCACTACGGTTTCAAGGCTGATCTGATTTGCTTCTGCAAGGCTCTGGCCAACGGGTTCAACATTTCCGCGCTGTGTGGATCTGACGAGCTCAAAGCTGCAGCTTCCTCCGTGTTCTACACAGGCAGCTACTGGTTGTCGGCAGCACCGATGGCTGCTGCGATCGAATGCCTGACAATCATGAAGGAAATCGACGGTGCCACGGTCATGAAGGAGAAAGGTCGCAAGTTGACCGACGGCTTGAAAAAGGTCGCTGAGGAAGAAGGCTACAAACTGGTCGTGACCGGTGAGCCGTCCATGTGGTTCATGCGCCTGGATAATGACCCGTCGTCGATGCTGCACCAGGCGTTCGTCGGTAACTGCGTCAAGCGCGGAGTCTTCTTCACCAACCACCACAACCACTTCATCAACTGCTCACTGACCGATGAGGACATTGAGTTCACGTGGGACGTTGCCAGAGAAGCATTCAAAGAACTGCATACCCAGGAAGATGAGTTGATCCTGTAGGCAAACCGGTCGGCGCGGACAGACGCGGCCCGCTTGGCCATGCAGCCGGCACCAGCCCACCTGTCCGCACCGGCGGCCTGTCTTCAGAAACACCTGATCTTCACCCGTTTACCTGCACGTCTGAGGCGGGCGTGCAGACTGACAGCACATATGAGAAAAGTAGTAAAGGAGCTACGATGCCCGTATCACTAGACGAGCTCAAGCGACTCGAGGATAAAGCAAATTTCCTGCGTCACGATATCGTCGATACCGTTTACCACGCGCACTCCGGCCACCTCGGCGGCGCACTCTCCATGATCGATGCAGTCACAGTGTTGTATTACCACGTGATGAACATTGATCCGAAGAATGCCAAGTGGGAGGATCGTGACCGTTTCGTCATGTCGAAGGGGCATGCAGGAATCGGATTCGTCACGGTCCTGGCCGACCTGGGATTCGTTGACCACGACGAGCTGAAGACCTTCAACCTGACAGGATCAAAACTCGGCATCCACCTGGACTGCAACAAGGTCAACGGCCTGGATGCTTCCACCGGATCGCTCGGCCACGGCCTGTCGATCGCGCTGGGCATGGGTTTGGCGGCAACGCAGCTCAAGAAAGATTTCATGACCTACTGCATGCTCGGTGACGGCGAATGCAACGAGGGTTCCATCTGGGAAGCCGCAATGGCAATCGCCAACTACAACGCGCACAACGTTGTCGTGATGGTGGACCGCAACAAGGCCATGATTGACGGCCCAACTGAGGACGTCATGAAGCTCGAGCCCTTTGCCGACAAGTGGACAGCCTTCGGTTTCAACACACTGAGCATTGATGGTCACGATCACGCAGCCATCATCGACGCCCTCGAAACGGCGAAGAACACAACAGACAAGCCCACCTGCATCGTGCTGAACACGGTGAAAGGCCAAGGTGTTGATTTCGCTGCCGGTGACTACAAGTGGCACTACGGCGCAATCAACGACGAGCTGCGCGATCAGGCGTTCGCCAGCCTCGACAAGTATCACGCCGAACGTCTAGCCAAGTTGGAGGAGAAGTAAGATGGCAGGCCTTGTTTACACCAGTATTGACACCACGAAACTGTCAACCGCTGAAGTTTACGGCGCGATGCTGTCCAAACTTGGCGAAGACGATCCCAGGATTGTTGTTCTGACCGCTGATCTGGCCAAATCCACCAAGATCGGCACGTTCATGGAATCATTCCCAGATCGCTTCTACAACCTGGGCATCGCTGAGCAGAACATGTACGGCGTGGCGGCCGGCATGGCGAGCTGCGGACTGATTCCGTTCACGTCCTCGTTCGCGATCTTCAACTCGTGCCGCGCTCTTGACCAAGTGCACACCGATATCTGCTATCAGAACCTCAACGTCAAGATGATTGGCTCCCACGCGGGCACCTCGTTCGGACAGGCCGGTTCCACGCACCACTCGATTGAGGACATCGCGATCATGCGGTCGCTGGCGAACCTGACCGTGCTGGTGCCTGCTGACGGTATGGAGACGGCGAACGCAGTCAAGGCCGCTTACGAGATGGAAGGCCCGGTCTACATCCGCATCAACCGTGGGTTCGACCAGATCGTGTACCGCGAGGCGGACTACGGCTACGAAATCGGCAAGGCTGTTCAGCTTGCCGACGGCTCAGACGCGACGATCATTGCGTGTGGCTGCACAGTCTTCTCAGCTGTTCAGGCAGCCCGCGAACTGGCCGCTGACGGCGTGAAGGTGCGCGTGCTGGACATGCACACGATCAAGCCGCTGGACGAGGAAGCGGTACGCAAGGCCGTTCACGACACCAGACGCATCATCACCGTGGAGGATCACTCGATCATCGGCGGTCTGGGCGGCGCGGTCTCAGAAGTCATCGCATCTGCCGGTATGGGCTGCGCGTTCAAGCGTCTGGGAATTCCAGACCAGTTCTCCCCCATTGGCCTGCAGGAAGACCTGATGGCCTACCACGGTATCGACACTGCCGGCGTCGTCACGGCGGTCCATGAACTGCTCAAGATGGACTTCGAAGAAGACGACGACTGGGCGGATGAGATTTAGGGCGACACTCCATGGATAAAGAAGCTATTTACACTGCGAAGATCTTCCTGAACAGTGCGATCCCCTTGCTGAAAGTCATCATCGAGGAGACCTCGCTGCACAAGATGTTCGCCAAAAAGACCGGTATCGTCCAGTTTTCCTTCCCGCACGAGGGCGACAAGTGGGCCACTCACCTCGTTTTCGACGAGGGTGACATCTCGGTGAAGCTTGGACCCAGTGAAGACGAACCGACTGTGGAGTTGGCGTTCAACGATATCGATCACTTCAACGCCTTCTTCAAAGGCACGTCGATGAAGTTACCGCAGTTCCGCCACGTGCATCACCTGAACTGGGTTGTTCCCGTAGTCATGGGGTTGCTCAAGATGCAGAAACTGCTCAGCGCTTCGGAGCCGCCGGCTGATGAGGAAACCAAGGCACTGATGGTCAAGCTCATGTTCTACCTGCTGCCGTCGGGTATCAGCCAGCTCAATAAGGCTGGACACCCGGAGGTGGCGAAATGGGCGAAGATGTCACCTGACCGTGTCTACGCCCTGGTGGTAGATGGCCGCGATGACCTGGCTGGCTACATCCGTGTCAAGGCGGGCAAGACCCGTTCTGCGCGCGGCGCATACAAGCGGTCGCAGCCCTTCTTCACGATGCGCTTCACCGACCTGGATGCGGCGCTCGGCGTGTTGTTGCAGACAGCGGACATGTTGGCGTTGACTGCACAGAAGCGTCTGATCATGGAAGGTGCGCCGGAGTTCGGTGCTCAGATCGGTGATTTCATGATGCTGGTCGGGCAGTACGCCCAAAAGTAGCCGCACGCTCAGGCTCGGCTGAGCAGCTGCTCTGTCCAGTCGAGACGGGCCCGTCAATAAGCTGTAGCCCGGCCGGGCTGCTCCTAACGCCTGAGTTGCACGAGGTGCCGGTGTTCGGATCATTCCGAACGCCGGCACCACTGCGTTGAGACCGCTTATCTGTTCATGTGACGCGCACGAGGCTCGAGATCGAAGCCGTTTTATGCACGAAGCCTTAGATTTAAGCCCTCGTAGTGCACATTCCCCTAGATTTAAGCCCTCGTAGTGCACATTCCCCTAGATTTAAGCCCTCGTAGTGCACATTCCCCTAGATTAACCGCGCTCCCCGACGCCCGCGATCACACTCACCCTCTCTGACCTGCAGGTTTGCAAATCGTCTCATGAGAACTCCGTTCTTTTCTAGGGGTATGTGCACGCAGGGCGCTTAGATCTAGGGGTATGTGCACGCAGGGCGCTTAGATCTAGGGGATTGTGCACGCGGGCCTCTTAAATCTAGGGGTATGTGCGCGCGGTGCCTTGAGATGTTGGCGGTCGTTCGCGCAGTGCGTTGAGATTCATGGGGGCGCGTGCGCGAGCCTCGAAAATCTGGGTGCTCGTGCAGGCACAGTCGCTTAGGCGAGGCCTTCGTGCGAGCCGACCCGGCATGATCTATTACGTGTTCGTCCACACTCATACATAGAAAGGGGCGGGTGTGCGGACGCTTCTGCGCCCGCACACCCGCCCGGCTGGAACCGTGAAGGTGGAATCCTCTTACGCTCCGACGATCTCCTCCGCGCTGGCACATTCCATGTCGAATGCCTCGGCAACGCCGGGGAAGGTGATCTTCCCGTCGAAGGTGTTCAGACCCTGACGCAGCGCCACATCATCGGCCAGAGCCTTCTTCCATCCCTTGTCCGCAATCGCATGGATATAGGGCAAGGTGGCGTTGGTCAGTGCCTGCGTCGAAGACACCGGGACAGTGCCCGGCATGTTCGTCACACAGTAGAACGTGGTGTCGTGCACCCTGAAGGTGGGCTCCTCATGAGTGGTGGGGTGTGAATCCTCGAAACAGCCACCCTGGTCAATGGCGATATCAACCAGAACAGATCCCGGCTGCATTGATGCAACCATCTCATTGGTCACTAGCTTGGGAGCTTTCGAACCTGGGATCAGAACCGAGCCGACCACCACGTCGGACTTCTTGATCAGGCGCGAAATTTCCAGCGGCGTGGAATAACGCGTGCACACGCGCCCTTCCCAGTGGTTCGTGATCCGGCGCAGCTTGTCGATATTGTTGTCGACAACCGTGACATCCGCGCCCAGTCCCACTGCGCCCGCAGCGGCGTTGATTCCGGCGGTGCCGCCACCGATGACCAGTACGTGTGCATCTTCCACGCCGGTCACTCCGCCCATCAGGACGCCTTTGCCCCCATGCGGCTTCTGAAGGAAATACGAGCCGACCTGGGGCGCCAACCGCCCAGCGATCTCTGACATCGGAATCAGCAGCGGCAAACGGCCGTCAGGCAAACGCACCGTCTCGTACGCAATGCCAACCGCTTTAGCTCCCAGCAGCGCATCCGTGCCGGGCTTGTCCGCAGCCAGGTGTAGGTAGGTGAAAACGATCTGGCCTTCACGGATATGACCGTACTCAGATTCGATCGGTTCTTTGACTTTCACGATCATGTCGGACTGTGCCCACACCTCGTCGGCACCGTCAACGATGGTGGCGCCCACCGCGGCATAATCCTCATCGGAAATTGCAGATCCGACACCCGCGCCCGCCTGAACCAGGACTTCGTGGCCGCCGTGCACAAGTGCAGAGACGCCACTCGGGGTCATTGAAACTCGGAACTCGTTGTTCTTCGCTTCGGTTGGAATTCCTACGCGCATTGAAACCTCCCTTGTGTGTTAACCCAGTATCTTTTTGAGGAATGAGAAGGACTTGGAATCATAGGGGTGGTGCCGCACCGGAATGTCGAAGCACCAGCTCTTATGCAGCACCGTTCGCTCGTGGCTCAGGGTTTTGAAGCCCGAGGCCCCGTGGTAGTTGCCCATGCCGGAGTTCCCGACTCCGCCAAAGGGCGCTTTTGTTGAGGACATGTGCAGCAACGTGTCATTGATGCACACGCCGCCGCTGGATATCGCCTCGACAACGCGCTGAGCAAAGCGCTTCTTCCTGGTGAAGATATACAGCGCCAAAGGCTTGTCGCGATCCTGGTAGTCCGTCAGCACGTCCTCAATATCCGTGAACTCCTTGATCGGCAAGATGGGACCGAAGATTTCTTCCTGCATGACGGGGCTGTCCCATTCGGGGTCGTCGACCAACACCGGGATGATCTGCTGCGTATCCTCCAGCGTCACATCGGCCGGCTTGGCGTCGCGCGACTTCGACGTGATCAGGCGCTGCCCTTCCAGCAATCCGGACAGACGCTTGAAATGCTTGGGGTGAATCACCTTGGCGAAGGAGTTGCGACGATACTCCTCGGTCGGCAGTGCGCTGTCGATCCCCCGCCTCAGCGCCTCGATCAGTTGGTCCTTGACGTCGCGGTGAACATACACGAAATCGACGCCCACACAGGTCTGCCCGCCGTTGGTCAGCTTGCCGAACAGGATTCGCTTCGCTGTCTTTTCGATGTCAGCGGTCTTGTCGACAAAGCACGGGGACTTGCCGCCCAGCTCCAGGACGACGGGCGTGAGGTGCTCCGCCGCGGCGCGCATCACCACTTTGCCGACGTTCGGGGAGCCGGTGAAGAAAATAAAGTCGAATTTTTCATCCAGCAGTGCCGAGTTCTCCTTGCGCCCACCTTCGATGACGCTCACGTAGCCGTCCTCGAAAATCTCCTTGCACATCTGCCGGATGAGGCGGGATGTGGCCGGCGAGTAGGCGGACGGTTTGATGACCACGGTATTGCCCGCTGCGATCGCCGCGGCGAGGGGACACATTGTCAGCTGGAAGGGGTAGTTCCACGGACTCATCACCAGTGCCACGCCAAATGGTTCATACGTCACGGACAGCACGCCGGGCATCTGCGAAAGCGCGGGAATCTTGTAGTGCGGCGCTGCCATGCATGACAGGTGCCGGCGCATGAACTTGATTTCGTCCAGGACCAGCGAAATTTCCGTCATGAAGCTTTCGGTGTCCGACTTGTTCAGGTCAGCGTGCAGCGCATCCAGAATGTCGCGTTCGTGGGCGCGTACTGATTTTTCAAATGCGGCCAGCGTGCGTTTGCGGTAGCTGAGGTCACGGGTTTTCCCAGTGAAGAAGAACTCCCGTGAGCGCGTGACTGCCTCGCGGATTTCCTCTTGTTTTGTGCGTGTCATATCCATCCTCTGGTACTCATCATTGAATGACACTCATCAGTGAGCGACTACTCACATGCTACTAGCGAGGAACGCACGGCGCTGGGTCTTCCAGATAATTTCTTCAAGATTGTTCCGATCTGCTCCATCAGCGTCCCTACTCCCTTTCTTGCCTATAGCTCCGACCAGTTTCCAAGAAGGAAAAACTATGTTTTCAAGATATGCACGGAGGAATAAAGCAGGTGAGGAGCGCAAGTATCCAGCAGGCGTTGCCTCGCACTCACAGGCAGGCTTGTTAGAGTACATTGCATGTGGCTGACGGTGCTCTTTATGATTGGAATCACGGCCGAGGCCATGACAGGCGCCCTGTCAGCGGCCCGCGAGCGCATGGACCTGTTCGGCGTGATGATGGTGGCCGCGGTGACCGCCATTGGCGGTGGCTCCATTCGTGACGTTTTGCTGGGACACTACCCACTCACCTGGGTGAAGAACCCCCACTACGTGGTCATTGTCGTGTGCGCCGCAGTGATTTCGGTTCTGATTCCCTCATTGATGAAGCATTTCCGCAAGCTGTTCCTTGGTCTCGACGCACTTGGGCTGGCGGTGTTCTCCATTTTCGGCACACGCATCGGCTGGGACGTCGGCATCCAGCAAGGCCCCGCCCAGGCGTTCATCCTCGCCTGCGTCGCCTCAGTGATTACCGGCGTGATGGGCGGTGTGCTGCGAGACCTCCTGTGCGACCGTATCCCCCTGGTGTTCCTGAAAGAGCTGTACGCCGCGGTGTCATTCCTCGCCACCTGCACGTACGTCACACTTTCCGAACTGGGCGTGCACGATGACTGGGCCGTGACCATCACGCTGATCGTCACCTTCGTCTTCCGCATTCTCGCGATTCGCTTCAGCTGGCACCTGCCTGTCTTCGACTATCAGGAACAGCACTACGAGCGCAGTCAGTCGGTGCGTCCCCGCCTGTTCATCCACCGCCTCAAGCAGTGGAGGCCAAGGCGCCCTCGTCAATTCATCAGGAAGAACTCGAAGCCTGTGCGACCAGATTCCACCGCCCCCACCATCGACGAGGGTGACTAGTGGACCGCCTACTTACCCAGTTTGCTGCGCGGCACGACCGGGCGAATTTCGAGGTTCTCCACCATTGCTTCCTCACTCGCGTCCACTGCCATGCGCACCGCGGCGGCAACTGACTGCGGGCGCAGGTGATCGCTGGGGCGGTAGGAGCGGCCGGCGCGCTGCTGAATGTCCACCTGCATATCTGTGTCAACACGACCCGGATGCACGGAAGTGACGCGAATCGTGCCGCGCTCCTGCTCACGCAACGCGTCAGTGAAGGCACGCAGGGCGAACTTGGAGGCTGAGTACACCGCGTTGTCAGCGCCCACGCGATAACCGGCTCCGGAGTTAATCGCAACGACCTGGCCACCGGCAGCGCGCAAAGCCGGCAGCAGCAGGCGTGTCAGCTCGGCCACGGCAACCACGTTCAGGCGCAGGACTCGGAGCCACTCGTCAGGCATGGTTTCGGCGATTGTACTTGAAGGCGCCATTGTTCCGGCACTGTGCACCAGTATGTCGAGGCGCTCCAGGTGCAGGTCTTCGACGGCTTGGTGCATCTGTTCGAAATCACTGAGGTCTGCGACAAATGGACGGACCGTGGCTGCTGCGTCTCGGCTGGAGATGTCCGTATTACTGCCAGTGGCAGCTGCCTGGCGTGCTGCGATGAACCTGTCGCAGGCGGCCGCCACTGATTCGTCCGAACTGCCACCAACGATGATGGTGTGTGTGCGGGACAGTTCCTGGGCAATGGCTGCACCTATACCGCGCGTTGCGCCGGTGATCAGGGCAATGGGTCGATCTGTCGAAAGCTCGTGCGTAATCGTCATGGGGTCAGCTTATCGATTCGGGCAATGCCTGTTCACCCCCTTCGATACACTGGACGCACGACACTCCTGTGTCGACTTGGCAATGATCGAGCACCAACAAGACGATCCTTTCATGCGAGGAGGCCCCCATGAAACTTGCATCCGGCATCATGCGCACCATCACCGGCGCTTACATTCTGAACTCAGGTATCGGCAAACTGCATCTGGATGCCGAGGCCGCTGCCGGACTGCAGGAAATGGCCGCCACAGGCATTCCCCAGCTCGGTGAACTTGACCCGGAGGTATTCGGCAAGTTCATCTGCGCATCGGAAATCGGAATTGGCGCATCGCTTCTGACACCGTTTATTCCTCGCAAACTCGCCGGATTGGCGCTGACAGCATTCGCCTCGGGCATGCTCACCATGTACTTCCGCAACCCTGCGATGACCGAAGCAGACGGAATCCGCCCCTCGCAAGAAGGCCTGATGCTCTCAAAGGACGTCTTCATGCTGGCGATCGGTTTGGCTCTGATCACCATGAAGAAAGACAAGAAAGCGCAGTAAATGCCTCGTGATCAGTTCCCGCTGGCCGGCCGAGTCATCGTCATCACGGGAGTGAGCCGGCGGGCAGGGATCGGATACGCTATTGCCCGGCGCGCCGCCGAATGGGGCGCTGACGTGGTATGCCACCACTTCAGCACCCATGACGACAAGCAGCCGTGGGGCAGCGATGACATTGCAGCCGTGTGCGCCGGCATCCGATCCCACCTTCGGTCCGGCGCCCGCATGATCGACGTCGGTGGTGATTTAACTGACGAGGGAGCCCCCGCGGCACTGATCGATACAGCGCGCAGCGAATATGGCCGCGTTGATGCTGTTGTGTGCAACCAGGCGCTGTCTGGCAATGACGGCGCGCTCAGTGACATCACAGCGGACGATCTTGATGCCCACTGGCGTGTCAATGCGCGCACGTCAATCCTGCTGGCGCAGGCCTTTGCGGCCGTTGCCGGCGACCAGGGGTCGATCGTGTTCATGACATCCGGGCAGGCGATGGGGCCGATGCGCGGCGAAGTTGCCTACGCCGCCTCAAAAGCAGCAATCGCAGGCATCACGCTGACACTGTCAGATGAGCTTGCGGCCAGGAACATCCGCGTCAACACTGTCAATCCTGGCCCTGTTGACACCGGCTACATGACGGACGAGGTGCGCCAGCATGTGCTCGAGCAGTTCCCCGGTGGCCGGATGGCCACCCCTGATGATCCGGCACGGCTGGTTGTGTGGCTCCTCAGTGATGAGTCTCAGTGGGTCACGGGTCAGGTGATCAACACTGAAGGCGGGTTCTCACGCTGGAAGTAGCGCCACGCTCACCGCTGCCAGGCACAAGTGTGCACACCACCAGGAAGCACGGTGGCGAAAACAGGGCACGAGAGTGTCCGCACCCACCCCATGACATTTGTGATAGATAGATCGTGACAATCGCTCTATCCACATGCGGGTAATCATTTGTACTGTGAAGACATGAACACAGATGAGATTGCCACCACACGTGGCTCCACAGTGCGATCCGAAAACGCTCACACAGCACAGACGTCATCGCAGGCATCATCGGCGGCGCCTACACGCGCACCACAATCCGCTCCACCAGCAATCGACCTCGTCGACATTCACCGCTCGTTCGGTCAAGTCCACGCAGTCGACGGTGTCACCCTGTGCGTTGAACAAGGTGAACTCGTCGCACTGCTGGGACGCAACGGCGCGGGCAAGACCACACTCATTGACATCGCTCTGGGTCTGGGCCATCAGGATTCGGGCACAGCCAGGCTTTTCGCCATGGCTCCTCATGACGCAATCAAGCGCGGCCTGATCGGAGTCATTCAGCAAACTGGCGGACTGCCGCCCGAACCGTCCGTTCGTGAAACAGTGTCAACACTGGCCAGCGCATACGTCGATCCCGCACCTGTGGATGAGGTGCTGGAGCTGGCCGGAATCACCAACCTGGCAACGCGCAGAATCGGCAAGTGTTCAGGTGGCGAACAGCAGCGCGTACGCCTGGCGATCGCCCTGCTTTCACGTCCGCGCCTTCTCATCATGGATGAGCCGACCGCCGGAATGGACGTGGATTCACGGATGCAGTTCTGGCAGACGATGGAGAAACTGACAACAGGCGGCTTGACCGTCGTGTTCGCAACTCACTATCTGTCAGAAGTTGAAGCAGTTGCTCACCGCATCATCATCATGAATCGCGGTCACGTTGTCACAGATGAAAGCTCCCGAACTCTGCTGAACACGGAGCGTGCCCATATTCGCGCAACCGTCTCAGAAGAGCATAGGGACGCCCTCGTCAATGAGATCACTGCGCTGCCCGGGGCCGACAAGTGGACCTACAAATTCGACGACGGGCAAATCGCGATCGACGGAGAAAAGCTTGAACCGGCTGCTCTTGCGGTGCTGAACACCGCAGGCATCAAGGATTTCCAAATGAAACGAACCAGCCTGGATGAAATGTTCACCCGCCTGACCGGCGCGAACACGGAGGAGTCAGATTCATGAGCACGCACGCCGCAACGACACATACCCTGACGAAACAAGACCTGACAGACCGACCTGTTCCCCCGCCGCTCAAAGGACTGGGTGCACAGTTCATGATGGCGTTGCGTGATAACACGCTGCGCAACCCGTGGTTCATCGGCGGTTCCATCGGCATCCCCGTTCTGATGTATTTCCTGTTCGCAGTTGGCAAGGAATACTCAGATACCAGCGTGGGGCACGCGAACGTTCAGGCAGCCATTCTGGCCGGTCTGACATGCTACGGAGCGCTCATATCGGCTGCGAGCGCAACATGCAACACCGCGCTGCAACGTCGAACCGGATGGTGGCGCACACTGGCACTGACTCCAATGAGCCTGTCAACATACCTGTGGGCTCAGATCTGTGCGGCAATCCTGGTCGGCGCTCTGGCTGCACTGGTGACCTATGGTGTAGGGGCACTCACCGGCGCTGAAATGTCAGGAATTACCTGGGTTGTGACGTTCGCGTTGATTGTCGTGTGCAGTTTTCCCCTGGCGGCATTCGGATTCGCGGTTGGCCAGCTTGTCGGTGAGAACGCCGCGAACTTCATCGTCTCAATGACGGTGCTGGTCAGTGCATTCCTGTCCGGCATGTTCATACCGATGGAGCAGATGGGCTCATTGGTCCAGAAAGTCGCGAAGTACACACCAATGTATGGGATCATCAATCTTGTTCGGGCACCGCAGCTTGGCTGGGATACCGCGTTCGAATGGAGCTGGGTCATCAATATCGCGGTCTGGTCGCTCGCAATGTTGGCCGCAGCTGTCTGGACGTTTACTCGCTCGAGCCGTACTGAAAGGAACTGACAGCGATGAGCTGGAGCTGGCTGTGGCACTCACCGGCGGCTTCAAGTTCGCTGCACGAGCGCCTCAGCTCGTTGCCGTGGGCACTGCCGTACCTGATCTTCATGATCATCGGCATCATCCTGGGAGTGCGCAGCAGCCCGGAGCAGGCTGTGCCCATGTTCGCCTGGCTCACCGTGTTCATCCTGGTGTACGTTTCCACGTGGATCCGTTCCGACTCTGCCCCCGTTTCACGGTCAACGGACCCGTGGGTGGTGGCGACGATCGTCGTCATGAGCGTCCTGCTCGCAGGTATGATGCCGTTTTCGGATGCGGTGTCGGTGTTCTTTTTTCTGCCGTACATCAGCGCGGTGATTGTGCTGCAGCTTCCGCGCCACCTGTACACGCGGTGGGCGTGCGCGCTGCTGATCGGCTCAGTCCTGCTCGCAGTGCTTTTGGTGATTCTGCGTCTGGCCAACATCAATGAGGCGTCCTTTGGGCTGGCGATCCTGCTGTGCACGATTTTCATGACGTTCATGGCTCGTCGCGCCATCGACAATGACCGAGAAGACAGGATCCGTCAGGCCGAGCGCGTCCAGACCTCCCAGTCAGAAGAACGCAGCCGCATCAGCGCGGATCTGCATGACGTCCTCGGGCAGACCCTGACCGCCATCAACGTCAACGCGCAGGTCGTCGCCCGGTTCGCCCAGTTGGGCAAGATGGACGAGGGCGTCCCCTACCTTGAACAGCTCCAGGAATTATCACATGACGCCCTGGCGCAGATGAGACAGGTTGTTGCCGCCACGCGTGAAGCGGATCTGGATCAGGAGCTGGCGCAGGCCGCGCACCTGGCGGACGCTGCGGGCATCGTGCTGACGCTGAGCGATGAGGGGCATCCACCTGAGGGCAAAACCAGTCAGGTTGCCGCTCACCTGGTCCGTGAATCGATGGCGAATGTCGTCCACCATTCCGGTGCTGACCGGGTATGGGTGGAGCTCAGTCCGGTTCGCGTGAGCGTACATGACAACGGTCGGGGCAGCAGGCCGGCTGCCGCGGGTCGAAGCCGGGCCGCTGCCGGCCAGAAAACCATTGCGGACAGTCAGCAGAGCGCTCACGCGGGACAGCGCATGTCCACCGGTTTGGAGTCGCTGGAAAAACGTGCCGAAGGTGTGGGCACCGTGACCTGGGGGCCTGCTGACGGGGGCGGATGGCACGTGACGTTCACGGTAGATCCGGTCGATGGGGCGGATTCTCCTGCCCTGTCAATGGTGGGCGACACTATTCGTCCCGTCAGTGAAGGAGCACTCTCATGAGGGTCGCAGTTGTCGATGATCAGGGAGTTGTCCGCGCCGGTATCGCCGCGCTGATCGGTTTGGAGCCTGACATTGAGGTGGTCGCTCAGGCTTCGAACGGCAGCGAAGCGGTTGACCTTGCCGAGACCATGGGCGCAGAGATTGACGTGATGCTGCTGGATGTGGAGATGCCCGGTATCGATGGTTTGCAGGCGCTGCCGCGCGTGCGCGAGGTGAGCCCTCATACACGCGTGTTGATGCTGACAACGTTTGACCGTCCGGGGTGGGTGGCGCGTGCCCTGTCGCTGGGGGCGGCCGGCTTCGTGTTGAAGGACCAGCCGGCGGAGGCTCTGGCCGCGTCGATCCGCGCGGTCAACGACGGTAAGCAGGTTGTTGATCAGGAGCTTGCCGCGCGCACACTGGGCCTAGGGATCAATCCGCTCACCCCGCGTGAGATCGATGTGCTGCGTGCGGCCGAGGGCGGCGGCACCACTGCTGATGTGGCGCGTGAAGTCGGTCTGTCTCAAGGCACCGTCCGTAACCATGTCACCAGTGCCATGGCGAAAACCGGTGGCTCATCCCGCATGGATGCCGCGCGCCGCGCCCGCGACAACGGCTGGCTGTAGGGACTGCCCGCGGGGCTTGCGTAGGGGCCCGAGGGGCCCTGCCTCTGGTTCAGGCGTCGTGCTGACCGCTGCTGATCGGCACGATGAGCGTTTCCTATCGCCAGGGCTCGCAGGTGATCTGGGTTCCGGTCTCCATATCCAGACTGCCGCCATCCTGGCCCTGTGCTACGTCGACCGGCACTTCACCACCTGCGATGCCCAGTGTCATATCAACCGTGTCAGATTCCTCCGTCCCCGCTCCGCGCCAGGATAGTTGCATCGCGGCGCTTGCACCTGCAGGAATATCCACTCCCCGGTCAAATTCGGCCGCCGAGGCGCGGGGCGAGGCAACAGTGCTCACCGCTAGGTCTGCTCCACTCATCGTGATCTGCAGGTCGGGCACACCGCTCACAGAGCACGCGGTGTCGCCATTGTTAATCACTGTCAGTATCGCGCCTCGAGCACCCAGCGCTCCCTGCACCGGACCGAGCACGGCAGTAAGAGAGTCCGGGCTGCACAGTGGCTCCACCGCCGACATCGCTTCACCTCCAGACTCAGCGACCGCCCCAGACTCAGCGACCGCCCCAGATTCAGAGGCCACCGCAGCTCCAGACTCAGCTTCTTCCGGCGGCACCGAAGACGAAGCAGGTGGAGTCTGATCAATCGGGGTCGACCGGTCAGCCGGTGCAGGCAGAATCATCAGGGCGCTCACGCTGACAATCCCCGCCACCGTGCACACCACCGCCGCGCATCGGGCGATAGGACGCCACGCAGCGGTGGTCGGGTCACCCTCGTCGATGATGATTGCCGAGGATGGAGCACCGCCTTCATACTCGACGGCAGAGTTTTCGCGAATGCTCTCGTAGGCGGCGGCGCGAGCCAGCAGCATGGCGACAATCCCGATAACAGGAACCGCGAACAGGCCCGGCCCAGTGAAAAGCAGCGCGATTCCGGAGATGAAGACTGCGATGATCGCTGTGAGCGCGACGGCTCCGCCTGCAATCCAGGCGGGTCGGGTTGTGCGAGTCTGAATACTGGTCGTGAGGGCGAACACCAACGCGAGCAGCACGCCGGCCACGCCCGCAAATCCAAGTGCCGCGGCGTATCCACCGAAGGCCAGCGCCAGGCCACCGACTGCCAGGATCGGCGGCGCAACGACGCATAGTGCCACATCAACGACGAGGGAGACCCATTGACTGGCTGTCCGTGAACGCGTGGGGCTCTTGCGCGACTGATCCAACAGCTCAGCAGAGCCGCCAGAACGCGGCATCCCCGACCAGCTGCCTGTCAGTTGGCGCGCCAGCGCGACCCACAGCCCGATAACGGCAATGACGAGCAGCAGCATCGCGATGAGGTAGCCGTAGGGGAAGGGGTAGTCACGGCACTGCCCGGGGAAGTCATTGCAGTCGAACTGGAGTTCGGGACCGGGCATGCGGATGTCCTGTCCTGTGATGACGATCAGTGCGCTCAGTGCGAGGCCGAGGAGCGCTGCGGTGCCCAGCAGGTTGCGTCTGCGCCTGATGGGGCAGGCCCCTGTTGGTACGCGCCGCCGCCGTGTGCTCTTCACAGTGTCAGTGTGCCACACAGGCGGCACAGCCAACCGGATGTGCCTGTAAGAGATGACAGGCACATCCGGCAGGACATGCCACGCGGGCAGGACTGCAGCCTCAGTTCTGGATCTATTGCGAGTTCAGGGCGGCTGTGGGGGGTGTGCGTGCGGCGCGCACTGCCGGGTACAGGCCGGCGACAGCGCCAATCACCACGGTCACGGCCAGACCTGCGGCCACCACGTACAGCGGCATGACGAACAGCCATCCACTGACAGTGGCCACGACAGCAGTGATCAGTGTGCCGATGATGCAGCCGAGTGCTCCGCCGATACCGGCCAGCAGCAGTGCTTCAGACAGGAACTGGATACGGATGTGAGCGCGCGTTGCTCCCATGGCCCGACGCAAGCCGATTTCCTGGCGGCGCTCGAGGACTGAAATGATCATCGTGTTGGCAACGCCGATACCGCCGACCAGCAGAGCAATTGATCCGACGCCGGCCAGCAGCGTCGTGAATGCATGATCGGCAGCGGCTTTCGCACTGAGCGCTTCTGAAGGTCGCGACACTTTGATACCACCTGATGCCTGCGGTGAAATGGTCGGTGCCAGGAGGTCACGGATCCGGGCGACCTGGTCATCGGCGCTGCGCTCGTACACTGTGGTGGGATGGTCATCATGGCCGTACAGTCGTTGCGCCACTGTGCGACTGATCAGCGCCGCGGAGTCCAGTTCCGGTGCCAGTGGTACCGGTTTGAGGATACCGGCCACCGTGACGAGCTGGTTGCCCATCCAGATCTGTGTTCCGGGAGTGACAATGCCGAGGCGCTGGGCTGCACTCGCCCCCAAAACGGTTGTCGGATACTGCGCGAGCGCTTCGTTGAGCCACGTTCCATGCGCCACTTCGCCTGCCACCACGTCCAGCAGTGTCAGATCAGTGGAGACGGTCGCGATCCCACCTGTTTCTTCTGCAGGAATCAGCGAGCTGCGATAGACCTTGATGTCGGTCAGGGCAGCTGTGCTGGTTGCATCGGTAACACCCGGCAGGAGCGCCACTTTCGCTGCAGCGTCTGGTGGCAGTGTGGCAGCGGCTCCCGTCATGTCGCTTCCGGCAGTGACTGTCAGCAGATTTGTGCCGAGGGCGTCCAACTGTCGAGTCAGTTGAGCTCTGCTGGAGGTGGAAATTCCGATCACCGCCACCATTGCTGCGATCCCGATCGCGATGCCCAGTGCTGACAGGAAGGCACGCATCGGGCGTGAGCGCAGCCCCACTGTGCCGAGCCGCACCGCATCTGATGCCAGAAGCGTTGACGCGGCCGGCGCTGAACGAGTGTGATCAGATGTGTGAGTCATGGTGCTCCCTTCCAGCCACGCCGCCCGCCGGGCATTCAGTCGAACCGCCTGTCGCGCCGCCCGCCGCACCGTCGGCCGAGTCAGCCACGATCCGTCCGTCACGGATGGCGATTCTGCGCGGCAGGCGCGCAGCCAGGTCGTTGTCGTGTGTAATGACAACGATGGTTGTGCCCGCCTCATTCAAGTCGTGGAGAAGCTGGACGATTGAATCACCCGAGCGTGAATCCAGATTGCCTGTCGGCTCGTCTGCCAGCAGCAGCGGCGGTTCAGCGACAACGGCTCGTGCAATCGCCACACGCTGGCGTTCTCCACCTGACATCTGGTGGGGTCTGTGCTCCAGACGATGCCCCAGTCCGACGCGTTCCAGCGCTGCTCGTGCTCGCTCACGGCGCTGCGAGCGCGCTACGCCCAGGTACAGTAATCCGTCAGCCACATTGTCCAGTGCGCTCACTCCCGGTGAGAGATGGAACTGTTGAAAGACGAATCCGATCATGCGGGCGCGCACCGCTGACACACCTGCATCATCAAGTTCACTGACGTTGATTCCATCAATGAGGACCCGTCCCGACGTGGGAGTATCCAGTGTGCCGATCATGTTAAGCAACGTTGTTTTACCTGATCCGCTCGGTCCGACAATGGCCGTGAATTCGCCGCGATTAATCGTCATGCTCACACCCGCACATGCTTGGACGGGCGGGGAGCCGAACGAACGAGTCACGTCATCCAGTTGCACCAATGCGTCGGTCATCGTGATGGCACCACCACGTGCTGACCTTCGGCAAGGTCGTCTCCGGATACTTCCACGCGTCCGGCTGAAAACAGTCCCGTTTCAACAGGTATCTGTGAAAATGAGCCGTCCTCGCGTGCGATTTCCACGCCGAACTGTGTCGGTGTCAGGGCAAGCAGGGCGTTGACTGGAACGGTCAGCACGTTTTCGCGGGTTTGGGACGGTAGCGCAACTGTCACGGATGCTTCCTGGAGCGTTGATGTGGCTTCCGGGTCGGAGGGGGTCACGGTGATGGGAAGGATGCGTTCCTTGTTTCCCGCAGCCGGGCCTGCCTGGTTTGCCTGTGAGCCCTGCCCGTCGGCCTGGCTGTCCTGACCGTTTCCAGCGCCACGCTCAACCGGGGTGCCAACTGAGCTGATGGTGCCCGGCGTTGTTGACCCGTCGGGAAGCTGAATCGTCACCTCGCGGCCCTTTTCAGCCAGGTCCTGCTGTGCGAGCGAGACGTTCGCATCCACGACCTGTTGCATGGAGGACACGCTGAAAAGGCTGGTGTCCAGCGTGACTCGATCTCCCACACGGGTAGACAGTGTTCCGACGCGCAGGTCAGCTGGCGCAAAAATGATTCGTCCCAGCTGCAGGCGACCACTACGTGTCAGTCCGACTGCGTCCTGCCAGTTCTTGATCGCACTGATCGTCTGCGCATCGAAGCGCTCATCTGGCTCATCGGCAAAATAGCCCAGATCCTTGAGGGACTGTTCGAGCTGCTGAACATCCTGCCCGTTACTCATACCGTCTTCAAAGTCACGCCACGCAGGGGTGGCACCGCGCATGAGGTAGGCCGGGTCGTCACCTATCTGGTACAGCTGTGCACCGGCGCTGATTTGAGTGCCCGGTTCAGGCAGCTGTGTCACGATTCCGTCGAATCCGGCACGAAGCTGGTGCGAATCAGCGTAATGTAACGTGCCGGCAACATTCACACTGCCATGCAGATCCTCGCGCACAACGGGTTCGGTGGCAATTGCAGAGCCTGCCTGCCCCGTTGCACCGCTCTGACCCGATTGTGCGGCATTGGCCTGCCCGCCGTGCCTGAGCCAGATGGCACTTGCCACCACCAGCGCCACAACCAGGATTGCCGCAATGCCGAGGACGACAAGCGTGCGCCGCTTCGTCATAGCTTTCACTTGGTGTTCTCCGTCCCGGTGTTGGAGGCATTGGCCGCATCAGCCTTGTCGAAGCATTGAGAAATGGCTGCTGGCGGCACGTCATTGAGTCGGATTCCCTGGCCTCGCACTGGATCTTCCACGTGATAGCCGTCCTGGCGCAGGCATTGAGCGACACGCACAAGCCGATCGAATTCTTGGTCAGTCATTTCACTGTCCGCGCCTGCCGTTGGGCTGTCACCGACTTTTTCCCAGCAGCCCTGCACGGCGGTGTTCCACGCGTTCGCATCGACACCAAAATCTTCGCCCGGGCCGTAATTTTGAAGGTCGTCGGGCACATTCACACCGGCTTCGCGCATACAGGCAGCGAATTTGAGATTGTATTCTTCCACAGCTTTGGTCTCTGACTCTGATGCGCCAGCGCCCTTGCCCGCAGCGTTGCTGTCCGATCCGGCTGCGTCGCTTCCGACCGGCATATTGCTCGAACAGCCTGCAAGCGCGACCAGGCTCATCAGCGCAGCTCCAGTCACCGCGCGCGCCCTGAAAGCTTTCAGCACGCCTCCAACTGAGCTCTCTGCCGTCACGTTCGAAGCCCTACCATGTATGCGCAGTTGCATCGTCAATTTCCTCCACGTATTTGGTCCTGCAGTTTGCGCGAGGTACCCGGATCAGTACTCCACGCGTCTGAAGAGATTTAAACGCATCATGCGTTGCCGTAGCGTTGCGGTTTTTGTTTATGTTTTGCTAACACTGACATCGTTAAGATGTCGCCAGCGGAAGGGGCTCAACTGAGTCGCCCTCGTCAAGAGGAATGAATGAAAGGCACACCACTATGAAGGTTCTCATCGCCGAGGATGAAGAATATCTCGCACAGGCAATCGCTCAGGGGCTGAGGCGCGAAGCAATGGTTGTTGACGTGACTTTCGATGGCGATGACGCGCTGGAGATGGTGCGTAGTTCTTCCTACGACGCGATAGTTCTGGATCGTGATTTGCCGGGAACTCATGGTGACGAGGTGTGCAGGATTCTCGCGCACCACTACCCTGAGGTGCGCATCCTGATGCTCACTGCCGCCCGCACGCTCAACGCACGCGTCACGGGGTTCGAACTGGGAGCTGACGACTATCTGGTCAAACCGTTTGAGTTCCCGGAGCTGGTTGCCAGACTGCGAGCTCTCGGCCGCCGCTCTCAACCGGCACGAGAACCTGTCCTTGAATCGTGCGGAGTGCGTCTGGACCCGTTCCGTCGCGAAGTTTACCGCAATGGGCGCTTCGTCCGTCTGAGCCCCAAGGAATTCGCAGTTTTGGAATTGCTGATGGAGGCTGACGGCGGGGTCCTCAGCCAGGAAACGCTGCTGGAGCGCGCATGGGACGCGAACGCTGATCCCTTCACCAATTCGATTCGCGTCACTATTTCACATCTGCGTCAGCGGCTCGGATCCCCCTGGGTTATTCAAACCGTGCCGGGCGCAGGATATCGCTTTGGGGAGGCAGACAGATGACGAGGACACCGCGCGGGGAACGCCGCCTGACCCTGCGAATGCGCCTGACCTTGTCGTATGCGGGACTGGTGGGCGGTGTGGGCCTGGTGATGATTGGCCTGGTGTACGCCTATATGCGCCTGGTGCCGATGCGACTGAACACCACGTTCGCTCCTCCCGCGCCTGACGGGCAAAGCGCCAGTTTTGACCTGGTGATCCCAGTGGCCCGCTCCATGCTCAACACCATGCTGGTCACATCGCTTCTGGTTCTGACGATTCTGACGCTTCTTTCCGGCCTGGTCGGGTGGATCGTGGCGGGACGCGTGATGGCGCCGCTGGTTGACATGAAGAAAGCTGCAGCTCTGGCAACATCAGGCGATTACAGTTACCGCCTGAACCTGAAGGGACCGGATGATGAGGTGCGCGAGCTGGGCGTTATGTTCGACGCGATGCTTGATTCGGTCGATCAATCACTGCGCTCCCAGCAGCAGTTCGCGGCCAATGCGTCGCATGAGCTGCGTACTCCTCTTGCCACGACTCAGACAATGATTGATGTGACGCTGTCTGATCCGGATGCGACCACTCAGGAACTGCGGGACCTTCTGCGACGGGTACGCGAAACCAATCACGCCAACGCTCAGACTGTGGATGCGCTGCTGGATCTGTCGGCAGCTCAAGGCGGGATGCTGGCGCGCGAAGAGGTGGATCTAGCCGAAATTGTTCGCCAAGCCGTCCATGAAGTTGAATCTCTGGCGAAAGACCATGGTATAGCCATCCATACGAGCATCACTCCCGCTGCAGTTACTGGAGATCAGGTGCTGTTGCGCCAGGCAGTCTCGAACCTGCTGCGCAACGCCGTCACCTACAACCAGGCGGATGGATCTGTGAACGTCACCCTGCAGGTACACCATTCGCCTTATGCCAGTGCTTCCTGCGCAGTGCTGAACGTGACCAACACCGGTCCCCTCGTCGATGCTGATACCGTCAGCTCACTGTGTGAGCCTTTCGTGCGTGGATCCAGACGTACAGCCGGTACCACGCGCGGACATGGCCTGGGACTCGCAATCGTGCAGGCTGTCGCTCAAGCTCACCGCGGCAGAGTCACTATTTCCGCACTCGACGAGGGTGGTCTGAGCGTGACACTCACCGTTCCTGCAACAGCGCGCATTGCCAGCCGTTCAGTGGATGCGACACGGGCTACGCCCAGCACCACGTGAAGACGTCCGGCCCCAGACAGTGATCCCGGTCAGTATTGCCACCCCAGAGATATGGCGGGTAGCTCAACAAAGACCTGCGGCCTCGCGTGGAGGCCGCAGGATCGATCAGGCGAACAGGTAGGGGTTGATCATCTGCCACGCGAGCGGCGATGTCAGCCCTGCCAACTCCACTTCCGGTTCATCGGCCTTGGTGCCGTCCATCGCGTACAGGCACGTCGGAGTACTCAGGAAGAGCAGGGATCCAGCGGGCGCCATCTGCTCGTCGACCGCGGCGAAAATGTCGAACACATTCATCGCCCAGGTTCCCTCAAGACCGGCCTTGCCAAATCCTGTGTCGTCGTGATCTCGGCATTCACTGGCGATGACGCGTTGCAGCTGATCGACATCACCTTGGTGTGCCAGACGAATGACGTCGGAGGGCAGGTGAAGTGGGCCGTCGAAAACATTCATGTGCGGCCCGAAAACCAGCCAACGCAGAATCAGTGAGGGAACTTCTTCCGGGTCGGAGCGGAACAGGTTCATCGAGTCACCCTCGGGCACGATCCACGTGACGTCCGTTGAAGAAATCCACACGGTGAGGGTGATCCGTTTGACGTCTTCCGACGGTGCGATGCGGGTCAGTTGAATCATGTGGGAACGCTGGAACAGACCGGCGAAGAGGCGTTCGGCACCGTCCGTCAGGGATTCCTCATCGCTGATGAACCCCAGGTCGACCAGATTCTTCCAGCCGTCTGAATTCGTGTCAGCTTTGCCGTCCAGCAAATCGGTTAGGGCTTCCCAATCGGCCTCGTTGAGAATTGCAGCTGATTCTTCCGGGTTAAAACGGCTCATTGTGGGTTCCTCAAGCTATTCGACATTTCAACAAACGTGTCGTACATCGGGTCAAATTCGCGTGTCGCGCATGTCAGGGTGGCGGTCAGTCCGGCCTCGCCGTTCACCCACAGCCACTGGCACGACGACACGGACAGATCTTCCATCATGTAGACCCCCATGCGGGCTACACCATTGAGGTGTTCGTTTTCCCATGCTGCGTTTTCCAGCACCAGGAATCCGGGGATAGATTCGACGAGTTGACGCAACGTGCCGTCGTACCAGTCGATCGGATCGTCCGAGCCGGTCGCGGCTTTCGTCACGACGAGGCTGGGGCGGAACCCTGATGCAGCTTCAGGACCAAGTGCGATCAGCGGGAAGGTGCTCTCAACTTCCTGGAGCATCTGCTGAGTCGGGCCTTCTTCCGGCACTTGCTGGGTGAATTGCGCTTTTTCTTCAGTGCTGAGTTCTTCCCAGTCTGCGGGAAGAGTGACGAACTCAGCGTCACTGCTCGTTGGACTCATCAATATCCTCCATCGCTTCGGTGGTTATTGTCGGACTTAAATTCTTGATGTTCGGGCTGGGTCAGGCGGGTCGGATCACTGTGGGAAGTAGTCGGATCACTGTGGGAAGGCGGGACGATACCTTCAGCAAAATGGCGATCGGCCGGGTACGAGCCCGGATCGACCTGAGTCAGGGCTTGCTGCTGACGTTTTTCCAACCGCTTCTCCGGATACATCGCGTCAGGCAGACGGAAGGGGATCACTGATATCAGCGCGACAACCATACAGGCCATTGCAACGATGACGATGATACGCATTCCCTGTTTGCTCATCCCCAGTGTTCCAGCAGTAAATGCAACTCCGAAAAGCAGGAACGCCAGACCGATGGCAGGAGTGGTGAGTGCTTCGGAGTTTTTCCACCATCCGAAGATGTTCCCAACTGAGCGGGCGAGTTTTCCGAGCGTGGAGTCTGAAAACATCGCAAGAGCCCATTGAGCCAGGATGAGGCCCCCAAACAGGAATGCCAGTGTGATCATCCAGAAGGTATCACTACTCGAAAAATCATCCATCGATTTCCTCATCCTCAGCTACAGAGCCTGTACTGCCGTGGCCGGAGCAGCGGCGGGACAACGCAAGAAGTGGTTTCGCCGTCAGTCCGCAGCCACATCCAAATCTTCGGCTCTCGTCAGATTACCTTGAGGTCACTACGCCTCGCAGCGTTAATCACCATGCACAACGCTCACACATCAGTATCGGTCTTGCTGGCGCTAATCGAACAGGCCGAAGGTAAAATCTGTTGCTTTTCCGCCAAGCCACTTACCGCCGGCACCACCCGCGACGCCACCGATGATGCCGCCAACAGCCGCTCCGATCGGTCCGCCAACAGCCATACCAATAGCTGCGCCACCCATCGCGCCAGCTTTGCCGCCAGCCCAGCCACCGCCGACTTCCAGCAGTGTTCGGGTTCCGGCACGTGCAACCTTTTCTCCGGTTCCCATATCAGGATTGAGCACACTGTCCGTCTTCCACTGGTCGTAAGCGGTGGTGCCAGCATCGACTGCGGTGAGCACACGCCCGGCATGCTTCGTGACCTTGCTGACTTTGTCGAGGATCTCTGGCGAATCTCCCCATCCCTTACCAAGGTTAACCTTGTCTTTAAATGTGTGGAACCGAACCTCTGGCGTATCTTTGAAATGCTTTCCGAGCCTCTTCGGATCGAACGTGGCACCGTTGAGCTTGAAGTTGATGCCCTTAATAAGCTTGACGGCATCGCAGGTGCGAGACTTCAGCATCTTCAGGAAGCCCAGCGTCGTACCGCCACCTGAGAACATCCCAGTGAAAGCCTTGACCAGCCAGTTGGCGGAAGTAACGGCACTGCATGCGTTCTGCAGCTCACTGTGAGCAACGTCCTCATCGCGGCGGACGATGCTCACCTCTCCCGCGAGGGTCGAATAGAGGGCCTGCTTTTCCATGTACTCAGTCCACGCCTGGATGAGAGTCGCATTCGTCACCGGATCCGCCGGAACCGGCAGCGGAGGCGGAGGCGGAGGCAGTTCGATTGAAGTCTTGGGGATAACAATCAGCTTGCCTGTTGCCGCCCGACCTTCAATGTCTTTGAGGCGGGTCTTACATGAACGAATCAACGTCACAAATGAGTCAACGGCACCAGCAAAAGTTTCGATCTCATCATGGATCTCCTGCGCTGATTTAGTGGCAGACTGGATAGCCGCGGACGCTTCAGCTGCCGTGTAGCCCACCAGCTCAGACTGCACGATGCTATTGGCCCGATCGAGGTCCTTAATACCGTCGTACACTTGGCCCCTGCCATGCAGGAGGACTCCACTCTTCCAGGAGGAGAGCGTTTCGGGTTCTATATCGAGCTTGGTGTCAATCATTTACCCATTCCTCCTGACTGGGGGTAGTAAACCCCGCCCTGGGGGTAAACCGAGGTAAGTTCGCTAAAGATTCGAGCTTCTGAAGCTTCGAAATTCTGATCAGCGGTCGACAGACTGCCACTCACCTTCGCTGTTCCATCAGCTAGGGCTTTCAGGCCTTCAGTAAACTTGCTCAGTACAGCATTCACACTTGCCGTGGACTTGCCAAAATCAGGCGGTGCCCCAAAATTCACTCCCGCGAACGTGCTGTTCGCCTCGTTCAATCGCCCTTGCGCTGCTTGCGACCGATCCTGCTTCCATTTCAGATCGCCCATACGATCCCCTTACATGTCTCATCGCAGATACGTCGTGACCAACGCGCCACGCCAACTCTTCGATTGCCGCACTTAGGTTAGGGATTCAGATTAAACAGTGGGTAAACAGAATGTGAGCAGTTTTCAGGCGCCCGTCACAAGCGGGTCGGCCGCCCTCGTCAATCACGCCAACACTGAGCGAGACCTTGCCGCGTCTGGCATCCACCGGGCTGCATAATCCACGTCCGCGGGCACCTCTCTCACGAGGAAGAACACACATCGACGCTCCTACCTCACGCGCGAGCGTTACGATTATTGAGGAGGGGGAACCGCAGGCCCTCACAGCCCAGTCCCCGACACGTCATAGTGAAATCGACCACATCAAAAACATCTACATCGAATCGGGCATTTCTGGCTTCCGCACTGGAATTTCACTATATGGACGGGCGTGAGAGCCGAAGACAGATCAACCTGGCACGCCCCGCCAGTGCTCCACCACGCAGCGACATGCCCTGTTAAGTGAACTAGCCCCTGAAAGTTGGACTGGTTTAATTCTAGGCGTTTAGGGCTTCAAGGCCGTAGTTGAATTCGCGGTTACCAGCACCCACCGCATCGTATTTCAAGTAGTTGAACACACTAGCCATCGGGTCAACAGTGCTATCTGTCCGGTTCGAGTGGTACACCATTTCGATTCATGAGCCCTGCGCAGCGTCGCCGTTGTCTAGAAGCAGCACGGCGTTCTTACCTTTTTCTTCACGAACGTTTGGATTGCCGTTGAGGGGTGATCCATACCGCGAACATTTTGGGGTTTGGAAGAGCCAAAGGGCTGCCCGGTGAAGTAGTCGTGGTCCACTAGGGTGCCATAAATGAAGGTTTTGGTTTTCAAAACAAAACAGGCAAGGTTACTCTTGTACTTTAACTTCACTTGAGATGCAGGTCTTACAAATTTGCGCTCGTACATATCACGGATTTGGCCGGGCGGAGCAAACAACGTTGTTTTGGTGCCTCACCGCAATTTCGTTCAGCACTGTTCGGACTATAGGAGAAATTGGCGACGGGGGTGAGACCGTTTAAGGTCTCACCCCCGTACTGTTATGCCGGTGTTTCGTCGGCTAGGCGATTAGTTCTCCTCGCCTTCTCGACGGCGTCGCACGAGCGCCAGGCCAAGGCCTGCTACGCCCATTACGGCTGCGATACCAACGAGTCCTCCTACCTGCGCGCCGGTGCGTGCAAGCTTAAACTTCTTGACTCCCGGCTCGGTGGTCATATCGCCAGCGGCAGGCTTCTCAACGGTGACCGTCACGCGATCAATCTCGTTGCCGTTCTTGTCCTTGACGATAACTACGATCTTGTCACCAGGCTTAGCGTTGTCGTCGATGTCAACAACGAGGTTGCCGTCGCCATCGATTTTTGCCTTGCCGGGGCCGTCGGTGTCGACCGTCGTGCCGTCCTCAACAGGGCCGCCATCGTTCGGGATTACGACCTTGCCACCCGGTTCGCCAGAGCCGTCCTTCCAGTCCGGAGTCTTGGTGTCAGGTTCGCCAACCGCGACAGTGACAGTCACGTTGTCGGTGGTGCCATCAGGGTAGGTCACAACAACAGGAACATCAAACTCCTCAACAGTGTCCTTATTCAGCTTCGACCCATCCGGGAACGTAACCGTAATCTCACCAGTGTTCTCATCAATCGTCACTACATAGCCCTCAGGAGCCTTGTAATCACCAATCGAGAACTTCGAACCCTCAGGAACATCTACACCCTTACCATCCTTACCAGTAAAGGTCGGGGACGACTTGGTCTCCTTACCAGGAACAACCAACTTACCCTCATACGCAGGCTCGTATTCGTCTGATTCCTTGGTCACCAGAACAGTCCATGCGGACACATCGTTACCACCAGAAACTAGAACCACGTTGAAGTAGTCGCCCTTCTTGGCAGTCTCGGGGATATCAAAGGTGCAAGCTGCAACCTGAGCCTTGATGCCCTTGGACTGGTCAAGTTCACAGGTCTTTAAGACTGTGCCCTTGGAGTCACGCCACTCAACCTTCGAAGGCAGAGCTGACAGGTCACCGCTAAACGCAGGAGTAACCGTTACGCCAGGCGCAGCCGGCTTATCCGTTGCATTGTAGTCGGCGGTAATAGTGACCGGAGTGTACGGCATTATGCCGTACACTCCGGTCACTCTTACCCTAAGGCTCGCTACTACTCGTTTAGCGCTGGGAGTTTCGCCTGCGCATCGCGGTGAGGCCTGCGCCTGCCAGTAGCAACGCTGCGGCCGCTGCTAGTGTGCCCTCGACGCTCACACCGGTGCGGGCCAGTGATGAACCGCTCTGAACGCCCGACTTAGCAGACTTGCTGCCCTCAGTGCTCGGAGTAGTCACCTTGTCGCTTGGCGTCGTGCCCGGCGTTGTCTCACCTGGGTTGTCACCAGGTTGCGTCGGGTCAGACGGGTTAGCTGGGTCCGTCGGGTCACACGGGTTAGCTGGGTCCGTCGGATCTTCACAGACGCACTTGGTGCCAACGCGTAGCTTGCGCGTTGTCGGATCCTTGATGATCTTCTCGGACGTTTCCGGATCGCCTACCGGCTCTCCATTCTCGAGCTTCCAGGTCTTGGTGATTTCCTTCTCGCCGAATACACCGGCCTGGTCCTCAACAATCTTGCCAACTTCGAGGTTCGGATCGAACTCAATCTCAGTGTCATACGGAGTTTTCTCCGTGTGCTTGTCCGTCAACGTTGTCTGAGTCTTGGCAGGGCCAACCTCAACGATGTGCTTAACCGGATCGCTGATCTTCTCGGAGGAATCCTTCTTGGAGACCTCCCCGTTCTCAACATTCACCGTGACGGTGTGCTTGATCTCGCCCTGCTTGCCTTCCTGAACAACCTTGGTTTCACCAGGCTTCAGTTCAGGGTTGACCCGCACCTCGACCTCGAACGGAGTCTTTTCCGTCCACTCAACCATGGTTGAGGCAGGCTTGCCCTTGGTGCCGACCTTGATGATCTTCTTGACCGGCTCCGCCACGCGCTTGGTTTCGGTCTTGGTATCCACAACCTGCGAGTTCTCAATGGTCCGGGTAGTGGTTACCTTATCCTTGCCAAGAACACCTTCCTGCACGGTTTCCTGCTTGCCAGCATCCATCGTGTCATCGAATTTGATCTCGGTTTCGAACGGAACATCCACCTCGTATTCGGAGGTCTCAGTGCCGGTGGTCTTGGTGCCAACGCGAATGATCTGCTTGACCGGCTCTGCAGTGCGTTTGGTGTCGACCACTGGATCACCGTTCGGCTTTCCATCAACAAGCTTCTGCGTCGAGGTTACGGTGTCCTCGCCAAGCTTTCCTTCCTGGTCAACCTTCTGTTCACCAGCTGCCAGAGTGTCGTCGAAGACAACTTCAGTCTCAAACGGGACAGGCTTCTTCACCGTGGTGACCAGTTCGCTAGCACCCAAGCGTGGACCGTACTCAATGATGCGAGGCTTCGCATCCTTGGTGGTCTGTTCCTCTGCAACCTGAGCCTCGGAACCATTAGCGGTGAACTTAGCGGTGTAGGTCTTCTCGCCGTTCTCACCTTCCTGGACAACCCTTGTCTCACCAGGGGCTAGATCCGGGTTTTCGCGAACCTCGGTTGGGTACGGGATCGGAACCGTCCAGGTCACGTCCTTGGCGCTCTCAGCAGGCTTGGTACCGACGAGGACAACCTCGTTGACCGGCGCCTTGGTGCTCTCCCACGTGCCGTCCGCGTTCATCTTCTCAGCGCCAGGCACGCCCTTAGTTTCAACCTTGTACTCGCCGGCAGGAATGGTGTCGTCGTACTTGTACTCGACCTTGAACGGGACTTCACGCTCCGGAACTTTAACAACGTTGACCACAGCGGATGTGACGTCCTTAGAACCGTCCTCATAAGTCACGGTTACGGGAACCTTGACCTGGTCGCCCGGCTTCGCGGTCTTAGGCGCGGTGGAGATGACGTGGCCATCTTTATCCAGGCTAACGATCCAGTCGCCGTTATCAGTCTTCAGCGTGTAGGTCGGGTTGCCAAACTCGTTCGTGTCGCCGGTCGGAGTGATGTGCTCCGGTAACGGAGCAATCTCGTAAGGCTTGTTCTCAGCAACCTTGATGTCTTCCGGCTTTTCGATTGCCAGCGGCGATGTCACCGTGTCGCCCGGGTACACCGTCTTCGGCGGGATAACCGGGTTGGACTCCCAGTTGTTCATCAACTTCACCACTGTGGTTACAGGAACCTCGGTGGTCAGACCGCCAGGCGCATTCACCTTGACAGTAACGGTGTTCTTGTCACCCGGCTTCGAATTGGCCGGCGGAGTGGAGGAAACCACACCGGTATTAGGATCGATAGTGTACTTCCAGCCGTTATCCGTGGTCTGCGTCAGCACGGGCTTGCCGTCCGCGTAGCCGAACGAGAACGTGGAGCCGTCTGGAGCACCATCAACATGGTGGTCGACGGCCTGATTCGGCCCGGTCACCTGGACGTCGTATGACGCTTTCAAGTCACCCTTGATGACGACGACAGTGCCTACAACCGTCTGCGGCTTCTGCTTGCCTTCCTCACTGTAGTGGGCCTGGACGGGAACGTTCAGGATGTCGCCTTCCTGCGCTCCCTTCGGAATCGTGGTTGTGATCTCGCCAGTCTTCTCGTCGACGTAAACGGTCCATGTCTTACCGTCCTTGCTGGTAAGAGTGGTTTCGTTCGTGCCGTCTTCGAAGGTGTAGCGCTGCGGCGCCTCATCTGACGTGTTACCACTCAGACCGCGCTCCGGGATTTCCGGAATAAGGCTGACGTTCGCGTTTGGCTGCCCCGTAACCGTGTCATAGTTCGGGATCTTGATGTCCATGATCGCCTGGAACTGGACCTCGATCTCATCCGTGGTCTGGTCCGGGTAGGTAGCTTTGAGCTTCGGCGTAATAACCGTGCCCGGGACAACGGTGTCATCTGCCTTCGCGGTGACCTTACCGGTCTCATCGACGGTCACGGTCCAGCCGGCTGGAATGGTGGCTGGGTCGATCTCGAACTTGGCCGGGTGGACAGGCTTGTGGCCCTTCATGATGGACCTAGTGCCCACCTGGGACGTGATTTCCTGGTTGAGTTTGCCCTTGGACAGGCCCGGGCGTACCAGGTCGGTCACCTGCGTGTTGTTCGGATCAACAACTACCATAAGCTGTAGCACGTCAGTGGAGCCGTTAGAGTACTCCACCGTGATCTTCGGCTGCGCGAAAGCACCCGGTTTCGGGTTCTCTGGAGCAGTGACGGTGACGTTGTAGTCACCGTCCATCTCAACGGTCCAACCCTCATAGACGTACTTCTCGTCCAGCTCGACCTTGGCCTCGAATCCGCCCTCGGTCTTTTTCTTTGCCAGCTCCTTGATCAAGTCAGCGGTCTGAGTGAAGGTGACCTTTTGCGGCTCGGTGGCCAGCGGGCCGGTTGGGCTATCTACACCCGAAATAATCGAGGCATCGGTCTTGTCGTACTGCGGGTTGTGGTATTCGGTGTCGTCCAGGGAGAACGCCTTGGAGTCGATGACGTTCGCCTTGTTGTAACGGGTCAGCGAGTTGGAGCTGTCGAACGTCTTTGGCGCGCCATACAGATCGTTGTTTTCTCCGGCAGCCTGAAGCTGCTCTACTGTACGCGGCTTCGCGATTACCGAAAAGTTCACGTTCTTGTCAGTGGCCAGGTCGGTACCACGGTATTCAGGCCACGTGAAGTAGATGTCGCCGGTCGTTTCGTCGATACGCAGGTTTTGAGTGCCGCCGGATGCCTCCGTGTCCGAGGTGCCGATGAACTTGCCGTTGCCGTCGTAGGCCTCCACAACCATACGGGCCATCGAGTCATCCGTACCTTGGCCGGTCACAGCTGGGATGTTGATTGTACCGACCTTGGTTTCGCCCTCGACCCCAGGGACGATCACGTGCTTTTCGAAGTTCTCCCACGACACCGTGATCGGGTTACATTCGATGTTCTCGCTCGGCCAGGGGTTCACGATGGCCGTAAAGGTTACGCTGCTTCCCGTGGTAGCCCTTGGTCCCTGAGGATTTTCCTGCTTATAGTCGCCCTGCCAGGCGTAACGTACCGGGTTAGCGGCTGTGGCCTCAGCGAACTGCTTGACTTTCTGATCGGTCAGTTCTGCGACAAGGTTCAAGTTCCGTTGTTGCCTATAACCATCAATTACGAGGATTTCGTCGGCCTTGTGAGTGACAATTTTGTCAACAAGGGTCTGACCGGGATCCATAGCGGGAATTTGAGCCGCGTCGAGGTACTTACCCATTAAGCCTGAATTGGTAAAGCCCCAATCAGCGAACGTGCGGTCCTGTGAGTTATCGAAGGCGACGCTCAAACCCCACCGGGTTTTCGAGGGGCTTTCGACAGCCGGCTCAAAAGTATACCAGCTGAAACCAGCCTGGCTACCCTCACTAGCTTCTTTGTCTTCTGCAGAAACAACACACGAGCCAGCCGGCAAATCCGAGGCCAGTTGAGCATCCTTCTCAATCGCTCCGGATTTTTCGAGGATGCCGCCGGTAAATGTTGCCGCAGCAGCTGACTGCGGGGCGATAAAGCTTGGTGCAACTCCAAGCGCGCTTCCTACCAAAGCTACGACTGATAGCGTAACCCAAGAACGACGCAAAGCGCGTTTTGGTTCGGTGGCGGGTTGTGGCATACGCATGTATTTTCCTTACTCCAACTAGTCCTGGGACATTCTGGAAGTCTCAATGGCCCCAATGAAGTCAGTATTGTCTTGTGGCCGCCCATATACTCCGACGCACTATGACTTCGTTCTCGTCCGTGGAGCCCCCTATACTATGCCACTCGCGGGCAACGGCTTTACAGGCGAGTGTATACATTATGCAGGCGATATTACGGTCCTTTAGGCTGCGAGGGCATGATTCCGATATTCGTTCGGGGTCATGCCCTCGAGTCGTTCCTGGATGCGTTTGTTGTTGTACCAGTGGATGTATGCCTTGATCTGGTTGACCAGGTGCTCAGTGGATGTGAAGGTGTTGTTGTAGAACATCTCTGATTTGAGGTGGCCGAAGAAGTTCTCGGCTACGGCGTTGTCGTAACAGTTTGCCTTGCGAGACATTGACTGGACTGCGTGGGAACGGCTGAGTTGCTTTCGCCACGAGTGGTGCTGGTATTGGAATCCTTGGTCGGTGCGGGCTACCAGACCCGGGCCCGGCTTAGCCTTGTTCAAAGCCTTGCGGAGACTGGTGTTGGTCAGTTCAAGATTGGGTGATTTCCCGACCGTGTAGGAAACGACTGAGTGATCGAACAAGTGGATGATTGGTGAGAGATAGATCTTGGACGATCCGAGACGGAACTCGGTAACGTCAGAGACCCATTTTTGGTTCGGGCTAGTAGCAGTGAAGTCGCGGGCTAACACGTTTGGGGCAATGGTCGATAGTGTGCCTCGGTAAGAGTTATAGCGTTTCTTCTGACGGACCAGGCAGGTCAGTCCTTCACGCTTCATAAGCTTGGCGACGAGTTTACGAGAGACCACCAGGCCCTGGCGGTGTAGGGCGAGTCGGATCCTACGGTGACCATACCGACCGCCCGAAGCTTCAAAAATTGTTCTGATCGTGGCTCGAAGATCAGCATGTTTATCTGGCTGTCCTAGGCGGGCTTGATGGTAGTAGAACGTTGATCTGGCCAATCGCGCTACCCGCAAAAGAACATCGAGATCATGGTGGGACTTGAGTGTAACGATTACTCGAGCTCGGTCTATTGCTCGTTGTTCATCAAGTCCCTTAATGCTTTTAGGTAGGCGTTCTCCGCTTCTAAGTCCCTGATCCGTTGTTCAAGTTCCTCAGTTTGAGATAACACCCTGGGACCGGTCTTAGGTCGCCTGCCCTTAGGCTTAGGGCGCAAGCGTCTTCGCCTTGGTCGCGATAGATCCGCACCCAGCTCGTCACCACGTTGACAGAAGCCAATCCCAAGTCCTGCGCGATACTCATCCGGGTCTCGCCGGCCAGAAAGCGTTGAACAGCATCACGTTTGACTTCAAAGGTAAAAACTCGCTTATGTGACTTATTCACAAGAACAAGCCTGCCATGAATACGCCACCGATTATAGAAACGATCGCACGGCTTGAAACTCAAGCCAAGGCAAGAAGCAGCCGCTGCGGCACCACACCCCTGCTCAAACAAAGCAACTAAAAACGTCTGATCAGACTCAGTCAATGAAGATAAAGAAGAAAGCATGAAAATGTCCCCCGGAAAAAGAAACTGAATAATCCAGTCCAACTTCCGGGGGACACTTCATAAGCGACATGCCCCATTAAAGGCCACGCGGTCTGCACACTCAGTACAATGGTGGCGCTACCTGCCGCGAGCAGGCTGCGCATCAAACAGTGAGGATTGACGCCATGAAGAACGCCTTGGGTTTCGGTTTAGGGACGCTGGGGCGCGACATGATGTACGGAATGGTGTCGATGTACCTCATGTTCTACCTCACCGACGTCTTGGACCTGTCGACCGGTGCGCTCGCAGCGGTCACCGTCGTGCTGGTGCTCATGCGGATCTTCGACGCCGTAAACGATCCGTTTATGGGTTACGTCGTGGACAACACGCACACACGCTGGGGCAAATTCAAACCGTGGATCACGATCGGCGCATGCGGATGGTGCATCGGCACGGTGCTGCTGTTCACCGACTGGGGAGTGCGAGGCTGGCAATTCATCACACTGTTCGTCGTGGTCTACCTGGTGTTCGAGGTCGCCTACACGATGAACGACATATCGTACTACGGGATGATGCCATCACTGACCCGCGACAAGGCTGAGCGTGAACGCATCGGAGTGGTCACACGTATCTGCGCGAACATCGGCCTGTTCTCCATTGTTGTCGGCATCGTGCCGGTGACTCAGTGGCTCACAGGTGTGCTGGGGGATGCGCAGCGTGCCTGGCAGCTGCTGGCAATCGTGTTGTCAGTCATTGCGATCGCTTTCCAGTCCATCACGCTGATCTTTGCGCACGAAACCGTGCATGTGAAGTCGGAATCGACGCCGCTACGTGAACTCGTCAGCGTCATCTTCAAGAACGATCAGCTGCTGTGGGTGTCGTTAACATTCCTGCTGTATATGTCCGGGTACACGCTGCTGACTAGTTTGGGATTGCACTACTTTAAGTACCTGGTGGGAGACGAAGGCAAGTACCCGATTTTCGCGCTGGTTCTGGGCGTCACCCAGCTGGGCACGCTGCTGGCATTCCCCTTGATTTCTGCCCGCATGCCGAGGCGACAGGTCTTCACCCTGGGATGCGGCGCTTCCGTCGTGGGATACGTGGTGTTCATCTCTGCCGGCAGCAGCATGGTCGTCATTTTGTGCGCCGGGTTGTTCCTGTTCTTCGGGGAGGCACTGTTCCAGGTGCTGCTCATGATGTACATCGCGGACAGTGTGGAGTACGGCGAATGGAAGCTGGGGCGGCGCAACGAGTCCATCACTTTTTCCCTGCAGCCTTTCATCTATAAGCTGTCCGGTGCAATTTCCTCGGGCCTGATGGGTATCTGCCTGATCTGGTCGGGTGTGGAGAGCGCCACCGGCCCTGCCGATGTCACCGAGTCGGGCACGTGGATTTTCCGACTGTTCATGATGGTTGTCCCCCTGATTCTGACCGTCGCGGCGTTCCTGGTGTTCCGGCACGGCTATCGCATTGACGAAGCCACATACAGTTCAATTGTCGCAAGCCTGCAAGACAGTGAAAAAACCAGCACACCCGAGGAGGAAGCACGATGACGCGACACGCTGTGCGCACCCTCGGCGATGTGTACGACCACCCTGTTGGACGCGACGTTCTGGACAAAATCGCGTTGCAGATCGGAGTGTCGCCCTCGTTCATCGTGAACCCGCTGACGCGCCGGATCCCATTGACGGTTCTGGATCGCGTGGCTGGGCGAGCAGCGCCGGGGCTGGTCGAGGCGCTCACAGATTTGTTGGAGATGAATCCCGACCGGCTCGATGACGCCGACACCCACACCGAGGGACAGTCCGAGCCCCCCTGGTGGCAGGGCGCCGTTTTCTACCAGATCTATCCGCGCAGTTTCGCAGACTCAAACGGCGACGGGATCGGTGATCTGCGCGGCATCATCAGCAAACTTGATTACCTTCAAACACTGGGCGTCGACTGCCTGTGGCTCTCCCCCATCTTCGATTCACCTAACGATGATATGGGCTATGACGTGCGCGATTATCGCGCAGTCATGGATCTGATGGGGACGATGGAGGATCTGGACGAGCTCATCGAACAGGTTCACGCGCGCGATATGCGCATTATTTTGGACCTGGTTGTCAACCACTCCTCCGCCGAGCACGAATGGTTCCAGGAAGCGCTGCGGGATCCAGACGGCGACAAGGCAGCGTACTACTTCCTGCGTGAAGGCTCTCCCGACGCGCCGCCCAACAACTGGGTGTCGTTCTTTTCCGGGTCGGCCTGGCGCTGGTTTGATGACATCAAGCGTTGGGGCATGCACCTGTTCGCACCCTCGCAAATGGATCTGAACTGGGACAATCCTGCGGTTCGTCGCGAAGTTGCCGACATTGTGCAGTTCTGGCTGGCTCGAGGCATCGACGGTTTCCGCATGGATGTCATCAACTACATTTCGAAAACCGCGGGCCTGCCCAATGGCGTGCCGGCAGTGGGTGAGCTGGTCGGATTCACCGGTATTGAGCGCTACTTCATCGGGCCTCACCTGCACGATTATTTGCGTGAGCTCCGTTCGGCCGGTTTCACGCGACCGGACGGCTCCCACGCCCTCATGGTGGGTGAAACACCCGGTATCGGCATCGAGGTAGGTCGCCTTCTGACCAATCGGCAGCGTCGCGAGATGGATCTGATCTTCAACTTCGACGTCCTTGAGCCGCCCGGAAAGATCCGCTGGGATGACTACCGCTATCCCCCCGCCTATTTCCTGGACTTTTATCTGCGCTACCTGCGCCGTCTGGGACCCGACGACCAGATGGCGATTTTCGCGGAGAATCACGATAATCCGCGCATCGTCAGCAAGATCACCTTCGATCCGCGCTGGCGCGGCGCGGCGGCCAAACTGATAGCCGCGATTTCACTGACCCTGCCCGGCACGCCCTTCATTTTCCAGGGGCAGGAGCTCGGCGCAGTCAACCAGGATTTCACCAGCCTCGACCAGCTTCGCGACGTCGAATCACTGAACTATTTCCGTGAGCTCATCGACGGCGGTGCGACCCGCGACGAGGCATGGGATCGCATCCTCGCTGGTTCACGCGACCATGCGCGCGTCCCCATGCGCTGGACTGACGAGGGTGGCTTCACGACTGGCCAGCCGTGGATTACGGGGACCGACATGGAGGCGGGATGGAGCGCCGCCGAGCAGCTGGACGATGAGCATTCGGTTCTGAACTTCTACCGCTATCTAATCAGTGTGCGCCAGTACTTTGCACACGATGACTTCACGCTGCTCACACGCAGCGGACACTATGCGGCGTGGACGCGCGGACACTACCTGGTTGAGGTCAACTTGTCAGAGCGAACGATCAGGCGTCCCCTGAGCGTGAGCCGGATGCCCGGCCGAACGGTGATGACATCACTGGGATCAACGGTTAGGAGCGAACGCCCTCGTCCCGATGAGTTGCCGCCGTACGGGGTGCTGATCCGCCTGCTCGACTAGCGCTAAGGAGCGATCCGCGATCCGGCACGTGGGCGCCTGCGCCCCGAACCCGCGACGGCAGTAACTTTCGATCCTGTGCCGCTGCGCCGGCGCAACTCCACCTCCGCCGCGGCTACGCACATTCCCCTAGATTTAAGACCTCGAGCCGCGAGCAGTGAAATCCGCACGCACTCTGACCAGCAACAATAGAAAAACACCTCATTGAGGAGCCGTTAGATCTAGGGGTATGTGCACGCGAGTGCTACTTTTTAGGGATATGTGCACGAGGCGGAGATGACCACGCCACGCTCGCGCCATAAGCAGCCCGGTCCCAATCTGCAACCGACTCAACCGCGGGGCGAGGATACCCTCGACGACCTCCGTCACAGAGCAAAAGACATTGCGCGCGACACGGTCGGGTGCACAAAGGTGAAGCCAGCTTTTTCCAGGACGCGCGCATGCACACGCTGGTCGGTCACCAGTAAGGAATCGGCGGCATCATGCATGAGCGACATGCGCAGCGCCCACTTCGGAACCGGGAGCCAGAAGAGGCGGCTCAGACGACCAGCGCAATCACCCGGTACCCGTCTTCGTGCAACGATCGCGACAAGGTTCGACCGATCAGGCCTGACGCGCCGGCAAGAACCACAGTTCCCTGTACCATCAGTGCTCACGCTACACGACGGTTCGTTCTCGGTGAAGACGATCGACCACGCGTCTTAGACGCATGTTGCGATAATGACCCCATGACTTCACAGCCCCTTCTCCACGCCGACGGAAGGCCTCCGCGTCCTGATTGTCGATGACGAGGTCTGTCTGGCCGACCTGCTCTCCTCGGCACTGCGATACGATTGGTTGCTGCACATACGCTCCTACGTGAACTCACACTCAGCAATACTTACCGTTCATTTACTTTTCGAACGATCGATAATACTGCTATGATTTTTCTGCATCCCATCTAGACCTGATGACATTCAGTGCGGGCATTCACAGACGCCCTCGTCACTGCACATGGACGATAAGACGCCGTGGCGCTTCACACACGATGCCCATCGGGTGGCAATGGGACTCAACAGATTCTTTAACTCAACTGTGAGCGCCCGACTATCCCGTCTCGTGCTCACTGACCTACGACGTTGCGATGCCATCAGTCGGCAACGCAACAGGCGAAAGGGCTGAAAACGCCATGAAATCTCACTTCACAGTGCGTGCCAGAAAAGTCGCGGCGCTGCTCGGGGCGTCGATCGTAGCTGCCACAGCGTTTGTTGTACCGATACAGCAGAGCAGCCAGGCTGCAGAGCGACCATTCCCTAGTTATGAGCTGTCGTACCAACGCATCGTTGGACAGAAAGATCCAAATTTCAATCCTGAGACCGATGAGGGGGACGGATGCATTCACTCAGCAAATCCGGAGCTGGCGCCCCTCCCCTTCTTTGGCTTCAAATCGGCTGCCATCAACCAGTGTGACGGCATGCGCGTAACAGTTCGGTGGTCCTACGACAAGAGCCTTGATCCCGAAACTACTGCTCCTACGCTCGAATTCCGCTTCGGCACGACGTGGCAGTACACGCAGGTCGATAATCCCGATCCCAATGCGTATATCTGGAAGCCCGTGGAGAATTTCCTTTACGACGGGCAGCCAACCGACATTTATAAGGCCGACGATCCGGTGGTCAAGGACAGCAAGGGCAATTTTGTGCGTATGCACAACGGCGACGGGTTCTACGAGCCTATTCACTTTGTCTTTGAAGACACCTTCGGCCCGGGCGTTGAGCACACCATGCAATACGACGTCTATTTGCCGTACAACGCTGACTGGGGCGGCATGACTTTTGGCACCGGGTCCACGGGCGATACACACGGCGGATCGATCGGCGCGAAGGCGAACGGTATGACTGTGCCGATCGCTGCGAGCATGGATGTACGCTACGTCCTCGACTCCGAGTATCGTGCAGCTCGCGGTTTTCCTCAGGCGTCCGGCAGCCCGACCGATGAATCCCAGTCGGCAGGTCTTCCGAACGAAATTGCTGGCACAGACGAAGTACTGAAGAACCAGTATACGGCACGCCCACAAGCCGGATGGGGTGGCCAATTCGAGGGCTCAACCTACACAACGCTTGACTGCCTAGAAGCTGAAGGTCAGCAGCTTACCGAACTTGCCAATTCAGTGCCGATCAACAAGATTTACCCGAACCTGAATTCTGACGCGGCTGTTCCGCTCGAGGCAGCGCCGGGTACTGCGTTCTTCGCAGAATATCCCTACCAGTATTACCTCACCGGCGGACGGACGTGGGATTCCCTTTCGGGGCAAAGGTTAATGAATCTCAATTCTGAGACAGGGGAATTTGAGCCATTCACCGATGAGAATGGTAATCAGCTCGTTTTCCCATATAAGCCGACGCCGCAGTCCCTCATTGCCGACATTCCGGGATACAAGTATGTCGGCTTCGACCTGCCGACGATGAAAGACGGCGCATATAAGGGCATGAACGTTGAAGGTGGTTATCCTGAATACCAGGACGGCCCGAACGTGGCGTCCAGATACCACAAGTCGAATGAAAAGACTCAGCACTTCTACTACACCTATGAGAAGATCAAGGGAGCCTTCAACCTGTCGAAGGTGAGCACGCTCGATAAGACGCCCATTGCCGGAGCTGAGTTTGAGCTCTACCAGGTTGTCGATCCCACGGTCAGCAAGTGTGGCGTGCAACCGGATCTGACCGATACGACTACGGTGAATATCTGCCCGCTCAAAAACGGCGCTGAAGACACTGCCTCCGAGTGCAGCAAGACGGTTCGCCGCATCACGTTAGACAACATGACTGACGGCAAGATCATCACTGACGCTGAAGGTGCTTATGCGGCACCTCAACAGTCACTGGCGTCTGACGCCACCTACCTGCTCAAGGAGGTCGCTGTTCCCGATCCCTACCGCATCGACAATGCGTGGACGCAGTTCAATGTTCCGTTGCAGACATCTGACGACCAGACTGTGTCGACCCCGACGGTGACAGTCGAGAACCCCGGATCGGTTCCTCCGCCGGAAGTGCCTCCAACACCGCCGACGAAGACCCCGCCCACAAAGATCGTCCTGTCGAATACAGGCGCCAACGCTGCAGATCTTGCGACTGCGTGCGTCGCCTTGGTGGCTGCAGGTGGCATGACGCTGATGCTTCGTCGCCGCTCGTCCAAGTAGCTATTGCCGAGGGGGTTGTCGACTGACCGCCCCTCAACGGCATCGCTCAATATCGGCCGGGTTCGTTACCTTCACGGTAGCGAACCCGGCTTTCATATCTGCAGTTCATGATTCGTAGCATCTGGTGGTCACACATCCGCACAATGCGCCCCACACTGATTCATTCGGTATGTCAGTCAAGAGCTGCATGATGCAGACTTATCTGCTGGACGCCGGAAAAAGCGGCGCATAATCACGCCTTTTCGTTGATGCTACGCAAGAAGCATGGATATTAGGACGTCGGATTTGATAACCAACGCTTGTGCGTAATAACTGCTTTTGAACAGGTATTTTAACCTTTCGCAGGTGGGCTCAGGCAGCCTCATGCCTTGTTGCTCCCCATTGGGACGCGGTTCTCTTATTTGATCCTTAACACCCTTCACGACGCAGGGGGGTGCGATTATTACCTTGCGTTAACGAGTTTCATTCGTGAGGGTATCCAACTACTAGCAGACGAGCCATCCCAATCAATACTTAGAGATTTACACAAATTTCTACATGTAATTTAACTACTTATTCTAAATGTAAATTAACCCGTGTTTTACATGTGTTTGGACACTTAATTGTGGGAAACTTAAGACAAGACGTTCGAGTTAGAGGGAGAGCTATGGCAGCCAAACGACGCAAACCGCCAATGCGTCATATCAACATTGGCGACCTTTCGCGAGGTCAGGCCTCCAAACTAATCAAGGAAGCCGTAGAAAAAGATGAGTCTGCCTATATTTTGCGTTACGGCAAGCCAATTGCTGTGCTGATCTCAAATGACCGCTACGAACGAATGATGAATGAAGGAATTGATCCAAGTGAGCACTGAAAAACTAGCGAGTCATGTTTCGCTGATCTGGAATATCGCTGAGATTTTACGTGGCGACTACAAGGAACACGAATACGGTGACGTGGTCTTGCCCTTCACCGTGCTCACTCGCCTCGATTCGGTTCTGGTCGATACCAAGCAGGCAGTTTTGGACATCAAGGCCACGTCGATGCCGAACCAGATCAAAGAGCTCCAGTACGCCAAGGCAACGGGATACCCGTTTTGGAACACCTCGAACTTCACCCTAAAAACCTTGCTTGATGATCCCGACAATTTGGAGCAAAACCTGTCGTACTATGTGCAGGCTTTCGCCCCAGCTGCGCGCGAGGTTATGGAGGCCTACAACTTCTACAACGTGATTGAGCGCCTCGACAAGGCCAATCTGCTGTATCACGTGCTCAGCGAGTTCACCTCCGCGAAGGTAAACTTCCACCCTGACGCGGTGAGTAACGACCAGATGGGTTACATCTTCGAAGAACTCATCCGCCGATTCTCTGAACTGTCGAATGAGACCGCTGGTGAACACTTCACCCCGCGTGAGGTCATCAGCCTGATGGTCAACCTCTTATTCAACCCAGAAGAAGACATCAATCGACTCTGCGCAGACGGAGCCATGGCCTCACTGTATGACCCTGGGGTCGGCACCGGAGGAATGCTCTCCATCGCTGCGCAGCACGTTGATGACCTGAACGGGACTGCACGCCTCGAGGTGTACGGCCAAGAACTAAACCCGCAAACCTATGCAGTGGCTAAGTCCGACATCATGATCAAGGGCGAACGCCAAGAACGCATCTACCTCGGCAACTCACTGACTAACGACAAGACAGTAGGCATGCGGTTTGACTACATGTTATGCAACCCGCCCTTCGGCGTGAACTGGAAGAAATACGCCGACCCGATTCTAGAAGAGGCTGAACGCAAGGGCTACCAGGGGCGCTTCGGAGCGGGAACGCCGCGCGTGTCGGATGGCTCGTTCCTCTTCTTGCAACACATGATCTCCAAAATGAAGCCCTACGACCCCGAGGACCTCGTCAATGCCCCGGGCACACGGATCGGGATCGTGTTCAACGGCTCACCCCTCTTCACAGGTGGAGCCGGGCAGGGCGAATCAGAGATTCGCCGTTGGATACTTGAGAACGACTGGCTCGAAGCTATCATCGCCCTACCGGATCAGATGTTCTACAACACCGGCATTCTCACCTACATCTGGGTTCTTTCAAATAAGAAGGAACGTCGCCGCAAGAACAAGGTGCAACTGATCGACGCGACCAGTTACTTTCAGAGGATGCGTAAGCCCTTGGGTGAAAAGCGCAAAGAACTCACCGAAGACAACATCGCTGACATCACTCGCGTCTACGGCGCGTTCCAAGAAACCGAAGAGTCGAAAATCTTCGACACCGAAGACTTTGCTTACCACGAAGTTGTCGTGGAACGCCCACTACGTTTGAGCTTCCAAACCACCCCAGACGCGATCGAAGCACTCAAACAAGCCAAGCCATTCGTGGATCTTGCCACGTCGAGGAAACGAACCGAACCTGCGCGCACCGAAGAAATCGAGGTGGGCAAGCGGGTGCAGGACGCGGTCATCGCCACTCTCGAGGCACTCGACGCCGACCAGGTGTACTTCAACCGGGACGAATTCACCGACCTCCTCCGTAGCGGCATTAAAGACCATGACGAGAAGATCAGCATCACAGTGTTACGAAAGATCGTGGCCGAACTCGGCACAAAGAACCCTGACGCAGACATCTGCGTGGATGCGAAAGGTAACCCGGAGCCAGACGCGGACCTGCGTGACACTGAGCAGATCCCGCTCCGAGAGGATATCGAGGCATACTTCCAGCGCGAAGTGATCCCCTATGCCCCCGACGCCTGGATAGACCACGACAAAACCAAAATCGGCTACGAGATCCCCTTCACCCGCTACTTCTACAAATACGAAGAACTCGGCGACCCAGCCGAAACCCTCACCGAGATCCAAGCCCTCTCCGCTAGCATCCAAGCGGACATCGCCAAACTATTCAAAGAACAGGTGAAGTAATGGCTACAGGGAAATCGGGAGGACTTAATAACGGCTATCCGTGGCTTTCTGCAGTGCCTAGCGCGTGGAAAGCCAGAAAGATTAGTTCGATGTGTTATGTCCACGGGCGAATCGGATTTAAAGGGTACTCCCGACAGGATTTAGTCAGCAATGAGACTCCTGGAGCGGCCGTTGTGTTCGGGGGCACTAATATAGAGAAGAATGGAACGCTTGATTACGAAGTTCTATCATTCTTATCCCCACAGAAATACTTAGAATCACCCGAAATTGCTTTGAATGGCGGCGAGATTCTGATGACAAAAGTTGGTGCGGGAGTCGGTGATTGCGCAATCTATGATGGCAGATTTGAGAGGGCGACCATTAATCCTAATGTTCTGATTATTGAGCCAAAGTCTCCGGATATTTCAGCAGATTTTCTTCGCTATCGGCTCATATCATCGGATGCGCAGCTTGAGATTCGTCGCGAAAGTACAAAAGCGGGCGCTCAGCCAGCAATTAATCAAGCTTATGTGAAGCGGCTACGCGTCAGCATTCCAGTGCTAGCCGAGCAGCAATTCATCGTTGAGTTTTTGAATCGCAAGACGGCTGAGATTGATTCTCTCATCGAGAAGCTGTCTCTCCAGGTAGAGCTGTTGGAGCAGTATCGGCGTGAGTTGATCGCCCGCACAGTGACTCGTGGCCTTGATCCGGATGTGCCGATGCGCGACAGCGGAATTTCGTGGATCGGAGAGATTCCTTCAGCTTGGTCAGAAGACTCTCTCAAATCCATGCTTCGCAGAGTGAGTACCAAAAACAAGCCTGAACGCCGAGTTCTATCCGTGGAACGAGTGAATGGGGTCGTAGACCGAGAAACTGAGGGATCTCCGGATAATCACAACCGGCTACCAGATGATCTGAGTGGGTATTTAGCCGTGGATCGCGGGCAGTTTGCCATGAATAAAATGAAGGCGTGGCGTGGGTCTTACGGCGTTTCTAGGCTGGACGGGATCGTAAGCCCTGCATATTACGTGTTTGAGCTGAATTACCCCAACCCCGAGTTTTTCAACTGGGCGATCAGGTCTGATGCATACGTGCCCTTCTTTGGCCGAGACTCCTATGGAATCAGAACGGACCAATGGGATTTTAAGATGTCTGCACTTCGTTCGATTCCATTCTTTTCCCCACCTATCGACGAGCAAAATGAAATCGTTGCGTACCTAGAGCGAGAAACAAAAGCAATCGATTCCTCCGTAGAGGGTATCAACAGGCAGATTGAGTTGTTGAGTAAGTATCGCAAGCAGGTTATTAATGATGCAGTAACGGGCAAGGTCCGTGTGGGAGAGGTGGCGTGATGGATACGTCTGAGCGTAGGTTTGAAGACGAGATCGAGTATTGGTTGACTCACGTTGGCCCGTCCGAATTCGATCTCTATGAGTCGAAGTCGCCCTCGGGGTATGACAGGCAGCTCGGTTTGTATCCGCAGGACCTGCTGGATTTTGTGCGGGAGACTCAGCCGCAGCAGTGGGAGCGCCTGGAGCGTATTCATGGGGAGAAGGCTGGCGAAAAATTCTGTAAACGGGTGGCCAAACAGCTCGATGACCGTGGTGTGGTCGAGGTGTTACGCCGTGGCGTGGAAGACCTTGGGGCGAGGTTCAAGCTGGTGTTCTTTGCCCCGGGTTCGGATTTGAACGAGTTGTTGGCAGAGAAGTACTGGGCGAACCGGATGACGGTGGTGCGACAGCTGCACTATTCGACGAAGAACGAGAACTCGGTGGATACTGTGCTGTTCGTCAACGGCATACCTGTCGTCACACTGGAGTTGAAAAACCAACTTACTGGGCAGACTTATCGGAACGCAATTGACCAGTACAAGCGGTCCCGCCCAGCCAACGAGGTGCTGTTTGGGTTGAACCGGCGTGCGGTGGTGCATTTCGCGGTTGATACTGACGAGGCGTGGATGACCACCAAGCTCGCAGGGATGGACACGGTGTTTCTCCCGTTTAACCGTGGTTTTGACAATGGTGCTGGTAACCCGCCGGTACCAGGTAAGTACAAGACGTCTTATCTGTGGGAAGAGGTGCTGGCGAAGGATTCCCTGTTAGATATTCTGCATCGTTTCGTCCAGTTCATTCCGCATGAGAGCGACCGGCGTAAGGATAAGTTGATCTTTCCGCGCTACCACCAGCTTGATGCGGTGCGTGCGCTCGTTGCCGACGCTAAGGATAATGGTGCTGGGAAGAATTATTTGGTGCAACATTCTGCTGGGTCTGGTAAGTCGAACACGATTGCTTGGCTGGCGCATCATTTGTCGAACCTTCATGATGAACAGCAGCGTGCAGTTTTTGATTCGATTATCGTGATAACTGACCGGCGCGTGCTGGACAAGCAGTTGCAGGACACTATTTACGCGATGGATCATACCGCTGGCGTGGTGGTCAAGGTTGACAAGAACGCCCGCCAGCTTACCGAGGCGCTAGCTGATGGTGTGAAGATCATCATCTCCACTCTGCAGAAGTTCCCGTTTGTTGATGTTAGTCAGATCGCTACTTCTGGTAAGCGTTTTGCAGTGGTAGTGGACGAGGCGCACTCTTCCCAGACTGGTGAGGCTTCGGAGAGGCTCAAGCAGGTGCTCGCGGATACTGCCACGGCGGGTAAGGAGTCCGAGGAGGATCTGCTTGACCGCTATGCGGCTGCCGAGGCGCAGGTGGAGGCCGAGCAGCTGGAGATTGATGAACAAATCGCGGAGGAGCTGCGCGCGCAAGGACGCCAGCAGAACCTGTCTTTCTTCGCGTTTACTGCGACCCCGAAGCAGAAAACGCTCGAGATCTTTGGCACCCCGGTACCTGATGCCACCCCGGTTCCGTTCCACGTGTATTCGATGCGTCAAGCCATCGAAGAGGGCTTCATTCTTGACGTGCTCAAGAACTACACCACCTACCAGACCTTTTACCGGGTCGGGAAAACCACTGCGGATGATCCTGAATACTCGACCAAGCAAGCTAACAAGGCGCTCGGCAAATACTTGAGTCTGCATCCTTATAACCTGAGGCAAAAGGCTGAGATTATCATCGAGCACTTCCGCGCCAACGTCGCCCACAAGATTGGCGGCAACGCCAAGGCAATGCTGGTGACTGGTTCACGCCTGCATGCGGTGCGCTACTATTTTGCTTTCCGCAACTACATCAAGCAGATGGGGTATACGGATCTTGGCGTGCTGGTGGCGTTCTCAGGCACGGTCGAGGACAAGGGGGCGGAGTACACCGAGGAACAGCTCAACCAGATCCCCGAAGCGGAGTTGCCGGAGAAGTTTGCCACTGGCGAGTACCAACTGCTGCTGGTGGCTGAGAAGTATCAGACGGGCTTCGATCAGCCGCTTCTGCACACGATGTATGTGGACAAGAAGCTCCACGGGGTCAAAGCGGTACAAACCCTGTCGCGGATCAACCGTATGCATCCGGGTAAGACCGACACGTTCGTGCTCGACTTCGTCAACACCGCAGAAGATATCCAGAAGTCGTTCCAGGACTACTATATTTCCACCGGGATCACCGAGGAAACCGACCCGAACATCGTCTACGACCTCTATCACTTCCTCGCTTCCTATCATTTGTGGACAGACAAGGAGATCGAGGGCTTTACCAAGGTGTTCTTCACCGAGTCAAAGAAGCAAACGAACCTCGATTTCAGCCGCCTTAATGCTTACCTTGACCCTGCTGTCGCCCGGTTTGACGAATTGACCGAAGAGGACAAGCTCGAGGTGAGGGCGCGGATGAATAAGTTCAACCGTAACTATGATTTCCTGACCCACATAATCCGCTACGACGACGAGCGGCTCCACCGCTTCGCCGCCTACGCCAAGCTGTTGGTGCGCAAGCTCCGCATCGAGGGCGACCCCACCCCACATTTGGAAGACGAAGTTGCCCTGCAGTACTACCGCCTCCAGCAGGTCTACGAAGGCTCCATCGACCTGTCCGCTGAGCAAGGGCAGCTGTCGAATAACCCCGACACCGGCGGTGCGAGCGAGGACGAGAAGGACAACCTGTCCAACATCATCTCCAAGCTCAATGACCGCTGGGGTACTGAGTTCACCCATATGGATAAAGTCATCGAGCAGCTCACTGAGGACATGGTCGAAGATGCTGAAGTCAAGTCCCGCGCCCACAACTCTCTCGACATGTTCTCCATCGTGTACGCCGAACGCATCCAAGACATCGTGCTCGACCGGATGAACCAGAACCAAGACTTCGCGATCAAGTATCTGTCGGATCTGCAGTTCAAGGCTGACATTGACCGAATCTTGCTCCCGCTGATTCATTCCCGTCTAAACCGTAAAGACTAACTAGCCATCCAAGATATAGACCCACTCGACACGCCATCGAGCGGGTCTACTTGCACCCCACTTATTAACATGTTAGCATGTTAGCGAACGCTGGAAGGGAGAAGGAATGAGCGACAATCTAGAGTTCGGTGAATTTATCGCCGAACGCCGCAAACAGCATGAGTACACAATGAGGCAGTTTGCCAACATGATCGGCGTAACCGCCCCTTACCTCAGCGACATTGAGAAGGGTCGCCGAGCGGCACCCGACAGCAAGCTCAACGAGATTGCAACAGCCCTGCGCCTTACCAACGCGGAGCGTGAGCAGATGTTTGACCTGGCTGCAAAGACCAGAGACAACCAGGTTTCCGCAGATATATCGGGCTACATCATGGAAACCGATCTAGCCCGCGTAGCTCTGCGTCGCGCGAAAGAACGCGATCTTAGCGACAAGCAGTGGAAAAGCATTATCGACATTATTGAAGGCGAGGATTTTAGCCAGTGAGCATTCCACCCCAGTACCTCAGCAAGGACAAGCTTGAATCCAAGGCCGAGGAAATCCTTGCAGAATATCGTGGCGGCGCGCATCTTGAATCTCCCGCGCCGCTAGATGTTGACAGCTTCGCAGAGTTTCACTTGGAAGCCACCATTGACTATCACCGACTCTCCGCAGATGGCAGCGTTCTGGGCATGTCAGTCTTCCAAGAACTCTCTATACCGGTCGTTGATCATGCGGGCTGCAGTAGCGATGTCGTATTTCCATCACGGACGATCGTGATCGACCATCAAGCACTCAGCGGCTCACCCGAGAGCCGACTGCGATTTACCGTCGCGCACGAGTGCGCGCATCTGATCTTACATCGGAACATCTACTACCGGGATCCTTTAATGAAATGCTCAGGCAACACCGGCTACCGCCCCTTTACGACCAACACTGAAGGTGTGCGAAGCGACAAGGTCGACCGTGCGGAATTTCAAGCAAACTACCTAGGGGCCGCACTCTTGATGCCTCGAGACCCCTTCTCACAGATGTATCGGACGCTGGTTCCAGGTAGCTGGTACGACCTTGCCGAGCGGCGGAAAAAAGCTGTCGTATGCAAACTTGCCGATACATTCGAGACATCGTTGCAGGCAACTAGCCTTCGAATCAAAAACCTCAAGCTCGCCGCGTAATGATCACAGCTTTGAGCTTGAGGCTCTTTTTTATCTATTTTGTTCGCAAGTTAGCGAACTAGTAAATGAAGGGAGGTGTGATGGAAACAGTCAAGAACGCAGCAGGAAAAACAATCCGCCGAGTCGATCTACGGCGCAGGCAAATCGAAATCGTCCACAAGGGCTATTTGTCACGGCTGTGGTTTGACGAAGTTGGCCACTTCCACGAATGCCATGAGCGCAGGCCTCACCAGGTCATTAACGCTCAAGCACACAACTGAATACCGATCACACAAGTTCGATCCGCAGAACCGCTAGACGGGCATGGGTCACGCATCACCTCAATTTCGAGGCGCGTGAACCTGCCCGTCTTGTCGTTTCTACGGCTCGACGGGCTCCTGCGGATCTCAATCCGACAGGAGAACGCCAATGCGAAATCGCAAGACAGGGCAAAGCCCCCACAATTCAAGCCCATCACTGACCATCCGCTTCAAGCATGAATCCGACCGTGGTGGTAACAAGTCCGAAACTGAAACCTACATCCTCAACCCGGACGAATTCGCGCTCATGATCGAAAATGATCGCCGTGAACGCGCCCAGCAGGCTGGGAAATCTATCGAGGACATCAAGCCGCGCGATCCACAGGAAATCGTTGATGAACTGTGGAATGCCGAAGAGAAGGTGAATCACGAGTTCCATCGCGGTGACCGAGGACCTGGTGCGAACAAATGCACCTGTGGCGCGGGCTGCGGTGAGCGTCGTGGATGCCGTCTTCCCTCAACTCACCCTTGGTCGCTGGATCAGATGTTCGAAATCGATCGTGATCCTACCACCTCAGGGCACACTCCAGAAGACGCCCTGATTGCCGCAGAGGAGTCTCGCAACCGTGCAGCTGATCTGGCGGCCATGTGGGCAGCTATCGCACAGCTCGGTGACCGGCATCAGCTTGTCGCTGAACTGATGGTTGAGCAGGGCATGAGCCAAGCCGATGTGGCCAGGCATCTGGATCTGTCGCGAGCTCGGGTTTCGCAATTGTTTCGCGAGGTGAAGACCGCAGTGATCGAGGCAGTTGAACAGTCGCGGCTTAACACTCCTGCGGTTCTCGGCAGTGGGGTGAGAGGGCCAGCCGATGAGGCAGGTCCCCAACCCAAGAAAGGCAGGTAACGGAGATGACCCAGCACAGGCTCAAGCTCCACATCGCCAAAGATATCCCGACCGATCCGGGAATCGTTGGCACCAAAATCGTAAAAATACGCGAACGAATAGCACGAGTTTTGTTTGGTGCTCCGCGCAGGTTGATGATCATCGTCCCTGGCGACAGTGTTGACGAGATTGATATTCGTGAAAAACCCGATGACTCTTTGATGGCTCTAGCTGAAGCTGTCGGTGTGGCTAAAGGCGGTGAATCGAAGTGAACATCACGCAAGCGAACAACGTTATTGCTGCTCTTAATCGTGTTGCCGAGCTGGTTACTAGTCTAGCGGCTGATGTGGAATCGGCTGCCTGGGAAGGCTTCGAAGATCATGTCGGCATGCCAGGTACGCGTCCTATTGCTGCTGCCCAGCTCGCTCAGCCAGCCCTTGAGGCTGCAGCAGCTGAACATGAGCAGGCGCAAGCAGAGGATTCGCCTCAGGTTGAAACTCCAGATTTGGCGCTTTCACTTGAGGATGTACGCGCGGTTCTTTCTGATCTTTCCAGTAAAGGACTGACCAAGCAGGTGCGTCAGCTGATTGTGGATGCGGGGGCTGATCGTCTCTCGGAAGTAGATCCAGCTAATTATGAATGGTTGCTTACGCGGGCGAGAGGACTTGCTGATGCCTGATCAACATGCTCTCTTATCGGCTTCTGGGGCGCACCGGTGGCTGAATTGTCCGCCATCAGCCCTAGTGGAGGCTGGCTTGCCGGATTCTACTTCGGCTGCTGCCGAGCAAGGCACCATCGCTCACGCTCTTGCGGAGTGGAAGTTACGTCGCGCCTTACACCTCTCGCCAAGCATGAAACCGGAGTCCACCTGGATTGATAGTGAAATGGAGGCCCTCACCGACGACTATCTTACTTTCGTGCAAGAGCGCCTGCGTGAAGCGCGCAAGACGTGCAAGGATCCCGTGGCGCTCATCGAGCAGCGCCTTGATTACTCGCATCTCGTTCCTGGTGGGTTTGGTACCGGGGACTGCGTGCTTATTGCCGAGCCTTTGTTGCAGATTATTGATTTCAAGTACGGCCAAGGCGTACTGGTTGAGGCTGAGAAGAATCCGCAGCTCGCGCTGTACGCCCTCGGCGCACTTCACGCTTTCGATGCTCTTTACGAGATTAGCGAGGTTGCGGTGACGATTTTCCAACCCAGACGATCCAACGTAGCGACCTGGCATGTCAGCGTGGCAGATCTTCAAACCTGGGCTGAAGAGGTTGTGCGCCCTACAGCGAAGCTGGCTTCGAAAGGCGAAGGCTCTTTTACCGCAGGTAGCTGGTGTCGGTTCTGCAAAATAGCCCCTACCTGCCGCACCAGAGCCGAAAAGAATCTGGAGCTAGCCAAACTCGAGTTCGCTCCCCCACCCCAACTCTCCGATGCAGAGATTGCCCAGGTACTCACGAAACTACCTGAGCTAAAGAGATGGGCATCCGATGTAGAGTCCTACGCACTGTCCCTTGCGGTCAATCAAGGCAAGACCTGGGCTGGTTTCAAACTCGTCGAAGGCAGAAGTATCCGCAAATATGTCGACGAAACCAAAGTCGTGGAGACAGCCCAGGCTGCCGGGATTAACGACATTTTCGAGCGCAAGCTCAAGACGATCACGGCGCTGGAAAAACAGCTGGGCAAGAAACGGTTCAACGAACTCCTTGGAGATTTGGTTATCAAGCCGCCCGGTAAACCCACACTGGTACCTGAAACCGATAAACGACCCGCGCTAACACTCAGCGCGGCTGAAGAATTTCAAAAAAAATAAAACCAAGAAAAATACAGAAAGAAGGTAAATAACCATGTCAGTAAAGAATCCAACTCGAGTCATCACCGGCGAAGTACGTCTTTCGTACGCGAATCTGTTCGAGCCGAAATCCATCCAAGGATCCAAACCGAAATATTCGGTAAGCCTGATCATCCCAAAGTCTGACAAAGTGACGCTGGCGAAGATTGAGGCCGCTATCGACGCAGCCATTGAAGCAGGCACAGCTAAGTTCGGCGGTAAACGCCCAAACAAGGCTGCGCTGAAGTTACCGTTGCGTGACGGGGATACAGAACGCGATGATCCGCCATATGAGGGAGCGATGTTTGTTAACGCTAACTCCACTACCCCACCTCAAGTGGTAGACGAGTCACTAGCCCCAATCTTGGATCGATCCCAGGTCTACTCAGGGTGCTACGCCCGCGCGAGCATTACCTTCTATGCATTCAACACCAATGGCAATAAGGGAATCGCCTGCGGACTGGGCAACATCCAAAAAATTCGGGACGGTGAACCGCTCGGTGGCGGACACGTCAGCGCTGAGGAAGACTTCGCTGCGTTTTCCACTGCTAACGAGGACTTCCTTAACTAGCAGGTAAATACATACCAGTGGTGGGCAGTAGCTACATGGTTGCTGCCCACCACACCTGATTTTGAAGGATTAAACCTTGAAATATCTAAGTATTGATCTGGAAACTTACAGCCCCCTTAACCTCTCCAAGACCGGGGTCTACCCATATTCTGCCCATCCTGACTTCCAGATCCTCCTGTTCGGCTACGCCATAGACGAGCAGCCAGTGCAGGTGGTTGACCTGGCGAGCGGAGAAAAACTACCCGATGAGATACTTGCGGCTCTGGTGGATCCTGGTGTGGTTAAGTGGGCGTTCAACGCGTCCTTCGAACGCATCTGCCTCTCATCTTGGTTACACCGCTACCACCCAGAACTATTACCTCAAGGCAGTTTCCTGGATCCTACTCAGTGGCGCTGCTCCATGGTATGGGCTGCATATCTTGGGATGCCAATGAGCCTAGACCAAGTAGCTCGCGTCCTTGACTTGCCGGTGAAGAAAGACGCGGCCGGTAAGAAACTAATCAAGCAGTTCTGCACGCCAGCGACCCCAAACCTGATTAACAAGGGCGCGCGGCGTAATCTACCCTCGGCGGATCCGGAAGGCTGGAAAGCGTTCATCGAATATAACCGCCATGACGTAGAAGTAGAACAAGCCATCCACACCCGCCTGGCAAAGTTTCCCGTACCAGAGGCCGAGTGGGAAGCCTATAGCTTGGATCAGCGCATTAACGATGCTGGGATCAAGCTCGATGCGACCTTTGTGGATGCCGCCGTTACCCTTGACGAAAAGCATCGGCATACAACTCTGGATCGTGCCCAAGAGCTGACTGGTTTGGAGAATCCGAATAGCCCGATCCAGCTTAAAGACTGGCTGACCCAAAATGGTTGTCCTCTCGATTCGCTTACGAAAGCCGAGGTGGCAACCGCCCTCGAGGACGCTAGAGGCGTAGTTAAAGAAATACTTCAGCTGCGCGGGGATCTCGCAAAATCTTCCGTCAAGAAGTATCAGGCCATGCAAAACGTCTCCGGGGCGGACGGGCGAGCGCGCGGACTCCTACAGTTTTATGGGGCAGGGCGTACCGGACGTTTTGCAGGCAGGTTAGTTCAAGTGCAGAATCTGCCGCGTAATTATCTGCCTGACCTCGATGAAGCTCGTACCCTTGTAAGGACCGGGAATCTTGAGGCGCTGGAGTTGCTCTACGATTCGGTGCCAGACACTCTCTCTCAGTTGATTCGCACCGCTTTCATACCCGCCTCCGGTAACCGTTTTATTGTCGCTGACTACAGCGCTATTGAGGCCCGCGTGATTGCCTGGCTCGCAGGTGAAAAAACTACACTCGAGGCCTTTCGCGATGGCAAGGATCTATATTGTGAGACTGCTAGTCGCATGTTCAAAGTTCCAGTTGAAAAACACGGTGTAAACGGCGAGCTACGACAAAAAGGCAAAATAGCGGTACTGGCTTGCGGCTATGGCGGCTCCGTCGGCGCGCTTAAAGCAATGGGCGCGTTGCGCATGGGACTGGCCGAGGACGAGCTCAAACCCATCGTGGATGCTTGGCGGGCTGCTAACCCCCATATTGTCTGGTTGTGGCAAGAAGTAGAAGATGCAGCACTTACAGCCATCACCACTAGACAGCCTATTCGGCTACGCAACCTTACCTTTACGCTTGAGTCTGGCATCTTGTTCATCACCTTGCCATCCGGTAGAAGGTTGGCATATGTGAAACCAGGTTTGGGTCAAAACAGGTTCGGTGGCACCTCCATCACCTACTGGGGAATCAACACCGGACGCAAGTGGGGACACCTGGAAACCTATGGCGGCAAACTCACAGAGAATATCGTTCAAGCCATAGCCCGCGACCTACTCGTTAACGGTATGCAAAACGTTGCTGAATCCGGCCACCAGATTGTGATGCATGTTCACGACGAAATCGTCATCGACGAGTCCGTAGATTCCGGCTTCACGGTAAAAGACGCCTGCCAGCTGATGTCACGCCTGCCAGGTTGGGCTAAAGGTTTGCCCTTGACCGCAGACGGATACGAGTGCGCCTACTACCGCAAAGACTAGATGGTTTTGGTTGCCCAGAGAGGATTTTCTTGCCAGTTATCGGGCATGCCAAGGTGGCTTATCGGTAGCGGCTTAGCCTGGGGGTACTTTTCAAGGAGTTTAGGAAGACGAGTTGTGTTCCCTAGGTCTAGGCGAACGAGAAGATACTGGATCAAAGTTAATTGCCCGAAAGTGCGGTTTACCACGCCTGCAATCATGTCCAGTTCGGTATGGCGGCCTTTTCTAGGTAACCGTGGCTTGATGGTGTAAACCCTGTTAAACATGCGCGCGTGATGGGCTGAATAATTACGCAAAATATTTAGCGCCTTCAACCACGAACCGAATTGGGCTGCAGTCAAATCTACGCGAGCCGCGATTGTGTCTCGCACACCGATGGGAGCTAACTGGTACAGGTAGGTCAGTGAACCCCAATCCATCACTTCTACAGCAGCCCAAATAGGAAGCTTGCCACCATACTTTTTATTGTGGTGAGCAACGAAGTCTTCGCGCGATGCACGTAGTTCTTTTTCGTAACGTGCCAGCCACTTTTGGTACCCGGCAGACGACCCTTCGCCGTCAGATGCTTGTGATAGCGGCCCGAGAACATTTGGGTGTAGATGCGCGAAAGTGTCGATGCGACCGAGTTCGTGCCCAAGCATGGAGCGCACCGAAAGCTCTATCGGAGCAAGACAGGCAAACACAATCTCACGAAGCTTGCAGTCGAACATGTAGACGGCAGCTACATCATCCAAGGTCGTGCCCTCGATAAAACTATCAGCACGTTTCCCCGGTTCTAGTAGTTTGCGCCATGAATACCAGTATCCCGAAAGACGATAGTAATTCACCCGTTCGAGTAGCCGGCACGCTTCAGAATCAGATTCGATTAGCATGCCGCGTTCACGCAGCAAAGCTATCTGCTCGCCATGCGTTTTGAACTGCTTAGCCAAAGGAGCATCTAGAGACTGTGGCATCACCAACTCCTACTCGGCCGTAGAAACAATGAGGACCGGCCCTGGACCCTCACGGGCGGAACCGGTCTTGATAGCACCATTCTAAGCGAGAACAACGAAAATAACAACCAGTAAACGTCTTGTGTCTGTAGCAAACCCAGCCCGTCTGCGACCAGTATTTCTCGAACACAACCATAGAGCTGTTCCTAGATACTGCTGCGCAGCGTCACACGGTCTAGTTCACGCGCTTTGCTTATCAATGTTTTTCACGCCCCTGATCAAGCCAATAGGTCAGGGATTGTTCCACGGGATAAACCCAGCATCGCTACAACGTATATTCCCTATTCGTTTCTGGTTCCGCTGCCCGTCGTGGCAGTTGCGTGACAGCTTGATTTAACATTTTCGGGTTCGTCGGCAGTCGGGTAAGAGCCCTACTCTTTTCGCGCCGCCGGCGCACCTATTTTACCTACCTGGGGCTCTCAGGAAGGAGCCCCCCATGGGTAATCAGATTCAAACATTCACCAGCCAGAGATTCGGGAAAATCCGTACCATCAATGAGGAAGATCGCGTCTTGTTTTCTGGCCGCGATATTGCCTCCGCACTTGGCTACGCGAACACGAAAGACGCTCTGGCGCGGCACTGTAAGGGGGTCGTGAAACGCTACCCCCTTCAAACCTCAGGCGGTATTCAACAAGCCAGGTTCATTACCGAAGGTGACGTTTACCGGCTGATCATCTCCTCTAAGCTCCCTGCCGCTGAGCAGTTTGAGACTTGGGTTTTCGACGAGGTTCTCCCTGCTATCCGCAAGCACGGCTTGTATGCGATTTCAGATGTTGCTGAAAACCCTGAAATGCTGCTGACTGCTTTGCAGGCTCTTATCGCCGAGAAAAAACGCGGGGAACAGCTAGAGGCACAAAATCTTGCCCGAGCCCAACTTCTCCTTGAGGCTAGCCCGAAGTTGTCGTACTACGAGAAGGTTCTGCGCGCTCCGGGTGCGGTGGCGATTTCTAAGATTGCTAAAGACTACGGGATGAGCGCACGCCGCCTCAATAAGCTCTTGCATGATCTTGGTATCCAGTACAAGCAGGGCGACCAGTGGCTGCTCTACCAAGAACATGCCGCTAACGGTTATACGAAGTCTGAGACCGGAACCAGTAAGGACGGTCACGTGTGGATGCATACCAAATGGACTCAAGCTGGACGGCTTTTCCTCTATGACCTGCTCAAAAACCGCTGCGGGATTCTGCCAGTCATTGAACGCGAAGGGCAGGTGGAAGCCTGATGAGCGCTACAACAGATCAAGTCGTTGGGCTCTCGCGCACAAATGCCCACGGTTATGCTGACCCGACCAGCTACAAGGCTTTGAAGAAGATCCAAGGAGCTGAATATGAGGCTCGTCCGCTTACATATATCTGCTCCCCCTTTTCCGGTAATGTCCGAACGAACCAGGATTTAGCGCGGGAGTTTTGCGCCTTCGCGGTAGCTGCTGGACAGATCCCGCTAGCCCCACACTTGTTCTTCCCGCAGTTCATGGATGATACCGACCCTGATGAGCGCGAACTAGCCATGGCGTTTAACCGCGTACTTTTAAGCAAATGTGAGGCCATGTGGGTTTACACAGATCGCGTTAGCCGCGGGATGCGCGCCGAGATCGAGTGGGGCCGCGAACTTGAACTACCCATCCACTATTTCAACGCTGATTTCCAGGAGGTTACCTTTTGATGCATCCCTTCACGCTTTACGCCACTGACATGGCAGGCAAGCAAACCAACAGCCACTACCCCAACCGCCACGAGATCACCAGCAGACCCGACTTAGAAATGGCGGTACGTTTTGATCATGTCGCAGCCACCTACAAGAATAATCATCGCTCGAGCGCGAACTTCCTGGTTTCGGATTGCGTGGTGATGGATATCGACAACGACCACACCGAAAACCCCGACGAATGGGTCACGCCCAAATCTTTGTCTGAGGTGATGGCAGGGGTCGAGTTTATGACCGCCACCTCCCGCAACCATATGAGAATCAAGGGCAGCGAGTGCGCTAGGCCGCGTTTTCACGTCTACTACCCCATAAACAAGATCGGTGACGCTAGCGAGTATGCAGGGATGAAGAAGCGCCTGGCTGCTCGTTTTGATTTCTTTGACCATAACGCGCTGGACGCTGGCAGGTTCATCTACGGCAACCCCGCCGGCGAAGTGCATGTTTTCAAGGGTGAACAGCTACTGGTTGAATGGATCGCGGCAGCTGATGAGCAGGACATGTTTGCTGCCTTCGATGCCTCCACGATTGCTATCGGCGAGGGCTCTCGTAATGCCACGCTCTCTCGCTTCGCGGGCAGAGTCTTGATCCGCTACGGCAACACCGCCCAAGCACGGGAGTTATTTGATCGTAAAGCCACCCTTTGTGACCCGCCACTACCAGATGCAGAGTTAGCACTAATTTGGGATAGCGCCTGTAAGTTCGCTGCCAAGGTTGCCGCCGAGCCAGGTTATGTGCCGCCGGAGGTTTATGAGCAGCTGACCAGTCTACGCCCTGACGATTTTACCGATGTTGGTCAGGCGACGATTCTTGCTGGTGAGTATGCTGACCGGATTTGTTATTCGCCTGCTACCGCGTGGATGGCCTACGACAAGGGTGTATGGGAGGAAAACGAGCCTAAAGCCCAGCATGTTGTCCAAGAACTCACCTCCCGGCAAATAGAACAAGCCCAAAAAGAACTGGATACAGCCACCCAGCAAGCAAGCCGGCTGGGAGTAACAGCAATGCTGGTAGCGATGAGCAAGGCCAAAGCCCTCTCTGCATTCACCCGGGAGCAATCCCAGGTCTACCAGGAAATGATGGCAGCGCAAGAATGGTTAAAGTTCATACACAAGTGCCGCTCAGATCGCACAATCTTGGCGGTCATGCGCCAAGCACGCCCGTTAGCGTTGATTAACCCGCAGGTGCTCGATGCCGACCCTTATCTGCTCAACACCCCAAGCGCCACCTTTGATTTGCGCGATACTTCCCGGCACGAACACAGCCCCGCTGACATGTTGACTAAACAAACCGCCCTTGACCCATCCGATGAGGGGATGCAGATATGGCTAGACAGCCTCGCCGTCACTTTCGGAGCAGATAAAGAGTTGATTGGGTATGTGCAACGAGTGTGCGGGCTAGCAGCAATCGGCAAAGTCCTCATCGAAGCCCTGATTATCGCCTACGGGGATGGAAACAACGGCAAATCCACTTTCTGGAATACCATCGCCCGCGTGTTGGGCTCATACGCGGAGACTATCTCCTCTGAAGTGCTGATCGCTGGTAAGAAAAACAACGCCAAACACGAGATGGCAGAAACCAGGGCTAGACGCTTGTTGATTGCCGGCGAAAACGATGAAGGCGTGCGCCTATCAACCTCATCAACCAAACAATTAGCTTCGACTGACAAGATCGCAGCAGAGAAGAAATACAAAGACCCCTTCTCCTTCACCCCTTCCCACACCTTGGTTTTGTACACGAACCATCTACCGCGAGTGGGAGCTATGGATACCGGCATCTGGCGCAGATTAATTGTGATTCCATTCGAGCAAACCATCACCCCGAGTGTGGACATCAAAAATTATGCCGACCATCTATACGCCAAAGCTGGCGGAGCGGTGCTGGCGTGGATTATGGAAGGTGCTCGCTTAATCCACTCTGAAAACTACCACCTGACCCCACCTAAACAAGTCGTTGCCGCATCGGAGGCATACCGGGCTGCTAACGACTGGTTCGCTCACTTCCTTGAGGACTGCTGCCAGGTAGGTCAAGGCCTATCAGAGCAGTCCAAAGATCTCTACGACGCGTACAGGTCCTGGGCAATAGGCAGGGGCGAGTATGTGCGCTCCACTAGCGACTTTTATGCTGCCGTCGATAAAGGCGGATACACACGCAGGCGAACAGCTCGGGCACGATTCGTAGACGGGCTCGCCTTGATCAGCGAATTCGACCTGTAACCGGCCAATAGTGACAGTCGTGTCAGTCGTTACTAGCCCTTTCTATAAGAAAATAAAAAATACAGTCCTATATAGGGTTTAGGGACAGACCGACACGAGTGTCACAGATCTTATGAAAGACGTGACATGAAAGAAAAACACCTAGAAAACGAACTGAAGAAATCAGTCGAAAACATCGGCGGAATCTGCTGGAAACTCGTGTGCCCCGGCGTCACTGGCGTCCCAGACCGGATCTGCCTGAAGAGCGGACGAGTTATTTTCGCTGAAGTAAAAGCACCAGGAGCCAAACCTAGACCAATCCAAAATCGCCGTATCAAACAGCTGCAAAATCAAGGCTTCCAAGTCTTCGTGGTAGACAGCGTGGATGGGATTGCGGAGGTGACAAATGCGCTACAAGCCGCATAAATACCAAACCCAGGCAACAAGTTTCATCATCAACCATGACGAAACCGCAGTGTTCTTAGGCATGGGTTTAGGAAAAAGCGTCATTGCGCTGACCGCGATCTGGCAGCTCATCCTCGACTACTTCCTCGTACAGCGAGTACTAGTAATCGCGCCACTACGCGTGGCACGCGATACCTGGCCACAAGAAGCAGCCAAGTGGGACCACCTCAAGGGATTATCACTCGCGGTAGCCGTAGGAAATAAGCAAGACCGCCTGGATGCGTTAGCGAAATCTGCAATGGTGACGGTGATTAACCGGGAAAACATCCCCTGGCTGGTTGCCCACTACGGCTCGGCTTGGCCTTTCGACATGGTCGTCATTGACGAACTCTCTAGCTTTAAAAACCACCGTGCCAAACGCTTCACCACGCTGGTGAAGATGCGACCCTATGTAAGCCGTTGGGTTGGGTTAACCGGAACCCCAGCCTCTAATGGGTTGATGGATCTATGGGCACAGTTCCGGCTCCTAGATGGCGGTACCAGACTAGGGCGCTATATCACCCGGTTTAGGGATCGCTGGTTCCTACCTGATAAACGGGGCGGCATGCAAGTGTTTACCTATAAACCGCGAGCAGGTGCTGAGGACGAGATCTATGAGGCCATCTCGGATATGACCTTGTCTATGCGCACCACTGACCACCTGACTTTGCCTGAGCTGACGCTAACAACCACGAAGGTAAAACTCGCTAAAAAAGAGCGGGCAGTATATGAGCGTCTAGAGCAGGATTTAGTGATTGAGCTAGACGGGCAAGTAGTGGATGCGGCTAACGCGGCAGTCCTATCTGGAAAACTTCTACAACTGGCAAGCGGCGCTATCTACGACGAAAACGGAGATGCCATCGTTGTTCATGGCGCGAAGCTGGATGCACTCGAAGATTTGGTTGAGGCGGCGAACGGGCAGAACCTCCTCGTTGCCTACTGGTACAAACACGACCTGGAACGCATCATCGAGCGCTTCCCGCAAGCCCGGCTCCTAAAGACCGCTGAGGATATAGCGGCTTGGAACAATAGCGAGATCGCTCTCGGTTTGATTCACCCGGCCTCTGCCGGCCATGGTCTGAATCTACAAGCAGGCGGGCACCTACTCATCTGGTTCTCCCTGACCTGGAGTCTGGAGCTGTATCAGCAAACTAACGCCCGGCTTTACCGGCAAGGCCAAACCCAGCCGGTAACGATCATCCACCTGGTCACTGAAAGCACCCTCGATGAGGCAGTACTTACAGCTTTAGATACCAAGAACCTCACCCAGACTGCCTTGATCGAGGCAATCAAAACACAACTGGCAAACCACTCTAGATAAGGAAAATTCATGATGCATGTGATGACGAAATACTTAGATACCCGCAAGGCAGCAATCAGCGCCCTAGAGGACTACCCACTGATGGAACAAGCAGCCAGCCAAGACACGCAAGCTGAGGCAAACCAGCTACGCGAAGACCTCGCCAGCCCCACTAGCCCCAAAATCACTGGCATGCCCCGCTCACGCGACCCCCACGCTGGTGAACGCCGCATAGCTGCCACCCTCGACAAGATTGATCTGCTCGCAGTCCGCAGCCAAGAAGCCCAAGAGTACCTGGACTGGTTCCTGCCCGCCTGGCAAGCACTCAACACCGATGACCAGTTCGTGTTGGAAAACTTCTTCCTCGGCCAAGGCAATCAAGACGAACGAGTCCAAATGATCGGTGACCACTTCTATATTGAACGAGACAGTGTCTACCGGCGAAAGAACCGAGCATTAGATCGCCTGGCAGTAGCACTGTATGGCAGACGCTAACTTGCACCCATGCGTTAGCAAGTATCCGAACCCTGCTATGGAAATCGTTATTTAACCCTGAAATACTGTAGGTGGTTGAAAATATAGGAACGAACCCTCCGGCAAACAGTTATCACTGCCCGGAGGGTTTCGTCTTGGCCAGCAAAGGACGGTGAGGCTGGTGCCAAGCAAACCAAAACGTCCCTGCTCTGCACCTGGCTGTCCCGAACTAACCCGCGACCGGTTCTGCCCGCTCCACGCCAAAAAGGCAGACAAGAACTACCGTAAGTTTCAACGTGACCCGAGAATCAACAAGCGTTACGGTGCGCGCTGGCGACGCATCCGTGCCGCATACATTTCCCAGCATCCTTTGTGCGAAGACTGCCTGGACAAAGGAGTGACCACCCCCGTTCAGGAAGTCCACCACGTCTTACCCTTAGAGCATGGTGGCAGCCACGACTTTTCTAACCTGCGCAGCCTGTGCAAACCCTGCCACTCCAGGCAGAGCGCGTTAGACGGTGACAGATGGAGGCAAGCCCCTCAGGTCTATACCTACTAGATTTCTTGAAAACCGCAACACAACCATTGGTACTTCCCCACCCTAAAAAATATTGACCTTGTTGCCACGCCAAGTTACGGGACCAGTCAAGGATTCGGCTAGGGGTTGGGGGCCTCAAATCTCTACAGCTTCGGCGAAGGTCAGCGGACGGGGCCAACCGTGCGCAAAGTCCCCGAATCAAACAAGGTATTAACACTTCGGGCTTCGTCGGCAGTACCAGTGAGGGGTGAAATCCCGCTGAGTGTTGCTCGGTTTTCTTGCGCTTTGTCCGTCCGGATTTGGGTTTCCCAGGGACGTACAGGTGAGGGCAAAAAACTCGGAGCTTCTCATCCGGTGTTCTGGATCCCTCTCTGGCAGGTGTTCGCCTGTCTTGAGTTAACAAACTGGTTTCTAAAAAGGAGGAATCATGACAGATCAAATGGTGCTAAAAACACAGCAATGGCTCAATCGCACCTATAGGAGCAAGGCTGGATTCGGTTCAGTCGTAGAGGACGGATATACCGGCTGGGGCACGGTCAACGCTTTGATTCGGGCCCTGCAAATCGAGCTGGGTATTACGACAACGGCGAACAATTTCGGACCGGGAACTATCAGTCGCTTCCAGTCTCGGTGGCCTAACGGCATCCACCAGCAGGATGACGGTGCGCAGGAGACTTCTAATGTGTACGGCATTATCCAAGGTGCTTTGTGGTGTAAGGGATATTCTGCTGGTGCCAGCGATATCACTACGCATTTCTATAGCGGAACTGGAAAGGCCATCAAACAGCTTAAGAGCGACATGGGCATTGGTGGAGATTCCACTGTGACGCTCGACGTCATGAAAGCGCTGTTGTCAATGCAGCAATTCGTCCTGCTTCGCTCTTATGGGGGCATTTCAGCGATTCGGCAAGCACAGCAACAAATCAACCAACAGTATCGCGCTTATACCGGAATCATCCCAACCGATGGACTCTACGGTCGGGAAATGAACACTGCTCTGATTCAGGTCTTGCAAGCCATTGAAGGATTTAGCCCTGCGGAAGCCACAGGTAATTTCGGCAATGGCACCAAAGCGCGTCTAACAATAGTTACACCCAGCAATGCGGCAAGTTTACCGAAGTGGGCTTGGCTAGCTCAGGTTGCTCTAGTGTGTAACCGGATTTCTCCCGATATCTATCCTTCTGCACAAACCGCACTGTCAACGTTCGTTCCGCAATTCCAAGCAAAGTATCAGCTCCCACGAAGCGGGGTGGTCGACTCGACTACATGGATGAGCCTGTTGACCTCGAAAGGTGATCCGAATCGCGCCTGCAAAGCATGCGATACACGCTTCGAGATTACGGCTGAGCGACTCAACCTACTTAAGGCGAACGGCTATGAGATTGTGGGGCGTTACCTGACTGAGCCGAATCAGGATTCAAAAGATCCGTCTGACTATTTCAAAGCAATTCGCCCCGGAGAACTTGAACGCATCACCAACGGAGGAATGAAGTTCTTCCCGATTTTCCAGGAGTACTCAACCAAGCTTCGACACTTCACGCGGGAAAACGGCGCTCGGCACGCGACGCTCGCAAGGCAAGCAGCCCAAAGACTTGGCATTCCGGGAACGTATATCTATTTCGCAGTTGATTTCGACGCGACCGACCCCGAGGTCACAAGTCACATTCTTCCGTATTTCCAGGGTGTGCGTGGAAGCCTGGGAGGCGGATACAAAGTAGGCATCTACGCCTCGCGTAACATTTGTAGCCGCATCATTAAAGCCGGCTATGCTGGAAGCGCGTTCGTCTCGGACATGTCTACAGGATTTTCTGGCAACCTTGGCTTCCCTATTCCTGACGATTGGAACTATGACCAGTTCACTGAAATCAGTGACTACAAGGGTGCTGGTTTTGACCTAGACAGGGTCGCCTATTCAGGACAAGCAGCGGCAGTTGATCATGTTGCTCCTTCGAGTGCCGGTGGCGCTGCGCCCGACACCAGCATTGATTACACCAAGCTGGCTCCGATTGATCTGATCTGGCATTTAGAGAAACGCTTCGAAGAACTTCGTGCCAGTGGCAAGGTTGGAAAAGACTACGTTGCGGGTTCTCATGGTGCGGGAACGCGGATTGCCGTTCCGACTTGGCGTTGCATCCTCAACTATTTAGCAAAAGCCTACCTGCGTGACGGTGGTAGTGGATCTGCGGTGAATTGGTCCGTGTCTGCCGAAAGTTTCAGGAGTGCTGACGCGAGCGTACTCGAGAAGGACGCTGTAGGCAAGAAGATCATCGCTGCCTTGAATCGCTATATTGATAACACGTGGCGGCAATCCATGACCGACAAGACCGGAGAATCGGTTGATCTGGCGCATCTGGCGGCAACAACACTTGGATACACCAACTGGAATGTTATCCCTGATGCGTGGACTGGCTGGGCCGGAGACCTAGCTACTGCCATGGAGAATATTCAGAAAACACTTGAGTGGAATCCCAGTGCGAACCTGGATCAGGTGGCCACAGCTCTAATCGGTCAAGGTAACGATTACCGTCAGCATCCTGGCTTGAAGGGGCTAGTACTTGACAAGAAAAACGACAAGGGAAAATGGGAATCGGTAGGAAACAACTGTAACCGTGACGATCTCTGCTGTGACGGAGATGCCATCGTTATCGCTAACACGCTAGAAAACGGCAACGACTCCAACGCTCATCTTCTGTCAGCAACATTGCGAGAGTACTACAACAATTCCAGCAAACTTGCCAACAGATTCAAGCAGATTGGCTGGAGCTTGGGGGCGAATAATTCCACTGAGGCATATCAGAAAATAAGTGAATATGCCGACTTGGATAGCGCCGTTTTAGGATGGTTCCTGGCTGGATACGTCAAGGAAGAGATTCGTTTGACAGCTTGCCGAAAGCTAGCTGAATTCATCTACCGATAATTGATTTGGTCTTTTCCTTGGTGTGGCGCTTGGGTAAAAACGCTAAACCCAAGCGCTACACCACCAGCAACAAGAGCGCCGATGGCGGGAACGGAAAACTGGCTCAGCAGTTGAGAAAAAGAATCACTATGAACTAACGAGCCGACACCATCGAGTGAAAAGAGAAAAGCTGAGAGTCCGATAAAGGCTCCTGCTGAAAGTTGCAACGCGCGGGCAGATTGAATACCGATGAAATGCTTATTAAAAAGCAGAAGAAGAATCGTGAAACACACATACATGAGTGGCATCAATAAGAAGACCACAAAAAATCTCTGATCCTGATCCTTGCACCGTAGAAAGATGGCGGCGAAAAGCCACGCGCCGACAAAATATGCCAGAGCGGATACAAGAAACACAGATATTTTTTTGATGACCAGTCCCTTCAACTTTTCGCTACACATTTTGATACGGCAACGGCATCAGGAGTTGTATGCCCCAATAAGTTCTCATTCTACAAGAAGGGTTTCCCTGCATTGCTAAGGATAGCGCTGATCGGGCGGATGTTGCGTGAATGCAGGCACGAGGCCTGGTGCGTTGAACCCGACAGTCACGAAAAGGCGCACGGGAGCGCCTATACCAGAGGCTCCCGAGTATCTGTCTGTGGTGTACAGCGTGGTAAGAAGCTACTGGGGGGGCGGCTTGGTTATGGGGTTGTTCTGGCGGCTTTCTGGTGAATGCACGGAGCTTTTTGATTGCCCATTCGTAGTGGCTTGATGTGGCTGACACGCAGTAGGAGCCGAGCGAGGTTGTGCCCGTCCACGGGAAATGCGCCTTGGTGAATAACTCCTCGTTGGTGAACTCGCCGATGAGAGCCACTACTGCGGTGTGGCTGTCAGCGAGGTTCTCGCGGATAGCCTCAAGCTCAGTGCCCTGATATTGAGTCCAAATCTCTTGGTTGAGCGTTGGCGTGGTTCGCCACGTGTGAGGAAACGGAAGAAACGGTCGAGGCTGACCCTGGCGGTTGGCGTCGACGAAGCCAAGCAACATGCGCTGCCACTCGTGCAGGTGGGCAAGGACGTCGCGCAGGTTTTTGTCCCGCGCCCAGTGGGCTTCTTTACCGATTTGAGTGATGCTGGGATCAAAATTCGTATGCTGATCGTCGGAACTCATGCCCTCAATGAGGCTGTCCAGTTTCGCATACTGCGCCTCGGCGGCATCCAATAGTTCAGTTTTCGTCTTCGGTCTCGGCACGCCACTAATTGTCTCACAGCAGGAAAGCAGATGAAAACCTATGGCGAAAGACGGAACGAACCGGGGTGGCCGCCGTGTGCGGGCAGGTGCGAAACCCGATCCGCTGAATGCGAAGCTCGCAGCTGGCCGCCCAGCCACGCGGCTTGATGATCCGCTGGGTGAGCCGTTTGACTTTGAAGGCTCAGATATCGGGGATGGTGCGGTGCTTGCTGGTGAGGTGATGCCGGAGCCTGCCGAGTATCTGTCGGAGATTCAGCGTGATGGTAAACCCCTCGGCGCTGACCTCGTCTACCGAGAAACATGGCAATGGCTCGATCAACGTGGCTGTTCCCAGTTCGTCGCACCGCGCTTGATCGAATCCTATGCGCAGGCGTTCGCGCGTTATGTGCAGTGTGAACAGGCGATCTCCAAGTTCGGCTTGCTCGGCAAACACCCAACCACAGGGGCTGCGATCGCATCCCCTTTCGTTGCTATGTCCCAGTCTTTCGGGAAGCAAGCGAACGTGTACTGGTACGAGATTTACGAGATAGTGCGCGCCACCTGCACCAGCGACTACTCAGGTTCGGCGCCGGGTGATGACGTGATGGAGCGCCTGCTGCAAGCCCGCTCCTAACACCCCTTTGATTCTCGTGTGCCTGCCCGAGATGGGTGGGCACTTTTCTATGTCCCGATTCTTTGGAAAGTGAGTGTGTATGTCTGTTACGAAGACTGCTGAGGCCGTGTGTATCGGCCATCCCGATAAGCTCTGTGATTTGATCGCTGACACGATCCTTGACGATATCCTCTACGAGGATCCTGCTGCCCGCGTTGCAGTAGAAGTGATGGCATCTGGCCGCAGGATCATTGTGACTGGCGAGATCACTTCGAAGGTTCGTCCGCGTATTCGTGAGTCGGTGCGTTACGCGCTGGTGAAGGCGGGTTATGTGCCGTGGAAGTTCCTCGTTTTCGTCTGGACACGCCGCCAATCCCCAGACATCAACGCAGGAGTTTCCAAGTCCTTGGAGGCTCGCTTCGGAGACACGAGTGAGTTTGCGTTGCAGGGCGCTGGCGATCAAGGCACCGTCTACGGATACGCCACCAACGAAACCCCGCAGCGTTTGCCATTGCCGCTCGTACTCTCGCATGAGATCTGTGGGCGTCTTGATGACGCCCGCAAGGACGGCACGATCAGCGGTATCAAGTCCGATGGTAAGGCGCAGGTGACGGTTCGCTACGACGCCGCCGGACAACCCGTAGCAGTCGAAACCGTGGTGGTGTCGATCCAACACGACGCTACGAAGACTCTGGACGAGCTTGCGGCTGAGGTCAAAACACTGATCGTCGCACCCGCGTGTAAGCCGTATCTGCCAATTAGCGCTGACACCGAGATTCTGGTGAATCCCTCGGGCTTGTTTACGGTGGGTGGTTCAAAGGCAGACACGGGGCTCACTGGTCGCAAGCTGATGGTCGACACTTACGGCGGTCTCGCCCCACATGGTGGTGGGGCGTTCTCGGGTAAGGACGCGTCCAAGGTTGACCGCTCGGGTGCGTATATGGCGCGTCTGATAGCCAAGACTATCGTCGACTCCGGTCTTGCGCAGGAATGCCAGGTCGCGATTTCCTATGCGATTGGGAAGGCTGATCCGGTCGCCTTCACCATCGACACGCTCGGCAGTGGTGAATACTCCGACAAGATCCTGACCGAGGCTGCGCGTGAGGTGTTTCCGCTACGCCCAGGAGCGATCATTGACGCTTTGGGGTTGCGAGCACCCGGCTACACCCGCTACTCGACCTACGGACACTTCGGCCATGCCGGTTTGCACTGGGAGAACTCGTTCGCTCACGTCGACGCATTAAAGAAGGCGGTGACCACACATGCTCATGAAACCAATGCCCATCAGTGAACTCAAGCCCGCTGACTACAATCCGCGTAAAGACCTCCAGCCTGGCGATGCCGAATACGAGAAGCTCAAGCGATCCTTGACCGAGTTCGGCTACGTCGAACCCGTCATCTGGAACTCCACCACTGGCAACATCGTCGGTGGACACCAGCGTTTGAAGGTGCTCGAAGATCTCGGCCACACGGACGTGGACGTGATCGTCGTGGAGCTGGATGAGACGCGCGAGAAAGCACTCAACATCGCGCTCAACAAGATCAGCGGCGAATGGGACCAGGACAAACTCTCACTCTTGATTGCCGACCTCGATGCTTCGGATTTCGATGCTGAACTCACCGGTTTCGATGACGCTGAGATCGCGCAGCTTATCGGCTCATTGGATGAGGGTGAGGTGGAGGATGACGAGTTTGACCTTACCGCCGCACTCGAAGCATCCGCGTTCGTGGAGCGTGGGGATATCTGGACGCTTGGCCGTCACCGACTCGTGTGCGGCGACGCCACCAGCGTCGAGGACGTCGAGTTGTTGATGGATGGTAAGCGTGCGAATCTTGTGTTGACTGATCCGCCATATAACGTCGCCTTCGAATCAGGATCCGGATTGTCCATCAAGAACGACAAGATGGATGGCGATAAGTTCTACGATTTCCTGCTATCAGCGTTTTCGAACATGGTGGGCGTGTGTGAGAAGGGCGCGTCCGCGTATGTGTTCCACGCTGACACTGAAGGCTTGAACTTCCGTCGCGCTTTTCAAGATGCTGGTTTCTATCTGTCGGGCTGTTGTATTTGGGTTAAAGATTCCCTCGTATTGGGACGTTCCCCGTATCAGTGGCAGCACGAGCCGGTGCTATTCGGGTGGGTGAAGACGGGTAAGCACAAGTGGTACGCCGACCGGAAACAAACCACGATCTGGAACTTCGCCAAGCCCCGCCGCAACGCTAACCACCCCACCTCCAAGCCGCTGGATTTGTTGGCGTATCCGATCGGGAACTCCACCCAGGCGAACACGATCGTGCTCGACACCTTCGCAGGCTCAGGCTCCACACTCATGGCAGCTGAGGCAACCGACCGCATCGCCTACTGCATGGAACTCGACGAAAAATACGCCTCCGTGATCCTGCGCCGCTACGCCGACGCCACCGGAGACGCCGCAGGAATCACGTGTCTCCGCGACAGCCAGCAGCTCGCCTACCTGGATGTCGTGAAGGCAGTGGATCGAGGCACCACATGACCGCGTTGACGCTTGGCTCTCTGTTTGACGGGTCGGGCGGCTTCCCACTCGCCGCCCTCAACGTCGGTATCCGCCCCGTCTGGGCGTCCGAGGTGGAGCCGTTTCCGATCCTCGTCACCACCACCCGTCTGCCCGCGGTCACCCACCTCGGCGACGTCAACACTATCGACGGCACCGTGATCGAGCCGGTGGACATCATCTCGTTCGGGTCGCCGTGCCAAGACCTGTCGGTCGCAGGACGGCAGACCGGGCTGGCAGGTTCACGTTCCGGCCTGTTCTTTCAGGCTGTTCGCATCATCAAGGAAATGAGGGAGGCGACTAATGACCAATATCCCCGATTTGCTGTCTGGGAGAACGTGCCGGGAGCCTTCTCCTCCAACCAAGGGGCGGATTTCGCCGCCGTCCTCACGAGCCTCATCCAGGTCGTCGCGCCGTCCGTCCCTGACGTGCCTGTTCCTGACACGCGGTGGGCCGACGCTGGGACCGTCGTGGCAGGCGGATGCTCGGTTGCGTGGCGTGTACTCGATGCGCAACATTTCGGCCTCGCCCAACGACGCCGCCGCATCTACCTTGTCGCAGATTTTGCAGGCCGATCCGCACCCGAGATTCTTTTTGAGCCCGCGAGCTTGCCAAGGAATCCTGAATCGTGCGGCACGCAAGAACAAGACCATGCCCACACCCCTGAAGCAAGCCTTGGAGGCCGTAGCAGCTCGGTGATGTTGTTGGATCATCATCCGCAGGACTCGAGGTTGACCGTTAACTCCTTGGGGGTGGTGCAGACGCTGACTGCCCGGATGGGCAACTCACCCACCAACGTCCCCATCCTCCTCGACGCCCCAGAGGAACGCAGGGTGTTTGGCCTGAATTCGATCCACCAGTCCCGCAGCGGTGGCGGCCACTACGGCTACGAAGCGGAAGTGTCGAAAACCCTCGACTTGAAAGGCGGGGAGCCGACCTGCAATCAGGGCGGCATGGTCATCTTGGAGCCCGTCTATGCCGCATCCAAGGCCGACTATTTCACCCGCGTCACCAAGGATCAGGCAGGTGCGCTGCTGGCCACGGATTACACCGATCCGCCCATGGTCGCCAGCTCGTCGCTGTGCCCCAGGCGGTTGACGCCGGTCGAGTGTGCCCGGTTGCAGGGGTTTCCTGACGATTGGTGTGACGGTCTTGCTATCGAGGATCCGACAAGCGAGGACATCGAGTATTGGACGGGCATTTGGGCTACCTGGAACTTGGCGCGCGGCGTGAAACCACGAACCGCACGCCAAGTCACTACTTGGTTGGAGAATCCAACCAGTGATAGTGCCCAGTACAAGTTGTGGGGTAACGCGATCGCTTTGCCCGTTGCTCGCCACGTCCTTGAAAGACTGAAGAATTTTGCTCGCGCAGGGACTGGATAAGCACTCGCACCTATGGCTGTATGTACATGACCAAACGACCCCCTAACTAGAGGAAAGAGGAGATGGAGGATGGTCATGAGTGATCTACATATTGAGATCAGCGAGATGCTGGAGGCAGGCATCAACATCTGGGACGTCGAGGAAGCCCTCGACATTGCACGAAAGTGGAACTTCTCCCTGGTTGCCGGTGCGATCGAACACGACGCAACCGGCTACCTGCAACTGGTCGAGTCTTGGTTTGACGGTGAGGGTGTGGCGGCATGAACCAAATTTCGTTCGTCCCGAACAAGAGCGGGCGTAAGAAACTCGCCAACACCATCGCCGCTCACCTTGGTCTCACGGCAGTTTATGCGGGAGCACCCACGTTCGACTACCAGATCGGAGATGCACGGTTGGATCGGGACTGGACCCTTCACCTCCCAGAGGACATCGACGCCGAAGCGCTCATTGAAGCCACACAGAAGGCCGGGTTCGCGCCCACGAGCGAGGAGTACGGGCTGACGCTTGCTTTCCCCACGACAGGTTGGGACGAAGCCACAGGCGCGAAGCTCGAAGCCCTGCTCGCCGCCAAGGGAGAACTCATCGCTAAGGCGCTGGGCATTCCGGCCACTCCGATGAATTTGAATGCGGTGGAGGGAACGGTTGAGTTTGCCTGGTTCGAACAACTTCCTGACGCGGAGGTGATCGAGGCGGCCAGTGTGCTCCTTCAGCTCATGATCGAGCAAGCCAAGACCTCCACCCGCATCTCACCGAAACCACCTGAACCAGGGAATGATAAGTATGCGATGCGCTGCTGGTTGCTGCGCCTGGGCATGATCGGCGACAGCTACAAGCACGTGCGCCGAGTCCTGCTGACCAACTTGGAAGGGAATGCGGCGTGGAAAACCACGCCCACACAGGCCGAATAAACGGGAAATATGCAAGAGATCAGAATCTCTATTCTTCCTGTGTAAATACGCCGAAAACGGCTGGATAACCGCGCACACCTATGGCTGTATGTACATGATCGAACAAGAGGACAAGGAGAAAGTCATGAACAACGGCAAGACCACGATGGAGCAGCTGCAGATGGCGACCGACAGCTACGGCACGGTTATCGCCTACGGAGACTTCGTCCTCGCCTCGGCATACCGGCACCTGGGCAAAGGCCGGATCGGAAACGACGCCCGCGTCTACAAACTCGCCGAGCAGCCCATCCCTGGCTGGGGATCGGACGCCCGCAGTTTCATTGAATGCGAACTCGCCCTGGTTGCTGAGGCTGAGGAACTGTTCGAAGACGCCGGCCACGCCATCGCCTGGGCGCTTGCCCACACCAACTAACCAGCACAGGAAGGAGCCTGAAGGGCGTGATGCGCACTCTCGACACCTACACGCCGACCCGATTCATGGCCACAGGCTCACGCTACGACAAGCGTAAAGCCGACTTCGCGGTCGCGTTCATCCAAGCCTTAAAGCACACCAAAGGCCGCTGGTCAGGCAAGCCCTTCCAGCTCATCGACTGGCAAGAGCAAATCATCCGCGACCTGTTCGGCACTGTCAAAGAAGACGGCTACCGCCAATTCACCACCGCCTACGTCGAGATACCCAAAAAGATGGGCAAAAGTGAGCTCGCCGCCGCAATTGCGCTACTACTCACCTGCGGGGATGGTGAAGAACGCGCTGAAGTGTATGGGTGCGCGGCTGATCGCCAGCAAGCATCCATTGTGTTTGAGGTCGCAGCGGACATGATTCGCATGAGTCCAGCGCTGTCCAAACGCGTCAAGATTCTTGCCTCGCAGAAGCGGATCATCTACAAGCCCACCAACTCCTTCTACCAGGTGCTGAGCGCGGAGGCGTATTCGAAGCACGGGTTCAACATCTCCGGCGTTGTCTTCGACGAACTCCACACCCAACCCAACCGTGCCTTGTTCGACGTCATGACGAAAGGATCAGGCGACGCGCGCACCCAACCCCTGTACTTCCTCATCACGACAGCGGGTACCGACACGCATAGCATTTGTTATGAGCAACACCAAAAAGCCCAAGACATCCTAGATGGCAAAAAGCACGACCCCACGTTCTACCCGGTGATCTATGGGGCGGCGCAAGATGATGATTGGACCGACGAGGACGTGTGGCATAAGGCTAACCCGAGCTTAGGGATCACTGTCCCGATCGAGAAAGTCCGCCAAGCCTGCACGAGCGCGAAACAAAACCCAGCCGAAGAAAACACATTCCGCCAACTTCGCCTCAACCAATGGGTCAAACAAAGCGTGCGGTGGATGCCCATGCACATCTGGAACCAAAACTCAGCACCCGTCGACCTGTCAGATTTGGAAGGACGCGTGTGTTACGGCGGCCTCGACTTGGCTTCCACGACGGACATCACTGCTTTCGTTCTCGTATTCCCACCCTACGGGGACGATGACAAATATACGGTCGCGCCATGGTTTTGGATACCCGAAGACAACCTCAAACTAAGGGTTGCCCGTGATCACGTGCCCTACGACCTGTGGCAACAGCAAGGCTTCCTACAAACCACTGAGGGCAACGTCGTCCACTACGGCGCAATTGAAGCCTTCATCGAGCAACTCGGTGAACGCTTCGATATCCGCGAGATCGCATTCGACCGGTGGGGCGCAGTCCAAATGAGCCAAAACCTTGACGAAGCAGGTTTCACGGTTGTTCCGTTTGGGCAAGGCTTCAAAGACATGAGCCCACCATCCAAAGAACTCATGAAACTCGCTTTAGAGGGAAAACTGGCACATGGCGGGCATCCAGTGCTTTCGTGGATGGTAGACAACATTCACGTCCGCACCGACCCAGCAGGAAACATCAAACCCGACAAACAAAAGAGCACCGAGAAGATCGACGGCGTCGTCGCAACAATCATGGCCCTCGACCGCGCCATCCGAAACGGCACCGGGCACGTCAGCGGCAGTGTTTATGACGAACGCGGCCTACTCGTGCTGTGAGCACGCTCATGGATGAACGCGCCGATGCCTGCGCCGATCAGTCCCAAGATCGAGTAGGCGACGCCGTAGATGAGGGCTGAATCGTTGTAGTACACGAACAGTGTGGTCAAGAACCCTGCGAACGGGGCCAGTAGCCACCACCAGCCGAACCCGTGGCGTGCCCCATCGATAACGCTCAAAACGATGGTGAGTAGTGGAAACGCGAGGAAGAGCAACGCGATGAACCACTTGGCGTTGGGATCGCTCAGCCTGCTGATCCACATGGAAATGAGCGGCAACAACCAAAATGCCGCTAGCAGGACACTCATCAGTGCCCACGACTGTTTTGAGGGCGCTTTCATATTCCAATTCTACATGTGAAAGGACACCGCATGAGTTTTCTGAATTGGCTGCGTGGCGACACCACCCGCTCCGCTGACGATCACGCGATCAGCTCTGGCTACAGCTTTTTCTTCGGGGCAACGAGCTCTGGCCGTCCGGTGACAGAACGCAGCGCGATGCAAATGACCGCCGTCTACTCATGCGTGCGGATTTTGGCTGAAGCTATCGCGGGTCTGCCGTTGCATGTTTACCAGCAGAGCAGTGATGGGGCGAAGGTGAAGGCGCTCGACCATCCCTTATACCGGCTGTTGCATGATGAGCCGAACCCTGAAATGACATCCTTTGTCTTTAGGGAAACTCTGATGACGCATTTGCTTCTTTGGGGTAATGCGTTCGCCCAAGTGCTGCGCAACGGTAAAGATGAAGTGATTGGTTTGTATCCGTTGATGCCGAACCGGATGATGGTGGGGCGCGACGAGGCTGGGCGACTCTATTACGAGTATCAGCGCACCTGGGACGAACCAGCTGGACGCTTCGACACGGTGCGACTCTCGGCGCGCGAGGTGCTGCACATTCCAGGGTTGGGCTTTGACGGGCTGGTTGGTTATAGCCCGATTGCGATGGCAAAGAATGCCATCGGCCTCGCCCAAGCAACAGAAGACTACGGCGCATCGTTTTTTGCTAACGGTGCTGCACCTGGTGGTGTGTTGGAGCATCCGGGAACGATCAAAGACCCCGCGCGCGTTAGGGAGTCCTGGCAGTCCACGTTCGGCGGAGCCCGCAACGGGAACAAGATCGCTGTGCTCGAGGAAGGCATGAAATACACGCCCATCTCCGTCAGCCCAGAACAAGCTCAATTCCTTGAAACGAGGAAGTTTCAGATCAACGAAATTGCTCGAATCTTCCGCATACCCCCGCACATGATCGGCGACCTCGAAAAATCCTCGTTTTCCAATATTGAGCAGCAGTCGTTGGAGTTTGTGAAGTACACGTTGGACCCGTGGGTGATCCGGTGGGAACAGGCCATCACCAAAACACTCCTCAGCTCGCGTGAAAAACCTGGCGTGTATGTGAAGTTCAACCTCGAAGGCTTGCTACGTGGGGATTACGAATCCCGAATGAATGGTTATGCGGTGGCAAGGCAAAACGGCTGGATGAGCGCCAACGATATCCGCGAACTAGAAAACCTCGATCGCATCAGTCCCGAGGCTGGCGGCGACCTCTACCTCGTCAACGGGAACATGCTCCCGCTCAGTCTCGCAGGTGCATACGCGCAGACAACCGGGTCTGAATCGGAGCCTGAACCGGCTGAGGAACCTATGAGTGAATCTTCTGTAAGGAGGAGGATATGAGACGTTTTTGGAACTGGCTCACACCAGAGCCATCAACTGACCCGGACGCAGATGCAGTCCGGGTTTTGCGCATTAGCGGCACGATCGCTGAAGAATCCTGGTTCGATGACGACATCACACCCAGCATCTTCGCCAGCGAGTTGAACGCTGGGTCGGGGCCGGTGACGATCTGGCTCAACAGCCCGGGTGGTGATGTGGTGGCTGCGGCGCAGATCTACAACATGCTCATCGACTACCCAGGCGAGGTGACCGTCAATATCGACGGTATCGCCGCATCGGCCGCGTCTGTGATCGCGATGGCCGCCACGAAGGTTGCCATGAGCCCGGTGTCGATGTTGATGATTCATAACCCGGCCACCATGGCGGTTGGCGATAAGGACGAACTCGCACGTGCGATGAGCATGCTTGATTCGGTCAAAGAATCGATTCTGAATGCATATCAGGAGAAGACGAACCTGAGTCGGGCGAAGCTGTCCAAGCTCATGGACGCTGAGACGTGGATGGATGCGCGGGCTGCGATCGACATGGGTTTCGCCGACGAACTCCTCACCAACCAACGCGACCCAATGTTTGCGATTGAGCCGGACAACGAGCCGGATGACGATGAGGACGAGGCCGAGTCACCAGACGAACCCGACGAAGACGACGAGGATGAAGATCCGAAGCGCCTGCCGTTTCCACCCAAGAACGCGGGACAAGGCACGGTGTTTTCCCGCCGCGCCTCCGAACAAAAGCTCGTCGCACACCTGACCGCCACATCACCGCCACCTCCGTCGAAGCGAGTGCGTCCACCACTCCCAACCATTCAACCCGCCGTGCCTGTTGGTCGGCGGGTTCTCGATTTGTACGCCGAACTAGCGAACCAACCCCACTGAAAGGACCAACACCCATGACAACCCCTATGACTGTTTCTGACCTTCGCACCAAGCGCGCAGATGCTTGGGAGAAGGCGAAGGCATTCCTTGACGAGCGCCGCGACACCACAACCGGTTGCCTGTCTGCTGAAGATGATCAGGCTTACGCGAAGATGGAAGCCGAAATCGATCGTCTCACCAACGAGATTGCCCGTTCTGAACGTGCCCTGCGCCGCGACGCCGACCTCGCTAAGGCAACCAACACACCGCTCACCTCCATGCCCGGCATCAACCCCGACAATGACGAGGTCAAGCACACAACCCCACGCGCTACATCCTCCTATAAGCGAGCCTTCTGGGATGCCATGCGGCTCAACGCTTCTCCGATGGAGGTGCGCAACGCCCTTAGCGAGGGTGTTGATACTGAAGGCGGCTATCTGGTGCCCGACGAGTTCGAACGCACGCTGATCTCCTCACTTGAAGATCAGAACATCATGCGCGGCCTGGCCAAGGTCATTCAAACCACCAGCGGGGATCGGAAGATCCCAGTCGTCTCCACGCATGGCACTGCCGGGTGGCTCGATGAAGGCAAGCCGTACACCGAATCCGATGAAACCTTCACGCAGGTCACTTTGTCGGCGTTTAAGCTCGGCACCTTCCTCAAAATCAGCGAAGAGCTACTCAATGACAGCGCGTTTAATGTCGAGCAGTACCTAGCAGCTGAGTTTGCTCGCCGTATCGGCGCGGCTGAAGAAGAAGCCTTCCTCACCGGAGACGGCAAGGGCAAACCCACCGGCATCTTCACTGCATCTGGCGGTGGCGAGAAGGCGGTGACCACGGGCAAGGCCACCGACATTACCGCTGATGAGCTCATCGACCTGCACTACGCCCTGCGCGGCCCGTATCGGAAGAACGCGGTGTGGCTGATGAACGATTCCACTGTGAAAACCATCCGTAAGCTCAAGGATGGTAACGGCCAGTACTTGTGGCAACCTGCCCTGACCGCAGGAACGCCGGATCTGGTTCTTGGCCGCCCGGTCCACACGTCGACGTTTGTGCCGGAGATCAAGGCTGGTGCGTCGACGGTTGCTTTCGGTGACTTGTCGTATTACTGGATCGCCGACCGACAGGGCCGCTCCTTTAAGCGGCTCAACGAACTGTTCGCCACCACCGGACAGGTCGGATTCCTCGCATCCCAGCGACTGGACGGCAAGCTCGTCCTACCCGAAGCAGTCAAGCTGCTCACCCAAAAGGCATCCGCATAACCAGCGGTTCTACACACTGAGAGGAGGTGGCCGCAATGACCACGACTGAGCTTATCGATCAGGTGAAGGCGAATCTGCTCATCACCTTTGACGATGACGATCAATTGATCGGCGCGCTGATCAACGCGGCCACCTCCTACGCCTGCTCCTACCAACACCTTGATGAGGGCTACTACGAGACACACGACATGTCTGGGGCAACCAGGCAGGGCGTTGTCATGCTCGCCTCCCATTTTTATGAGTCGCGTGATGGTTCCACGGCAGGGTTCTGGGCAGATAAGCCAGATGCGGCTCGGGCGGTATGGAACGCGGTGAACAATCTGCTGCGCCTGGACCGGGATTGGAAGGTGTAGACCAATGGCTTCTTTGGGATCCATGCGCACCACCATCGACCTCATCCAGCCGACGGTTGTTCGGGATAAGGCGGGGTTCACCACCACGCGCGATGAAGTGAAGGCGACGGTGCGGGCGCAGATCGAGGTGCGGCACGCATCGAGCGCGTGGGTGAACCGGGCAGCGTACTCAAAGGCCGACGTCCTCTTCCGCATCAGATCTTTTCCCGGACTGTCCGTGACCACTGATATGGAGATCAGTGGCCCGGATGGGCGGTATGTGATTGACGCAGTTGAGGTGATCGGCAGGTATGTTGAGATTCTTGCCCACCAGACCACGCCCGAAGGAGACGCCCATGGCTAGAGTTCAGATTCGTCTGCCGAACGCGTTTATTGATTCTCTTGATGCTGCCAGCCGTGTGCTAGAAACATCGGCGGATGAGGTGCTTGAGGCGGGAGCCGCGGTGGTTGAGCCGCGTATGCGAGCCAACCTCACGGGCGTGATCGGACGTGCCACCAATCAGCCCTCGCGGTCAACAGGGCAACTACTCAGCGCGCTTGGTACGACCTCGGTGAAAGTCAATAGCCGAGGCGATCACAACATTAAGGTCGGCTTCGCTGAGAACCGCCGCGACGGCAGAGCGAATGCGTTGATCGCCAACGTCCTCGAACATGGCCGGTCCAACCAGCCCGCACGCCCGTTCCTTGCACCCACACGGTCGCAAACACGGCGTGGTGCAATCGAGGCCATGAAGGCGGCGCTGACGGCGCGGATTGAGCAGGTGGGGCCATGACACCGCTACTCGAACAACTCATGGAGATTGCTGACAAGCTCGGATTGCCGTTCGAGGTCGGTCTCTACACGGCTACGCCTGCGCCGCAGACGTATCTGGTGGCAACCCCGCTGACGGACGTGTTGGACGTGTTCGCCGATAACCAACCCAGCGTTGAGGTTGAGGAAGTCCGCCTCGCACTCTTCACTCGCGGAAACTATCTCGACCTGCGTAGCCGCATTACCCGCGCCCTGCTCGACACTGGACTGACGATCACTGCCCGTACCTATGTCGGCTTCGAAGCGGATACCGGATTTCATCATTACGCGATAGATGTCGCAACCCACCACACCTACACATGAAGGAGCATTACTCATGGCGACTATTGGTTTAGACAAGCTCTACTACGCCACCATCACTGAAAACCCCGACACGGGTGAGGAAACCTACGCCAAACCCAAACCCCTCGCCAAAGCCATCTCCGCAGAACTCAGTGTTGAGGTCGCTGAAGCGATTCTGTATGCCGATGACGGGCCGAGTGAGATCGTCAAGGAATTCAAATCCGGCACCCTGACTTTGGGTATCGACGACCTGGGTGGTGAAGCAGCCGCAGCCTTGACGGGTGCGACCGTGGATTCCAACGGGGTGCTCATTTCAGCTTCCGAGGACGGCGGGGCTCCGGTGGCGATCGGTTTCCGAGCCGCACGCTCTACGGGGAAGTATCAGTATTTCTGGCTGTACCGGGTCAAGTTCGCCCTGCCCACCGAAACCCTGGCAACTAAAGCCGACTCCATCACGTTCTCCACCCCTTCAATTGAGGGCACGATTTTGCGGCGTAACAAACCCGATAGTAAGGGGCGGCATCCGTGGAAGGCCGAAGTCACCGAAGGCACAACCGGCGTCAAGCCCGAGACGATCACGAACTGGTATGCACAGGTTTACGAACCCGCCAGCACCACATCTGAAGCCTAAGGAGCATGAGCCATGACAACCAAGAAGAAAACTGAATCAGTTGTTGACCCAGGGCGCTCCGCCACTGTCAGCATCGGCGGTACCGACTGCGAGCTTGTCTTGACGACGAAAGCCACGCGTCTGATCGCCGAGCGATACGGCGGGCTCGAACATCTGGGCAACGCCCTCGAAACTTCCGACGATCTGGGCAAAACATTGGGTGAGGTGATTTGGCTAATCACGCTGCTGGTCAACCAGTCCATCCAGATCCACAACCTGCGCCACCCAGACGACAAGCGCCCAGAGCTGAGCGAGGACGAGGTTGAACTACTCACCGTTCCCGCTGATCTGGCGGACTATCGCGGCGCGATCGCCGAAGCCCTCCAGCGCGGAACACGACGAGACATCCTTACCGAGCCAGCCCCAAAAGCACCACCGACGGACGAATAGTCGAGACCGATCAGGCTGTGTTCACGCGGCTGACCTACATTGGAATGGCCCACCTTCACCTATCACGCGTGGAGGTGGGTCTGACTGTCTTCGGAGAACTCCTCGACCTCGTGGACTGCTGGCGCATCGAAACCGGACGAGCTGAGCCGCTGCGTCAATGGTTCATCGACGACGTCATCCCGCCAGGGATTTAGTAATTTCGATGAGTCATGGGTGATTCGTTCACGAGACGATGGAATTCCTTACGTGCTGCATCTTCGATTTCGTCCCAAGTAAACAAATCCTTGAGGTACGTGCAGCGAGAAGTATTCGTCTCCATCTCAAGCATGGTTTTCAATACTTCCTTGTCGTTTTTAGGAGTCCCAACGCTTCGAGGATCCATAGGCGAAGCTCAGGTCGACGAGTGAACGAATGGCTTTCCCAAACCTTTCGAGCCAAGAGTTCCTTATAGCTTCGCTTTACTTTGTTTCTCCTTGCAGTTTCAAAATCAAAGTATTCCTTCGATAGAAAAACTGACGTAGCGTGAGTCCGGATCGAGAACCACCAGCGGTTGTCGTCTTGTTGAGGGAAACACGTCTCGAAAGCATCAGCAAGCGGCGTAGGTCCATTTAGCTCAGCAAGCACAGCTCCGAAATCTTCTGCACTCATTCCCATAGGTTTCCCCTTCGTTTAGCAATTTGATCCCTTTTCATTATCCCTTCGAGGAGGTGACTTTGCCATGGCCGACTCCAGTTTTGGTTTGAAGATTGGGCTTGAGGGCGAGCGGGAGTTTAAGCGCGCGATTACGGATATTAACCGTGAGATGCGTGTGCTTGGCAGTGAGATGAAGCTCGTGGCGTCCTCGTTTGATAAGAACGACAAGTCTGCCGAAGCCTTCACGGCCCGTAACCAAGTGCTGGGCAAAGAGATTGAGGTGCAGAAAGCCAAGATCGAGACCCTACGCGCCGCACTCGAAAACTCCGCTACGAGCTTTGGTGAGAACGATAGTCGGACGAAGAACTGGCAGATCCAGCTCAACAACGCAGGCGCGGAGCTCAACCGGCTCGAAGGCGAACTCAAAGCCAACAACGACGCCCTCTCTGATTTCGGGAACGAGGCAGACGGTGCGGGCGACGATGCTAAAGACGCCGCCAAGGACGCAGGACGTCTTGAGGGCGCGGTGGATGATCTCGGTGACGAGATGGACACCACCAGTTCCAAGACCCGCATTTTCGGCGACGTGTTGAAAGCCAACCTCGCCTCCGAAGCCATCATCGCCGGAGTCAAAGGCATCGGGCATGCGATCGCCAGTATTGGTCGCGGCATGGTAGGCGCGTTGAAAGAGGGCGTGGAGTACAACGCTCGCATGGAGCAATACTCCACAAGCTTCACGACGATGCTCAGCGACCAAGCAAAAGCCCAACAGCTCGTCAACGATCTGAAAGTTCAAGCGGCGAAGACTCCGTTTGGTATGGAAGAACTCGCGGGCAACATGCAAACCCTCCTGAGCTTTGGCATGAGCCTTGAGGATGCGAAAAAGCACCTGAACGAAATCGGCGACATCTCCCAAGGTGATGCGGTGAAGATGGAATCGCTCACGCTCGCCTTCGCCCAAATGTCTTCGACCGGCAAGCTCACGGGTCAGGACTTGCTGCAGATGATCAACGCCGGATTCAACCCGCTCGAAGAGATCAGCCGCAAGACCGGCAAAAGCATTGGTGAGCTCAAGGAGGATATGGCCAAGGGTGCTATTTCGGCTGACATGGTCGCTGACGCATTCGCCAGTGCTACTGCTGAAGGCGGGCGTTTCTACGGGGCCATGGACGCCCAATCCCAAACCTTTTCGGGCCAGTTGGCGACGATGCAGGATGGGGTTGAAAATCTCAAGGGGTTGTTGGCTGGTGGTCTGTCAGAGGCGTTGGCGGGTTCGGTGTTGCCGATGCTGAACGGGTGGATCGACGAACTCACGGCAGCGTTCGAAGAAGGCGGAACACCCGCCCTCATCGACACCCTCGGCACCGTCTTACAGGAAGCTCTCGCATTTATTGCCGAGCAGCTACCGATGGTGGTCGAGACCGGCATGAGCATTTTGACCGCGCTCCTTGAAGGCATTATCAAGGTGTTGCCACAAGTAGCAGAAACAGCCGTGACGTTGATTATCGCTCTGGTCGAGACAATCATCGAAGCGTTGCCGTCCCTGTTTGAGGCGGCGATACAGATCATCGCCACACTGGTCTCTGGTATCGGCGAAGCACTACCGGAACTGGTTCCTGCGGCGGTGGAGATGCTCATGGCTTTGGTACAGGGTCTGGTCGACAACCTCCCGTTGCTTCTTGATGCGGCGTTGCAGCTCATCACCGGACTTACCGAAGGCTTGATCGCTGCCATTCCCGTGATCATCGAAGCCCTCCCACAGATCATCACCGGGATTGTCACGTTCCTTGTGGGGGCGATCCCGCAGATCATCGAAGCAGGAATCCAACTACTCACCGCCTTGATCGGGGCGCTGCCTCAGATCATCACAGCGATTGTCGCAGCACTCCCGCAGATTATTACTGCAATCGTGGACGGCGTGGTTGGTGCTATCCCACAACTGATCCAAGCAGGCATTCAGTTGTTGACGGCTTTGATTGGGGCGTTGCCGCAAATCATTACAACTATCGTGGCCGCGCTCCCGCAGATTATCGGAGCTATTGTGTCGGCGATTGGTGGGGCGATCCCGCAACTCGTCCAAGCAGGCATCCAACTCTTGACCGCGTTGGTACGAAACCTGCCGCAGATTATTTCCACAATCGTCGCAGCAATCCCATCGATTATTTCTGGGATTGTGTCTGCTGTTGGTCAGGGCGTCTCAGCGATGGCCCAGGCGGGCAAAAACCTCGTCTACGGCCTGTGGAACGGTATCCAATCCTTAGCGGGGTGGCTGTGGAATTCGGTCTCGAACTGGGCATCAGGTATTTGGGACTCCATCACTGGCTTCTTCGGCATCCACTCACCGTCACGCAAGATGGCCTGGGCAGGACGGATGCTTGTCGAAGGCCTCGCAGGCTCCATCCGCACGGACGGCAACAAGGCTGTCACCGCAGCTTCAGGGCTCGCGCGCAACACGATAGACGCCTTCGCCGACCTTGAGGACGGGCTGGCCGTGCCGATCGAGGCGGTGGCAGACCTGCAAGTGCCGAGCGTTGACCTCACCCCACAACCCGTGACTGTATCTCAGCGAAGTACTGATGAAGCGGCAGAGCGTGTGGATGTCGCTGGGATCGTGGATGCGACTGCAAAGCGTATCCTCGGGTCTTTGGATATTTCGGTGACGTTGTCGGATGGGACGCTGGTGGGCAAACTCGCACCCGCCCTCGATAAACAACTTGCCCGCCTTGATCGGCGGCAGACCGTGATGGCAGGAGGATACTAACCATGTTCGGCTTCACCCTCAATAACCAGGTGTCTTCTGCTTCGCTGGGTCTGCGACTCACGGCACCCGTTGCGATCCCAGCGTCGGTGCGCAGGGCTGATGATATTGAGGTCGAAGGACGCGCCGGAACCCTCACGCGCTTCACGGGCTGGGAGGACACCGAGATCGATCTCGACCTCGCGGTGCCTGTTCGTGACGGGCTCGACCAGTATCGGCAGGCTGCTCACGAGCTGACGGGCTCTTCGACGATTGCGTTGACTGCCGAGCCTGGTGTTTACCGCAAGGTTAAGCACTGCGAAGTGAGCGAACTGCGCCGGGAGCTGTCGGGGTGGGGGTTCTTCACCGCGCGCCTGACCTGCCAGCCCTTCACGTACCTGACCGAGGGATTGAATCCGGTAACGCTCACTGCATCTGGGACGATCACGAACCCCGGCCTACTGGAAGCTGATCCGATCATCACAGTCACCGGCACCGGGGCGCTCTCGCTGACGATCAATACGAGCATTTATCACGTGAATTCGCCAGCAGGTTCCGTCACGCTCGACAGCGAACGTCTCGTCGCTCACGCCCACGGGAAAGTCCAGACCGATGCGCTCACCGACGCCTTCCCGACCTTCAAGCCTGGGATCAATCGCCTCACGCTCGGCGCGGGTATTTCGAAGATCGTGATCACGCCGAACTGGCGCAACCCCTAACACCCAACTCACTACATTCTCTGACGGCCATCCCTTCGTGGGGTGGCCACTGTTGTCTTTGGAAGGCTCCTCATGATTACGGTTCACGACCGCACCGCCACGACATTCACCACCACCGGGCTAGGAGTCTTGGATCGGGAGATCATCAATCCGATCGTGGTCGAGGAACTAGGTGGCGAATTCTCACTAACCTTCACCTACCCGGCAGACGGTCCAGCAGCCACGCACCTGACGCTTGAGAACATTGTGGCAGCGCCCGTGCCAGGGCTGGAGCAACGTCAGGGGTTCCGCATCAGCGAGGTTGTCACCACGCTTGACGGCATGCTCGAAGTGACGGCGTTTCACGTGTTCTATGATCTGGCGGGGAATCTCATCGCCGACACCTACGTGGTCAACAAAACCGCGAAAGGCGCACTGACCCAGATCCTTGGGGCGGCGAACACGAGCCACGGGTTTACTGCTACCTCGTCGGATACGGTGACGCGCTCGTCGGCGCGGATGGTGCGCATGCCCATCACCGCCGCTCTCATGGACGCGGGCGAGGACAACACGCTCATCTCGCGTTGGGGCGGCGAACTGGCCCGCGATAATTTCCATATCCATCACGCGCCCATGCGCGGAGCCAACCACGGGGTGGTCATCCGTGATCGGAAAAACCTCACCGGCTTCGAATCATCCATTGACTTCTCAACAGTGGCGACGCGGATTCTGCCAGTCGGATACGACGGCCTACTCCTACCCGAACTCTATGTGGATTCGCCGAAGTTGGGTGATTATGTGGTGCCGCGTATCCGCGTCATCCGCTACGGACAAGTCAAAGCCATCACCGACAAAGACAACCCGCGTGAGGGTGAACTCCCACTCGACCAAGCCCACTCTGAGCTGCGCCGACTAGCTGCAGCAGAATTCAGCGCAAGACATGTCGATGAGCCGTCGGGCTCGTATAAGGTGCGCTTCGTCGACCTCGCCACCACCCGTGAATACGCTGATCTTGCACGCCTGGAAACCGTCGAAATTGGCGACACCGTGACCGTCCATCACGCTGATCTTGGGATTGCGCTCACAGCACGGGTGGTCGCTTACGAATACAACCCGCTCACGCTCCAGTACATCTCCGTTGAGCTGGGTTCTACCGCTCGGAAGTTCACGTCTGTCACCCGGCAGGTCAAAACCGCCATCAATACGGCGGTGGCTGCGTCGGATGCGGCAGGATTCGCACTCGCTTCAGCGGATGGGAAGAACACCAACCACTACGGCAGCATCCAGCCCGCCAAGGCCAAGCTGGGTGACACGTGGTTCCGGCAAAATGGCGAACAGGTCGAGATCTGGATCTACCAGCTCACTGATACCGGGCAGCCCGGCTGGGTGGCACTCGCTACTGATCTGAATCATGCCCAGCTCGGTGCGGAACTCGATGCCGCCCGCACACAAGTCGGCCACGCCCTGCTTGCGGCCCAGGATGCACAAACCGCCGCCGATGCTGTCGCCACTCAGATGGCGTCGGCGCAGGTGGAGATTGACCAGGCCAAGACCGCAGCCGCTGGTGCTACCCAGTTGGCGCAGGATGCCCACGACATCGCGGTAACCTCGGATGGGCGGCTCACGGTTGCCGTTGTTGATCCTAGCGTAGCGGATGCGGCTGGCCGACCGGAGGGTGCGCTGTGGCAAGTGCGCGTAGACGGAGTGATCGCCCGCCAATATCTGCTCACCAACAACCAATGGGAACAAACACCGGTCGGTGCCGCGATGATCGGGCCGAAAGCGATCAGCCAAGCACACATCGCAGATGCCGCCATCGGCACCGCACACATCGCTGATGCCGCTATCACCGACGCGAAAATCAGTTCACTGTCGGCAGCCAAAATCACGGCTGGGTTCTTGGCGGCTGACCGTATCGCCACGGGAAGTATTACCTCCGACAAGCTGACCATCGCGAGTGGGTTCATCACCACCGCAATGATTGCCAACGCCGCGATCACGGACGCAAAGGTTGGCAGTCTATCGGCGTCGAAGATTACGACCGGTACCTTGTCGGCGGCACGGATCGCTGCCGGTTCGATTACCTCGGACAAGTTGACGATCGCTAACGGTTTTATCCAGTCCACGATGATCAAGGACGCTGCGGTCACATCGGCCAAGATTGCTTCGCTGGATGCTGGGAAGATCACCACCGGGACGTTGTCGGCGGCTCGGATTGGGGCGCGCTCGATTACGGCAGACAAGCTCGCAGCCAACGCGATCCAAGTGGGGCTGGCAGGTTGGACGCAATCTATCCGCATCACCCCGTATCAGATCGCTTGGTATAACGGCTCGACATTGGAAGGGACAATCTCCAGTTCCGGGATGAAATTCTGGTACGGCACCCGCTACATCGGGGAAATGGCACGCCGTGCCCACAAGGACAAGCCCGACGTGCAAGGCGTCGTCAACCAGGTCGCCTATCAAGGCGACTATGTGGCCTGGACATACCAGACGGTTTCCGGCGGCACCTACTACACCTGCCTCACCCTGGATCCGAAGGGACGCTTCTACGGCAAGGCCGGCATTCATCTCGGTGCTGACTTGCGCACCAACGGCTACAAGTTCTACACCACCGGCTCGCGCTACGTGACCTTGCAAGACTGCACGCTCACCGGGAAAGGCACCTACGCCGGGTGGGCGTCGAGCAATGGGCTGGCGAAGATCGTCTTCCACACCTACGACGTCATGGTCGTCACCAATGGGTCGTATTACAACATGACCCGCCTATTCGACCGCACCAAAGATTTGATGTCGCGGATGAACGCGATCCTCAGCCTGCTCAATCAGGGGTGGATCACATCCATCTCCGGAACCGGATCGAACATCACGTGGCGGTACTTCTCCAACACTGGATTATCGGCCATGTCCACCAACCTCGCATAAGTAAAAGGAAACACTGATGAAGATCAAGATCGCCAACCAGCACCTCCAACCCGTCGCCGACCTACTCACCAATATGCCGTTGAAGGCGGCACAGTCCCGTGCCCGCTCGAAACTTCTAACGTTGGTGAGGGAGGCGATTGCTCGGTTCGGGGAGGACGAATACGACCTCGTCACCCAATTCGCAACACTTGACGATCAGGGTCGCCCAGTCTTTGGTGACGACGGCACCTTTGCTCTCGCTGACCCCGATAAAGCGAGTGAATTCCTCGAAGCTCGCCAGGCCCTGCTCGCGTCGATCGCTGAAGTATCTGGTCCGACCTACGACGGCCACGACAAGGACGTGAAAGCACTTCTTGACGGTTATGAGGGTGAACTGTCCGGCGAAGCGGCCGAGGCCTACGACGTCCTCTACGACGCGATCACCAAGGACAACACATGAGCACCGAAGAAGAAAAGACCAAAGAACTCACCGAACTCTCCGCTGATGAGTCAACGCCTGACGATGAGGTGCAGTTGCCGATCGTCCCAATTGAATCCGATACAACGCCCGCACCACCAGCAGAGGCTATCGAAACCCACGAACTCCCAGCACCCAAGGCGGCGTCCTTCGACTTGAGCCTGCCGATCTTGGAGGTCTTGACTGACCCGACCATGTAACCCGCTACGACGCGGGATTCTTTGTTGCCTTCACCTCAGATGGGTGGGGGTATTTTTCATTTGCCCACCCACCCTGGAAGGAACACGCTCTATGTCTATTCACGCTATCTGGCACACCACCCAAGCAGGCGTCGCAGGCCTCGGCGCATGGCTCGCCGTCTACCTCGGAGGCCTAGACGGCCTCGTCTATGCCCTGATCGTCTTCGCTATCGCCGACTACATCACCGGGGTGCTGGCCGCCATTTCAGAGCGCCGCCTCTCCAGCGCAGTTGGTTTCAGAGGTATCAGCCGCAAAATCCTCATCTTCACCCTCGTCGGCCTCGCCCACCTCATCGACGTCCATATTCTCGGAGCACCCGGCGTGCTACGTGCGGCGGTCATCTTCTTCTACCTATCCAACGAAGGCATCTCCCTGGTCGAAAACGCCACCCGCCTCGGCCTACCCGTCCCACCCCAAATGCGTGGGGCGCTCGATGCGATCGCCAACCGCGCCGAAACAAGACCCTCACTGACCGAAACAACCACTGAAAATACAAAGGAGAACCAGTCATGAAGAATTGGCTCGCGCTCGAGGCCGACATCGACCTCATCATGAACACACACTACACACCCGGCCGCAACGGCAGGCGCATCGATAAGGTCATCATCCACCACAACGCCGGAAACCTCACCATTAGGGGCTGCTACGACGTGTGGCAAACCCGTCCAGCTTCCGCCCACTACCAAGTCCAAACCGACGGCACAATCGGCCAGCTCGTATGGGATCGCGACACCGCCTGGCATGCAGGCAACTTTGCCGCCAACACCACCAGTATCGGCATCGAGCATGCGGACGTGAGCTCCAGCCCGTGGGCTGTGTCGGAGGCGTGCCTCGATAACGGAGCACACCTCGTCGCCGCGATCTGCAAGTTCTACGGCCTTGGCCGACCCCAGTGGGGCAAGAACGTCTTCGGGCACAAAAACTTCTCTGCCACGGCTTGCCCGGCATCGTTGGCTGGTTCCCAGCATGCCGCCTACATGTCCCGCGCACAGTCTTGGTATGACCAGATGACCGGCAACACCCCAGCCCCAGCACCAGCACCAGCCACACCGAACATCGACGCTCTCGCCGATGCAGTGATTCGTGGCGACTACGGCAACGGTGAAGAACGTAAGCGTCGCCTCGGAGCCAACTACGCCGCTGTCCAGCAGCGAGTCAATGAAAAGCTCTCCGGCAACACGCCTGCCACGAAGCCCGCCGCACCCAACATCGATGCGCTGGCTGACGCCGTGATCCGTGGCGAGTACGGCAATGGTGAGGAACGTAAACGACGTCTCGGAAAACTCTACAGCGCGGTGCAAGCGCGCGTGAACGCCAAGCTCGGCTACTAACCACACGCGCCACTGTGCAACTTAGCCCCGCTGCTACCCGTCATGGGTGGTGGCGGGGCATTTCGTCATTTTACGGGCGGATTTAACACATACGGGTTTGTCGGCAGTGGGGTGAAGGGAGTGACCCCACTGTGAAGAACATTGAAGAAGAACGTATCCGTAACCTGCGCACAGCAGGCTGGGGATATAAAGCGATTGCCGAGTTTTGCGCCTTGACCCGTGACCAGGTCCGTTCATACTGCACCAGCCGAAATCTCGAGGCCGGTTCAGTGGTGGCTCAGCGGGTGTGCCGCTGGTGTGCCAGCCCTATTCGGGGAGGTGCTCGGGCTCGGTTTTGCTCGCCCGCCTGCAGGCATAAAGCGTGGCGGGAACGGCAGAAAACCGAGCCAGTGCGCGAGCAGACCTGTGCGCACTGCGGGCACCGCTTCGTGATCGTGGACAAGCCAGGTCAAAAGTATTGCTGTCACGCCTGTTATGTGCGTGCTCGCTTTGGCACCCGAGGTGGGCGCTCATGAACACGCTCGCCACCACGGTCGATCAGATGACAAGGCCCGAGGTGTTCGCCCGAGAACTCGCCTTCATTACTGACGCTCACACGTTGAGCATGCTGGCAGGTCGAGGAGTGCTAACCCCCGCAGAGTATCGGCGTGTCTATCGGTTGTTGTTCCAGGCGTGGAGCCCGATCTATCAGTCACAGATTGTGGGCAAAACGACTGGATAAACACCTGGTTTAGAGCGTGTATAGACCTAACACGAAAGGAGAAAATGTGGCGCAGGTTAGTGTGGTGACACCGGTTCGGACGCTTGCCCCGAAACTGGTCAACGTAGCAGCATACGCTAGGGTCTCGACCAACGGTGCGGAGCAATTAGCGTCATTGTCGGCGCAGGTTTCGTATTATTCGCGCCTGATCCAGTCCACGCCCGGATGGGCCTATGCGGGTGTATTCACTGACGAAGGGGTTACTGGCACTTCGATGAAATCCCGGCAAGGCCTGGCCGACCTGATGAACGCTGCCAGAGCAGGAAAGATCGATCTTGTGTTGTGTAAATCGATCTCGCGCCTGGCCCGCAACACTGTCGACCTTCTCGCTACGGTTCGTGAGCTGAAAGACCTTGGTGTGGCTGTGCGATTCGAACGCGAACGCATCGACACTCTCAGCGCTGACGGAGAACTCCTGCTGACCTTGTTGGCGTCGTTTGCTCAAGAAGAATCCCGTTCCCTGTCCCAGAACGTCAAATGGGCAATCCGTAACCGGTACAAGAACGGTGGAACAAACTCCTTCGTCGTCTACGGCTATAGCTGGGCAGACGGCGAGTTCACCATCATTGACGATGAAGCCAAGATTGTGCGCCTGCTGTTTGCCAACTATCTCGAGGGTATTAGCCCTGAAAAGACAGCCGCGATCCTCAATGGTCAAGGGGTGCGTTCGCGCGGTGGAGGACGCTTCTACGGGTCAGTGTTTCGTCGCATGCTCGAAAACGAGCGCTACAAGGGCTGCCAGATGCTGCAGAAAATGTACCGCCCTGCGATCCAAGCACCCAACCGTGCTCTCAATGACGGGGAGCTGCCGCGATACTGGGTTGAGCAAGCCCTCCCACCCATCATCGATAAGTCTGTGTTTGACGCGGTGCAAGCAGAAATCGCCTATCGGCGTGAGATTGGTCCGGCTGCGACCCCGTCAAAGAACACGGGCGTATTCACTGGACGGATCTGTTGTGGCGCGTGCGGGAAGAACTATCAACGCAAAACCCGCACCTACAAGTCTGGAACCTCGTATAAGTTTTGGCGGTGCTGGAGTGCCTGCACCGGGAACGGCAACCCCTGTAGGGGGCACAACCTGCGCGAAACACTCCTCGAACAAGCCTGCGCAGACATGCTCGGCACCCAGGGTTTCGACCCCGTCCAGGTTGGCGAGCAGATCGTGATGATTGAAGTCTTTCCGCACCAGCTCACATTCCACCTCGCGGATGGAACTATGACGCCGGTGGGCTTAACCAGTGAGGGGAGGTTGGCATGAGTCGCACGGTCACTGCGATACCCGCAACAAAGAAGGTTCGATCTGCCGCAGCCTCATCTGGGGTACCGGCGCGCAGAAGGGTCGCCGCCTACGCGCGAGTCTCTACCGAGATGGAAGAACAAACCTCCTCGTATGAGGCTCAAATCGACTACTACACCACCTACATTCGCTCCCGTAATGATTGGCAGTTCGCGGGCATGTACTGCGACGAAGGTATCTCTGGCACTTCTATGAAGCGCCGTGAGGGATTCCAAACCATGATCGATGACGCACTGGCAGGCAAAATCGACCTGATCCTCACCAAGAGTGTGTCCCGGTTTGCTCGCAACACCGTCGACTCCTTGACCACAGTCAGGAAACTCAAAGAAGTGGGAGTGGAGGTGTACTTCGAAAAGGAAAATATTTACACCTTTGACGCCAAAGGCGAATTGCTCATCACGATCATGTCCAGCCTGGCCCAGGAAGAATCCCGCTCGATCTCCGAAAACGTCACCTGGGGACACAGGAAACGTTTTGCCGATGGAAAAGTCATGGTGCCCTACAAGTCGCTGCTCGGATATAAGAAAGGCGAGGATGGCAGTCTCGTCATCGATGAAACCCAGGCACCGACTGTCCGGTTGATCTACCAGCTTTTCCTTGACGGGATGGCTATTAGTGAGATCAAAACCGAACTTGCTGCCCGCAAGATCCTCACCCCGCGTGGGAAAGAAGTGTGGTCAACGTCGACAGTGCGCTCGATCTTGTCGAATGAAAAATATAAGGGCGATGCCCTGCTTCAAAAGACGTTCACCACCGATTTTCTTACTAAGAAGATGAAGGTCAACGAAGGCGAAGTACCCCAATACTACGTAACAGGCAATCACGAGCCGATTATTGCTCCGCGTATCTGGGATCAGGTGCAATACGAACTCGCCACCAGGCATGCCAACATATCCTCAGCGAAGGTCGGCTTGTTCTCCACCCGGCTCAAGTGTGCGCAGTGTGGGTCGTGGTATGGGCGTAAAACGTGGGCGTCGAACACGAAATATAAGTACACAGTCTGGCAATGCAACCATAAATACGCAGGCGAACACCCTTGCAGCAGCGCGACTATGAAAGACGAAGATATCAAGAACGCTTTCGTCCAAGCACTCAACCAACTGATCGCCCGCCAGCCACGGCAAAGCCACCTACTGCAAATCTTTGACTCCATGTTTGATACGAGCCGTATGGAAGAACAAGCCGCCGCCTGCCAGGCGAAAATCGTGGAACTCACTGAGCAGATCGAAGCACTGATAGCCGAAAATCAGCAACGCGCGCTCGACCAGGACGCCTACCAAAACAAGTACACCGAACTCGATACTGCCTACCGTAAGACACTCGCACGTAAAACAAGCCTCGAAGCCGACATCACAGCAAAGACAGCCAAACATGCGGCCGTGACTACAGCCCTCGACGATCTCACGGGCGAACCTGTGAGCGAGTTCCGCCCCTCACAGTGGAGCGCTCTCATCGACCACGCCATCGTAGACGAGGATACGATCCGGTTCGTATTCCGAGTTGGTGAACAGGTGAGCATGGCCCTGAAAGGGTGATGCTCGTATCGGTTGACGTGCACGGTTAGACACACCTCCCAGAAATTAGGTAAGGTTATCCTTACCTAATAAGGACGGTGTTTACGTGAACGATAGTGTAACAGATCAGGTTGTTGAAGGCGAGTATGGATCCGCGAAGGAAAAATCTGTCGCTGGCCAGAACGCGATCCGTCAGCTATCGCAGCCGGTGAAAGGCAAACTGTTCGTCGCGCAGGTCTTAGCGTTCGCCTCCGGGGTGTTGGCCATTGCCCCGTATGTGGCTCTGGTGGAGCTTGGCAGAGAACTTATGCAAGACCAGGTGGACCCGGCGCGAGTGAACTGGATCGTCATACTCCTCGTCAGCGCATACATGACCCGGTTGACCTTATATTTTGTTGCATTGGGCGTGACGCATTTTATTGACCTGTCGTTGCGTAACCAGATGCGCCGGCAAATTGCCGCCCGAATGTCGACTGCTCCGCTGTCGTGGTTTACCCGCGAGGGTGAGGGGAAGATCCGCAAGACCATTCAGGATGATACGGCCACGGTGCACACAGTGATCGCGCACGGGCCGATTGAGAAACTGAACGCGATCGTATCCCCGCTCGCCTTGTTAATGTATGCGTTCGTGGTGGATTGGCGACTCGCATTGCTGTCGATTGCGACGATTCCGATTTATGTGGGCATGTATGGCATGTCGATGCGTGGGATGAATGAGAAGACCGCGCAAATGGACACCAAGCTCGCCCAGGTTTCGGCAACAATGGCCGAGTTCGTTGCCGGTATTTCAGTGGTGAAAGCGTTCGGCAAGGTCGGCCAAGCACATAAAGCCTATTTAGATGCAGCTAACGAGTTTTCTAAGTTCTACCGGGCGTGGTGTATGCCGCTGGTGTCGATGTCGGTCGCCTCATTTTCGTGGGTGTCGATCCCGGTGTTGTTGATCGTGAACCTTGGCGGTGGCGCGTTGATGATGAACGCCGGTTGGGTGAGCATCTACGAGGTGATAGCGACGACGTTGATTGCCTTGGTGTTGCCGGGCGCATTGATGACGGTCGCGACAATCGCCTGGTCTTACCAGCTTGCGGGATCGGCTGCGGTGCGCCTCGTTGCGGTGATGGAGCTACCGGCATTGAGCCAACCCGATGCACCACAGACACCACACGGTCATGATATCGAGATTCGGGGTGTGTCGTATGCCTATGACGACACCCAGGCATTAGACGAGGTAAGCCTGAGCATTCCGGCAGGCACGGTGACCGCGCTGGTTGGCCCGTCGGGTGCGGGCAAATCGACGTTGGCAAGTCTAATGGCCCGCTTCGATGACCCGGACGCTGGCATGATCACTATCGGCGGGGTTGATCTAAAGAACATTTCCCAGGATGTGTTGTATTCGACGGTTGCATTCGTCCTGCAAGATGCACAGCTTATTCGCGACACCATCCACAACAACATTTCCTTGGGCGCGCCAGACGCAACCTTGGATCAGGTGCGGCAGGCGGCGCGGGCAGCGCAGATCGACGAGTTCATCATGAGCCTGCCAGATGGTTACGACACCGTGTTGGGGGAGGATACCCACGTTTCGGGCGGGCAGGCAGCCCGTATCGCGATCGCCCGGGCGCTCATGGTTGATGCCCCAGTGTTGGTGCTGGATGAGGCGACGGCGATGGCGGACCCGGAATCGGAATCGAAAATTCAACAAGCTCTCTCGACTCTTGCCAAAGGCAGAACCGTGATTGTGATCGCCCACCGGTTGGCCTCGATCAGGGGCGCGGATCAGATTGTCGTCATGGAACGCGGGCGCATTGCTGTGGTCGGTAAACACGACGAGCTGTTGGGTAATGCGCACTATCAGGCACTTCTTGCCCAAGGTGCATGCGAGGAGATGACACGATGAATCAACTATTGCTGCCACGCTTTAAGCGTTTGATGGAACCCGCCTCGTGGCGAGACCTTTCGGTTGGTCAAGCGTGGGGTGCGGTCTCAGGACTGTGTCACGGCTTTGCCCTGCTGACTCTGCTTCCCGCCGCAAGTGCCCTAGCAACCGGAATGCCGGTGTGGGGGCTGTCGTTTTCGGGCTGGCTCATCGCCTTGGCGGTGATCGCGATGCTGGGCGTGGGCACGGAGTTTTATGGCATGCGCACCGGCTATATCGGCGCGCTCGGATTCATTCACGACGTCCACCAAGCGGTCGGCAACAAGGTAGCCCGCCTACCGTTGGGAGTGTTCGATTCGGGTAGCTCTGGACGGCTGTCGCGCATGGTCACCCAGGAAATGATGAACCTGGGCGAGTCGGCGGCACATTTCATTTTCTCCCTCGTCCAAAAACTCTCAGCCGTGCTGGTGATCACTGTGGGAACCTGGTTCTGGGATTGGCGACTGGGACTGACCTTGACGATCGCCTTCCCGATCATGCTCGCCTTCCTCCATATCTCCCGCGTGCTTCTTGATAAAGGTAAGCAGGTTTCCGAACCAGCCGAATCGGAGCTGGCGGCTCGCATGGTCGAATTCGCCACCTGCCAAGGCGCGCTGCGCTCCTGCCATGTCGCCGACGACTACCCGGCCCTTGATCGGGCATTCAAACAGGCTGACCGCAAAAGCCGCAAAGCATTGTGGATCGAAACATTAGCGAACCTGATTAATGGAATGTTCGTCCAAGCGCTCATTGTGGTGATGATCTGGCTGACCGCCCAACTCGCCCTCGGCGGGCAAATGAATGCGTTGAACGCTGTGGTCACAATCGGCATGTGCCTGCGGTTCACCACCATGCTCCAAGACATCGGTGGCTGCATGACCGGGCTGGAAGAACGCCGCCAGCAGATGAACCACGTCGACAAGGTCATGGATGCCCCCGAACTGTCCGAACCCGATGCCTCCACACCGATAAACGCCCCTGGCGATGTTCGTTTCGAGGACGTCACCTTCAGCTACGATCCGGACACCCCGGTTCTCCGTGATATTTCCTTCCATGTCCCGCAAGGCGGCATGTGTGCCCTGGTTGGTCCATCTGGGTGCGGGAAGACGACGATCGCCCGGTTGGTTGCACGTTTCTGGGATGTGCAGTCCGGCAGCGTGCGCGTTGGCGAAGTGGACGTGCGCGAGCAAACCATCGAAGACCTGATGCGCCAGGTGTCTCTCGTCTTCCAAGACGTCTACTTATTCAACGACACTCTCGAAGCCAACATTCGCCTTGGCAACCCCGAAGCCACCGATGAAGAGATTCGATGGGCGGCTGACCTGTCGGGCGTGACGGAAATCGTCAACCGGCTCCCAGACGGCTGGAATTCATTGGCGGGTGCTGGCGGGCGTGCACTGTCAGGTGGGGAACGCCAACGAGTGTCCATCGCTCGCGCCTTGGTGAAGAAAGCCCCGATCGTGCTATTCGACGAGGCCACCAGCGCGTTGGACGCGGAAAACGAAGCCAACATTGTTGCGGCGATGAATGAGCTACGCAAACACTCCACACTGATTGTCATCGCCCACAAACTTGAAACCATTCGCCAAGCTGACCAAATCATTGTGCTCTCCCAAGGTGGACGTATCGCCCAGCGCGGGCCTCACGACGAGCTGGTCAACCAGCCAGGTCAATACCGCGATTTCTGGCAAGAACGCATCAACGCAGCCGGATGGCAACTCGTCTAAACACAGCACGTATAAGCACATGAAAGGAAAAACTATGTCCACACCCACATCCTCGCGCCTCAACGCGCGCGACTTCATCAACATTGGCGTCTTCACCGCCTTGATGTTCGTCATCGTGTTTGCATTCGGAATGCTCGGGTTCATCCCCGCCGCCATGTATGCCGGTTTCTTGCTTTCTATCCTCGTTAACGGCATCGTCTTTGCGCTGTTCACAGCACGCACTCCGAAGATGGGGGCGTTGACAATCATGCTGATTATCATCGAAATCCTCTTTTTCGTGACCGGTCACTGGGTGGGCGGCGTCGCGGTGGCCGCTGTATTCGGCCTGCTCGCCGACCTAGTCATCACCAAGGGACCGAAGAACGTGAAAGTTCGCGTCCCGCTGGCATACGCACTGTTTATTCTGCCGATCTATGTTTCCCCGTGGATGCCGCTATTTATGAACCAAGACGCATATATGTCGCAAATCGCCGAACAAATGGGCGCAGATTACGCCGCCAAGATGGCACAGGTCGTCACGATCCCGATTCTGCTGGGCTTCTTCGTCGTGATGCTCATCGTGGGCTGGCTTGCTGGCCTGTTGGGAACCCGGGTCGCGCGCAAACACTTTGAACGAGCCGGTCTTGTCTAAACTGCCCGACCCGCGCACGATTATCACCGCGCTCGTCATCGTCTCCACCACGATCTACAGTGCCTACTCGCCGTGGTTCGTGTGTGCTCTGGGCGGATTCGCCGCCGTGATGCTGACGAGCGCTGCGATCAACCCCAACACGCTCGTGCGCCCGAGCTGGGTGGCCGTCTACCTGGCCACGTTTGCGGTCCTCAGCGGGCTCATCTTCGCGATACCACTGGTGTGGAAGTCAACGGCCAGCGCGTTCCTCGTGCTGTTTTTGCAGTGGATGTGGCGATTCAGTGTCAGCGCAGGAATGGGAGCCTACGCGATCGGCGTAATCCGACCCGCCACCTTGCAAAAAGCACTCGCCAGCTCACGAATCCCAACCTGTTTCACGATCCCAATCTCGGTTGCCTTACGTGTGCTGCCCGTGATCGGCCACGAGGTTAAAGCGATCTCAGATGCCATGAAACTACGCGGGATGCCCGTGCTCTCACTGCGCGCTGCGCAATACTTCACAATCCCGCTGCTATCGACCGTGGTACGCAGCGGGGACGAACTGGCATCGGCCGCCCTCGTGCGCGGACTGGGCGGAACCGCAAAGCCCACCTCAGTCACGGTCGTAAAATTCCGGGTGGTCGACGCAGTCATTCTGCTCGTCGTTATCGGCTTCGCGATATGGAGAATCGTCCTATGACAACAGCCCAAGCCACCAGGGTCACCTTCACCTATCGAGGAGCAGACCACCCCTCAATCAACGACGCAACCATCACCATCACACCCGGAACCGTCACCTTGCTGTGTGGCGCGTCAGGGTCAGGGAAAACCACTGCGCTACGGCTGTTTAACGGGCTCATCCCACACTTCCACGACGGCGACCTTACCGGAAACGTCACAGTCGACGACATTGACGTGGCACGAGTAGATCTATCAGAGCTTGCCCACCACTGTTCGACAGTGTTTCAAAACCCGCGCACCCAGTTCTACACCACTCACGTGCGCCAAGAACTCGCCTTCGGCCCAGAAAACCTCGGCCGCGACCCGCAGGAGATCTGTGCCCGCATTGACGAGGTCGCAGCCGAGTTAGGTATCGCCGACCTGCTGGAATCCCGCGTCACACAACTATCAGGCGGACAAATGCAACGCGTGGCCTGCGCCGTCGCCATGTGCAACAACACGTCGCTGATCGTCTTTGACGAGCCGACCGCGAACCTGTCAGCTGACGTTATCGACCAACTCGCCACACTCATCGCCAGGCTCAAAGCCGATGGACACACCATCATCATTGCCGAACACCGGCTAAGTTTCCTTGCCGGGATCGTCGACCGCGTTTACTGCTTCGACAAAGGCAACATCGCCCTCACCGCAACCGGCGAGGACTTCTACGCTACCTCGGATGAGGAGCACAAACAGCTTGGACTGCGATCCCTAGTGCCCGTACCCATGCCGAGCCTGCCCGAACCAGAAGGTGAAGGGCTCACGATCGACAACCTCACCTTCGCCTACCGCCACGGGAAAACGGTTCTCAATGTCGGCCATGTGCTCTTTCCGGCAGGGAAAATCACAGCGCTCATTGGCCCGTGCGGGTCGGGCAAATCAACACTGGCACGCATCGTCTGCGGACTCGAAAAAGCCAAAGGTGCATCCATCACACTCAATGGGCAAAAATTCGCCGGCCGGGACGCCTACCTCGTCATGCAAGACCCCACCCGGCAGCTGTTCTCGGACACCGTTATTGACGAAGTCACGCTCGGCACGACCAAAGCCGAAAAGCAGCACATCGACGCCCACACGATCCTTGAAGAACTCGATCTTGCGGAGCACGAGTCCGATCATCCTCAGGCTCTGTCCGGTGGGCAGCGCCAACGCCTGGTTATTGCTACAGCGCTTGCCGCGAACAAGAAAGTTTACATCTTTGACGAGCCAACATCAGGTGTGGGCTACAAGCACCTTGTCGCGATTTCCCGAGTAATGCGTAAACTCGCCGATACCGGTGCCGTCGTCATTGTCATCACCCACGACGCCGAACTCGTTACCGAGGTCGCCGACCATAGCGTCCGCCTCGACCAAATCAACGCCTGCTAACGCAAACGCTCGCTCAGCCGAAAGAGAGGAAAGCGTTTCCGCAGGTCAGGGCAAACGCGCTATACACTCGCTAACGCAAGCGATTTTCTTGACCCCCTTGGGGCGTACTCGCTAACGCAAAAGGGTACTTATCATTTTCGACGTCATAGTGGAGCGGGCGACGGGAATCGAACCCGCCTTTACAGCTTGGGAAGCTGTCGTTCTACCGATGAACTACGCCCGCAATGGCGTCACTTTCTTCTCAAAGACGCTTCACGATGATAACTGTTTCCGAGCGCTAACACCAATTCAGAACACAAAGTGGACACCCACGCAAATCGCGCCACACGCATTACGCCTACCATAGAGGCCGTGACCATCACGCAGCATCAACCGGTACGCCCCGTCGTGGGCGCAGCAATCGTCGACAGTCTTGACCGGCCCCACCAGCTCCTGGCAGCGGCACGCTCCTATCCACCCGAGTTGGCCGGCCGGTTCGAACTTCCCGGCGGAAAAGTGGAGCCAGGTGAGAACGCGATGGACGCCCTCGTCCGTGAGGTGCGTGAAGAACTAGGGACGACTATTGAACTGGGCGCCCAGGTCGCAGGACCGCTCGACGGATGGTGGCCGATCCTTGGGACACGCACAATGGCCGTGTGGCTGGCGCAGGTCTCGCCGGGTTCCAAGGCGCCGCGAGCTGGATCCTCCCATCAGCGTATTCAATGGGTTCCGCTCGAGGAAGCGCTGAGGTTGAACTGGCTGGATCCTGATTTTCCAATCGTGCAGGCGATCGTTGACCAGTGCGCATGAACCAACACGGGTGAATCCGCGCTCTCATTTTCCGCTGGCACCGCGCTATTCGTGCACCCAGCAGATTTCAACATAATTTGACGACACACAGTACGCTTCTGTCAGAATACGATTATGCCGAAGATTATTGGATCGACTCTTGCGGCTCATCGCGAGCTGACTCGCAGCCGACTTTTTACTGCACTGTCAGAACTGCTGTCCGAAGAACCGTTCGATGCCATCACCATGTCACAGATTGCCGAACGTGCCGAAGTGGGTCGAACTGCCGTGTATAACCACTTCAGCGACAAGGAAGCGCTGCTGCTGGCATTCATGGAGGATACCACCGCCAAGTTCGCTAACCTCCTCAGGGACAAGCTGGCCGGAATTGACGATCCGATCGAACAACTCACCGTATATCTGCGCTCCTATCTCGATCTCAAAGATCAGTTTCATCTCGCATCGAGCATCACGCTGAGCAAGCAGGTATCGTCACAGCACACTGCCCGCCTCCATGACCACGCCGGAATCGTTGAGCATATCCTGTTCCACATCCTGGAAGCAGCAATGACACAGGGGCGCATTCCACAGCAGAACTTGTTGACGCTGGTTGCGCTGATTCACTCATGTCTGGCCGGCGTGCGAGTACCGACACATTCGTCTGCAGACTCACCGGCAGATGCGCCTGACAACGCGCGCGCAGGAAGCGACGAGGATGCCGCGAGCCTCACCGATGCCCGAGAAGCCACAATCGGCACCGTCGTGGCGTTTATTCTCAAAGCGGTCGGTGTAGCTGGCGACGAAGTTTCCCTGCCTCCAGCTGAGCAGCTTGAACGAGCACACTCGCAAACCTCCGGCAGCACCGATTCTCTCGCGATACTGCGCTGCCCTGTTGCGCACGGCTGATACTCACAATACGGCCACTCAGCACGAGTTTCCTGACTCACAGTGAGGCGAGGATCTTCACAGCCTGATTGCTCCAGTCATGGAATAATCGTGCATACAGCACAGTTGAGATAGGTGAAAGGCTGCGGACCGACCGTAGACCACTCATGATGGGAGGCCCTATGAGCACTGTTGAACTGACCAAGGAGACATTCGAGCAGACTATCAAGGACAATGACATTGTCCTGGTCGACTTCTGGGCAACGTGGTGCGGACCGTGCCAGCAGTTCGGCCCTGTTTTCGAAGAAGCGTCGAACAAGCACGAGGACATCGTCTTCGGCAAGATCGACACCGATCAGCAGCAGGAACTGGCCACCGCCATGCAGATCAGCTCAATCCCCACGGTGATGGGTTTCCGCGATGGTATTGCCGTTTTCCGCCAGTCCGGCGCTCTGCCGGCAGTCGCGCTGGAGGATCTGATCACTCAGATTCAGAACCTCGACATGGATGATGTGCGCGCCAAGATCGCAGAGCAGAAGAACCAGTAGGCTTTTCGCACTCACGCGTGAACGCCGTCGCCCTCGTCAGTAAGTAATTGACGAGGGCGACGCTGTTTGTCTGGGGCGCAGGTGGATGGAAGCTAGCCGGCGAGCAGCTCCTGAGCGACCAGTTCGGCCAGCTGCACCGAGTTCAATGCTGCGCCTTTACGCAGGTTGTCACCGGCCACTACCAGCACAAGACCCTTACCGTCATCAACGGCCTGATCCTGGCGGATCCTGCCGACCAGCACGTCATCAATGCCGGCGCATTCGAGCGGTGTGGGCACATCCACCAGGCGCACTCCGGGAGCCTCGGCCAACAGTTCGCGCGCACGGTCAGGAGTGATCGCGCGGTCAAATTCGGCGTGGATCGTCAGAGTGTGGCCAGTGAACACGGGCACGCGCACACACGTTCCCGACACCTTCAGATCCGGGACGTGCAGGATGCGGCGCGACTCATTGCGCAGCTTCTGCTCCTCATCGGTTTCGTCTGACCCGTCATCGACGAGCGCCCCCGCGAAGGGCACCACGTCAAAGGCGATCGGTGCGACGTATGTGGACGGTTCTGGCAAGGTGACGGCCTGGCCGTCCAGTGTCAGTTTGCTCAGATCCTGGTGCGCACCGGCACGAATACCTTCTTCCAGTTCACGCACGCCTTTCAGCCCGGATCCGGAGACAGCCTGATAGCTGGAGACGAAGAGGCGGCGCAGGACACCCTCGTCGTGCAGGACTTTCAGTACCGGCATCGCGGCCATCGTGGTGCAGTTCGGGTTCGCAATGATGCCTTTGGGACGCTGCGCGATATCCTCGCCGTTAACTTCGGACACGACCAGCGGCACGTTCGGATCTTTGCGCCAGCCGGAGGAGTTGTCCACCACGACTGCGCCTTTTTCAACGAAACGTGGGGCGTAGATGCGTGAGGCGGTGGCTCCGGCGGAGAAGATTGCGATGTCGATACCGGACAGGTCAGCGGTTGCCACGTCTTCGACGACGATGTCCTGGTCACGCCAGGTCAGTGTCTTGCCTGCTGAACGTGCGGTGGCAAAAAAACGCAGGCTGGTCAACGGGAAGTCGCGCTCATCGAGCAGGGTGCGCATGACGGAGCCGACCTGGCCGGTGGCTCCTACGACGGCGACGCTCAAGTCGCGCTGGGTGTGACTACGGGTTTCAGGCGTGGTCATCGTCCTGTTCCTCCATATACGACGGCTTCAGATTCGGTGGAATCCAGACCGAAAGCGGTGTGCACTGCCTGCACGGCGCGGTCAAGGTCTTCCAGCTTGGTCACCACAGAGATGCGGATCTCTGAGGTGGAAATAAGATCAATGTTGATGCCGGCCTGGGACAGTGCGCCGAACAGTTTGGCCGATACGCCGGGGTTGGTTCGCATGCCAGCTCCAACCAGGGACAGTTTGCCGATATCGGGGTTGTACTTGAGTTCCTTGAAGCCCAGTTCTTCGCGCGCAGCTTCCAGCGCCTGCATGACGTGGTCGGCGTCCTCGGCGGGCAGTGTGAAGGAGATGTTGGCGCGATTTTCCAAGGTGACGGGAATGTTCTGCACGATCATGTCAATGTTCGCACCTTGCTGCGCCACCAGTTCAAACAGGCGTGCGGCCATGCCGGGTGAATTCGCAATGCCGACCACGGTGATCTTGTCCTGTGACCGGTCGTGAGCAATGCCGGAGATAATCGGCTCTTCCATTGGGTCCTCCTGGTTGGCAGCTAACGCAGCTTGAGGGACGAGGCCGGCCAGTGCAGGGTTTGCGGGTCTGTCGGAAATCCATGTCCCATTCTTGTCGGAAAAAGATGAGCGCACGTGCAGCGGAACGTGGTATCGACGAGCGAACTCCACTGCCCGAAGGTGCAGAATCTTTGCTCCATGTGCGGCAAGTTCGAGTGTTTCTTCCTGGCTGATGGTGCGCACGCGCCGCGCGGTCGGCACAATGCGCGGGTCAGCAGTGAACAGCCCATCAACGTCGGTGTAGATTTCGCACACGTCGGCGTGCAAAGCGGCAGCCAGGGCGACCGCTGTGGTATCGGAGCCGCCGCGACCCAGCGTCGTCGTTTCGTCATCTTCTGATATTCCCTGGAATCCTGCGACGATGGCGACCTGACCGTCACGGATGGAGCGCGCGACACGTTCGGGCACCATGCCGACGATTTGTGCTTTACCGAAGTGAGTGTCGGTACGGATGCCGGCTTGTGCACCGGTGTAGGCCTGTGCAGGCACGCCGCATTCATTGACCGCCATTGCCAGCAGTGACATGGAGATTCTTTCCCCGGCTGTGAGCAGGATGTCGAGTTCGCGGTCAGGTGGTGCGCTGGTGATCTGGGCGGCTGTGTCCAGCAGATCATCTGTTGTGTCACCCATCGCGGAGACCACCACGACGACCTGGTGTCCTGCATTTCGAGTGTCCACGACACGCTGGGCGACCCTCTTCATCGCGTCTACGTCCGCGACAGATGAGCCACCGTATTTCTGAACAATCAGTGCCACTTTGTCTCGTTTCCTTGTGATCAACCTGGGATGGGTTTCCCCTTCATCCTATGAGTCTGCGACTCGTGACGGAAACGTGCCCGCTATGCGGTCGCGTGGAGTTATTCGGCGCGACGGCGGCCTTCGAGCGCGCGCCCCAACGTCACGGGATCGGCGTATTCCAGGTCGCCACCCATTGGCAGTCCCATAGCCAGGCGCGAGGTCATCACGCCGATTGTGGACAGGGTGCGCGAGAGGTAGGAGGCGGTTGCTTCGCCTTCAATGGTGGGGTTCGTGGCCACGATAACTTCTTGAACCGTGCCGTCCTGAAGGCGCGTGAGCAGTTGACGCACACGCAGTTGATCAGGCCCCACGCCATGAATCGGGTCGATTGCTCCGCCCAGGACGTGATAGCGACCTTTGAACACCCTCGCATTCTCAATGGCACGAATATCTTTGGGCTCTTCGACAACGCAGATCACTGATCCGTCGCGCGCGGGGTTACGGCAGATGGTGCACTGGTCGGCTTCGGTGAGATCACCGCAGATTTCGCAGTGGTGTACTTTTTCGCGCACGGCCTGGATGGCGTCCACCAGGTGCGTCACGTCATCGGGTTCAGCGTCGAGCAGATACAGGGCCATGCGTTGAGCTGACTTGGGTCCGACACCGGGCAGCATTCCCAATTCATCGATCAGGGTCTGTAAGGCGCCTTCAAACACGAGTCACACTCATCTTTCTTCGCTCTGGTCTTTTTCTTCGATCACTGTACCGCCGAGTATCTCCAGTATGGCCGGCAACCCGACGCTGGTCGACATCTCCAGATCCACGTCATCCATGCTGGCCGAGTCATCCTCATTGGGCGGCACGATAACTGGGTCAGGTTCACCACCAGGTGCGTCGTGGCCGTATGGGGCAGCGAAATGGTCCTGCTGGCGATGCGGTCGTGTACCGCGCACCTCTGCCTCGTGGGCGTGAGTATCGCCTGTGTCCTGCTCCCCTGCTTCGTCAGCTCGTTCCTGCTGCACTTCACGGATCGCTTCGGCGCGCATCTCCTCCACGCTGCCTGGTGAAGGGGCGTCCTCACCCTGCGGTTCAGGTGGTGTGGATGAGTGAGCTGTCGACGGGGCGGTCGGTTCTGTGTCACCACTGTCTCGCACATCCTCAACAGCGTGTGCCACTCCTTGAGGACGACCGCCGATCTTCTGCTCCACTAATTGTGCGGCGTGCTCGGCGTTCTGCTCGTCATGGTCGCGGTCGCGCAAGGGTTCGGCGCGACCGGAAGTCGCTCCGTCTCCCTCGCCCTCGTCGTTTTCGTCGTCCTCGTCATCAAAGATCGGGCCATGTGCGGCTCGAGGCGGCTGTTCTGTGCCATTCTCGCGCTCAAATGGACGATACTGGCGTGCTGCCGGATGAGCGTCACGCTCTGACTGGTGATCACGCGCTACCGGGTCAGAGTGGACGGGCTCGGAGGAAGACGCCGATGCGGCCGGTTCAGATGCCTCGGCACGTCCGCCACCGGGTATGGCTACCGGCCCCCAGCCGTCATCATCGTCATCATCGTTAACTGTCGGAGTCGAGGGTGAGGGCGGCGCTGAAGGCTGGTCAATTTGTGGGCGTGACGGCGCGTTCGCTGCCTGTTCGTCGTGCGTTGCCTGTTCAGAGCGCATCGACTGTTGGCCGGGCATCGCGCCGTGCTGCTGATTGGACGAGGGCGGCTCGTGACCTGCAGTGCGCTGGGGCGTGCCCTCGTTACTCGGCCCGTGTGCCTGATGATCAGTGCGTTGTGATTGCTGTGGAACCGATGCAGGCGTAGTCAGCGACGCGCCGCCTACTGACTGCGCGATCTGAGCCCTGACCTGCACGTCTGCACCGCACACGTCGTGGACTGCGCGGGCGACGTCCTGGGCTCGGGAACCCGAGTCGAATGCCTTTACCAATCCTGGAGTGGTGAAGCTGAGGATCACGGTAGATTCGTCCACGCCTCCCAGCTGGGCGTGAGAGTCCACGAGCGACCATGTGGCTCGGCTGAGCAAAGCGATACGATCGACAATTTCCTGCCAGCGCATGCGAATCGAATCTGCAACCGCGCCGCTTCGATGAGATTGTTCGGACGCAGCGTGCTGTTCAGGCGCAGGGTGGTGGCCGGGGCGGTCAGGTTCAGGACGCCTCTGCTCAGCCTGACGCTGCTCAGTCGGGCGCTGCTCAGCCTGGCGCTGGCCATTTTGGTTGTGTTCTGGCCGACCGCGCTCGACTCCCGGTGCCACGTCAGATGCCCGCGTTGCGTGTGCCGGCCTGTCCTGCGTGCCGGCTTGGGGCATAGCCGCCCCCTGCGTCTCCCCGGTTTGCTGGGAGCGCTGAGATTGTTGCTCGCGACGACGACGCAGATCCGCTTTCGCCTGAGCCGCGCCATAAGTTCCGCCGCGCTCGTGGTCATACTGACCATCGCCAGCACCACTCGCACGACCAGACCCGCTGCCACTTCCGACACTGCCATGTCCAGCATCACCGCCTGGCGACTGGTAATTCGGTGCGCCTCCGCCGACTGTTCCCACTGTTCCGGGGAAGCCCTCCTGGTCCTGCGGCGCTGCCACCTCTGTGCGGGATGCAGGTGAAGTCTGTGACGGCACCAGGATTCGGCCCAACAACAACTCCAGCTGTATACGCGGAGATGTCGCGCCCACCATCGAACGCAAGGCCATATCAGTCAGATCGGCTGCGCGCGACAGGTGGTACGGCCCCCAATTTCGGGCCTGCACCTGCATGCGTTCAAACTGGTCACTGGGCGTTCCCGCCAGGACATCGACTGCCGCATCTCCCGACACGGCGATAATCAGGAGGTCACGCAAACGCTGCAGGAGGTCCTCAACGAACCGACGAGGATCATGGCCCGACTCCACCATGTGCTCCACAACTCGGAAAGCGGCAGCACCATCACCGCCCGCGAGCGCATCAACCGTCTGATCAAGCAGAGCAGTGTCGGTGTACCCCAGCAACGCAACAGCAAGGTCATAGCTCAGCGCCCCCTCCACTGCGCCAGCCATCAGTTGATCGAGGACCGACAACGTGTCGCGCACAGACCCTCCACCCGACCGCATCACGAGGGGAAGCACGCCCGCGTCTGGATGAATCCCTTCTTCCTCACACAGATGCTCCAGATACGGTTGCATCACGTCCGGCGGCACCAGTCGGAACGGGTAGTGATGGGTACGCGAACGAATCGTCCCGATCACTTTTTCGGGCTCAGTCGTGGCGAACACAAACTTCACATGCTCAGGGGGTTCTTCAACCAGCTTCAGCATCGCGTTCGAGCCCTCTTTGGTGACCATGTGGGCTTCGTCGATAATGAACACCTTGTAGCGGTCGCGCACGGGCGCAAAGGTGGCGCGCTCACGCAGATCCCTGGCATCGTCAACGCCGCGGTGTGAGGCTGCGTCAATTTCCACAACGTCGAGGGAACCGGGCCCGCCAGTTGCCAGTTCGCGGCATGATTCACACTGTCCGCATGGGGTGTCGGTCGGCCCCTCCGCGCAGTTCAGACAGCGTGCCAGGATACGTGCCGACGTGGTCTTTCCACATCCGCGTGGACCTGAGAACAAGTAGGCATGTGTCACTCGGTCGGCACGAAGAGCTGCACGTAACGGCTGCGTCACGTGATCCTGGCCGATCATCTCATCAAACGTATCGGGCCGATAGCGGCGGTACAGAGCTGTGGTCACACTCGAACCTTAAAGGTATCCATAGGCATTTGGCGACACCAACCGTCCTGAACAGCAACGACGATGATAATAAAGATCCTCCGCGCACCCGGCAGAGCGCCCTTATCCTTGCTGCCTTCCAGCCCTGGGGAGGTTCGGACGGTACCGTCACGCGGAGGACCGCCATCTAGTCTACACAATTCCAGTCCGCTCAGCGCGCCGCGTCACCCTCGTCAATTACTTCGACCAATGAGGCCATGAGTTGCCAGCTGATAATTCAGGAATCGTTTCCTCATACCCTTTCTCACTGGCATTCACGAGGCGGTCACGTGCTGGATAAAATCGCGCATCGTTTCAGCAATATCCAGAGAGGGGTCATTGAGCTACAGCAGCTGCAAACCTTCGATTAACGCCCTAATTTCATGCGCCAACTGCTCAACATCAACGTCGTTTGACAGCCTGCCAACACGCTGTTCCCGAAGCAGTTCGATACACAATGATTCTTGAAAGTCCTCCTCGCGCTGGCGGACGAAGTCATGGGCGGGATGCTCAGCGTCGATCGCCTCCAGCGTCAAGGTTGTGTCCAACCTGATAATGGCCGGCATGGTCATATTGTGTGCCAAGACCTCAGGTAGAGCAGCTAAGAGCCCCCGCTGTTCAATCAATTCAGATCGCCAGTCTCTCTCACCTTTTTCGCGCTGCTCCAGCACAGCTTGAAGCAAACCGTCTTTTGAACCGAAATATCTCAAGAGCGTCGTATGCGAGATGCCTATTTCATCGGCAAGTTGGCGCATCGAGAGGTGACGAAATCCGTTTTCACCGATGGCCTCAACAGCAGCAGCAATAATCCTTGTTCGTCGACGCTGACTGTTCATATAAGGGAGATAGCGGCCATTTTTAATGTTTAAACTAATGACTTGTCGTTGGTATGGTGCCGGAAAGTCGTGTTTTTAATGGTTGTGAACCTTATGGTGAGGTAAAGCCCGGTAAATCCCACATATCGCGGTTTTGTATGCTAAACGTCTTTCTTGGTCTGCTTCCTGAATGGCAGACCTGCATCAACAAGAAAATGCCCAACGTGTGGCGAACCTGGGCTCAAACGTAACGGGACTCGGGGCGGCAAAACCCGATGACGGAACGCCAAGTGCGGCTCCAGTACTTTACGGCGCCGCGAACACGCCGGCGAACTGGCAACATTCCAACGCTTCCTGGCATGGGCCAAAGATCAACGCCCCCAAAGGGACTTTGGCGCCACCACAACAGGACGCACCCTACGCCGCCACAGCGCATGGTGCTGGAATATCCCAATCCCCCCGCCACCTTGCACAGGCCAGGTCCATGATCAGATCTTCATTGACGGGACCTACCTCGCCTACGGCTGATGCGTCCTCATAGCCCGAGCAAGCACAGGACCAGTAGTGGCCTGGCAATGGTGCCACACGGAAAACAGCACAGCCTACGGAAAACTCCTGTCCACCATCCCAGCCCCGCGGGTCATCACAATTGACGGCAACGGCGGTACACTCAAAGCCATCGCACATCACTGTCCAAGAATTGGGGTTCAGCACACACATTCAGGTTTGGTTATCCGAATCGTTTTTGTGCGCCTTGTCGGGTGATGCCGAGCGCGGCTCCGATGATGGTCCACGAGTCGCCTGCCTGGCGTGCGTCGTCGACGGCTTGGCGTAGGCGCCTTTCAGCTTCTTCTACTTGCTTGTTGGCTGCGACTATTTTCCTGAAGTTTTGTGCGTCTCGCGCGTGGTGTGTGGTGACGTCGAGTTCGTCAAGCCCGGTGTCGGTGTCGGTTGCGTATGTCATGTTTTCACCTCAAAAAGTCGTAGAACTTTGCTCTGAGTCTGTCAGCGTGAATGATTCGGTCGGGCGTTGGGGCTGGGACTGCGACGAGTTCGAGCAGTGTGCCGTCGGCGGCGGGCCCGATCAGGAGCATGCGGTCTTGTCCGTGGTATTCGTATTCGATTATCCGTATGGCGTTTTCCCACGCGTGTGTAATGTCAGCATGTGTGATGCCGTGCTTGTGGGCGCTGGGAAGAACTTTCACACTGTCAACTGTAAGTTGACGGCATGGGGGTGTCAACCCTTGCTGGCTTGGTGCGCTGGCGTGGGGAAAACGAAAAACCCCGCCGTTTCAACGAAACAGCGGGGCGTTTGCGGAGGATGGGGGATTCGAACCCCCGAGGGCTTGCACCCAACACGCTTTCCAAGCGTGCGCCATAGGCCACTAGGCGAATCCTCCAAGGCGCTGCACCGATTCGACCACACAGCTGATCAATACGTGCAACAACATAGGAGCATATCTGATTGACCGCCCTTTCGGCCACCTCGCAGCGTTCACATCAGGGTGTAATCGCTCACGCAGCGCCAGCCAGGTGCAGCGTGGTCGCCCTCGTCAATGCAATCAATCAACGAGGGCGACCCATGCACTACTCGTCGTACACGCCCAGGTAGTCCAACCACCCTTCGTAATGATCCAGAACGTCGTGCGCGATCTGGTCAGAGGACCATCCCACAATGTCGTACCCCTGACCACCGCCCGAGGGACGCACTTCCAAGCGCACCGTCACGTCATTCGCCTCAGCAACCATCGCGGTGCCCACAGACGGAACGGGAGACTCGACCACTCGCACGGTGTAGCGGAACGGATGCTCGGTCAGCAGGCCCGCGATGCTCGGTTCAGCGTCAGCAGAAGTACTCCCGGCCGTTCGAGGCTTCGCATCATCAACCATTTCACTGATCTGCTCGTGCAGTTCAGTGGTGGAATCGGTCTGTGGTTGCTCGCCCGTAGCAGTGGTCTGAGCACCTGAATCCCACTCCTGCGCGCCCGATGCCCTGGCCTCCGATTCGCCGCCAACTGTCAGCGTGACGCGGCCCAGGAAGTTACGCTCGTCATCCGGATCCTGTGCTTCGGGACCCTCAACAACCACCCATGCGGGCAGATCTTCCTTGTGGAGCTCATCGGCCACAGCCTGCAATGCGGGAACCACTCGCCTGTCAAGGGCACGCTGAGCGCGCGCAGGGGTGACAACGTCGAATGTCTTGCTCAGACGGTCACGCCAGGAGCGGCGAGCCATCGTTCCGGCTCCTGATGCGAGCACGCGGTTTTGGACGATGCGGCGACGACGCTGAGCCATCGACACTTCTTGCGACAGCGAGCGCCACAAGCCGATCATCACCAGCACAAGGACGAAGGAGAATGGCAGCGCCATAACGATCGTGGCTTGCTGCAGAATCGTCAACCCACCGGCAACCAGCATCGCAATGGTCAGCACACCGGTCAGCGTCGCCCAGAAGATACGCAGCCACGGCACAGCGTCCTGGCGAGCGTTCGTGATGCGGCTGGACAGGTTTGACATGACGAGGGAGCCTGAGTCCGCGCTGGTGACATAGAACAGGATTCCGACGAACAGGGCGACGGCGACAACCACTGTTGAGCCAGGTACTCGTTGCAGCAGGGCGTAGAACCCCTGTTCCGGAGCGTTCACGGTGATTTCTGCGAATTCCTTGTCTCCGTTCATCACGAGTTCCAGTGCAGCGTTACCGAAAATTGACACCCACATGATGACGTAGCTCAGGGGCAGGATCAGTGAGCCCATGACGAACTCACGGATGGTGCGGCCGCGTGAAATACGTGCCAGGAACATTCCGACGAATGCGGCCCAGGTGATCCACCACGCCCAGAAGAACAAGGTCCAGCTATTGAGCCACGTGTTGATCGCATCTGCCGTTGCCGGGTTCACACGCAGGTCAGCGTAGGTTTCCAATGTGAGCGCAGGGAACATGCGCACCAGGTCGCCCACAGAGCGAACCAGCGAATCCAGCAGATACGTAGTGTTCTGCGTGACCAGAACCCACACGGCCAGACCGATTGCCAACAGCACGTTCACGCTGGACAGGACGCGCACGCCGCGATCGACACCGGACACGGCGGAAATTGTCGCCATGATGACACTCAGTGAGATCAATCCGATCTGAGTGGAGGTCGCCTGCGGCAGTCCGAACAGTATCGTCAGACCGACATTCAGCTGAATGACGCCCACGCCCAGGGATGCGGCGATACCGAAGACACCGCCCACAACGGCTGCGCCGTCAATGATGTTGCCCAGCGGGCCGTCCACGTGTTTGCCGAAAAGCGGCCGCAAGGCTGACCGCACTGCGAGGTGGTGCTGGTGACGGTAGGCGAAGTATCCCAGAGCAATTCCGACCAGTGCATACATGCCCCACCCGGTGATGCCGTAGTGGAACAGCGTGTAGACCACGCCGGCGCGGGCAGCTTCCACTGTCTGCGCTTCACCGGTGGGAGGTGTCATGTACTGCGCGATCGGCTCTGCGACAGCAAAGAACATGATGCCGGTGCCAATGCCTGCGGCAAACAGCATGGCTGCCCATGAGAAAGTCGAGAAGTCAGGTGTCGCGTTGTTGGGCCCCAGCCTCACGTTGCCGAACTTGCTCAAAGCGAGCACAACGACGAACACCAGGATGAAGGTTGCGAGAAAAATATAGAAAGATCCGAACCAGTGACTGATCCAGTCCACCGCCACGGTAAACCCTGCTTCCACGCTTTGCGGTGATGCGATCGCGATGATGGCAATGACCGCAACGATCAGAGCTGATCCGATGAAAACCGGGTAGTTGACTGGTGGTGATTGGGGTGTGGGTCGAGTGGCGATCTCCCCTTCACGAGGCCGTCCGTCCGGCGAGGATTCTGCCTGCTCATCCATATCGTGACTTGCGCTGTTTGTGTTGATGTGCGCGCTCACGCATCGTCCTTTCGCTCGTGTGCGCGACAGCTGGGAGCCGCACACTGCTCTATCACCATAAGGCGTTGATGATGACAACTGCATATCAACCTTATCGAAGAGGATCAACACGACACCTTCGTCGCGACAGACTCCAAAATGTGAACAAACCGGCCAAAATTCTCGCGCTCCTGAGCACAGTCGCCATCACCGTGACCCTGAGTGCATGTGGACCACTCGTCAAAAAGGACCCCACTGCACAGGGCATCCAACCCACACCGCAAAGCACGCAGCCCGTTCCAACTCCAACTCCGACTCCCACCCCGGCGCCGGCTCCCGCCCCGTCCCCCCAATCCACGGGCCTCACGCCGGGCGGCTCACAGACGACGATCGCACGAGGAAGAACCTACTCTCACTGGCCGACAAGGCTGAGCAGGGCGACTACATGGGCGTTGTCAACGTGTCGATGAATCACGCACAGTTCTGCTATCCAGACACTTTCTCGGGTGACGTCGAGAACCTCACGAGTGACCTTGACGAGCAGTTCGCAGAATTGGATGAGCAGCTCGAGGAGCTTGACAAGATGCTCGAGGACTTGGACAGCGGCAGCTGAGCTTTCACCGCCCGTGCATGGCGAGGTCACATTCACAGTGTATTTCGGCTAAGTTAGTGACGTGAACCCGCAGCAATCTCGGCGTCGAACAGCACGTCAACGCTTCCTTGATGCCCGACAGAGTAAGCAGAATCTGACATTTTCCGTCGTGGCATCCGTCATGGCAGTACTGGTCATTGCTGCGCTCCTCGTGATCACGAACATCATTTCGATGCCCTCCGAAGAGTTCTCCAAGACGGAAAAGACGGCAGGTCTGGGCGACATTGTGTGCCCGACGGAAGGTACGACACCGCTGCCGGCAGACACGATCCATGTTCAGGTTCTCAACGCCACCTCACAGTCGGGCCTGGCCAGCTCGGTGACGACGATGCTGGCCGAGCAGGGATTTGTCATGCAGGATCCTGCCAACGCGGCAAGTGAGTTGACCGGCACCGTCGAAATTGACGTCTCCCCCAAGAACATTGATGCCGGCTACACGGTTGCGCGCTTCTTCCCTGATGCGCGCGTGGTCTTAAGTGAAGGCACCGACGAGGTTGTCCAGGTCATCCTCGGTACATTCTTCGATTCACTGCTGCCTAAGGAAGATATCGAGAAAATCGCAGAGTCTCAAAGCGCCCTCAAAGGCAGCGACTCGTGCCTGCCTGTTGACCCGGAGCTTCTTGCTCCCACCACGAGCCAGACAGGCAACGATGACCAGTCAGGCCAAGGCAGCCAGTCAGAGGGACAATCCGAGTAGCGTCCGCCGCGGTGTCACAGCAGTGGCGTTGCGTCCGCTTTTAATAGGAACGAGGGCGACTCGCAGGAGCCGCCCTCGTTTGATACCTGAAGAATTGGCTTAGCCAGCCTGTTCAGCGCCGCCAGTCTGTTCGGTGCCATCTGCCAGTTCAGCAGCGTCCGCCAGTTCCCCTCGTGAATGATGACGGGTCGAATAGGCCGTCGACTCCAACTCGGTACCTGACGGGGCTGACGCAGGTGAAGCAGCCTCAAGCGTCGTGCCGCGCAGCTTAGAAATCCAGCGCATGACATGGTAGATCAGCAATGCTGCACCTGAACCCAGTGCAATACCTTCGAACTGCATGCCGCCGGCAACCCACGTGAAGTTCGCGATTGCGACGATCAGGGAAACCGCAGCGGTGTTGAGGTTAACCGGGTCAGAGAAGTCCACCTGGTTCTGCACCCAGATACGCACGCCCAGCATGCCGATCATGCCGTACAGGACGGTGCCTGCACCGCCCAGAACGCCAGCCGGAATCGTCGAAATGAGGGCGCCGAACTTGGGCGTGAGAGCCAGAAGGAACGCCATGCCTGAGGCGACCAGGTACGCGGCCGTGGAGTACACGCGGGTCGCTGCCATCACGCCGATGTTTTCTGCGTACGTCGTGGTACCTGAACCACCGCCGGCACCGGCAAGCATGGTGGAGCAGCCGTCAGCGATCAGTGCGCGCCCGGTGATGCCGTCAAGATCGCGCCCGGTCATTGCTGACACTGACTTCACGTGACCAACGTTTTCAGCAATAAGGACGAAGACAACCGGGACAAACAGGCCCAGCGTCGATGGATCAAAAGCAGGTGTGGAGAACTCAGGCAGACCGATCCAAGAGGCTTCAGCAACGCGTGAGAAGTCAACCTCGTGCTGGAGGATTGCGGCAACGTAGCCGATCAGCACGCCGAACAGGATGGACAGGCGTCCGATAATACCCTTGAAGAGCACGGTGATCAGACAGATTGACACGATGGTGACCACTGCCGTCAGTGGGCCTTCCTTGACCCAGTTCCATGCGGCTGGCGCAAGGTTCAGGCCGATCAGCGCGACGATTGCGCCAGTGACGACCGGGGGCATCACGACATCGATCCAGTGTGCGCCGGCGAAGTGCACGATGATGCCGACCAGCGTCAGGGTTGCACCAGTGGCGATTACGCCGCCCAGGGCGTAGTTGTGGCCGAGGGTCTGCGTGACAGCGGTGATCGGCGCGATCAGCGCGAAAGATGATCCGAGGTAGGACGGCATGCGCCCGCCGGTGATCAGGAAGAACAGCAGTGTGCCGACTGCGCAGAAGAACAGCGTGGTCGAAGGTGGGAAGCCTGTGATCAGAGGGACGAGGAACGTCGCACCGAACATGGCGACAACGTGCTGCGCACCGATTCCGATGGTGCGCGGCCAGGACAGACGCTCTTCGGGGGCGACAACCTCGCCGGGAGCGATTGACGTGCCATCACCGTGAAGTCGCCATGAAAAAAAGCCGCCCCGAGGACGACTTGATGAATGGGAAGACTCGCGCGAGGCGCGAGGGGTAGCTGAACCGCTCATGCGGATGTCTCCGATCAGTTGATAAGGATGCAAAAGTGCAGGCCGTTCACCGGTCGGAACATCACAGTATCGAACTTGCCGACAAAAGGCTAAATTCCGCGGCAAATCATGGTTGATTTCACACGGGTGAACTGATGGGCGAGTTGCCTGAGCGTGCAGATAAGCTGTGACCATAGATGAACCCAGTCGTCATGCCGTAGGGTGGGACGTAGCAGGATCGTCACAAGGGGATACCAAAGATGCCCTCGGTCAGCACAGGGCCGCGGGGAGTGAGGGGGGGAACTGGTGAGTCAGCCAGCGACAGGTTCGCAGTTGCACGTGCTGGATCCTTCTCTTGATTCCTCACACAGTGCCACAGAAAATCCGACGCTGGATCCGTCCTTGGATCCATCCCTTGATCCTGCACTGGATCCCTCGTCGCCCCAGTTCGTTTTCCCCGGAACCCAGGACATTGACCCGGCCATGGTTTTCTCGACCCCCGGATACAACGCCCCTCGCCATAACTCCAACACTGCCGCCACGATTGGCCTGTGGATGGCAGCCCTTTCCCTGCTGGCGTTCCCTCTGACAATCTTCGCCCTGATCTTGAGTATTGCCGGACTCATCACCTCGTTTTCACGCGGTGGTCGAGGAAGGCACGAGGCCGTCGCCGGGCTTGTTGTATCGGGCATCGTGATCATCTCGATCTGTCTCGTTGTCGGCATCTTCGTCATCGGTTTCACGGCCGGTCTGTAGATCCCATGTTTCGACCGTAAGGGTACCGGAAATTCTTTCTTTGCCTACACTTGAAGCATGAAGCCTTTCTTGCTGGTATCAACACGCCCCGAAGAAGAAGCGATCGACGCTGAATACCATTCGTACCTCCTGGTCAGCGGTTTGACGCCGTCCACGCTCGAACAGGTTCGCATGGATATGCTGGGGCTGCCCGAAGTTGACGTCAATGCCTACAGCGGCATCTTCGTGGCTGGATCGCCTTACGGCACCACTACTCCCACTGAGAAGAAGTCATCGTCCCAGCGCAGAACTGAGGAAGATCTGGCTCACTTGTTCCATCAGATCCTCGAGGCGAAAACCCCATGTCTGACCACGGGTTACGGAACGGAGGTTGCCGCGACGGTTCTGGGCGGCACGGTGACGACACGGTGGGCTGAACCGGCTTCGATGGTGACAATCACCCTGGCTGAGGAGGCCGAGGATGACCCGCTGCTTGAGGACTTTCCGCGCACATTCACAACCTACGTCGGCCACCACGAAGCAGTAGAAGAAGTGCCGCCGGGCACGACGGTTCTTGCTAAATCAGTCACGTGTCCCACGCAGATGATGCGTTTTGGGCCGGCTTTTTGGGCTACGCAGTTCAACCCTGAACTTGACTCCGACGCGATCAATCAGCGCCTGGCGATCTATGCCGATGCCGGCTACTCAGGCACTGACGATCTGGAGACCCTGGTGCAGATCGGGCACATGGGTGAAGGAACCCACCAGGCGGGACAAATCGTGAAGAAGTTCGTTGAAAGGTTCAGGCAGCAGTAATGCCACGGTCGTCATCCTCGCTGCCTCACCTAGATGAGCTGGTCGAACTGTGTGCGGGTAAGCGTCTGGCTGCTCTGACAGGTGCCGGAATGTCCACTGATTCAGGGCTTCCGGACTATCGCGGAACCGGATCGTCTGGCACGCCGACAGTGGATATCGACCTGTTCCTGTCGGATCCGAAATGGCAACGCTGGGTGTGGGAGCGAAACCAGGTGACATGGCGAGCGTTGCAGGACCTGCCCGCCACGCGCGGACATGAGGCGCTCGCACGCATGGAGCGGGCAGGAATCCTTCACGGCGTTGCCACTCAGAATGTGGATGGCCTAGATGAAAAGGCTGGGATCCACCAGCTCGCTCTGCTTCACGGCTCGTTCTTGACGGTTGACTGCATGCAGTGCGCAGCGCGGTATCCTCGAGAATGGCTCGATGGCGAGTTGCGCGCCGCCAATCCGAATCTGGTCGACGACCCTGATCCCACTCACGTTGCGATTCTGGCTCAGGTTGATCCCGAGGGCGCCACGGCTTCCGCGATCACGCTGGTTCCCTGTCCGCAGTGTGGTGGGATCCTCAAACCGAATGTCGTCTTTTTTGGCGAGATGCTGCCATCAGACCAGATGGACAAGGGACTGACCTTTGCTGCGCAGTGTGACGTACTCCTGGTTGTGGGCACGTCAGTGAAAGTGTCAACCGCCGTGTGGATTGCTCATCAGGCGATCAGCAGCGGCGCTGACCTGATCGTCATCAATCGTGGGCCGTGCGACCTCGATCATCACTCTGCCGTTCGCCTGCGCATCGACGGTTCTGCCAGTGACTATCTCGAGGCGCTGGCAGACGCCCTCGGTGCGTGACAAAGCGCTCTTTCTGGCAGAACATATCAGTAACGTCCAAGTTTCGAGCACTCAGGACTCACGTTTTCGCCAAAACTTGTTTAGAATAAAAACAAAATCAACTGGCAACGACAAAGGAGTATTACTAGTGCCACGCACCATTCATGTCGCCATCACTGGAAACGATGAAGCGACCGGGGAACAGAAAGCACCCCTCCGCACCATCAATGCGGCCGCGAACATCGCCCGGCCCGGAGACACTGTGATTGTTCACGAGGGCGAATACCGCGAATGGGTTCAACCCCGTTTCGGTGGTCTTTCAGATAACCGTCGTATCACCTATTGTGCAGCCCCTGACGAGCACGTCGTCATCAAGGGGTCCGAGGTAGTCAGCGAGTGGGAATCAACTTCTGACAACGTGTGGAAAGCAGTTGTTCCCAACTGCGTGTTCGGAACTTTCAATCCTTTCGCTGAAGAACTCTCCGGCGACTGGGTTGTCCGCCCGAATCCTCGAGTTGAGGGTCCGCGCCGACACTTAGGAGCCGTGTACCTCAACGGAAGGAGTCTGCTTGAGGCAGATTCGCTTGAGGATCTTTCAAACCCTTCTGCGACAGAAACTATGATCGACGACTGGACAGGTCAGGAAGTTACAATCGCCGACCCTGAGTGGACGAAACGGCGTTGGTTTGCTGAAGTCGGGCCTGAAAACACGTGCATCTGGGCTAATTTCGGCAATCAGGACCCACGCGAGGAACTCATCGAAATCAACGTTCGCCCTTCAGTCTTCATGCCGGCTGAACACCACATTGACTACATCACCGTACGCGGCTTCGAACTCGCACAGGCAGCGACCCAATGGGCTCCTCCCACAGCATGTCAAGGCGGCCTCATTGGCCCAAACTGGGCCAAAGGCTGGATCATCGAAAACAACCGCATTCATGATGCCAAATGCTCAGCTGTTTCACTAGGCAAGGAGAAGAGCACTGGCCACAACTACGCCACCGAGCGTCAGGACAAGCCAGGCTACCAATACCAGCTGGAATCCGTATTCTCTGCTCGCCAAATTGGCTGGGACAAGGAACACATCGGATCCCATATCGTCAGAGGTAATGAGATCTATTCATGCGGCCAGACTGGAATCGTCGGTCATCTTGGATGCGTATTCTCGACGATCGAAGACAACCACATCCATGACATCGCTACCGACCGCGAGTTCTTCGGACACGAGATTGCAGGTATCAAACTCCACGCTGCTATCGATGTGAAAATTCGACACAACCACATCCATGACTGTTCTTTGGGTATCTGGTTGGATTGGGAAACTCAGGGCACTCGCATTAGCCGTAACGTCATGCACTCAAACTGCCGCGATCTTTTCGTTGAAGTGTCACACGGCCCATACATGGTGGACAATAACGTTCTCGCTTCACCTGTGTCTTTCGAAAGCGTCTCTCAAGGCGGCGCTTTCCTCCACAACCTCATTGGGGGGACAATTCGTGTCAGCCAGGAACTCACGCGGTCGACTCCCTATCACGTAGCCCACTCGACTCAAGTTGCTGGATACGGAACCTTCTGTTGTGGAGATGACCGCTGGATGAACAACGTGTTTGTCGGCGGAGACAGGGACGCTGCTTACTCGGCGCACGGTATCGGTGATTTTCTACCTGATACGACGCTGGGTACGTCCGTGTACGACGGTTGCGATACTTCAATCGGAGAACTTATCAAAGAGCTCGACGAATCCTCTGAAGGCGACCACGAGCGTTACTTCGGCAGGCGTCTTCCCGCTTACATTCACTCGAACACCTATGTGGGCGGCCCAACCCCCTTCAAACGAGAAGAAGATCCCACTGTAATCGATCGAGAGAGCGCCAAGATCTCAGTCGCCCTAGACGAGGATCAACGCGGCGCCATTCTTCACCTCAAGGAAGCAGCCGCGCTGGACATTCCCGAAGTTAATCGAGTTACCGGAGCTGATCTGCCTCCTGCATACTTCCCCGATGCACACTATGAGAACGCTGATGGCACGCCGGCAACCTTTGACACAGATGTCCTTGGCAATATCAATGAGGCTGATAAGCGCCAAGCAGGTCCATTTGCAACTAATCTGTGGAACCAGGAGACGATCAAGATCTGGTAAATAACTTTTGATCGTCCTCAAGAGGGGGCCGGCTGCACAGACAGCTGGCCCCCTCTAGTCTTGCGGAGAAGTTATGGCAGGTTTCCCATCATGAGCTTTTTCACGCCACGCATGATCACCCTTCTGTACAAGCAAACAAGAAGGGCGCCCCGAAACCTCGGAACGCCCCTCTAGTCCTGTCTATCGGAATAGCACCTACTTTCCAAAGCCTGCGGTCAGGCCTGCAACCATTTGCCGGCGGCCCACAATATAAGCGGCGAGTACAGGCAAAGCTGACAGCGTAACAGCGGCCAGAATTGCGGGAATATTACTCGTATATTGGCCCTGATAATTCCACAGGGATAGGGTCAGCACTCGAACTTGCGAACTCTGAGTCAATACAAGAGGGAACAGGAACCCGTTCCAGACCTGTAGCGCCTGGTAGATCCCCGCGGTCATGATCGCCGGAACTGACAAGGGCCACACCAGGGTCCACATCATCTTCCAGTTCGTCGCGCCATCAACTGCCATCGAATCGAATAATTCATTGGGAATATCACGCATAAAATTGACCAGGATCAAACACGTGACCGGAATCCCGAATGCAATTGAAGGCAGAATGATGGCCAGCAACGAATCGTACAGCCCCATTTGAACCACTAGGTAATACACGGGGATAATCACTGCCTGCAATGGAATTCCCAGTCCAAGCAGTATCAGGCTGAAGGTCCTCCGCGACCACTTATTCTTGCGTCTCACGACGTAATACGATGCCATGACGCACACCACCATCAGAATTGCAACGGTAGCTACTGTCACAATCAACGTATTAAAGAAGTACATCCAGAAATCATTTTGGAAAACTGAAATATACGCTGCGATTGTTGGCGACTTCGTTGGAAGCAGAGGATTTTCCGTATAGAACGAAGACTGCGACCGCAAACTCGTGATGACGATGTAATAGATCGGCAGGATCACGATCGCGAGCCAAATCCAACCACCAAGACCGGCAAGAAGACTCGATACTGTCGTTTTGTTTCTGTTCATAGCCCCTGTGCCTGACTTTCCATTCGTGTCGCACCGGAAAGCTTATTCAGCCCCAGTGAGAGCGCCAATCCGACCGCAAGGAGTAAAGTTCCTACCACTGTAGCCTGACCCATGTTGAAACTCTTGAAGCCAAGCAGATACATATGCAGTGGAAGAATCCTTGTTGCTCCTCCAGGTCCGCCTCCTGTCAAGACATAGATGAGATCGAAATAGGTTAGAGCACCGACCAGCTGCAGCGTCGAATCAGTGACGATCGTGTACTTTAGCTGAGGAATCGTCACGTGCCAGAACTGCTGCCACTTTGATGCTCCGTCCAGTTCTGCGGCTTCGTAGAGCATTGCTGGGATTTGCCGCACTCCACCCTGGTAGATCAGAGAGTGGAACGGAATAAAGGCCCACGCGATGATCAAGATCGTCGCAGGTAAAGCGAGCTTTGCATCTCCAATCCAATCCTGTCTCAGCCATGAGATACCAAAGGCATTTGACATTCCAAAATTGGGATCCAATAACGCTTTGAAAGCAATACCCAATGCTGCAGACGAAAACAGCAGCGGGAGGAAATACAGCACGGACAGGAACTCTCTGTACCGCTGCTTCTTGGCCATAAAGATTCCGAGCATTAGTGACATCGGAGTCTGAATAAGCCACGTAACGACCATGACAATTATCGTCAGTTTGATCGCGTTAATAGTCAGCGGATCAGAGAGTGTCACTGCCCAGTTGTGCATACCTGCCCATGACGGCGTTCCCAGACCATCCCAGCTCATGAAGCTTAGGAAAACTACGCCTATGAGTGGGATGATGGCGAAGAAGATAAAGAATGCCATCGCAGGGAGCGCGAACCACCCGCTTGGGCCGTTAGCCTTGCTGGCTACTCGCGTTTCATTGCGAGGTTTCTTGTTCACCTGACCTCCTACCGAATGGGTTCTAATCTCACTACTTGTCATGGAACGCACAAGTTACTTGATCGTTGCATTCATCGCATCAGCGAATTGCTCAGGTGTAATGCTCAGATCAAACAGAAGCTGGATGTTGTCAAGCAGCGTCTGCGAGGTGTCAGACGGAAGCTCCTGATCCCAGGAAAGCTGGAAGTTACTTGAGTTGAGAACCATGTCGTAGCCGAAAGTCAGGTAATCTTCCTGTTCGCTGCCCTTGATGAATTTCTCTGCTCCAACAGTTGGAGGAATATCTCCACCATCTACCATCGCCTTGACGTATTCATCGTCGAAGAGGTTGTTGAGATAGCCTTTCGCAGCAGTTTGCGCCTGTTCGCTTGATGCGGCGCTCACGGACCAGAAATTCGACTGATTTCCTGCAACAGCGCTGGGATCACCCTTACCACCTTCGATGGACGGGAATGCACCAAAGGCCAAGTTGCCATCTTTGACGAAATCAGGCGCGTCCGTCAGGAACGTTCCGTATGCCCATGATCCGTGCAGCATCATGGCGGCCTTACCTGTGTGAACCAGTGCCACATCAGCATTGGCGTCTGCAACCACTGACCCATAGGCATCTCCGAAGGCGCCGGCCTTCACGAGTTCCTGAGCTTTTCCAAGTGCTTCAATCGCGGCTGGGTCTGACCATGCATCCTTTTCGCCGTTGGCAATCCGATCAAATACTTCCGATCCGCCGATCCGGTCGAACAGATATTCCAACCACATCATGGATGTCCACTTGGATGCGCCGGCCAAGGAGATCGGAATAATGCCAGCTTCTTTGAACTTTTCGACACAATTGAGCAGATCATCCCAAGTTTGGGGAATCTCCAAACCCTGCTCTTCAAACAGTTGCTTGTTGTAATACATGTGGACGGGTTGCGTTCCAACATTGGGAAGTGCGTAGTACTTACCGTCAACGATTCCGCCGTCAGCAATGCTGGGAATCAGTTTATCAACCGAATCCTTTACATCGTCAGTAATGTCAACAACCTTGCCGGCCTCGACATAGTCACGCAAGGTCGCGCCGCCCCAGCCAAAGACCAGCGTAGGGGCATTATCAGAGCCGATCGCGGTGCGGATCTTCTCTTTATAAGCGTCGTTGGCAAACCAATCAACACTAATCGACTGATCGCTGTTTTCGGTATTCCACTTCTCAAACGAGTCACGCCAGATGATTTCATGGGTGCCGCCAGTGAGCGCCCACGCTGACGCCTCTCCGTTACCATTCGAACCTGTTGCCTCACCAGACTGGCCAGGCTGAGCGCCGCCACAGGCGCTCAGAACGAGCGAGCCAGCCGCAAGAAGCGCGCCCACAGCGAAGATTCCTCTTTGCCTAATTTTCATCTCAGTTCCATCCCTTTCTCAGATTTGAGCCTCTATCCTCAGCGATAAGACGTTGACGAGAGAACCTGCCTCACGCCACGCTGCTCGTTGGAACAGCACAATGAACGGTCTCCATTGATCACAACCTCAATGTTTCAAAGTGCGGTCTCGTGACTTAGTTTAGTAGTTAATTTTAATACGTCAAGATCAGTTGACATGCCGATACAAAATCTTAACAATGCACGATACTATTGAAACAGTTTCAAAGAGGTGGGGCAATCACGAGGGACCGAGGGACACAGTGACAGCACGAAAGCAAAACGGCCGCGTTACCCTGAGCGACGTCGCACAGCAGGCGCAGGTATCAAAGGCAACCGCTTCAAAGGCAATGAATAACCGCGAGGAGGTTGCTGCCCACACGCGGAAGAAGGTTCAAGAAATTGCTCGCACAATGGGGTACAGACACGCGTCTCCTCTCACTCATGTGCTTCCAGACATCGTGGCAGTCTCGGACAGCCTTCAGAGCCCCTATACCATGAGCGTCCTCGATGGAATGGTCCACGAATGCACTACCCATGGTTTGTCGCTATCGATTACTGCGCTCAGCGCACCGTCTTCTCAGCACATGCCGCCGGTGCTGAGCGCTCCCTGGCTCTCACTTATTGCGCAGAAGAAAGTTTTCGGACTAGTCCTCATGACGATGCCTGTCTCAAGAAAACAGGCAAGCATGATTAAAGCTGAAGAAATCCCAACGGTCCTGATCGACCCTCGCAACCACCCACCGCAAGGTCTGACATCGATCGGAGCGACTAATTGGAATGGCGGCCTACAGGCGACCCAACACCTTATATCCTTAGGACACCGCCGAATCGCTTACATTTCAGGCCCACCGCATTCCGTTCCTTCCACTGAGCGCTACCAGGGATTCCTGTCCGCGCATCACATGGCAAATGTGCCTTTTAATCCCGAACTGGTTGACGGAAACGAATTTTCCTACGCCGAGGGAGTACGGGTGACGGAGAAACTCCTGGCCCTACCAGAAGGGAGTCAGCCCACAGCCATATTCGCAGGATCCGATCTGACGGCTCTAGGAAGCCTCGAAACTCTCCGCCGTCACGGTAAGAAAGTGCCGGAGAAAATTTCTATTGTCGGATTTGACGACTCTCTGCTCGCCCTCGCTGCAAATCCACCATTGACAACCGTCAGGCAACCGGTCAGCGACATTGGCAAAACTGCTATTCGCACTTTGATCGATATTCAAGAGGGCAACAGACCCACCGGACCTCTTCGATTCGAAACGACTCTGGTTATCCGCGACTCAACCGCAAAGCGTGCCTGACCCCAGTTATCGCTCCTCCCGCACGCCCCGTGCAACTACCACCTGAACTGGTCTTCACCGATGGGGCCTTGCTCCCCGACCATCCATCCTTGACGGGCAAGGGCAAATGAAGCTCCGGACTTCACGTTCCAGCAGCTCATGCCGTTCTGCGTCGACTGACATGCGACGTCACCACTGGTTGCAAACTTGCCGTATTCAAGGGCCTGCCCACCACCTTGTGCGGACTCCACGCATTCGCGCGAAGCTCCTTCGGCGGTGGCAACCAGATTTGTCAGCCGGTCACCGCAGCTCTCAACTCCGGCAGCTGCGTAATCGTCATCAACAATGACACATGAGACAGTTTCGTCGGACAGGGTGCAGGCAATATTGCCCGAGGGCGCCATGATCTCGCCGGCCTGAACTGCACCCGCCGGTGCCGGGTACACGATCGGTTGTTCATCTGACTGAGCCTGCTCTGGTTCGGCCTCCGACTGCTCTTCAGCCGCCCCGGTGCTTTCAGGCTCGGTCGACTGCGCAGACGACTGCGGAGCCGGCGCGGGGCTGGGATCAACCGGACGGGAGGGGAAAATCCCTTTGAATACCACGATCGAGATCACCACAAGCACAAGAGCGATGGCGATGAGGATTCCGAGCACCAGTCCCACTCTGGACTGCGACGATCCATCAGATTCACCGCTTCGATTCCCCTGCTGGCGACTGGCCTGGTCGAGGGCGGCCGTACCCGACGCCGCCTGAGAAACAGGTGGGAAACGCCCCGCTCCCTGCTGCCCGTATGCACGCCTCTGAGCAAGCGCCTGGTCCACCGCGGGATCTCCCAACGATCCCAACCACTCGAGCAGCCCTGAGTAGGTGTGCGGATTCTGAGCAACGACGGCACGCAGCTCCGGGTGACGGTAGGCGATATCCCTCAGCGTCTCATAATCCGTACCGGGGTCAGCGGCCAGTTGATGTAGGTTGCGAGGATCTGACTGATTATTCATCGCGTTTGCCTCCATCAGCTCCAATGGTGTTACTGACAAGCCTAGCGCACCGCTGCGCGCCTGACGATCGCGCGGGCGAACTCTGCCCTAATGTCCGAGGTCACCGCACTCACCTATTCAGTGCGCGGGCCGATAGGCGAAGGTGTCGAACCCGATCTGTTCGATGTCGCGGGCCAGCGCCTCAACCTGGTCATCCCACCCCACCGCGTCGGAGCGGAAACCGTCAGGCGCACCCATCGCCCTGGCCTGCTGCAAGGCAAAACGGCGAACGCCGCGCCGGAACGCCTCTCTCGCCACCGTCAAACCGTCACGCGGCCCATCGGGGTACACCGTCAGGCGCACTTCGTAATCCACCGACCGCGAGCGCGCACCGTCATCACCCTCGTCGCCAGCCGAACCAGCGCTATCCGCGCCTGGGCTGCGTTCGGCATACTCGAGCAGCACGTCCAGCGCCTCCCACGCTTTCGTGCCGGCTCCCTGGCGTCCCGCCACGATCTGATACGTGTCCGGCATCGCTTTAATATCAATCCCGACCCAGTCAACCAGGCCCTCAGCCAGGACCTCGCGCAAACGGTGCGGGTACGGCCCTGCGGTGTGCAAACCAATCAGGAATCCCATCTCGCGCACCCGACGCATCGCCGGTATCAGCGCCTGCTGGCGTGTGGCCTCCCCTCCGGAAAACACCACGCCATCGAGCAGTCCGCGGCGCCGTGACAGCAGATCCTCCACCGATGACCATGCGACCACGCCCGGGATCGTCGGATCGATGATCGCGTGGTTATGGCAGTACGGGCACAGCCACGGACATCCCTGGCAGAACACCGATGCGACCAGCTTGCCAGGCCAGTCCACCGTTGACATCGGGGTGAGCCCAGCTATTTGGAGGTCGTCGGCGTTGACAAGGCGCCCGCGGCCTGCCTCGTCCTTCATGAAAGGGAGACGGGAGGAAAGGCGCTGACCAGTTCGCCGTGCTGAGAGGCGGCTGATTCAGTGAACATTGTGCGTTCGGCGTACTCACCCTTCTTGCCGATGTTGAAGGACTGGACGGGGCGGAAGTAGCCCATGACGCGTGTCCACACCTCACACGTCTGCGGTTCGCTGTTCGGGTGGGCATCCGCGCAGCGTTCACACGTGAAGTGCTCGCCAGCCAGATACCCATGGACCGGACAGATCGAGAAGGTCGGCGTGATTGTCACGTACGGCACCTTGAAAGCAGTCAGAGAGCGACGGACCATTTCCATGCAGGCCTTCGCAGATGAGACACGCTCCCCCATGTACAGGTGAAGCACGGTGCCGCCCGTGTACTTGCCCTGCAGCACTTCCTGCTCTTCCAGAGCCTGGAATGGGTCGTCGGTGTAGCCGACGGGCAGCTGCGAGGAGTTCGTGTAGTACGGCTGCTCGGCGGTGCCGGCCTGCAGGATGTCGGGGTAGCGTTTGCGGTCTTCCTTGGCGAAGCGGTACGTCGTGCCTTCGGCAGGGGTGGCCTCCAGGTTGTACATGTGACCGGTGGATTCCTGCAGCTGCACCATGCGGTCGCGCACGCGATCGAGGATCTTTTCGCACATCTCGCGTCCACGCGGATCCGTGATGTCCATCTGGTCGTCGGTGAAGTTGCGGACCATCTCATTCATGCCGTTCACGCCGATGGTGGAGAAGTGGTTATCCAGCGACCCCAGGTAGCGGCGCGTGTAGGGGAACAGGCCGTGTTCCATGTGGTAGGAAATGGTTTCGCGCTTGCGCTCCAGCGTGTCGGAGGCAATGTTGATCAGCTGGTCCATCGCACCGATCAGTCCGTCCAGGTCACCCTTGTACAGGTAGCCCAGACGCGCCATGTTGAGTGTGACCACGCCCACCGATCCGGTCAGCTCGGCCGACCCGAACAGGCCGTTGCCGCGCTTGAGCAGTTCGCGCAGATCCAACTGTAATCGGCAGCACATTGATCGGATCATATGCGGATCCAGATCGGAATTGATGAAGTTCTGGAAGTAGGGCAGGCCGTACTTCGCGGTCATTTCGAACAGGCGCAGCGTGTTGGGCGAATCCCAGTCGAAGTCCCTGGTGATGTTGTACGTCGGGATCGGGAACGTGAAGACGCGTCCGTCAGCGTCTCCCCCGGTCATCACTTCGATAAACGCCTGGTTGATCAGGTCCATTTCATGCTGCAGGTCCCCGTAGGTGAAGTCGCAGATCTCGTCGCCAATCAGCGGAGCTTCATTCATCAGATCGTCAGGGCATGTCCAGTCAAACGTGAGGTTCGTGAACGGGCACTGCGAGCCCCAGCGTGAAGGAACATTCAGGTTGAAGATCAGTTCCTGCATGCACTGGACGATTTCCTCGTACGTCATATTGTCGAGGCGGACGAACGGCGCCATGTAGGTGTCGAAGGATGAGAACGCCTGCGCACCGGCCCACTCGTTTTGCAGCGTGCCCAGGAAGTTGACGATCTGACCGCACGCAGAGGAAAAGTGTTTGGGTGGGGCCGAGGCGATCGCACCGGGCACACCGTTGAAGCCTTCCTGGATGAGGCGTTTGAGCGACCAGCCTGCGCAGTACCCGGAGAACATGTCGAGGTCGTGAATGTGCAGGGCGCCCGAGCGGTGCGCTTCACCGGCTTCCGGTGAATAGATCTTTTCCAGCCAGTAGTTTGCGACCATCTTGCCGGAGGCGTTGAGGATCAAACCGCCCAGGGAGTACCCCTGGTTTGCGTTCGCATTGACGCGCCAGTCGGAGCGTTCCAGGTATTCATCAATTGTGCTGATGGCATCTACGTCATAGCGCACGGTTCAGTCTCCTCTGCCTTGATGTGGGGTCGACGCGCGGAAAGCCCGCCACGCGTCGGGGGTTTCGTCACAGGGAAAACAGCCCGAACTCGGGCTGCTGCGGCGTCAGGCCGTCGTCCTTGTCGACGTTGCGTGAACACCATATCTAGTTGCCGTTTTAAATTCTACCCACTAGATGTCGTGGTTCGGCGTGTCGCATGCGTCAGCTATGATTCCCTCGTCGAGCATGGGCCGAAAGTCCCCATCTCGCCCAGTGGGCGTTGCACAGCGTCCCCCTCGTCGGTCACTTTGTGCGTGTTGTCATTGACGAGGGCGACCGCGCCCGCTGTTTCACCGACTGTTGCGAGATTGCGGCTGTGCCCACGACAGGCGGTCCACCTCGCACATTACTGCCCCCGCGACACCACTGAGCATGAACATGACGGCCAGGGCGAGCCACCTGGTGCGCGCCGGGTCACTGGCAACGAACTGTGCGTAACCCATGTCCCACGCGCCCGGCGCAAAGTGCGAGACGATGTCGACGTTGGGCATGAAATACCATGCGATGAGGAGCGCGAAGATGATCGCGCAGCCACAGAAGAAGGACAACATGCGCCGCGCCATCACGCCGTGCCGCCTGCGGTGTTCAACGGGTGCGAGCAGCTGCGCCCATGTGCCGGCCACCAGCACTGCGACCAGAACATCGGAAGGACGATGCCAGCCGTACATGATGACGGTCATGGCCATGAGCGTGGTCCAGATCCACCCGACGTAGGCGGCCGGGGTGCGCACCCATCGAGGCGCCACGATGACCAGGGCGAGCGCGATGGATGCGGCAAACGTTGTGTGACCGGAGGGCAGTGAGTTTGCGATGTGGATCGACGATCCCAGATCCGGTCGCACGATCAGGAGTTTGACCAGCTGCGTGGTCAGATTTGCCGCAACGACGACGATGACGGCACGCACGGCCAGGTGCCACCGCCTGCGCGCAATCGCAACGACCGCGACAACGACACACATGACAACGACGGCCTGCCAGGAGGCCAGGTGAACCAGGATGCGGCCCACCGGCGCAACAGTGGGGCGCCACGTGGCCAGCGTTTCCATCAATGCCGTATCCCAGGCCTGCCCAACTGCCGTGAAGACGGCGCCGCGAATCGTCACCACGATCACGACGATATACACCACGGCTGACACAATCCGGCGGAACAGCCGTGCGCTGTATCCATCCGGGCGGGCGGCCCACTGCTGCGCCGGGCGAGATGATGGCCCGATTTGGTAGGACGCGGACGGCGATGTGGATGAGGCCGGTGGTCCGGCTGCGCGCTGACCAGCACCATCTTCGGGCACCTGCCGCACGTCAGGGCGAGGCTCGTCAGGCATGGCCATCTCGCTTACTCCTCGGTTCGTGTTGAGCATTCCCGATAGAAACTGTATTCCATGATGCGCCAACTTCCGAGCACGGTTTCACGGCCGCGCGCCGCCCAAGCGCGCGAGTCACACTCGTCTAGACATGTAGGATCTTGCGGCTCTTCGCAACGAAGTTCTGCCGCCCTCTTTTCCCTCACGTAGGATGAAGAAAATGAGGCCTGGGCACCTCGCTCAGGAAACGGCACGATAAGCGCATATGATGAAAATGCATCGGCAGCTGACAAGGGAGGGATGAGCGTGTCACCATCACAGACGTCGCCCGTCACATCGACCCGACTGGACCGGACTCTGACGGATCTTCATGTCGATTTCCGCCCCTCCTCAACCGATGACGCAGTGTTCACCAGCCTGGAACAAAACGCGTTCTACTCCTGGGATCTGTCCCACCCTGATTTCTTCCGTATCCGCGCTCACTGGCGCGGTGAAGCTCCTGATGAAGACAGCCGCACCGAACTTGAACTGGTAGCCGCCAAGATCAATCCAGTCGAGTTCAGCCCCAAGCTCTTTATCGTGCCACTGGCTGACGATGAGGGATACCAGCTCGTAGCCGAGACGACCCTCATCATTGCGGACGGCGCCAGCGACGAACAGCTGACCGGGTTCATCACGCGCTCGGTGGCATCCATTGCTGAAGTTCTGCACGCCCTCGAACGCCAATTGCCGGACATGGTGACCTGGGATGTGGACGCGCCGCACGAGGAGGATCGCTGACCATGTCTGACGCACCTGCAATTCTTCCTGTCGACCTGGATCGCATTGAGCGCGCACTGCGCGACGTGGGCACACATCCGCGTCCCTCCGCATCCAACCCGACACAGCTTCAGGTCAGACTTGGCAGTGACCTGTTTTTCGTCTCCCTTTCCGAGGGCGACGATCCGTGGCTGACTGTCAGTGCTGCGCGCCTGATCACACGCCTCTTTTCGCGCCAGGCTGGCACGTTAATTGAACGAGCCAACCAGTGGAATGCGCAGCGGGTGACACCCACGGCGTTTGTCCAGACCGATGCTCAGGATCGTTCCTTCGTCTTTACCCGCCTACGCGTCTCAACAGCACACGGCCTGTCAGATGCGCAGCTTCGAACCAATGTCAATGTCGGGCTCAAGGGCGGCAGACAGGCTCTGGACTTCATTGACGGCGTAAGCCAGCCGCCAGCCACTACGGCCCCGACATCTCAGCGCGCTGAAAGCGATGACGTGTCATAGGGTGTTGGCAATGCCAGTGCGCCCACTTTTCCACGTATCCGCCACTCGTCCTGAGCCAGAGGAGGTCGTCATGGTTGCGTTGTCCCGTCCCATTGATGTCCAGCGCATACGCACATTGCTTGCGGGCAATCACGTGCATTTTGATGACTGGGAAAACAACCAACTCGTCGTTCCCACCCCGAACGCGATTTACCTGTGGGATGCGACGTATCCGAATGTGCTGATCATGCGGGGCATCTGGCGAGGCATCGCACGCAACGACGCTCAGTTCTACGCACTCGAATGTGAAATCGAAGCCTGCAATTCGATGCGTACGGCACCCAAGGCTTACCTGGCGCCCCTGGAAGATCAGACGAGTTTCGGCCTCCACACCGAATGCGCCATCCTCACGTCAGCAGGTCTGACTGACCAGCAGCTCTCCACGTTCTACGAAACCTCGATGGCGATGACCATGTCGTTCTTCCACGATCTGGAGGCAACACTGCCCGAATTCATTACATGGGAACGCGAGGAGGAGGCACAATGAACACGTCGCTGCATTCAGTGCCTGATTCAGCGGATTCCGAGCGCCCCACACCGGTCAGCCTGGATCGCGTCATCAGCTGCGCCCACGCGTTGACATACGAGCTGGGTGTCCTCGTCAAAGATCAGGCAGCCGGAGTAGTGATCGAGGAGGTTCCTTTCCTCTTCTCCTTCGATGCGAGCGAGCGTTTCCTGTGTGTTCGCGCGGTGTGGGATACCGATGCGCAGCCTGATCGGTGCAAGAAGCAGCTCTTTGCCGCATCCGACTGGTGGAATCGTGAAAAGTTCATTCCCACCGTCTACACGATGAACAGCCCCGATCACCACGTCCAGGTGTGCGCTGACTTTACCGTTGACACGCAGTGCGGCCTCACGGACGCTCAATTGTCCGACAACCTCGCAGCAGGGGTGAGCGCCGGCCTCGAAGCCATCGCCTACATGCGTCAAGCGTTCACCCATACGTCGTGTCCCAATGGCTGATGTCGCAGGTGCCGGTTCGACGAGGGCGCCCTCGTCCCTGAGCGCGGGCATCGACGACCTTCTTGCGATGCTGGAGCGCATTGGTGCGCGTGACGATCGGCTGGTTCACGTTCACAGCATTCCTGCACGACCGGCACGCACCGCACCGTGGCCTGGGTGGATCAACCCCTCCGTCACACACGCAGGCGCTGACCTGGGTATCGAGCACGTGTGGGAGCACCAGCGGCGCGCACTGGACGCCGTGCACGCCGGACAGGACACAGTTGTCGCCACCGGGACTGGCTCCGGGAAGTCTTTGGTCGCATGGGTGCCGATTCTGTCCGATCTGGCCGACCACGCCGCATCCGACAGGCCGGCGCGTATCTCCGAAGTGCACCACCGGCCCACACTGTTGTACCTGTCCCCCACGAAGGCGCTTGCCGCCGACCAGTTGAGCGCACTGCACAAGTGGATCAACACGGCGCAGGGCACGCAGTGGGGAGTGCGCGTGAGTACGGCGGATGGTGATACACCACGCGAGGCGAAGGACTGGGCGCGCGCTCATGCCGACATCGTCTTGACCAATCCTGATTACCTGCATTTCGTCATGCTGCCTGGTCATCAGCGGTGGACACGACTGCTGGCTTCCCTGCGTTACATCGTCATCGATGAGCTGCACTACTGGCGCGGCATGACTGGCTCCCACATTGCCCTGGTCATTCGCCGCCTGCTGCGTATTGCCCGCCACCTGGGTGCGAACCCCACCGTCATCATGTTGTCCGCCACTGTGCGTGACCCTCACGATGTCGCCCGTCAGATGACGGGGCGTGAGGACATCTGCGCCATTACCGAGGACGGCTCACCTGCCGGTGAGCATCAGCTCATACTGTGGCAGCCTGCGTTGCGCCCCAATCCGGACAATATCCCCATTGACGCATTCCTGGACGCGCTGGCTGACAATGAGCCGGTCGTGCTGGAGAAGGCACCGTCCACGTGGCGTATCAGCGCCACGTCCGAGGCTGCCTCGCTCATCGCTGCTTTGGTGGAGCGTGGCGCTCGTCTCCTGGCATTCGTGCGCTCACGCGTGGGAGCTGAAACCCTGGCGGCGCATGTGCGCGACATACTGTCTGCCTCATTGTCTCCGCTGGTTGGGTCCGTTGCCTCCTACCGGGGCGGATATCTGCCTGAAGAGCGCCGAGCATTGGAACGTTCTTTGCGGTCTGGGCAGCTGAGGGCGGTCGCCACGACAAATGCACTGGAACTGGGCATGGACGTGTCCGGACTGGACGCGACCATTACTGTCGGCTGGCCGGGTACGCGCGCATCCTTGTGGCAGCAGGTGGGCCGTGCCGGTCGGGCCGGAGCGCGCGGCCTTTCGATCCTCATCGCCAGCGACAATCCGCTCGACTCCTACATCATCCATCACCCCGACGAACTCACCCGGGAGGTTGAAGCCGCGGTCATTGATCCGCTCAATCCGTGGGTCCTGGCGCCTCACCTGTGTGCCGCCGCTCAGGAGCTGCCGCTGACCGCTGACGATGCCGCTTGCTTCGGTCTGCCTGACGGTGACACCTCTATGTTCGATGACCTGGCTGATCAGGGGCTTTTGGTGCGCCGCCCGGCAGGGTGGTACTGGGATGTCACGCGCGGCGACCGCGCAGCTGATCTGACCGATTTACGAGGGGGCGGCGGCGAAGTCCAGATCATCGATCAGGCCACCGGCACCGTCATCGGCACAGTCGACGAGGGATCCGCCGACGCTCAGGTTTTTCCAGATGCCATCTACCTGCATCAAGGGCGCACCTATCACGTACTGAGCCTGGCACCGCTGTCACCTGGTGACGGCGGACGGGTCGCCCTCGTCGAACCTGTCTCAACGCAGCTGCGCACCCGCGCGAAACAACACGTTGCTGTCTCCATCGTAAGTACATCCCAGGAGTGGCACAGTGCAGATGGCGCGGTCACGTGGCACACCGGCGAGGTTGACGTCACCACTAGAGTCACTGACTACGACCTGCTTCGACTTCCGGGCCTGGAATTCATCCGTAACCGCGAGCTGTCGTTGCCGTCCCACACGCTGGAGACTGTAGGCGTGTGGTTCACTCTAACTCCCGGTGCGCTGCGCAGCATTGGCCTGACGCAAGCTGAACTGCCGGGCGCTTTGCATGGCGCTGAGCACGCGATGATTGCACTGCTACCGCTGCTGGCGACCTGTGACCGCTGGGATTTGGGCGGGTTGTCGACCGCGCTGCACGAGGACACTGACGCGCCTACCGTCTTTGTGTTCGATGCCTATCGCGGCGGCGCTGGTTACGCGATGTACGGGTGTGCGCATGCTGCGCGGTGGGTGCAGGCAACTGTGACGCGCCTGCAGGAGTGTCTGTGTTCGGACGGGTGCCCGTCGTGCGTGCAGTCTCCCAAGTGCGGCAACGGTAACGAGCCACTGTCGAAGGCTGGCGCGATCGCGGTGCTGGAGTTCCTGGCCAGTCACTGCCCGCCGGAGGAGGCGGCGCCCTCGGATTCGCCCACACCGTCTGCTTCTCCCGATTCTTTGTCTTCCTGCCCCGCGACCGTCCGATCCTGAGTTGAGGACCTCACCACAGGACCAAAATTCACAGGGATTTTTAAGGTTCGCTCAAAGCTATTCCAAGGTAGGGCCCGTAGTGTTGACACCATCGAGCCAACGAGGTTCTATAGCGACTGTTTTAAGGGAGCTGTTTCTCGATTAGACTCGCACTGTGTTGATGGGATGCCTGAGGGGCCGGTCTGCTGACCGGCCCCTCAGTGCTTCTGCACATCGCGTCTGCTTACCTCCAACACCTCAGCCTTGCAGATACGTCACTACCGGCGCACCTTTTGCCGCGCGAGAGGTCTCGACATGTACTGTGGGTAGGTGCATCTTCTTCTGGGAATCTCATTCGCCAGCGACATCAGCCTCGACCCGGTGTCCGTGCGCGAAGCTGCAGGTGTCGAACGCACAGGCGACCTGCGGGATCGCCACGTCCGCGAATTCTCCCGCGTCATTGATCCCACTCGCCCTGACAATATCCGCGAACTGCAGGTCACGCTGCGTGACTCGGTACGCAAACGCGAACGGCTCTGGCTTTTGATGATGACGCCCACCGATCGCGCGCACTGGGAACAGTGGCTGGCCCCCGACCTGCTCCACGAGCTCGGACCCATGCAGACCTACGAGGGGCAGCAATGCCAGCCCATCGGCGTAGCCCCGCGTCTGTTAATCCCATTCCTTCTGGAACGAGGCAGACCTGAGGACCTGGCGTTCCTTCACCATGCCCTCACCGGCCTGGATGCACTTTTGGTTTCAGCTTCCACTTACCGCGGCCTCACGCAGGCAGGTATCCGCCTACAACACCGTTTCATGGTCACGCGAATACTGACGAATCCGAAGTTCCTGGCTTACGCGGTTGTGCTGATCTACTCGGCGCTGCGCGTGTTGCCCGTGTCGTATGTGCGCGAATTCCACGGCTCGCTTCTGTTGTTGTGGCTCATCGACCTGACGACGGCGATTCCCTACACATGGGGCGTGCTCACGATGGTGACGGCCGCGCATTTCCTCAAACGCATGGCAGGACTGGCCGTCACCGTCATTACCTTCGTCGCACCCTATGTGTACTTCGGGCTTAACGGCAGAAACTACCCGGGATACGTCATCGTCATCATTGCACTACTGATTGCCTCTGCCTTCGTGCTCGAAGGTTTCAAGTACTGGCTGGACCGGCGTGCCAATCGCCAGCTCTCCAGCATCGAGCCTGATTAGGACACGTGGCGTTTGGAGGGGCGCCCTCGTACGGTACGTTCTGCGCTGACGACCATCAGCCACACGCCAGCCACGAGCCACACGATCATGAGCCACAGCGGGCGAGCCGGGTACAACGCCACCATTACCGCAGTTGTCACGACCCACAAGGCGGCAGCCGTGGCGTTGAAGATGCGCAGATGAGTGACTCTGAAGGGGTGGATCCACTTGAACGGAATGACGGCCAACACGGAGAAAATCACGACGATCAGCCAGTTGAACCACGAGGGCGTCGCGAACAACCACATGATAATAGCGACGACGTTCCACGCTGCCGGGAACCCTACAAAATACCAGTCCGAGGACTTCATCTTCGTGTTGGCGTAGCAGAACATGGACGAGCCGAGGACCAGTGCTGCAGCAAGGATTGGCCATTTGCCCGGCCCAAGCGGAATGTAAAGGAACATGAACATCGCTGGAATGAATGTCCACGTCAAATAGTCCACGACGTTATCCATCATCACGCCAGAGAACCACGGGACCACTTTCGTCACGTCAGCCGCGCGTGACATTGGCCCGTCAACAGCATCCACAATCAGCGCAATTCCCAGCCACAGCCACATCATCTTGATGTGGCCCGAGCGCAGTGAGTCGACTGCCAGCAGTGCCCAGAGCAGACCGCTCATGGTGAAAGCATGGATGCACCATACGGTCACTCGTCGTTCAATGGACCACTGTGTCTCGTTCACCGCGTGAGTGTCTGCGCTCATGTTTCCCTCGATTGTTGCCTACAACGATGCTGAACGAGACAATACACGAAAAAACTGCTCATTCCGGCGATCGTTGGGCACATCACCTGCGATGGAGCCAGATGATCGGTTCTGGTTGTCTGTGCCGCGCGTTCAGCTCCACGTCACGGTGTCGAGGGCGGACACGAGTTCGTGCGGCAGCGCCTCGTTCGGCGCACTTCGAAGGGTCATCACCCACATGCCATCAGGTCGAGCCACGTACACAATCATGGTCTCGACAGCACCCTCATCCTCATCCGCAACGAAAGTCAGTCCCGTGGCCTGGCAGCCGTCGATACTCCGATCAGGCAATGCCTCAGTGTTGGACACGCGAGAGTTCTCCTCAGCGAGTTTGATTCTGTCGTCTCGCATGTCAGCAGGATCTGGAATCAGTTCCATCGGATCAGAGCGAGGTTCTTTTGTATCGATGTCGCCCCAGTCGAAAATGTGGTAGCGCACAACTTCGGCCGTTGCGTTTGAAGCCGGATCAGTGGACGCTTCAATCCGATAATCCACTGTCGGATTATCCGGAGTTTCACGGATGACCCACCCGCTGGGCAAGTCAATATTCATGGTGCTGACCTCCTTGGATTGGTCATCATCGGAAGATTGCATGCACTGCGTCGAATCCGACATCGATGATTCCGACTGCCCCAACGTGACGGCGCATCCGTTCAAGTGCCCCAGTGAAACAAGTCCAATGGTGACCAGTGCATACCGCCACAGTCTCCTCATCTTTCAACAGCCTTCCATGCGATTCAATGAGTCCTTAGTTCCCGCCTTGCGCGTTCTTTTCATTTTGCTGAGTGTCATTGAACACCGAATTGACTTCGTGCTCAATATTCGCAGTATTCTCATTATTGTTGATGAAATTCTGGAAAGCCGAGCGTTGTTCCGGTGAAAGATCCTCATAGTCTTTCAACGTCCCATCAGAATTGTAATAGTCGTCCAGATCGGCACCAGAGCGAGTGCTCAAAAAGCTCCCAGCAGTCTGTTTGCCCATAACTGGCGCGCCCATGACTTCCGATTCGCCATAACGTGAGTACAACGACTGAGCCATCAAAGTACGCGCAACGTCCTGATCTTTAATGCGTGAGGCCTGCGCCAGTTCAGCGTGATCGGTCGGCAGAAATTGGTCAAGAGCCATGTCAGTTCCGGCACCGAGTGCCTGACCCGCGATAAACTGCGTAACTTTGCCGGCGCCGGGAATTTTGCCCGGCAGTCCTGCTGCACCAAGGCCGCCCTCAGCGAGCTCTCGCCAGCGTTTGTTGGTTTCGTCAAACCATTCGGCATGAGCCCCGTCTGCGGCTCCGTGCGCACCGAACAATTGATTGAAACCGGGCGCCCATTTTTGAGCAATGTTTTGTACGCCTGCTGTTGTCGGCGACGAACCATCGACGTCTTCCTGGAATTTCTCAATTGCCGAAAGTCGCAGATTATCAATTGCGGGTCCGCGTCCACCGATGTACGAACCGTCATCCATTTTTACCGGATGATCAAATGCCAAATCAGTCAGCAGGCTCTTCTCACCCAGAAGCGATTTCCTGAGACCTTTAGAGAACGCAAACGATGCCCGATCATCATTCAGACCCATTTCCGCTACGGTGTTTTCAGCACTCGACCCAGAACCGATTTCGGACAGAAGATTATCAACTCGAGGCGCAAGCGCGACGCCAGCCCAGCTTCTCAGTTGACTGTTCATCATGCCGAAGCGATTTTCGCCTCGTGATTCTCCAAAGTCCTGCAGGCCATCTTGATACCCCTGAACAAAGTCCATGGTGATTTGCGCAGACTTCTTCTCACGATCCGCCCATTCTGCATACGCTGGATCGGCGGGAGAGACGTCAGGCTTGTCAACAGGCATCGCATTTTGCGCAATGACCTCACCAAATGCATCTCCCTGATCAGTCCACCCGCTGAAGATATCAGGAACAGTGCGGTGGCCTGTCAGGTACTCCGTCATCGACATCGTCCCGCCGTCAACATCAAAATCAGTATTACTGGCAAGCAGGTTACGCACACCATCTGCGCGGTCAGTTTCTGCGGCAGACAAAGAATCCGGTGTCCCATCGGCAAAAGAGTCGGGCATATCCATCAATTTCATCATGGAGGTGACAGGATCAAGTGTCCAGCCGTAGGCACCGTAGCTGCCTCCAGGCATGTGCGAGCCAATCCATGAAGAGTACGGGAAAGCGTTTTGTCGCAACTCAGGATGCTCATTATCCCAGGTGATAATGTCGCGAGCTATCGAATCTTTCCCGTTGTAATCGTCGACGAATCCTCCACCAAGTGAAATGTTTTCATTTTCTGACGCTACGCCGAGCATATGCCCAACATATTCATAGCCATAATGAGTTCCAGTCATCCCCGCGAAATTGGGGTCTACAGGTTCTCCGAAAGAGTCGACAAGCGTGCGGCCAAACTCCTTCAAGCCATCCAGATTATGCTCCTGAACAGCGGAATAATGCTGTCCATCAGATGCCATCAGGCCGTCTTGCACCACATTGAAACTGTTCTGAGCGCTCTGGTAAGCAGGATCACCATTCATTCCCCCAGTTGACAGAACCATGGCTGTTCCCAGCGAACGCGTCACATTTTCGATTGCTTTATCGAAATCGGTGTCAATTTCATGGGTCCCTGGATCAACAATCTGTCCCTTGAAATCCCCCATCCTCGCCACAAACCGGGCCATATCCTCAGGAGGTACCCGTTCGGCCAGCGCATTGGCAAAGAACGGGTTATCCAGATCGTCGGCGTATTTCTTATTGAATTCCTTGATGTTTTCAATGAGATCCGGGGAAGACATATCAAGAAGATCAGCAGCGTCGTCCGCTATGCCCTGACAGTATTCCCATTCGGCCTGGCCATCTACCAGCGGCATGTCGTCGAATAGGCTCTTTCCTATCGAGTCTCGCCCACCCTTGCGATCAGCAGCCGATACGATTGAATTGATTGATCCGGTTAAAGCGGACGCAGTAGCTGACGCCTCACTATCCAGTCTTTCCATCTCATTTTTATAAGATTCTCTCAGACGAGTCTGCTGAATATCTTTTGACTCAATGATCTCTCCATGGCTCCGGCCGTACTCAAGACGATCCATCGGATTGTTTGTGTTTTGTCGGGCGTCTCTGTCGGCATTGAGCGCGTTGATTCTCTGCGTAGCTTCTGCTTCAGCGTCATCCCATTCCTGCTGCCACCGCTCAACCTTGCGGATGGCTTCGCCTACAGTGTGAGCCCAGTCCCGTAGTGAATTCACAGGCTTTGAAAATGATTTAGCCAATGTGGAGACGTGTGTCGACAGTGATTGAGCTTCCGAACAGTACTTTTGAGCAGCCTGGCCTTCCCAGCCCGGCACCTGATCTGCTCCAGATGCGATTTGGGTGTTCGCGATACGTTTACTCACCATCTCGAAATCGTCGGCATACGCGTTCGCGCCTGCCTGGATATCAGGCGGGGTGGGCAGTTCATCAGCACCAGCCATAGTCAGCCCCCCAACCTTTCACTCAGCACTGCGATACCTTCGCGGACATCTCGTATGAAGAGATTTCCATTCGCCGCTTCAGTTTTGTCATAGTTGGCAATTGCTTTTTCCTGACCTGATCCCAGAACAGCGCAGGCATCCGAAAATTCAAAGATCACGTCCTTCATGCCATCGCGATAGTTCCTCACTGCATCGCGCAGGGATTGAACACCTTCGTTTGGGCCTTCTGGCAGATTCTTCGCAATTCCCACTATGGAAATCTGTCTGGCAACAGCACCGATTCTCCCGAATTCTTCAGAATCGGTCCAATCTTTCTTCGCGCTCACACCAACGGCAGCGCGGTCGAATTCCAAGTCAGCCATCGAACTGTCAATCTCTCGTCTCGGAGGAACTCAGGCGTTACTACATTAAATGGAGAATTGACTGTCAGTCAATAGTTCTGACTATTTTCTTTTCATGTTCCTCGCCGATCATGAAAAGGAAAGGTTACAAGGCGCAGATGAAGGCCCGAGACAGCCGCAACGATAGGGAACTACGCCAGTTCCTCGCGGTAGGGGTCCGCCGGGTAGCAGCCCATGACTTTCATGTCCGCGACGTAGAAGTGCAGTTCATCGAGGGCACGCTTGACGTTTGGATCCTCCATGTGCCCATCGAGGTCGACATAAAACTGCGTGGCGCAGAAAGAGCCCCCCAGCTGGTAGCTTTCCAGCTTTGTCATGTTCACCGAGTTCGTCGCGAATCCGCCCAGGCATTTGTACAGCGCGGCAGGCACGTTCTTGGTGCGAAACAGAACCGTTGTGATGGCTGGCCGTGTCTGGCTCACCTCTGGCTTGGGCGACAGGACAAGGAATCGCGTCGCATTGTTGTCGTTGTCTTCGACATGGCTTTGCAGCACCGCCAGATCGAATTTGTCTGCAATTCCCGAGGGAGCCAATGCCGCTACGGATCGGTTCCCCATCATCGCAACTTCACGCGCAGCCCCTGCCGTATCGGCACTGATGTGGCGCGTCCACTTCCAGTTGGCAAACAGTTTCGTACACTGGCCGAATGCGTGGACGTGGGAGCGCACGGAGCGGATCGACTCCAGTGTCGCACCCTGGGGTGCCACCAGATCGAAGTGGATCGGCAGAAACAGTTCACGGGTGATGTACAGGCCAGAGTTGGGCAGCAGCTGGTGCGGGTCTGCGACGCGACCGGCCGAGGAGTTTTCCACCGGTATTACTGCTACATCAGCTGCCTGGTCGTGCACCGCATCGAAAGCGGCGGTAAACGTCTCGCAGGGCGCAATCGTTGCGTCCGGAAAGAGTTGGAGAGCACCCACTTCGGAATTCGATCCGGCCTCTCCCTGTATCGCAACTGTCATCCCGCGTGTCATGAAAATTAGGCTATCAGGGCGGCAGCGTTCTTCTCACATCGTGTGAGCAGGATCTACAGAAGCGATTATGGGTCGCCCTCGTCCATCACAATGAACGAGGGCGACCTATGACGCGCGGCGATGCTACTCGTCAATCGACGGCGCGTGCTCCAGGAGGTATTCTTCAGCCTGCTTGTTCCACAGACCGTTGTTCGCCTTGCACAGGCGATCCAGCTCCGCATAGAACGGATCCGTCTTGCCGCGCTCAGCGAAGTCGTCAATTGCGACCAGATCCAGCCTCTTGTGGGTGTAGATCAGCTTCTTGCCACCGGGAATGTTCGGCAGATTCAGCGTCGTTTCCTCGACCACGTTCAGACCACCGATGTGGGTGACCAGGACGGCCGGGTTCAGCTTGCCTGATTCAAACATATCGATCGCATCAGCGACGTCCTCGTACGTGCCACCGGTTGTGGCCACGTAGTGGTGACCTGAGTAGTGGATATCGTAGAAGTTGATCGTCGCCTCAAAATCGTTACGCGGCGGGCCGGCGAAGAAGTTCATGCAGCCTTCGCGAGCCAGTAGCTTCGAGCCGAGCTCCACGACCGGACGCACCGGAGCGAACACGAAGACGTCATCAAACAGTTCGCCCTCGTTGATCTTTGTCAGCTCCGCGACCGGATCCTCCATGTCGCCGGTGTTGACGTAGTGAAGCTCGATGCCGTTCTTCTTCGCATCTTCAACGGTCAGCAGCGCGGCTGCACGATCGAGGCGATCCTGTGCAATGTCGGTGACGACGATACGGCGCGGCTTGCGCTCCTGATGCAGTGCCACGTCCAGGCCGGCCAGTCCCATCGGGCCGACGGATGCGAGCATGGCCAGTGTGCCGCCCTCGCGAATACCCATGTAGTGCGTGTAGTCGTTCGGCTTCATGTGGTACTGCGCCTTGAATGCGCCGATGACGCACGAGTACGGCTCGGTCAGGGAGCCGGTGAAGAAGCTGTCTTCCTTGTATTCGAACAGGCAGTTGGACTCCATGACCTCGCTGGGGATCACGACGTAGGTCGCGTCGCCGCCGATGTACTGGTAGGAGTATCCCGGTGCCCACAGCGTTCCCTTGTAGTTCAGGGCGGGCTGGATGGCGAACTTCATGCCGGGTGTGAACTGGTCAGCCCACTTGGAGCCGACCTTCTTGATCGTTCCGCAGAATTCGTGCCCGACCATTGTCGGGGTTTCCGCCAGCGATCCGCGCACGCGTTTGTGCGCCTCGCCCTGGTGTGCGAGCTTGTTGGTGGACATGCAGATCGAGTCTGACGTGACTTCAGCGAGGATTTCGTCCTCACCGATTTCAGGCAGGTCGAACGTTTCCAGGCGGAGGTCCTCCACTCCGTGGATACGCACTGCAGTTGTTGTCTGAGTGGACATTGAAATGTGTTCCTTTCGGCCTGTGGCCCTGTTAATTCATCATGACCTGACCGCCGGTGACGGGCACCGCCTGGCCAGTTTCATAGGCTTGCTCAACGATGTAGTAGATGGCGCGCAAAACGTCGATGCCCTGTGCGCCGCGGTGCATCGGCACCTTCGCTTCGTAGTATTCCTTCACATCGGCAACGGTCTTTGCGCCTGGTACCTTCCCTGAGTTGAGGTACTGGACGAACAGTCCGCGATCAGGGTCTGACCACAGTGGTCCGTCGAGGAAGTTGCCCGGGCACACAGCGTTGACTTTGATGCCGTGGGCGACCAGTTCGAGGGCGAAGGACTGCACCAGTCCGAGGCCACCGAACTTCGACCCGGCATAGGCGGCGTTCTTGTTGGATCCTTCCAGGCCGGACTTGGAGTTGACCTGGATGATGTCAGTCAGCCACTGGGGTGCAGCCTTGTGCTGGCGGGCCAGAAGATTGCCGCACGCCTGAGTGACCAGGAAGAACGCAATGTAGTTGATGTTCGTGGACAGGCGGAATGCCGACGGGTCCTGCGTCAGGACGCTTCCTGCGCGCACGATTCCGGCGTTGGAGACCACCAGGTCAAGCCCGCCGGCCACGCGCTCAATTTCCTCAGCCATCGCTGCCACTGATTCCTCGTTGGACACGTCTACCGTGATCGGCCATGCGTGTTCGCCAAGTTCTTCGGCCTTGGCGCGGGCGCCTTCTTCGTTGAGGTCAGCAATGAAAACGAAGCAGCCCTGGTCGATCAGGCCGCGTGCGATTTCAGCTCCGAAGCCCTGCGCACCGCCCGTTACGACGGCAATCCTGCCGGAGATCTCGCGTTCACCGCGTTTACCTGTTTCGGTGACCTCGAAGATGTCGTCTCCGCATCTGACGGTGACCGGTAGGTTCACGCCGCCCAGAAGCTCGTTCACCTCCGAGTCATTCATCTGGATCAGGCTGTCTTCGTCTGCAGGCAGCGTGATCGTTGCTTCCTTGTCGCTGCGGCTGACCAGAACCGGTCGACCTAGTGCGCGCAGAAACACTCCGCGCACGATAGGTGCAACGCTCATCTTTCATTCCTCCACATCACTTGGGTCTTGGGTAAGTCTGTGATCACGCCGTCAGGCGTGAAGCTATGTCCTCGGCGGGCGTCCCGTCGGCGTATTCGCGGCCAAGCGGCGCGTATTGTTCGATGCGGGCCACCAGGTCCTGCGGGCTCAGTCGACCTGATCCCAGCAGGTGCAGCTGCGGGTCCACACTGGTGAGTGCTTCGTGCGCCACGAGTGCCCAGGTCGCCTGGTTGAGTCCGGCAAATTCCTCTCTGCGCAGCTCAGGGCAGTTGAAGGATTGGCGCGGCTGGTTGATGTCCACACCGGAGATTTCCAGCATGCCATGCTGCGTGGCCAGTTCATGAATCCGGGCAAGCTGCTCATCGGTATTGCGTGGCGGCATGTAGGTCACTGCCCTGAACCCGCGTTCCTCCAAAGCTTCGAACAGCTCATCAAGGAAGGAGTCTTCAAACTTCTCCGCCTTCTTGTCTCCTGTCGGTGAGGCTGACACGTCTCCCAGGTAAGCGTAGGTCGCGATCGCGCCGATCGAATCAGCAAAGGCGACGACCTCGCGGGCGGTCGGGCATTCCTCGTGAGAAGGCTGAATGTAGATCTGCTGCAGGTATTCAGATTTGAGCAGGCCGAGCAGGTCGTACATCAGGTACGGATTGGCCTCGTCTCCCAGTCGATCGACGAGGGGGGCCGGCACCTCCACATTCATGGTCGCCAAGCCGTCAAGCAGAGCCTGTCCCCTGCCGAAACCGTTGATCAGTGCGCGCGCCATCGCTGCAAGCAAGTGGCGTTCCGTGATTCCGCCGCCGTTGGCATATTGGGAGTGATCCACCATGTCGCGCTGTGGATCGAAGGGAGTCAGATTCAGGCCGGCCAAAATCTTGTTGGCACGTTCGGCCATTTCGAGGGTGCGCTGCAGGCGTGCCACTCGCTTGGGTGCAAGCCACTGATCGGCCTTTTCACGGGACGGCGCCGGAACTCCCTGGACGGTCAGGTAGGCCATACCCGCTGAATCGGGGTTGTTGAGTTTGCGCGATGCAAACGGGCCATCGGGCGTATCGTCGAAGAACGCGCGGATTTCAAAGCCGGTCACCGAACCCATCGACAGGATACGGCAAGCCTCGCTCATTTCCGGGGCGGCAGCGATCGAGTCGTGGTCAACGGACCCAACAACCCGCAGCCCTGCCTGCCTGGCTCGCAGTGCAGCATGGGTCGGTGTGTACGGGCTGAAGGAGTAGCACGTGTGGATGTGGTTGTTGGATTCTGGCGCCCACGCAGGGAACGTGAAGTGTGCGGCGCCCTCACGCAAAGCATCGAGGCGTTCACTCTGAGAGAGGCTGACATCGTTAGTAACTGGAACGCTCATATTTCCTCTGCTGGGTTCGTTGTCGGCCAGGTGCTCACGGCATCGCTCAGTGAGCACCGTGGCCGTTGGATATGTTGTGGCTGCGGGTGGGATACGGCGGTGAGGCGGCAGCAGCCTTTTTGCCGCCTCACCGCATGTCTCAGATTCCGAGGCGGTTACGACGTGCCAGTTCACCCTCAGTCTGGTTGGTGGTGGGGGTGTGTCCCGGCAGTGGAACAATGCGCTCGTGAATGGCATCGATCATCCATTCAGGCTGCGGGAAGAAGGTCTTTTCCAGCTCAGCAGCCGGGATCACGGTGTTGCGCGATCCCACGATGGTCACCGGTGCGTCAAGTGCGTCGAAGGCCAGTGACTGCACGTTCTGTGCGACGTCCTGCAGCACCGAGCCGCGTTCACACGCGTCCGAGCTCAGCAGCAGGCGGCCTGTCTTCTTCACTGATTCGATCAGCTTGTCGTAGTTCAGTGGGCAGACGAAGCGCAGGTCGATGACCTCAGCGGACATGCCGTACTTTTCTTCCAGAATGTCGGCTGCTTCAAGCGCACGGTAGAGCGTTGCGCCCAGGGTTGCAATGGTGATGTCCTTGCCTTCGCGGCGGATGGCGGGCTCACCTTCAGGTGTTTCGTAGTAGCCCTCGGGCACGCCCCCCTCTTCGAAGTCTTCGCCCTTGTCGTACAGCTGCTGGGATTCGAAGAAGACCACGGGATCCGTGCCGTGCAGCGCCAGATTCAACATGCCCTTTGCGTCGGTTGGCGTGGCCGGGAAGTATACCTTCAGGCCAGGGATGTGAGCGGTCAGAGCTGTCCAGTCCTGTGAGTGCTGCGCACCGTACTTGTTGCCGACAGACACGCGCAGCACCAGTGGCATCTTGATCAGGCCCGCGGCCATTGCCTGCCACTTGGCCATCTGGTTGAACACTTCGTCACCGGAGCGGCCCAGGAAGTCGCAGTACATGAGTTCTGCAACAGCGCGGCCACCACAGATCGCGTACCCAACACCGGCACCGACAATCGCTGCTTCCGAAATCGGCGAGTTGAACAGGCGACGGTACGGCAGTGCTTCGGTCAGGCCACGGTAGACGGCGAATGCGCCACCCCAGTCGCGGTTCTCTTCGCCCCATGCCGCCATCGTCGGATCGACGGAGAAGCGATGAATCATGGCTTCGAACAGGGCGTCACGGAACTGGAACATCTTCATCTTCGAGACGGGCTTGCCGTTCTCGTCGCGCGAAGAGCGGATCTTCTTGGACAAAGCCTTGATACGCGGGTTGTCCTCGAGGGTGATTTCAGATTCGCCCTCCTCCATTGCCTCGGTGGGCGTGTTGGAGAACATGGCGTTTTCGACGTACTCGGGTCCCACACGCGGACACTTCTCATCGTCGGATGCCAGCACCAGCACCTTGGTGAGCTTCTCGGTGAACTTCGCGGAGAAGTCATCGATGTCGCCCTGGGAGACCAGGCCGTTGGAGATGAGCAGCTCAGAGTAGGTCTTGATGCAGTCGACTTCCTCCCACAGATCCACTTCAGCCTTGTCGCGATAGCTGGAAGCGTCGGACGGGGAGTGGCCTGAGAAGCGGTAGGTCAGGGTGTCCATGAGGACAGGTCCGCGACCTTCTTCCAGGATCTTCTTCTTGCGCGTGACGGCATCTGCAACGGCCAGCGGGTTAATGCCGTCGACGCGTTCGGCGTGCATGGCTTCGGGGTTGACACCTGCGCCAACGCGGGCCAAAACGTCGTATCCCATTGTTTCGCCGGAGGTCTGGCCGCCCATTCCGTAGAAGTTGTTGAAGAAGTTGTACATGATCGGCGGGTTGCCGCCGTCTTCTTCGCGCCACAGCGTGCGGTACTGATCCATCGATGCCAGCTGGATGGCTTCCCATACCGGGCCACAGCCCAGGGCTGCGTCACCGACGTTGGCCACCACGATGCCGGGCTTGCGGTTAATGCGCTTGTAGAGCGCTGCGCCCGTAGCAATGGGTGCCGAGCCGCCAACAATGGCGTTGTTCGGCATGGAACCGAAAGGCTGGAAGAAGGCGTGCATCGAGCCGCCCATGCCGCGGTTGAAGCCAGCCTTACGGGCGAAGATCTCCGCCAGCGTGCCGAACAGGATGAAGTTTTCGGACAGCTCACGCAGGTTCTCGTACCCGATTTCTTCGGCCAGTCCCAGCGTTTCACCGTCGAGGAAGCCCTTCATAACTGCTTCCAGATCAGCGTCCTCGTACTGGCGTGCAGCTGAGAAGGACTTGGACAGGATCTCACCGTGCGAGCGGTGAGAGCCGAAGATGAAATCGTCGGGGGTCAGCACAAAGGACTGGCCGACGTATGCGGCTTCCTGACCGATTCCCAGGTGGGCGGGGCCACGGTGGTTGTATTCCACGCCCTGCCATCCGCCGGTCTTCTTGATGGAATCAAGCATGGATTCAAATGTGCGCACCGCGATCATGTCGTGGAGCATCTGCACCATGCCATCTTTGCCGTATCGGCCGACCTCGGTGTCAAGGTCGAACGTGTATTGGTTGATCGGAATATCTGGAATGGTGATCTTTCCGGACGCGCGGACCTTCGCCGGGTCAACTGTCAGTGACTTCGTCATGTTCTTTCTTTCGCCTACTTCTAATCAGTTACGTCGGTGCGCTCAGGCTTTGACAGCCCAGGCAGCTTCGCGGATGAGTTCAGATACTGTCGGGTGCGGGACGACAAGCTGACGCAGATCGTCCAGTGTCAGTTCGGTTTCGAGGACGGCGCATGCGCCCCAGATCATCTCGGATGCGTATGTGCCCAACACGTGAATGCCGAGGACGTGGTTCGTCTCAGCATCCACAATCACTTTGGCGCTGCCGGGTGCTTTGAAGCCGTTCTCAGCGATGAACCGGCCGGACATCTGGCCAGGCACGGACCCGACCTTAATGGCGCGTCCCTCAGCCTTGGCCTTCGATTCGGTCAGTCCCACACCGGCTGCTTCCGGCAGGCAATACACAGCCCATGGGATCGTGTTCCAGCGCATCACCTGTCCACGCTTGTAGGCCTGGTCATCCAGGATGTTCGCCGCCACGACCTCGCCCATGCGGTATGCAGCGTGCGCCAGCAGGGAACGACCCGTCACATCACCGATGGCCCACACGTTGGGAAGGTTCGTGCGCAGGCGGTCATCAACCGTTATGCCTCGGCGCCCGATGTCAAGTCCGGATTCTTCAGCTCCCCAGCCGCGCGTGGCTGGGCGACGACCCACCGCCATGAGAACCAGGTCGGCCTCCACCGTGTGCTTCTGGCCATCCTTGGAGAAGACGACGTTCGACCCTTCGACCGCCTCCACCTTGCAGCCGAGGTTGAAGGTGATGGCGGGCATCGCCTTGCGCAGCTGAGCTGCCATGTCGTCATCCATAAAGGGCAGGATCTCGTCCATCATTTCGACGACGGTCACTTCACTGCCCAGGCTGGAGAACAACGAGGCGAACTCCACGCCGATGACACCGCCACCGATGACGGCCAGTCGTTTCGGCACGTCGGAGATAGATAACAGTCCGGTGGAATCCACGACCTTTTCGTTGTCGGCGCTGCCCGGGATGGGCGGCATCGCAGGAACTGAACCGGTCGCGATGATGACGTGTTCAGCGGTGTAGTGCGTGTCATCCACGCGTACCTTGCCGGGGCCTTCGAAGTAGCCACGCCCGTACACGACGGTGCAGCCGGCTTTCTTGACGCTGGCTCCCACGCCTCCGACCAGACCTTTGACGACCTGGCCCTTCCACTTTTGCATCGCTTCCCAGTCATAGGAGGCACCCTCGATCCCCACGCCGTAGGCGCCGGCCTCACTCGCGTGCACGTAGTGCTTCGCGGAGTTCAGCAGGGTCTTGGTGGGGATACATCCCACCGTCAGGCATGTGCCGCCGAGATCTTTCTCCTCGATCAGCAGGACTTTCTTGCCGCCGTTGCCGAGGCGTTCGGCTGCAAGATATCCGCCCGGGCCTCCGCCCAGTACGATGACGTCGAATTTTGTCTCTGTCATGACGCTCATCCCAATACTGTCAGGTCGATGTTTTCGATGGCGTTGACCAGGTCGCGCAGGAATCGCGCTGCGTCAGCACCATCAATCACCTGGTGGTCAGCGGTCAGCGAGAAGCCGATCCTCTTTTCCACCACAACATTTCCGTCATTGTCGAGGGCGGCCCGCGGCGTCACAGCTGCCACGCCCAGGATCGCGACCTGCGGACGGTTGATGATCGGTGTGAAGGTCTCCACGCCGAACGATCCCAGATTCGTCACGGTGAAGGTGCCGCCGTTGAGCAGGTCGGGGCTGATAGTGCCGTCAATCGAATCACCAGCCACCTGCTTGGAGGCAGCGGAGAATTCCTTCAGGTTCATGGCGTTGGCTCCGCGGATCACCGGGACCAGCAGGCCGCGCGGAGTATCGACGGCCACGCCGAGGTGAATGTTCTGGAACTTCGTGTAGGTGCCGTCAGCCAGATGCGCGTTGAATGCCGGGTACTTCGCGATCGTCTTGACGACTGCGTATCCGACCAGGTCACCGATCGTAATGGCATTGACGCCCAGTGATTCGTCGGCCTGCTTGAAACGCTTGCGCATGGCCATGAGCTTGTCGGCCTTCGCGCTGACCGTGTAGGACAGCTGAGCGGTTTCGGCCAGGGACTCCATCATGCGCGTGGCGACAACCTTGCGGATGCCCTTCAACGGTGCCGCTTCGGAGGGGCCAGGGAAGTCGGCGTTGGCACTGATCAATGGCGCGGCGGCTGCCTCGTCGGCTGCCGGGGAAGCCAGGTCGGCGGTCGTGACACGTCCACCCAGTCCGGTTCCAGTCCCGGTTGCGCCCTGGGCTCGAGCCGCGTTGGTGGCAGGATTCTCGGCAAGATAGGCCTTTACATCGCGTTCGAGCACGCGTCCGTGGGGGCCGGATCCTTCGGACACTGCCGACGGGTCCAGTCCTTCACTGTCGGCCAGTGCGCGGGCGCGAGGCGAAATCGCTCCGCCGGATGCTGCCGTCTGGAACGAGGGCGCCTCAGGCTTTTCTTCTTCAGCGGGTGCTTCCTGTTCGGGAGCACTGGCGGCTTCGTTGGAGTCACCGGAAACACCGGCCTGCGCGAGAACATCCTCGCTGATCTCTTCGCCAGGCTCGCCCAGGATCAGCAAGGGATCCTTGACGGGGACTTCGTCACCGACTTCCCACAGAAGTTTGAGGACTGTGCCGGCATCGGTACTGGGCACGTCCATTGTTGCTTTGTCCGTCTCAATTGAGCACAGCACCTGATCAACGGCGACCGTGTCGCCAACGGAGACCTCCCACTCGTTGATCAAGCAGGACTCCACTGAGTTACCCAGTTGGGGCATCACCACGATGGTGGCCATGTGTTCCTCCCTTACACCGCGCGAACGCGGGTGTGTTCTTCCAATTCCTTCATCGAGTCCGCCGTGAGGTCATCATCGGTAATGATCCCCGTGACGTCATCAAGTCCCATGAAACTGACAAATCCGCTCTTTCCGTATTTCGACGAATCTGCCAGCAGCCACGTCTCTTCTGCACGCGCCGTCATCAAGGTGGCGACTTCTCCGCCTTCAACCAGCTGAGTTGTCAGACCACGCTCGACTGTGAATCCGTCTGTCCCCAGGAACGCGATGCGTGCATTGAACGAGTTAATTGAGCGTTCCGCCAGCGGTCCGGTCAGCGATTCTGATTCAGCGCGGAACTGGCCACCCGTCAGCGTGATATTGAGGTGTGGATTCGAGCGAGCGTTGGCGAAAACAAGCACCGAGTTGGTGACAATCTGCACGCCGCGTTTTCCGGCCAGGTGCCGAACGATCATCGCGCAGGTCGTGCCCGCTTCAATCATGATGCGGTCGTTGTCCCTGACCATCGCTGCCGCTGCACGCACGATGCGCTCTTTTTCGTCGACGCGATCCATCTGGCGCAGTCGAATATTGCGGAACGCGGTCGGACGCGCACCTCCATGTGTCCTAACCAGGTAGCCGTCTTCTTCGAGCTGTTTGAGTGTGGATCGGACGGTAACTGGAGAGACATCGAGTTCAACGGCAAGAGCGCTCACAGAGACTTCGCCCTCGGCCGCCAGTTGGTCGAGAATGAAGCTGTTACGCTCGTGTTGCGCGCTCGTCATCTCATCGCATCCTTACGTTTCGATTTACCTATGATGAATTTTAGTAAATCAATCGAAAGTATGCAACAGTCAATATGTGAACTTTTCTCCGCCACTTTTCCGCTGAATCACGCCCTTCCAGCCGTCAGATAACGGCCGGAAATCAACGGAAGGCAGAAAATTAAGTCGCCCTCGTTGAAGAAAAATCTTCACGAGGGCGACGAAAGTCCCAGATACTCACTTCAGATCAATCGTCACTCAAACGAAAATCCGGTGAACGGAGGGTAACGGAGCGGCTACTCACCAGGCTGGCGCACGCCGATTGTCAGCAGCAAGTTCGCGTACAGGCGCTGATCGCCCGTCGCCACAATAATGCCGACATCCTCGCTGCGAGCCGCGTCGTAGAACTTGAAGCGCGGAATCTCACCGAATTCCACATCCGGCAAAGCTGCCTTGTAGTCGGCGTGAGCCGGAATGTCAATCGTGTCCTGATCATCCTCAGGCACCATGATCTCCGCTTTTTCAATCGGGATCGTGCGCTTGAGAACTTCGAGGATCTCGTTGACGCCCAGCAAGCCGGGCGCAAGGTTGAGGGAGATCAGTTCGCAGCGCTCGTTCACGCCGGTGGTGTGCGGGTAGTTACCATCGGCCAGCAAGATCTTCGAGCCGTGTCCGGCTGCGGCAAGTGCGCGTAGGAACGCGGGGTGAGTCATAGGTCCGTACAGCATCAGTGGTGTCCTTTCATTCGTAGTGAGTGACAATTTGGGAGCTGGTCCGAATGACCAGTTCGGGGGGAATGATGAAGTCCTGCGGTGGGCGTCCGGCAATGAGGTCGACGATCTGACGAATCGCCGTGCGGCCCACCCGGTCAAAGGGCTGTCGAATAGTTGTGAGCGGCGGCGAGAAGCACTGCGCGCCCGCCTCATCGTCAAAACCGACCACGCGGGTGTCGTGGGGGAGCTCTCCGCCGAGCTCGCGAACGGCGCGCATGGCGCCCAGCGCAATCTGGTCGTTGGATGCGACGATTCCCTGAGGGATGCGCCCCATGCTGTAGGTGGCATCGAATCCGTCCACAGCATTCCACGAGCCACATTCGATGATCTCGACATTTAAAGAGGCGTCGGACTGCGCACACGCTTCTTCGAATCCCTTGCGCCGCTGATGTGCGTCGTTCCAGCCTGCCGGCCCCATCAGGTGAACGATGTCAGTGACTCCGCCACGCAGCAGATGGTCGGTGGCGACTCGTGAGCCCAGCACGTTATCGACAGAGACGGTCGATACGCCATCGATAGTCGTTTCCGATGACAGCAGCAGCGTCGTCGGCGTTGTGCGAGCCAGCTTCATCGCCATTTCGATGACGGGGTCCTGACCGCCCAGAATGACGATTCCGTCGACTCGAAATGGGATCGCGTTACTGGTGACGTGCCCGTCAGACATGTAGACATTCGAAATCGACACGCTCAGACCGGCATCGCTGGCAGCGTTGAGCACATGCAGCAACGTCTGGCCGTGCCCGTGGAACATCGGCGCCGCCATCAGCACATGGATGACCCCTGTACGCTTGCCGGCAAGAGCCCTGGCCGCATAGTTCGGCCGGTACCCCATCTCGTGGAGCAGCGCGGTGATATTCGCTCGTGTGGAATCTGCGACTTCAGGGTCGCCTCGTACCACGCGCGAGACCGTGTTGGCTGACACGCCGGCATGGCGCGCCACGTCTGCGAGCGAGACTCGCTTGTTCTTCGCGGGTGGTCCGTTCTTAACGCGCAGAGGGTTCGTGGACACGGGTCTTCGCTGTCGTTGCAATGATGTGGGGCCTGTCGCCTGAAGCGATGTTCCCCATTATTTCCAGTTGCGCGATGAGGGAGCCCAGGATCGACGCTTCGATCGGGCCGGCCACGACACGCAGCTGAGCGGCCTGCGCGGTCAGATCACACAGAAGGTGGTTGCGCGCGCCACCTCCTACCAGGTTGAGTTGGTCGGGCCTGCTTCCAGCGATCTGCGCCAGCTCGTCAATGCCGCGCGCATAACGCTGGGCAAAGGATTCAATGACCAGTCGTACGTACTCGGGCTTCGTCGAGGGAGGCTCACCGCCGGCTTCCCGAATCACGGTGTCGATCTTTTCAACCATTTCACCGGGTTCGGCAAAACGGGAGTCATCCGGGTCAAACAGATGTGCGGACGGGGCGCATGTGCGCGCAGCGGCCACCAATTCGTCGGTGTCGGTCGGCATTCCTTCGCGCTCCCACTGACGCTGGAGTTCCTGCAGGATCCACATGCCGGTGATGTTGAACAGCGGACGAACTCCTCCGTCACTGCGTGATTCATTGGTCAGGCCCAGTTTGAATGCTGCGTCAGTGAGCAGCGGGCGGTCCAGCATGCCGCCGAGCACGGACCATGATCCGCAGGACAGGAAGTACGCTTTGACGCCTTCTTCGACAGGCAGGCCGTGGACTGCACATGCCGTATCGTGTGCGCCGCCGCGCACCACCGTGAGCGATTCGAGCCCTTCGACCGTGCACGGGCCGACTGTGGTGAGGTCATCGTTGAGATCATCAACCCATGAACGGGGAAGACCAAGGCGTGAAAAGACCGTGTCTGACCAGCGTGGCGAACCAGGTTCGCACAGTCCTGAGCTGGAGCAGATAGAACGAGACCAGCCTTTGACGCCGGACAGTTTCCACGCGAAGTAATCAGGCAGAAGCAGAATCGTGTCGATGTGCTCAGCCAGTTCCGGTTCTTCGCAGGTCAGTGCAACGAGCTGGTTTGCGGTGTTGATGGTGGCTGGAGCGATTCCTGTCAGATGAAAGAATTCTTCATCATCAATGCGTTGACGGAATTGTTCCAATGTGCGTGCGGTGCGCTCATCGCGGTAGGCGCGTGGTGGGCCAACAGGATGATCGTCGCTGTCCAGCGCGACGAAGTCGACGCCCCAGGTATCCACAGATACGGATTGTGCGTCGGGATATTCCTGGACGGCTTTCTGCAGACCTTCAACGGTTTGATCCCACAAATGCTCCAGGTCCCACACCAGTGAGCCGTCACGTCGGATCGCTTCATGTGAGAACCGATGCACCTCGTGGATCTCAATATGGTCACCTTCCAAACGTCCTGCAACAACGCGGCCTGACGACGACCCTAAATCGACAGCTAGCGCAGTGGTCATGAAACGCCCTTCTTTTCTCAGTATTTTCAGTGTGATGTCAGTGGTAATTGTCCGAGGGTGACAGTGCATTCGCCCAGTGGGTGCAGTGATGGGTGGGGCGCCTTGACGCCCCACCCATCGGGCATCCTGATGTCAGCGGCGAGAGCCGGATGACTCAGCGGTACAGCGGTCCGAAGTTCTTGCAGGCACGGTAGTCCGCGCCTTCAACGTCGGCTGTTCCGAACAGTGTCCATGCGCGCGGACGGAAGATATCATCTTCCGGCACGTTATGCATGTTAACCGGGATACGGAGCATGGAGGCCAGCGTGATGAGCTGAGCGCCAATGTGTCCGTATGAGATTGCACCGTGGTTGGCGCCCCAGTTATTCATCACGTCGTAGACGGAGGCGAAGGCCCCCTCGCCGGTCAGACGCGGTGCGAACCAGGTGGTCGGCCATGCCGGGTCGGTGCGCTGCTCAATGGTTGTGGCGACCTCGTCGGGCAGATCAATGGTCCAGCCTTCAGCGATCTGCAGAACCGGGCCCTGTCCGTAGACAAGGTTGATACGGCACATCGTCACGGGCATTTCGCCGCTGGTGCGGAAGTGGGTTGACCACCCACCACCGGGGAAGTATTCGTACCCTGAGGGGTGGAAGGTTGTTGCCTCAAGGGCTGCCTTCTGGTCCTCTTCGGTTACTTCCCACCACGGCTTGATGACAGGCTTGCCGTCACGGGTGGCCTTGCCGGCACCATCCAGTGTGGTCGAGCCGGAGTTGCGCAGATCCAGGAAGCCGTCCTTTGCGTGTCCTTCCAGCTCATAGCCGGTGACTCGCTTGACCGATTCCGGGCTCCAGTAGGTGCGCACGTCGGAGAAGATCTGCGGGGTGTTGGTCAGCAGATATCCGAACAGCATGGATGCACCGTTCAGGGAGTCATTTTCGGTTGCGACAACTCCGACTGGCTGACGTGCGCCGTTCCAGTCAAAGTTGGTGTTGAGGACAGTTTCCATGACGTCGCCGTTGGGCATGCCGTCTGTCCACTGACGCTGTCCCTGGAATCCGGCTGCGATTGCACCATGGCCGCCGGCTTCTTCGGCCCATCCCTTTTCTGCCAGCTTGGGGTTGCCCTTCATCAGGTCGTGGCCGATCAGCACCATCTTGGCACAGGTTTCCCACCAATCTTCATGGCGCTCGGGATGCTGGTTCTTTTCCGGGTTGTAGTCCTTTCCGATGGTGAAGTTTTCCTTCATCCACTTCAGGGCCTTTTCGTACTCTTCTTCGTCGTAGATCTTCTCGTTGATACGGCGGTAGAACTCGGACATATCGATGTACTCATTGCGCATGCCGAGGTAGGGGCCGAAGAATTCGTCCTTGACCGTTGAGCCGGCAATGCCCATGGCAACCGAGCCCATCGACAGGTATGCTTCGCCGCGCATCTGTGCGACAGCCAGACCTGCCTTCGCAAAGTCGAGCAGACGGCCGCGCACGTCATCGGGGATAGTCTCGTCGTCAGCATCCTGGACCTGCTTGCCGTAGATGCCGAATGCCGGGAAGCCGAGTTGTGCGTGTCCTGCCAGTGCAGCGGCAAGGTAGACGGCGCCTGGACGCTCTGTGCCGTTGAAGCCCCAGATTGCGTGCGGGGTACGGGTGTCCATCTGCAGGGTTTCTGTGCCGTAGCACCAGCACGGGGTCACCGAGACAGTCAGACCAACGTTTTCAGTGTCGAATTTCTTCTGGCATGCGATGGCTTCGGAAACGCCACCAATGGTGGTGTCAGCGATGATGCATTCCACAGGTTCACCATCGATGTAGTGCAGTTCGTCCGTGTACAGCTTCGCCAGACGCTGAGCCATGCCCATTGTCTGATCTTCAAGGCTTTCACGCACTCCCCTGCGACGTCCATCGATAATTGGTCGGATACCGATCTTGGGGTGTTCAGCCATGTTTCCTCATTCCTTCATTGGTTTCGTTTGTCTTAGTTGGTCCCCTGCGTGGCAGTAAGGACGGTGACGTTCGGCCGAAGCGTCACGTCACTATTATGTCCCGTTGGTCAGGAGGTGGTGGAGGGGGATCAACGGGTTCTCCCCCTCCACCTGGGCTATTATCCGGTGGGATGTGAAATCACTCGTAGAGGTTGGCCTTAATGTCAGCATCGTCCATATTGGTCTTGTCATACCAGGCGAAACCGGAGTCAATGATCTTGGGCAGTTCTTCACCCTTGATGGCTGCAATTGCAGCCTTGACAGTTTCGTATCCCATCTTGACTGGAGCCTGAGTCACAGCGCCGGCCTGCACGCCGCTGCGAACGGATTCGAGCTGTGCCTTACCGGAGTCGATACCAACCATCTGAACCTTGCCGGCGTTGCCGGATTCGGTCACACCCTGCATCGTGCCGATGGCTGATGCCTCGTTCGTTGCGCCAATACCTACAACATCCGGGTTGGCGGTCAGAATGCTCTTGGCAACGTCAGCTGCCACACCGACCTCGCCGCCGATCTGGGGATCGAGCAGTTCGATGTCAGGTTCATTCTCAGCCATGTATTCCTGGTATCCGGCGCAGCGGTCCTTACCGGTCTGGGAGGTGTCATCGTGGCAGACCAGAGCAACCTTGCCCTTGTGGCCCACGAGTTCCGCCAGGTGCTTGGCGGCTTCAGCGGCAGCGGCCTTGTTGTCCGTCTGAACGGTTGTCACCGGAATGTCGGACTCAACGCCGGAGTCGAATGCGACCACCGGAATGTTGGCGGCCTTGATCTGCTCGAGGATCGGGGCGGCAGCTTCTGAATCCAGTGCTGCAAATCCGATTGCAGCAGGCTTGGTGTCCAGTGCGGTCTGGAGCTGCTGGAGCTGCTCAGTGATGGCTTGCTCGTTGGCGGGTCCGATGAATTCAACCTTGTAGCCGAATTCTTCACCTGCCTGCATTGCGCCTTCCTTCACTGCCTGCCAGAAGCGGTGCTGGAAGCCTTTCGAGACGAGGTAGATGGTTTCACCGCTGGCAGCACCGCCGGCGCTTTCACCGCTCTGTGTTGCACCGGCGTCGCCGGAAGCGGCGTTTGTGTCGCCGCCGCCTGATGAGCAAGCGGTCATTCCCAATGCCATTGCCCCAGCGGCAATGAGGCTCACGATACGTCCAATTGGGCGCATTGCTGTTCCTTTCTTTCGGGCGAAGGTCTTTCTTCGCCGTTGTGGTGGTTGGACGGTTGTCCGATTCAAGTAATGCTTACACTGCCTGAGCACGGGCTCGGCGGACGTTATCGATAAAGACTGCCAGCAGGATGACCAGGCCGGTCACCACAAGCTGCCATTCCTTTGCAACACCCATCATCTGCAGACCTGTCGTCAGCGTGTTCATCAGCAGCGCACCAATGAACGTACCGATGATTGTGGCGCGACCACCGGCAAGTGAGGTACCGCCGATGACGACCGCTGCGATTGCCTGCAACTCGAGTCCGAGACCTTCAGCAGGTTGTGCGAATCCGAATCGTGCTGAGTACAGGATGCCGCCGATGGCCGTGAAGATACCGGCTGCGATGTACACCATCAAGGTCCAGAAGCGCACGTTCACGCCTGACAGGCGTGTGGCTTCGATGTTCGATCCCATCGACAGCGCGTAGCGGCCCAGGACCGTGCGCGTCAGCAGGATCGATGCGATGACAGTCAAGATAATGAAGATCAACGCTGCGTTGGGCAGGGAGCCGATCAGTTTGCCGTTCGACAGGTTGTAGTAGAACGGCGAGGGGATCTTGATCGAGCTCTTACCCGACAGAATCAGTGACAGACCGTTGGCTGCCATCATCATGGCCAGTGTGGCGATGAAGGGAGGAATACCCAGGAACGCCACGTTAAACCCGTTGACCAGTCCGATCACTGCGCCGACCATCAGGACGAGCAGCAAGCCGATACCGACGGGCAGCCCCAGGTATCCGGATTCGGGTGAGCCCATCAGCAGACCTGCCGACACCGCTGTCAGCGTCATGCCGGTGCCCACTGACAGGTCGATGCCGCCGGTGGCGATGATGAACGTTGCACCCAGCGCCATGACGCCGATTGCAGAAGCTGCCATCAGGACGTTCATGAACACGCCAATGGATGCGAAGTTCGGGGCTGCGAACAGGAAGTAAATGTAAATCAGGATCAGTGCAGCGAATGCGAAAAGCTGCTGAATTGATGACTTCAGGAAAGTCACGACTTTGCTGTTGGACTTTTCTGACGCTTGGTCTTTCGTTTCAACCTCGGTGCTCACGCGTCCACTCCCATTGCTTGCTCTTGGCCAACGGTGGCCAGTTCCATGATCTTTTCTTGGGTGGCTTCCTTGTTATCGAGGATGCCGATAATGTGGCCCTGTGCCATCACTGCGATGCGGTTCGACAGGCGCAGTACTTCGGGCAGTTCCGATGAAATCACAACGATTGCCTTGCCTTGCGCCGCGAGGTTTTCCAGCAGTTGATAGATCTCTTCTTTTGCGCCCACGTCGATACCGCGTGTTGGCTCATCGAAGATCAAGACATCACTGTCTCGAACCAACCACTTGGCAATAACAACTTTCTGCTGGTTACCACCAGACAGGTTCAACAGGGTCTGATTGATTGAAGGGGTGCGAATCCGCAATTTGTCCACATAGTCGAGTGCGGTCTTGCGGATCTTGCGATCGTCGACAAAGCCCGCTTTCGCATAGTCCTTCATGTCGGCCAGCGTGACGTTGGCTTTCACGTCAGCATCCAGCAGGATTCCGAAGCGTTTACGGTCTTCGGACAGGTAGCCGATACCGTTCGTCACCCCGTCTTTGGCGTTCGTAATCCTGACCTTCTTGCCGTGCACGTAAATGTCACCTTCGGTGCGCGGATCAGCACCGAAGACGCATCGCGCCACTTCGGTGCGACCTGCACCCATCAGACCGGCGAATCCGAAAATCTCACCCTTCTTCACGTCGAAGCTCACGTTCTTGATGAGATTCTTCGTGGACAGGTTCTTGACTTCCAGAACAGTTTCGTCTGTCTGCGGCTTCGTGGCGGGACGGACGTCAGACTTCAGTTTGCGTCCCACCATCATGGAGATGATTTCCTGCATCTCCACTTCATCCGTGTTCACCGTGCCGACGTATTCACCGTCGCGCAGAACGACCACGCGGTCCGTAATCTGCTTGATTTCAGGCATACGGTGCGAGATGTATATCAGACCGGTTGACGGCGTGACGAAGTCGTGGATCAGGTCAAACAGTGCGTCCGTTTCTTCGATCGTCAACGCCGCAGTCGGCTCATCCATAATGAGAATGTCTGCGTTATACGACAGCGCTCGGGCGATTTCCACCATCTGGAGGCGCGCCACTGACAGGTCGCGACAGTAAGCCTTGGGGTTGATATCCATCTTCAGATGATCGAAAAGCTCCTGAGCATCCTTGTTCAGTTTCTTGTCATTGACGATCCCGGCTTTAGTGGAGCCTGGGCGCCCCAGGTACAGATTCTGGGCAACCGTCAGGTCGGGAACGATGTTGAGTTCCTGGTGAATGATGGCCAGACCAAGGTCACGTGCGTGGTTGATGCCCGTCACGTGGACCTTTTCGCCCTTGATCCAAATCTCGCCGCCTGGATCAGGCTGATAAATACCGGTCAGGACCTTCATCAGCGTCGACTTTCCGGCACCGTTTTCACCGCAAAGCCCCAGCACTTCTCCTGCTCGAAGATCCAAATTGACATTCGAGAGTGCTTTGACGCCCGGAAAGGTCTTCGACATACCTTTCAAGTCGAGCAAATGTGTCACGTCTCACCCCTTCGTGCGTGGTACATAACGCCTGCGACAAATAAGACCTAGACCGTTAGCGCTAACGACTCCAGTGTCACATTTGTACGACAACGTGCTTGACAGTGTAGCTTGGTTCGTGCAAAACGACAAATAAAGTGTTAAATCTGCCAAAAACGATATAAAAACGTAATTTTTCGTCCTCGTATCAGCACGACCGCTGCGCGACGCCGACCGTTTACGTGATCGTTAACGATTGAAGGGTCACAGCGTACCTTTGTCGTGATTCATCAGGCAAAACCAGGATTGAACGACGCTCTGCCGCCTCGGGTTAAGCGTTTTTCACCGTGAATCTTCCCGGATTAGGGGACTTCCTCGTGTTAGTCGTCTCGCTCACTGCTTCAGCGTGTCACGCCTGACCGGCCCTGCGCGTGCCCTCGCGCGAATATCCACACTGATCCCCGCAACAAGCACTCTCTGGCTCACCGTCACATAGGTGTCATCTCCGCGCACCTCGCAGCCGGCGTGAGCCCCATTGCGCTCGACGACCTCACTGGCCACCGTGCAGGCATTCATCCCACCTCCGGTCCACTGTGCAACCGCCGACCGATGCCCACCGGCAAGGGCTGCAACGTCAGCCACTGCCTGAAGACGGGTCTGATGCCCGTACACACTCCCTGCACCAGCAATCACCACACACATCATCACGGTGCATGCGATGACCGCCAGCGCGGAGATGGTGCCTGATCCTTCCTCGTTCCCCCTGTCGCCGTATACCATCAGGGCACCAGCTCGGAAATGGTGGTGATCGTGCATGATGATGTAGCACCGACCCATCCTGCCGGCGCAGCCACACTGGCGCGCCCGGTGACCGTCATCCATCGCCCTGATTTGTTCGTTGTGACAGTAACGGGCCTGCCGTACGCCTGGGAAACACTGAGAGCTGGATCCTGGCCACCTATGGCTGCTTCATGTGCACCTTGACGAACCGCCGAACACAGTTCAATGCGCGTGTGAGCAATGTTGACGACGCCAAGAACGAACGCCACCACGATCATCACGGCGAAAAGTGAGAGCGCATGTTCGACTGTCACCATGCCGTCCTCGCTATGCCCGCCCGTTTCGCTGCCACCAGCGGGGTGGTCCCGTAAGCACTCCCTGGCACTTACGGGACCACGTGTCGCATGCCTGTTCACAGTGAAAGCGCCTGCTGGATAATGCCCTGAAGCAGGGATTTCACTGCGCCTGACTTGAGAACGACGAGCAGAAGTCCGGCGAAGCCGGCTGCTGCGACCGCCCCGATCGCGTATTCCACGGTTGTGGATCCTTCTTCCGGATCGGCATCATGATCCTCGACATGGTGAGCACGTTGGATCATTGCGTCGTATTGACACCACGTGTCACACGCTGCCTTCGTCGCTGCATCTTCGATGCGTTGGGTGATTGCCATGTTTGTCCTTTCGATCAATAGTGACTGTCCGCCGTTTGACGGTGTGACCACCTTCCGTGACACGCACTGCGATCTCCATCGACTGTGCGCAAATTGTGGAGCAAGAAGCGCCTGGAAGGGCAGCTGTGGATTCAACGCATCTGTAGATGCGCGGTGTGGATAACCAGGGGCTGTCAGGTGCCGACCCGTCAGCTACCACAACCCGCCAAAAGTGTTCGTGCCAATATGCAGCAGGATTGGCACGACGCCCAGGGCGATGAAGGACGGCAGCAGTAACGCCCCCAGCGGGATGACAAGGCGCACCGCCAGGCGTTCAGCCTCACTTTTTGCATGTGCGATGCGCCGTGCCCTGACCTGGCGCGCAGCACGCGTGAGCAACGGCACCGGCGACGTGCCATCGCTCCATGCCGGCTCGAGGACATCAGCCAGCAGCGCGGCGTTGGCTGGATGGGGATTCCACGCATCACCCCACCGTGCCCCCAGGACCAGTTCGCTACCGATCCGTTCCAGTTCCGCGCCATTACTGACGCGGCCCAGCGTGCGCACAATGGAGGGCACTGAGGCACCCGCATCCATTCCCGCGATCGTCAGATCGCACATAGTGGCCGGGTCGACGCCCTCGCTTATGTCAATGGTTCGGGTGATCATGCGAGTGGAGACGAGCCGACCAGCGATCAGGCACACCGTTCCGATGATGGCGCTGATGGTGCCGATCCCACCGTCACAGAAGCGCTCAAGAGGGTTCGCCCCAATCAGCTGGCCCAGCGCAATACCCGCCACAGGCAATGCGGTGAGAATACGTGCCGAGGTCAAGGGGCCAGACCGTGCGATGGCGCGCGCATCTTCGGCGGCTGCAGCTTCATCGATACTGTCAGCCACAATATCCAGTACCTCAGCAAGCGGCGTTCCCAGTTCCTGCGTCAGGCGGCATGCGACACTCAAGGTATGAGCTGAGCGCCGACTGACCCGTTCGCTCACTGTGCTGCGTCGCCGCAGCCGCCCACACGAGGACACTAGGTGGCGCCACGACAACGCGTCTCGCTGCCGCACCAAACCCAGCACATCACGCCGCACATCGCGCCACGAGGGAGCGCGCGCCAGCCTCGCCACGGATCGGGGAACACCGTCCTCGGCAATCCCCTCCCATGAACCCAGGTGCGTAGAGCCAACTCTGTCCCACGCACGCATCCACGCCTCGGCAGTCGGCATACCGGCACGCAGCCGGGCTGCCACCTCGGCCACCAACATCGACAACTGGGAGCTGCTGTCCTGCCCGGCCGGCACGACATTTGACGAGGGAGGCACTGGCTTCTGTGCGCGAACTGCCTTCAATGATTCGTCGAATCTCCAGGCCACGATCACAGCCTGAGCGCGCCAATGTTTGGCGGCCGATATGCCAATCGCCGCGACCAAACAGGCACTCATCAAGCACAGTAGCGCCATCATGGAGCAGCACTTTTCGCGTCCAGATCGATGTGCAGCCGTTCAGCCAGCAGTGGCCAGGCGCGATCAGGGTAGAGCCGGCCATCACGCTCTCTCAGCGCGCATTCACATTCACAGGCAACGCCACCTGCTGTCCGGGTCAGAACACCAATCTGGCTGACCCGCCTTCCATGCGCATCGCGCCTCATCTGAATCACCGCGTCAAATGCGGCCACCGCCTGCGCTGACAGCGCGGCATCCGACAGGCCGGCCAGCGATCCGAGGGCAGCCAGACGTGCCGGGACATCTTCCACCGCGTTGGCGTGGATGGTAGCCATTCCCCCGTCGTGTCCGGTGTTGAGCGCCGTCAACACGTCACGCACTTCGGCGCCTCGACACTCACCGAGAATCAGTCGGTCGGGCCGCATTCGCATCGCAGCGCGCACCAGATCCGACAGGCTCACCGCTCCCGCGCCCTGAACATTGGCCTGCCTTTCCTGCAAGTGGATAACATGCGGGTGACAGGGACGCAATTCCCGTACCTCCTCGATACACACGATCCGTTCGTCATGCGGCACGCTGGACAGCATGGTCGACAGCAATGTGGTCTTACCCGACCCGGTCGCCCCGGATATCAAAATGTTGGCCCGCAGTGCCACCAACTGGGCCATCACGCTCGCGATGGAACCGTCCATCAAAGACTTGCGCACCATCTGCTCCAGCGTCATGGAGTGAGCGCGCGAGGTCCGCAGGGAAATCACCGTTCCTTCATCAGAAACTGGTGAGAGCACCGCGTGCAGGCGCACGCCGCCGGGCAGCGTTCCATCCACAATCGGACTGGCCTCATCCAGTCGTCGTCCGCACGCAGCTGCCATGTGGACCGCGAGCGCCCGAACCTGACTTTCCGACCCCAGCTGCACGTCAACGCGCTCCACCCCCTGCCCGCGATCGATCCAGACACTGGTGGAGTTGACGAGCACATCTGTCACATCGGGGTCCGCCACAAGAGGAGCAAGGTCCGGTCCGAGTCCGCCGGCGCGCGCCACCAGATCGTCAAAATCGGTGGCCAGTTCTCTCACTCCTGCACCCTCGCGAGCATTGTCACGCACCGCCCGGACAGCTGAGTGCCCCTGAGCGAGCGCGCGCCTCATGGTGTGACGGCTCATCGCGCACGCTCCATGCCCGACCTGAGCGCGGCATACATTCGCTTGACGGCAAAACCCCTGGGCATCCCACCTCGAAAAGGACACTGTATAGCCTGAATCGACTGGAAGCCGCACTCGCGGATACTGCCCAACAGTTGCGTCGTCGTCCCGTGCGTCGTGGCAATCACGACGGGCACAGCAGGTGGCGCATAGCGGGATATGCCGGCCATCAGCGTACACACCCCGTCCAGGTCGGCGCGTCCGACCAGGCACAGCGCATCGATTCCACATTGGGAGGCGGTGCGCATTGCGTATTCATCCCACCGTCCCAGATCGACCACAACATGCGCGCGGGAGCTCACGCTGGTGAGCACCCGCACCAGCCTCGTATCTGAACGTGCCGGCCCACCACGGCAGTCAGCCGCGAGGATTTTCACGCCGTCACGCACGGGCAGAGCGTCAATGAGCGTGCCAGTCCATCCGGTCTCGTCTGCGCGCAGGTCACCCCAGTGGATACCGTCAGCGGCCACGTCCTGCGCCGCGCCCACGCCTGGCCCATACTCGGCGGTGTCCACGACGATCACGGGCGGAGGGGGAGCCTGAGGCAGAACCGGCAGCGGGTGCGACCGGATCTGCTGAGCCAACGCCCGCGCGATTGCCGTCACCCCCACCCCACCTTGCCATCCGGCGCAACCGATGCGTATCAGGTCAGGGGAAAATACCGGTGACGGTGCACATGAGGCGACAATGTCGGCCAGCATCATCTCATCGCCGGGCAGGCGCAGCGATCCGGCAGGGCCGACAACAATGACCGGCACCTGTGCAGACGCACGGACTGACGAGGGTGGCCCATCCGGATCCGAGGTCAGCCACATGTCGCAGGGCAGTCCGTCGCTGGCAACCGTTCCGCCTGCAAGCTCGATGATTTCACATGCGCTGCGCCTGGCACCCTCGTCCAGTCGATCCAGTCCGACGCGCACGTTCCACTGTGTACTCATGCCGTCACTTCATCTCACGTGGCTTCCCTCGTCCACCTCGCTCAGTCAACCTGTGGAAGACTGGAGAGAGACACCACCCTGTGGATAACGCGCGCAGTTTTTCGACTCGACGATCAGGAGACCCGCATGAAGCGATCACAGCCACGCTCAAGGTCCGCTGCCTTTTTCGACCTCGACAAGACAATCCTGGCCACGTCAACCTCCGTGGCGCTGCGCACTCCCCTGCGTGAGGCGGGCCTTCTGACCCGGCGCGGCGCACTGCTGGGTCTGCTCATCCAACTGCCCTACCTGATCAAGGGCGCTGACGAGCAGGCGACAGAGAAAATGCGCGAATCACTGGGTGAAATCGCTGCCGGATGGGACGGTGTCTACCTGGAGTCCACCGTGAAGGATGCGTTGAGCAGGTCAATTGACCCGGTGTGCTTCGTGGAGGCGCTGGAAGAAATCGCCCTTCATCGCGCGGCTGGCCGGCGCATTGTCATCGCCTCAGCCTCGATTGAAGAAATGGTGCGCCCGGTTGCTCACATGCTGGGTGCTGACGCGTCGATCGGTTCCTACGCGCAGCGCAATGAGGACGGAACGTTCACCGGCGTGATTTCGCGTTTCAACTACGCCGATGAGAAGGCGCGCGCCTGCATCGACATGGCACAGCGCAACGGGTGGGATCTGGGGGAGTGCTTCGCGTATTCAGATTCCATCACTGATGTGCCGTTACTGGAAGCAGTCGGGCACCCCGTCGTCATCAACCCTGACCGTCAGCTGCGTGAAATCGCTCAGGAACGCGACTGGCCGATTCGCAGTTTCACGCACACGGTTCAGGTCCGCACCTCGCCGGCTCGACTCATTGTGCCGGGCATGATTGCCGCTTGCTCTGCTGCAGGCGCGGCGTGGTCGTTTTACCGCGCGTATACCAGTTTGCGCGGCAAGTAGCCCGCCCTCGTTTCCTATTGCCGAGGGTGGCCTGCCTGGACACTGAGCGCAATATCCAGGGCATCGTCGACACCGGCGATCAGTGATGACAGGAAGAATGCGAGCACGTCGTGCGCGTAGGAGTGATCGGGCGCTGCCCAGCCGGACACAATGCGCGCAACGCGCTGAGGGTCTGTGGCGCTCAACTTGCTCACAGTCACGACCCCTGTCGGGTCCGTGCCGCGCACGGTCAGAATCCATCGCGCCACAGCCGCCCCCACGGAGCGTGAACCTGGTTCGAACAGTGGATGAGCTGCACAGTCGGCCCATACTGCGGCTGCACTCACCACAGCAGGCACATCACAGGTGACATGCGACAAAACGTGAGCGAGACGCCGAGGCGAGGCAGGAACGGCAATTCGGGAACGTTCAACGTGGCCTGAGGTAGCAAGAAGTGACGTGATGTCGCGGTGCAGTCCGGCGACCAGGTTCGGCAAAGCGGGCTGCGATGCAGGCCTGGTGGTGGGCGTGCGGTTCAGGGGCGGCATGAGCGTCATGACGTGCCATTGGCTGCGCCAGATCCCCAGCGCGAACTGTTCACCTGTGGTCAGGGTGCCGGCTTCGTGTGGCCCCTCGCGCATCGTGAGGTCACGCAGATCGCTGGTGCTGATCGGTGAGCCTTCCCAGCGAGAAAGATAGGCAGCTTCATAGATGTTGGTCAGGGCGCGTACTTCCTGCCACCGGCGGCGCAAACTATGATGGAAACGGACGCGCGTCAATGCGCTGTCACATTGTTCGCGCAGCGCGCAGATATCTGGGGTCTGCCACGCTTGAAGCAGGAGGCGCATGCGCACAATGTGATCGGATTCTTCCACGTGGTGAGTTTATCGGGTGAGGTGAACGTGAGCGAGACGAAAGTGGCACAGACTGGGGTCAGGTCGATCCCTCGGGCCACGCTGTCACAGCACCTGCGTTCAGCGGTTTTCTCAGCGGTTTTTTCACCTGTCGCGCTGATCATCATGGGATTTGCGGTCGCTGACACTCAGGCCGCCACCGCGCAGGGACAGCCATTGTCATCGTCCGAGGGCACCGTCGGTATCGTCATTACGACCCTGTTGCTGGCACTCGTGGCTGCCAACTCTGATGAGTCCTCAGCCGGCCTTGCCGTCACCACTGTCAGTGCGGTAATTGTCGGAGTGGGCCAGCTGACCGGCGCGTTGCGCGCTCCCCTGTGGATGGGAATCGCTATGAGCGAGGCGGACTCACTGACATCGATGCGGTGGAGTCTGTATCCAATATGCGTGGTCTTCATCTGCCTGGGGGCGACGGTGGCAACCATTGCCACGCGGCGGTGGACGGTTCACGCCACGCTGAGGGAACTGGAGCAGGCCAGTGCCGAGAGTTCTCAGGGAGGGTCCTCCCGCGTGCGTCCCTTCAACGGGCAATTCCACAATGCGCGCAACCGGACGTGGGTCGCGGTCTTTTCCTGTGTTGCCCTGATTCTTGGGTGCATCATGATGATGGTTGCCGCGCCCGAGGAATCACTGCGCGTAGCGTCACAGGGGTTGGAGGGGCTGATGGCAGAAAACACGTTCCGACCAGTTCCGGCGCTGATCTGCGCCTTGTGTTTCGGCCTGGTGGCGTGGATTTCGCAGTGGTCAACGTCCGGACCCATTGTGGCGTCCTCAGTTCTGGTGGTCATACCGTTTTCGTTCCTCATCCCATTGTGGTCAAGCCTTACCGGCGCGGTGGTCACACCGCATTCCCCCGCCACGACGCAGATTTCTCTGGCTGCGCCGGTGCTGTCCGCGCTGGGGTTACTGCTTCCCGCACTGGTCATGGGTCCGCTGCTGACGCGCCGCCATGTTCGCGCACAGGTGTTGCGGGCAACCGGGCACCGCCACGGTTTTGTGGATGAGATGTAACACGATCAGAATCGGCCGTTTCGGCACGCCCATCGCAAGATCGGGCAGTTCTCACGCTACATTAAAGGTCTAAGGAGGTAGCACCATGTCTGATCAGGAACTCCACGACCGCCGCCCGGAAGGTGAAGTGGGAGACGATGAACTCATCGTCGATGAGAGCCCGACTTTCGAGGGCGCAAGCGGATCAACGGCTGCGCCGATGGCACCGCGCCCCGAAGAAACTGACGAAATCGCTGAATCAGCTGCCAGCGATGAGATTCTCACGGGCGAAGAAGTGACCTTGAGCAGGCATGAGGGCGACACGGAAAACATCATTGGAGCGCCTGGCAGTGCTGCCGATGACACCTCGGCCGTCGATCCTGTGCCCTCCACTTCCGAACCACGCATCCCTTCCCCCGTCGATCCTGTTGATGACGAGGGCGACGCACCTGACCTGGATGAGGATGAACCTCGCGACCGCATCTCCCCGCCTGAGCGTGATGATTTGCCGGCACCAGCTCCGCGCGACGTCCTCGAGAATCGCCATGACCGCGATGAGGACGAAACAGCCACAGATGAAGATGAGCTGGAGCGCACCGCAGTGCACCGCCGTTCCCTCGTCTCTCCTCCGGAGGAAGCAGATCCGGCAGATGAGAACGAGGCAAACTGGCATCCTCGCGCTGAACCGGTTCCGGTGCACGTGGAAGGCACCCCGAGTTCCCTCGATGACGCCATCTTTGAAGGCACGACACTGTCGCCCGAGATTCCGTCTCGCGCTGGATCGCACTGGTGGAGCTTCTTCGCATTCTTGATCTTCCTGCCCATCGCATGGTTCCTCGCAGCTGATGCCGGGGCGCGCATGACACTTGCTGACGGGTCTGCGTTCTCGACGGGGGCAGTGAACCTGGCAGCTATTGCCGAACTGGTGGGCGCTCTGGTGATTGTTGTCCTGCTGGGGGTGACGGTTGCGCGCTCCTCGCTGGGTGGCTTCGTCATGGGTATCCTCACCTTCCTGTCCGGACTTGTTCCGATCGTCATTCCGGGGATTTTCTCGCAGCTCATTCAGCCTGCTGTTCAGTGGCTGAACTCGTGGAACGCATTCGGCATGAATCTTGCTCACCACTTCCAGGCCTCCGCATTTTCCGGACGCTTCGCACTCCTGGGCCTGATCGTGCTGGTAGGCGCGTGGGTCTCTCACTGGGTACGTCGCCGTGGCCGCTCGGAGGAAGCTCTGCGCGCTGAGGTGGAAAAGATCAATCCTGAAGGTGCCTTCTTCTCATGGCGAGCCCGCCGCCGCGCGGCCAAGGCTCGCGATGAGGGCCGCTGAATCACATGGATGCAGATCTTTCTCTTCGGGAGGTTCTGGAAGAGCCCGGTCCGTGGCAGCATCGCCACGTCAACGCTGGCGGCGCGACCTTCCACGTTGTCGATGCCGGCCCGTTGGAATGTGACCACGCCGTTGTTCTGCTGCACGAATTTCCTTTGTTCTGGCGTTCCTGGCGGCATGTTATTCCCTCCCTGGCTGAGCAGGGGCATCGTGTGATCGCAGTTGATCAGCGCGGTTTCGGCGCCTCCGACCTGCAGGCCGACAAGGTGGATCTGCTGCAACTGTCCCATGACGTCACCGCCATCATGTCAGCAATGGGTATTTCCCACTTCACAGTGGTCGGCGCAGGCATGGGCGGTGCTGTTGCATGGATGCTGGGAGCTACCAATCCGGTTGCGTTGCGCGCGGTGATGACGCTGGCGGCGCCGCACCCACTGGAACGTACCCTGTGGCCCACACTGCTTCCTCTGTGGCGCGGGCGTCTGCTCGCCCTGCGCATGGATATTCCCTGGCGGCGCGTCACCTTGCTCAAATCCGGCAAACTCATCGATTCAATGATCCGTTCGTGGGCGGCGCCCTCACATCGCGAACAGATGCTGGCCGACGCACAACCCTATCGACGCGCAATGGCTCGCGCGTTCGCCGCCTCCGCGACCACTGACTCATTTTCCAGCACGCGATTCCTGTCCATCGCCTCGCGCAAGGCGCTGGCCGACCCCGTGCAGGTTCCGACTCTGAGCGTGCACTGCGCAGAAGATTCATCACTGTCGGCTACAGATTTTGCGCGCGATTCACATCATGTGACCTATCCGCTGCACACCACAATGCTGCCCGCAGTGGGGCACTTCGCCCCCGAAGAAGCACCCGAGCGTGTCACGACCCTGATCAGCGATTTCCTGGCTTCACTGCCCACCACCTGACCAGGGCACTACACCGACTTTCGGGCAGCGATCCACCACCGGACACTCATCGCATCGGGGCCCCTGGGCAGTGCACACTGAGCGACCATGTGCGATCAGAACATGTGACAGTTTCGTCCAGTTCACGCCTGCCAGCAGTGTTGTCACGTCCTTTTCGACGCGCGTCACGCTGGTCGCTCTCGTCCATCCCAAACGGCGAGACAGGCGGCCGACATGTGTATCAACTGTCAGTGCGCGCGCTCCGAAACACACTCCCATCACGACGTTGGCCGTCTTATGCCCGACCCCGGGGAGTTTTTCCAACTCCTTGTTGGACTGCGGAACCTCACCACCGAATTCAGTGCACAGTGCCTGAGCGGTCGCAATGATCTGCCCGGATCGTCGGTGCTGGAAACCCAACGGCCGCACGATCTGCTCGACCGTATCGCGCCGCGCCTGAGCAAGGTCCAGAGCTGTTGGAAATTCCCCGAAGAGCGCCGGCGTGATGCGGTTGACCCGCTCATCGGTTGTCTGCGCCGACAGCATTGTCGCAATGAGCAGCTGGAACGGCGTCGAACAATCTAATGTGCATGTGGCGTCCGGATAGGCGTTCATCAGCTGACGCGCAAGTGCCTCGGCAGCTTCAGAACCCGCATTGACAAGCCCAGATGTGTCGTGTTCTGTTGGAATCGTCACGTATGAATAATAATATTGACTGTTGTTGCCATACACTCCGGCCAAAACGCCGTGGTGATTGTCACGATTACGACACAATGGAAGATGAAACGCTGCGAGCAGCCTCGCGCGATTCGACATAGACGACAGGAACGGAGTTTGGTCTCACATGTTTGTTGATGACATTATCAATCAGGTTCCCCTCTTCGACGGGCTCGACGAGGCGCAGAAGAACTTCTTGCAGTCCAAGATGGGACGCACCGCATTGCGTCGCGGCGAAACTCTCTTTGACGAGGGCGACCTTGGCGATCGCCTCTACATCATCACCGAAGGCAAGATCAAGCTGGGTCACACCAGCAACGACGGGCGCGAATCACTGCTCGCCGTGCTCGGACCGGGCGAAATTATCGGTGAACTGACGCTCTTCGATCCAGGCCCGCGCTCCACGGACGCTACCGCAGTGTCCCCGGCGACCCTGCTCTACCTTGAGCACGAAGACCTCATGGAAATCCTTGACACGAACCCGACGCTGGCCAAGCACATGCTCAAGGCACTTGCCCAGCGTCTGCGCCGCACGAACGAGTCCATGTCTGACCTGGTCTTCTCAGATGTTCCAGGCCGTGTCGCCAAGGCGCTGCTTGACCTGGCCGACCGTTTCGGCGCGCCCACCGACGAAGGCGTTCACGTGCCTCATGACCTGACTCAGGAAGAGCTTGCTCAGCTGGTTGGCGCGTCGCGCGAAACCGTCAACAAGTCACTGGCTGACTTCGTCTCCCGCGGCTGGATCCGCCTTGAGGGTCGCGCAGTGACGCTGCTGGATGTTGACCGTCTGGCTCGTCGCGCACGCTGAAGACGTCAAAAAAGTGGGGCGGTCGCTGACCGCCCCATTTTTTTATGCCTGTTTTTCTATCGGCCGCTTCAGGTAGGCGACCAGATTATCGGAACCCGTCGGCCCGGGGATGACGGTGACAAGTTCCCACCCGTCAGCACCCCATTGATCCAGGATTGCTTTTGTGGCATGTGTAAGCAACGGAATCGTTGCGTATTCCCATGTGGTCATGTCACTAGCCTAACTGTTTGATACCGATGCTTCCTAGCGGCGCACGTGGGCCAGAACTTTCGGGATCCGCGGTGTACGTAGTTCACACGCCAACGCGTCCTGAGATTCGTTGAGCCACTGCCACCAATCCTCCACGTCGTCGTAGTGACGCAGCATGGCTCGCCGTTCACGTTCAGTCAGTCCACCCCACACGCCGAAGTTAGCTTCCGACTGCAACGCATCTGCCAGACATTCCAGGCGCACTTCGCATGCCATGCATTTGACTCGTACCTGGCGTTGGGAAGCTCCCTGCACAAACAGTGCGTCCGGTTCTTCCGTCGCACACAGCGCGCGGGCGGCCCATGTCTGATCCTGATCGATACTGCTCATTCCTTGTTCTCCAGTCCATGATCATCCTTGACCATCACTACTGTGACCATACACACATCTGACTCATTCAAGCAACACGAGATCATCAATAGTGTGAAATATACTCCTCACAGGATGCATAACAGGCGCCCGCGGCCTCCCTCGTCAATCATCGACGAGGATGACGCCAGCAGCCTCAATTTGACGAATTCCTCATACCTCAGGCACTTCCCCTCCCCTAATGCACGTGGACACACGTATCCTTAACCTATGTCGAAGCCACAGACTCGAACTCGTTCAGTCACGCCAGTCCAGCTGGTGGCGCTCCTGCTCGCCTTCATCTGCATCTCTGCACTGCTGGGCGTCCTGGGTGCCGGTATCGCGGTGCCTGCCGTGGGATCACTGGGGGTGGCCGCCAAAGCCTCACCATCGATTCTCGAGGGGCTGCCCGAAGATATCGAGATCGTTGCACCGGCTGAAGAGTCGACGATGCTCGACGCCAACAATCAGACGATCGCCAAGTTCTACGACAAGCGCCGTATCGTCGTGCCGTCCGACAAGATTTCCGAAGAGATGAAGCAGGCGATTGTCGCTATTGAGGACAAGCGATTCTTCACCCATCACGGCGTGGACCCGGACGGCATTATGCGCGCCGTTGTGCGTAACTTCTCCGACGATGACGGCATGCAGGGTGCATCGACCATCACGCAGCAGTACGTGCGTAACTCGCTGGTGGAGAAAGGCCTTCTGGAAGGCGACCCTGAACAGATTCACGATGCGACGGTGAGTACACCTGAGCGCAAGCTGCGTGAAATGAAGTACGCGATGAGTCTGGAGCGCCAGATGTCCAAGGATGACATCCTGACCGGCTACCTGAATATCGCACCATTCGGCCCCACCACCTATGGCGTTGAAGCCGCTGCTGACCTGTACTTTTCCTCCCACGCATCCGAGTTGACCATGCCGCAGTCGGCGTTGCTGGCGGGCCTGGTGCAGTCCCCGGTCTCCTACAATCCGCTGATTCACCCCGATGCCGCTCAGGAACGACGTGACATCGTCCTTTCCGTCATGCTCGATCAGGGCATCATTACTCAGCAGGAACACGACGAGGCGGTGGCCACACCTGTTCCCGACATGCTCAACCCGAACGAGCGCCCCCAGGGCTGTGCCGGCGCGGCGACGGGTATGGAGTACTTCTGCGAGTTCGCCAAGCAGCAGTTCCTCGACGATGCAATATTCGGTGAGACCCGCATCGAACGTGAACGCCTGCTGAAGACCGGCGGTATCACGATTCGCACCACGATTGACGCGAATAAGCAGAAAGCTGCGCTGGACGTTGTCAACGGAGCATTGCCACCGGGTAACGGAGTCGACGCCGCGATCGCGTCGGTGGAGCCGTCCAACGGCCACATCGTCGCGATGGCTCAAAATACGCACTTCGGCGCACCCAACGAATCTGATCCAGCAATGACGCAGGTGAACTATTCGGCGGACTCAAACTTTGACGTCGGATCAACCTTCAAGGTATTCACTCTGATTCAGTGGTTCAAGGAAGGTCACGGCGCTTATGAAAGTGTTGGCCGGGGTAACCGCACTTACACGCCGGGTGATTTCCATTGCAACGGCGCCGCGATCGGTGGCTTCGAGCCGTGGACGGTGGGCGACCTGCCCGGCAAGGACGGCTCCCACACGGTCTTGCGCGCCACAGAGATGTCTGTCAACCAGGCATTTGTTAACATGGCGAGCCGCCTCGATTTGTGTGAGATTTTCCAGCGCGCAGCTGACCTGGGCATTAAGGACCCCAATACGGGTGAAGCGCCGGCCGCCCTCCCGTCCAACATCATTGGTTCGACCGGCGCATCGCCACTCGCGATGGCTTCGGCGTACGGCACGCTGGCCAACGGTGGCTCGCAGTGCCCACCGACGGCGCTCCTGTCCGTTTCTGACCGCTCAGAGAATGTCCTGAAGGAATTCAAGCCGTCGTGTCATCAGGTCTTGGATCAGGAAGTGGCTGATAAGGTTGCGACGCTTCTGGGCAAGTCAGCTGCTGAATGGTACGGCCCGCAGGAAGGTATTTACCTGGAGGGTGGCCGCCCGTTTGCCGCAAAGACCGGTACGACTGACTCGAACTCGAACACATGGACCGTTGGCTTCACACCGCAGCTCGCCACCGCCGCGTGGATGGGTCATGCGAACGCATCATCCCAGCAGGTCTCCGATGTGACGGTGGCCGGACGCTACTACTCGGTTCCTTATGGTTCCACGGTTGGCCTACACCTGTGGATGCCGTACATGAACCTTGCTCTTCAGGGTGCGGAAGTCCAGCCCCTGCCGAACGCCAACCTGAATGGCACACGTCAGGTTCAGAACAATGCCAACTCGAACAACCAGAACCAGAATCGCGACGGGAACGCAGGTAACAACGCGAACTCCTCGTCCACTAGTTTGTCCACCGACGGCCAGGTTGACCTCAGTAATATTGATCTTGACAGTTTGAATCTGAAGCCCGGCGAAAGCATCGAGCTTCCTGACGGCACGATTATTGAGCGAGAGAGATAACGATGAGTGAGTTCAACGCGCGCCAGTCGTTGGCTGCGACGGATCCTCGCATCTTGCTCAATGCGTCCCGTCAGCCATCGGTTCTGCCACCCCGCCTGATCGCAGCGGGCCGCGCGTTGGGCCTGGCCACTGCGACGGTCGCGGGCCTGGGGGTCGCTTCGCTTGCCTGGGGTCAGTGCGAGCGACGATGCCCGACGGTGCGGCACTTCTCGATTCCAGTGCCTGCACTGCGCCAGGGCGAAGAGCTGCGCATCCTGCACATCTCCGACCTCCACCTGTATTCCGGTCAGGACTTCCTCGTCGATTTTCTTGACCACGTGGCCCGAACCGAGGATTTCGACATGGTGATGTCGACGGGCGACAACTTCGGCAATGCGACGGGAGCTTCGCTTCTGCGTGAGGCCTACCGGCCGCTGTTGGCTTACCCCGGAGTGTTCGTGCTGGGTTCCAATGACTATTACACGTCGTCGACTTTCCGCCCCTGGACGCACTATCTGCGCCGCGATGCGCACGCCGTTCACGACACGTCCCGCCTGGCGCGTCTGCCGTGGCGCGATTTCGTTCAGGAATTGACGAGGGCGTCCTGGGTTGACCTGTCGAATCGGTACGATCAGCTGACGGTGCGCATGGCGCACGGCGACCGGTCGGTGGCGGTCAATCTGGCAGGTGTTGACGATCCTCACCTTGAACGCGACCGCATGCCGAAGCTGCCGGAAAGATGGGATGATTCGGACACCATCCGCATCGGTGTCACTCACGCACCGTATCGCAGGGTCCTCGATGCGTTCGTTGATCGAGGTGTGGATCTGATCTGCGCGGGACATACTCACGGCGGTCAGATTGGCCTTCCAGGGTGGGGGGCGCTGGTGACGAACTGTGACCTGCCGCAGCGTTACGCCAAGGGTGTGCACACGTGGAGGCATGAGGGCGCGTCTGCTCCCCTGCATGTCAGTGCCGGACTGGGCACCTCACCGTGGGCGCCGGTTCGTATCGCCACGCGCCCCGAGGTGTCCATCCTCCACCTGACCGGCCCGGAAGATGTGACCGAAACTTCAGAGGGATGAGCCACTTAATTTTGTGCACTCTGCTCCCTCGTCGCTATACTTGAACGGTCGCACGGGGTGTGGCGCAGCTTGGTAGCGCGCTTCGTTCGGGACGAAGAGGTCGTGGGTTCAAATCCCGCCACCCCGACCATGTGATGTGTCGGGACATCGTTGACAGTTTGTTGGCGATGTCCCGATCTGTCTGTATACGGCCGCCTTTCAGTACACTGCCGGCGTTTCCACATCTTGCTGGCCTTTCTGCATCTCACCGCCTTTTTGGGGTTAATGCCCGAAATGTGTGTATGGGGTGGGCGTGTCGCGGGGTGTTTAGTGTCCGGCCCAGCCTTTTTGGGTGTGTCATGACCGCAGATCCTTCGGACGGGGATGCCACTGCTGTCCTGCCGCGCGCACCAACACGTGCACATACCCCTAGTTCCAGCCCCGCCTCGTGCACATACCCCTAGATTTAAGCCCTCCGCGTGCACATACCCCTAAAAAGTCTTGTAAAAATGCACAATCCCCTAGATTTAACGCGTGAGGCTCGAGGCCGCCGGAAGCTACTGACGGCTGACCTGCGGAAATAGGTTTTGTCCTTTTGGGGTGCCGACTTTAGCTAGGGGTATGTGCAATATTCGCGTCAAATCTAGGGGAATGTGCATCAAAACAGGGAAGATCTAGGGGTATGTGCAACGCAGGTAGCCAGCACGTATTTCAATCAAGTCGGCGCTTTGTTCCACGACGAGGCATCGACGAAACAGAGGAGGAAGCCTCTGGCACGTGGAGGTGAGTGAGCACCGCGGCGTGGCACAATGGAGCTTTCAGAACTTCTGTTCACTGATCGGAGTGTTATGGACGGCATCACCCAGTATCTTGACTATGTTTTTGATCAGGTTGCCGACAGGGACGCCCCTCAGGTCCAGGCTACGCGCACACAGATCCACGATCAGATGAGCGAACGGGTACAGGCACTGGTTGACTCCGGCGTTGACGAGGATTCGGCACTGTCAACTGTGATCAGCCAGTTCGGCACGCCAGATGAGCTCGCAGCCTCATTCGGGCTTGAAGCGCTGTCACCCTCGACACCGAAACGCGACGTGGTTCCCGAAGAATTCACCGTGGTGGATCTGCAGTGTGCCCAGCGTGTGCTGGACTATCGCCGCGAACGAGGCCAGCGCATTGCCCTGGCGTCAGCTCTGTGTGTCATCGCATTCATCCCGATCATCGTGCTTGAACTGCTCGCAGGCCAGGACGGTGCCGTGACCGTGACACTCGCGTTGAGCATCGGCGGTGCGGCTGTGATTGTGTTCTTCGCCGTTGCGGCATACCTGTTCATTGCGGATCCGCATCGCCGTGAGTTCTCAGAGTGGAAACGGACCCGCTGGATCGCTGATGCCGAGGCTCGTGCGCATGTTCGTGAGCAGCGCGACCGCTTCACCCCTACTTTCAGCACGATGACAGTCAGTGGAGCAACGGGGTGTGTCATCGCCACAGTCCTCATCGTATTGACAGGGTTCATTGACCCCGCCCGACTGCCCTACGCTCTGCCGATCTGTTTTGGCGTGGCAGGTGTGATCCTGACGGTTTCCATCTACGTTCTGGTGCGGGCGCAGTCATTCAGGAATGCGCTCAACCTGATCGTCCCGGATGAATCCTAGATGGCAGATTGCGTATAAGGCTTGTAGTCCCACCGGACGTCGATCACGTCCGCAAACCTTTCAATCATCGCCCAAATCGCGTCGGTGCACATTTCGACCGAATCGATCGCATCCTGACCACCTGAACAGATCGCGATCTGAACAGGCTCGTCAGCGCTTCCTGCACCGAAACGCAGCATGGAGGCTCCGCCTCCGTAGGCACCGAACCCCTCGGGCACGCCCTGAGCGGGAGTTTTGTGCGCGAATCCCTCTCTCAATGCGCGCCGCAGGTCGGCGCACACCGTCTCATCACCGTCCGTGACGGTAATGCAGACAAGCATGTTGAGCAGCTGGTTTTCATTTTCCCGGCCATAACCCCAGTCATAGTCGGGTGTCCACGGTTGAGCTGTCATGACGTGTCCTTTCCGGATGGGGTCGCCCTCGTCGATGCTTGTTTAGTCTACGTCGCCAAGGCTGCGGCGGCGGAAGAAAGCGGCGAGGATTCCGCCGGACAGATTGTGCCATACGGAGAAGACGGCTGCCGGCAAAGCGGATTCGGGAGTGAAGAACTGGGAAGCGAGGCCTGCGGCCAGACCGGAATTTTGCATGCCCACCTCGATGCAGGTGGTGCGGGCAACACGCTCTCCGCCTCCGGTGGCCCGCCCTGCGAAGTATCCCAGCAGGTGTCCGAGGACGTTATGCAGCATCACGACGAGGAGGACGAACAGGCCAGCATGCACAATGCGATCAGCTGACTTACCGACAACAGCGATCAGCACGTATGAGATACCGAGGACAGACACCCACGGCAGGAACGGCAGCACTTTCTGCACGGCGCTTTCTGCCAGGCGTCGAATAATCAGGCCGGCCAGAATCGGCACAAGGACGATCTGCACAATCGTCTTCGCCATCGACCACGCGTCAACAGGCAGGTATTGGCCGGCCAGCCACTGCGTGAGCAGCGGAGTCATGATCGGCGCAAGCAGAGTCGACACGGATGTCATGGCGACGGACAATGCAACATCACCTTTGGCCAGATAGGAAATCACGTTCGACGCAGTGCCGCCCGGCGCGCATCCCACCAGGATGACGCCCACGGCAAGTTCGGGCGGAAGGCTGAATACCTTCGTCAAGACGACGGCCAGTGTGGGCATAATGACGAACTGTGCAATCACACCGACGATGATGGGGAGCGGACGCTTGACGACCAGGACAAAATCGGATGCCGTCAGCGTCAGGCCCATGCCGAACATGATGACGGCGAGCGCAATGTTGACGCCTCCTGCCAGGCGCGCCGCTGGCCCGGGAATCAGCAGTCCCACGATGAAGGCGATAATGATGATGAGCGGGAAAACGGTCGCTGCGCGGCGAGCCGAGCGGTCCTCCGGATTCAGACGTGCCGATGAGTGATCCTGCTGGGAGTCGAGCACGTTGGTAGTGCTCTCATTATTGTGTTCATGGGACATAGATGTACAGTGCTCCACCGCATGCCACAGATGATTCGGCATCTCACCTTTTGGCCGAAGTGTCCATATGGCGACCACGTGCGCCACTTCCGTACACTGATCGTCATGACGAGCCGCCCAACCGACCATCCGCGCATCCGACGCCCGCGTTCTTCTTCGCGCGTGCGCGCACTCATGCGCACCGGCTGGCTGCCTGACCAGCACGGCTCGTGGATGATGGCGCTGCTGCCTTTCCTGGTCGGTGCCACGCGCGGAGGCTGGCGCCCTCTTCACCTGCTGGTTCTGGCTGCGTGGATGGTGGCGTTCATGTTGTTTTCTGCGGGAAGCTGGTGGATCCGCTCCCCCAAGCGTCAGCGTTTCGCAGCGGCCACAGGCACGTGGGCCGTAAGCACCGTCCTCCTGGGCGGAGCGTCGGTCCTGTGCGCCCCGAAACTGCTGTCGTGGGCACCGATTTTCGCACCCCTCATCGCGATCGCGCTGGTGCAGAGTCTGCGACGGCGCCAACGGTCCATACTCGCGCGACTGTCGCAGGTATTTGCTTCTGTGTTCATGTGTCCTGTTGCGGTGGATATCTCGACCGCTTTCCGGCGCACACACTGGTTCCCCTGGCAAGGCGGCGAGCTGTGGCCTCAGGCCTGGTGCGCGTGGGCAGCGTTGGCCGGAGTGCTGGTCGGGTCCGTTCTGCATGTGCGCTGCCTGATCCGCGAGCGCGGAAACCCCACTTGGATTGTCGCCTCAGTGATCTGGCATGCGCTGACTGTCGTCGGGACTGCGTGGGCAGCTGCGGCCGGGCAGCTTCATTGGCTCGTACCCTGCACCTTCGCGCTCGCATTCACGAGGGCGACTTTCATGCCGTGGAAGCATCAGCGCACCACGATCGCCGTGAAATACATCGGGCTGGCCGAACTGGTCGTCATGGTGGCTGTGGGAGCTTCCCTCATGGTGGCGCCTTAGCGGTGGTCTGGCGGCAGGCATCATGAGACGATGTACCTATGAGGTTTCTTGTACGTTCCCTTGCCAATCTGGTCGGAATCTGGGTGTCCACCCTGATCATCAGCTCCGTGAGTTTTGCTCCCGAAGCGTCGGTGTGGAAATCTCTGGGCACGATGATTCTGGTGGCTTTGATTTTCACGGCGGTGAACTCACTGGTTCGCCCACTGGTCAAGGTTGTCACCTTCCCGCTGTATATCCTCACCTTCGGCTTGTTCGCACTGGTCACAAACGCGTTGATGTTCATGCTGACAGGATGGCTCAGTGAGCAGGCGAATCTTGGTTTCACGGTTGGAGGCTTCTGGCCGGCAGTGGGTGCGGGTCTGATCACGGCTGTTATTTCCGCTCTTGTTGTCGCCGCGCTGCCACGCAGGTCAGAGTCGTAGCTATTCATCTGCAAAGATGCGGCGAGTGTTGAACAGCTGCGAGGTTGTCACAGTCTTATCGCTCAGGTGCAGTGACTGTTCGCGATGCCTGGACCATTCGCGCACTTCCGGGGGCGCCGCATACGCTGACGGATCATTCAAGGCGTCGAAGGCTTTGGTGTACGGTTCCAGGCCGTGCGGCGTGATGTCCAGCCCCTCCCCGTCCAGCGGTCCGACCAGGTCGCCGTCAAAGGAAACAGTCACCGCATCGTTGACATCCATGTTGGGGGAGCCGTCAAGAGGCGGGACGATGTCGCGCGTATTCTCCATGAACAGGGTGTGGACGCCCTCGGGCATGACGTAATTTCCTGTCGGAGACCCGGCGGTCAGACTGGAGACGACGGTGTACTTGCGCGTCGTGTCCGGGTCGGCAATGAGCTGCGTATTTGTGATACCCGACTGGGAGTGTCCGACGAATTCAACGGGCTCGTCGGGTGCGATCCCCGCCATGTCCATCGCTTCGAGGGTTGCAGCACTCAGGTCGTTATTATCATGGCCGACCGCCTGCAAGTTGCTGAGCATGTCCTGCGGGTTGGTCTGTCCGGGTGTCCACTTTTGCGTACCGCGCACGACGACTGACCATGATCGCTTTGTCGACCCGTCGGGCTGCGGCGTTTCATGTTTGAGGATCTCAAGCTGGCCGAACGTGTCGCTGCCGCTTTCAAGCTGACTGACGCGGCCCAACAGTTCACTACCACTGCGAGGCGTCGGTACGGTGCGGGGTAGGCGGGGAGTTGGCGCATACCTGTTGGATACGCTCACGTCGCTGGCTCGACTCGACGCATTCACCGCACTTCGCGCCGTCAACCACAGCGGCGGCACACCCGCCAATGCAGCCACACCTGTTTTCGGGATGCTCGGATCAACGACACGGATCTGCGAGGATCGCTGGGGACGCCCCGATCCTCCCGCGTCACTGATTTGCGAGGTGGTGATTTGCAGGCCTGCCAGCGGTCCCGTCGCGCGCTGCCCGACCGTGAAGAAGAGCTGACTGGCAACGCGTGCGGCGTCAACGGTTTGAGTGCGCGGACTGCCCCACCATGCCTGCTGACCGGCATCGGGACGGAAACCGTACAGATCCCTTCTGGTGGACAGGGAATTCACTGTCGTCCCCAACGTCGCCATGTCGAATTCGACACGGTATCCCAGGGTAGGGTCGCTGTGCATCTTGCCGCTGAATTCATTCGCATACCCGTAGACTTGCCCCGCTGTCAGCCCTGTTGTCAGTGGCGAAAGCGGTGTCCACGACACTCGCCCGTCCACCAGCAGCATGCGTGCGGTGACAAAACGCTGGGCATCACCTTCTGCACTGAGATACTTCATTGCCGCTGCGGTCAGGCGGTTACTCAAAGATTCCAGACGCACAACGAGCGCACTCACAGCAGTCATCGCATCCTCCACCGCGCCGATGAGGCGGCCGGAGTCGACCCCCAGCATGACGGCCGAGGACGCCATGAGCTGAATAACCATCAGATTCGCATAACAGTTCTGCGCCGTCTCTTTCGCCATCATCACGCCGAGTGCCGCTCCGATCAGCTCATCTGTGTCAACACTGGTGTGTGCGCTGGTGGTGACAACGGAGTCATAGAAGCCTGGATCTACGCTCTGCTCACTCACGCGTTCCTCCTATCCCCCAACCGGACACATCAATACGGAGTTGCGTGCCGCATCGCCCACAACCTGTTGCGCCCACATCGCATCCGCCACAACGGCGTTGAATTCCCGGCGCGCCAGGTCCGCAGTGGGTCCTTGCCAACTGGGACATTTGATGGCGCTGAGGGTTGCGACAAGCCCATCCATGTCCTCGCTCACGCTCCACAAGCTCCTCAGTACCGCGTCGATTTCGCCACTCATATGCTGCCTCCTTCACATCAATGACGGTGTCACGGTAGCCAGCCTCATCGCCTCGTGCGCATGCCGTTCGGCCGCCTGTGGATTGGCGAGGGGAGGCGCGCGAACCTGTGGAAAACCTCTCCGCTCCACCATTCGCACTTGACCGAATGATTGGATACAGTGTGGTCACCCCACGCGCATGATTTTTCTTCGGGAGATGACCGGATGTACGTCGATCCCACATCCAACACCAACGCTTCGAACCTCAGGTGGATTGCGCCCTACTGCCGCCCCGACGTTCCGCGCGTCCTTGCCGCACTGGTGCTGTTCGTCGTCGACAAGATCCTGATCATGCTGGTCCCGATCCTTGCGGGAATGATCGTGGATCTCGTCATCGTTGACCGCCACCTCGATCAGCTCCTGCCCCTGTGCGGCGCGATGGTGGGTGTGACGCTTGTACGCACCTGCGCCCGCTACGGCTACCAGATGCTGATGGAACGCTTCGGACAGAACTCGATTTACCGCCTGGTGTCCGACCAGTACGAAAAACTGCATTCGCTGGATTTCACGTACTTCAACCACACGCGCACCGGCGACATCATGAACCGCCTGACCGCAGACACCGACGCGATCCGGCACTTCCTGTCGTGGGTGACCTACAACGTGGTCGACTGCGTGTGCCTGTTCATCGGCTCACTGGCCGTCATGTTCACGATCGAATGGCGCCTCGCGCTGGCCCTGCTGGTCATCACCCCGTTCCTGGCCTATTGTGCCCGTCAGCTGGCCAAACATGCGCGCCCCCTCTTCCTGTCGATGCGTGAATCCCTGGCTCGTCTCAATTCGATGGTGGAGGAAAACATCGAAGGCAACCGCGTGGTCCAAGCCTTCGTGCGGGAACCTTACGAGATCCGCAAGCTCGATGAGCACAACGCTGCCGTCGACCCACATGTGTGCCTGGTAGTCGACTGCTCCACAGTTGAGGATCACACGCTGCCCGGACCCGCGCACCGCGCTGATCTCAGCGTCCGTCAACGCGCGGTAGTACCAGCAGATCGGGTGAAATGACGGGTCATTGATGCCGGAGGCTTCAGATTCGGGCGGGTACGGCACGGTGATTGTGCGATCGAAGATCTCAGCCGGATTGTCACGAGGGCGCTCTCAATGCTCGCTCAGGCCGCGATCCTCATCATCGTATGCGAAGAGCCACTGACCGGTGAGGTCGAGCCACTCCTAGCGGCATAGCTGTGGGTGCTGTTGCGCCACAGTGCGCTCCTCGAAAAACAGATGAACAGTGTCTCGTTCTGATTGTACGGTGGGGGCATGGGTACTTTTCGCAAGAGTGATCAGCGACCAGGCAGGATCCTGTACGAGGTGGCCGGTCTCAAGTGGCTGGCTAACACGCCACCCCAGGCTGCGCCCGTTGTGCCGGTGAGCGATTACGGCACGACATGGCTGGAGGAACCCGAGCTGGAAACGACGCGGCCAACCAGGCAGACTGCCGAGGATTTTGGTCGCGCACTGGCCCACACACATGCGGCCGGCGCACCGAATCTGGGTGCGCCGCCACCGGCCAAAGAGGACGCTCAGGGATGGATGGGTCTGACACCCCTGCCGCTCCTGTCCAAAGTCGAAGCACCTACGTCATGGGGCGAGTTTTACGCCGAATATCGAATCCGCCCGTACCTCAAAGCCAAAGCCTTCACCGCAGATGAGCGCGCCACACTCGAAGCTTTGTGCACCAGGCTTGAAAGCGGCGCCCTCGACCATGACCAGCCGAAACTGGTCACAACGCCTGCGGCCCGCACGCACGGGGACCTGTGGTCGGGCAACGTGATGTGGACCCCGAACGGTGCGACGCTGATCGACCCGGCTGCTCAGGGCGGTCATGCGGAGGAAGACCTGGCGGCACTTGCCGTATTCGGCGCGCCCTTCGTGGAGCGGATCTGGGCGGCTTACGACGAGGAATCGCCCCTTGCTGACGGCTGGCGCGAACGCATTTCACTGCATCAGCTGCATATGCTCGTCGTACACTGCGAGCTGTTCGGACGCTCCTACGTGCCCGAAACGCTCGCGATCGCGCGGCACTGGGTGGGTTAAGCCGTCAATCCGTCCAGAGCGGCATCAAACTCGGCGTCGATCTCATTGTTGCGCCGATAGGTTGCCATCGACACTGCGACGCTGACCAGAAGGTTGAACACGAATCCGGGGACGATTTCGTACAGGTCGAAGATGCCGCCTGACAGGTTGCCCCACACGGCCACGGTCACGGCTCCGACGATGATGCCGGCGCATGCGCCTTGCCAGGTGAGTTTGCGCCAGTACAGGCACAGAATCACGATCGGTCCGAATGATGCACCAAAACCTGCCCACGCGAAGGCCACCAGGCCGAGGATCGTGTCCGAGGGACTCCACGCCAGCACCGCTGCCAGTACGGACACGGCGGCCACGGCCAGGCGTCCCAGTAGCACGCCGTTGGTTTCCGACAGGTCTCGTTTGGACAGTGCCTTGTAGATATCCTCCACGATTGCCGAGGATGTGACCAGCAGCTGCGATGAAATTGTTGACATGATCGCCGCCAGAATGGCGGCCAGCATGAACCCGGCGATCAGGGGGTGGAACATCAGCTGTCCCAGCGTGATGAAGACGGATTCGGGATTCGGCAGCTGTGATTCGTCGTGCTGGTAGTAGGCGACACCTGCCAGAGCAGTCATACCTGCGCCGATGACTGCCAGAGCCATCCAGCCGATGCCGATGCGACGCGCAGCCTTTGCTTCTGCGGCTGAGCGCAGCGCCATGAAACGCACGATGATGTGGGGTTGACCGAAGTAGCCCAACCCCCATGCCAGTGCGGAGATAATGCCTATCACGGCCGTCGTGCTCAGCGTCCCGCCCGATGGATGCAAAATGGTGGGATCCACGCGATTGATGGTCTGCACCATCGGGCTGAAGCCGCCGACGTGAATAATCGCCACGGTCGGTACCAGAATGAGCGCACCCACCATCATGAGGCCCTGAACAACGTCCGTCCACGATACTGCAAGGAAGCCGCCCACCAGGGTGTAGAGCACGACGATCCCGGCCACCAGTGTCATGCCCAGGCGGTAATCCATACCGAAGGATGATTCAAAAAACGAGCCGCCGGCTACCATGCCTGATGACACGTAGAAGGTGAAGAACACCATGATGACCAGGCCGGCGACGATGCGGATCACGTTGTGAGGGTCTTTGAGGCGCGAGGACACGAACGACGGCACAGTGATCGAGTTGGAGGAAACCTGACTGTATGACCTGAGCCGAGGAGCTGTGTACTTCCAGTTCAGCCATGCGCCGATCGTCAGGCCAACCGCGATCCAGCCGTTGATCAGACCTGTCGCGTAGATTGCGCCAGGCAAACCCATCAGCAGCCAGCCCGACATGTCGGATGCGCCGGCCGACAACGCTGCCACACCTGGGGACAGCGACCTGCCACCCAACATGTAGTCGTCAAGATTGCTCGTCCGGTTGTAGGCCAGCAGGCCGAGCATAATCATGACGACGAAATACACAATCATCGCGATAGCCTGATACGTCATTTCACTCATTATGGCCCCCTTCGGTCTCGAGGGAAAAGAACAGCATCAGGCTACGTGATGATGTGAGGTAGTCGTCTCCTAGAAGGCTCCCAGTGGGATGGCGATAACGATGACGCACAGCAACGCGACCACCGACAGGATCGTTTCCATCAGCGACCACGTTTTGAACGTCTCACCCACCGTCATGCCGAAGTATTCCTTGACCAGCCAGAATCCAGCGTCGTTAACGTGTGAGAGGAACACGGATCCGGCGCCGATGGCAAGCACCAGCAGTGCAGCGGCAACGGGAGAAATGTCGGCTGCCATAGGTGCCATGATGCCGCCAGCGGTGATCGTGGCAACTGTGGCCGAACCCGTGGCCAGACGCACGGCGACTGCCACCAGCCAGCCGGCGATCAGGATCGGCATTCCCATCTGCTCAATCCACTGGGCGATGACCTCGGCAATACCGGATTCGACCAGCGTTTCCTTGAAACCGCCGCCCGCACCGACAATGAGGAGGATGGATGCGACCGGGGCCAGCGAGGAGCCCACGATGTTGGTGACTTCCTGTGTGGTGCGACCGCTCATGCGCCCCAGAACGACAATCGCATACAGCACGGTCAGCAGCAGCGCCACGATCGGTTCACCGACGAATGTCAGCAGTTTGAAGATGATGGAGTCCTCGTGCCCCATCATCACCATTTCGACCACGGTGCGCAGCAGCATCAAGATCACGGGCATCAAAACCACGGAGATTGCCACACCGAATGATGGGCGGTGCCCTTCGCGCTTTTCGGTTTCAGAGGCATCGCCCAGGACACTGGTGGCTTCGCGCGGCACCCACTTGACCATCACTTTCGCCGCCAGTGGGCCGGAAAAGATGACTGTGGGCACAGCGACGAGGAGGCCCAGGCCGAGTGTGATGCCGATATTCGCATTCAGTGCGTCAATCGCGATGAGTGGCCCGGGGTGCGGAGGCACGAGTCCGTGCAGTGCCGACAGGCCAGCCAGTGCAGGAATCCCGACCGCTACGACCGGCAGTTTGGCGCGGCGCGCAACGAGCATGACCACTGGGATCAGCAGCACGATGCCGACTTCAAAGAACAGCGGGATACCGACGACGAAGGCGACCAGTGCCATAGCCCACGGCAAGCGGTGCGGAGCTGTCTTTTCAAGGACAGTGTCAACGATCTGGTCAGCGCCGCCTGAGTCGATCAGGAGCTTGCCGATGATGGCGCCAAATGCGATCAGGACGCCCACGCCACCGACGGTGGATCCGACGCCCTTGGTAAATGCGGTGAACGTGTCGGTCAGCGGGATGCCTGCAATCAATGCGAGGACAGCGGATCCGAGTGTCAGCGCGAGGAATGGGTGCATTTTGCGCCAGACAATCAGCACGATGATCGTGGCGATACCGGCCAGTGCCGCTACCAGCAGCTGCGCCACACTGTCCGTGTGTTGCACACCGTCCGCGGCTCCTGCCATGGGGATGAGAATCTGATTCATCGGTTTGGCCCCTTAATCAATCAGACCCTGCTCGCGCAGGGCATTCACTGTGGCATTGAAAGTCTCGTCGATATCTCCCAGCGCTGAGATCACTATGCCGTCCTCGTCACTTTCGAGGTCTTCGAGCGTGGCAAACTGTGAAGGCAGCATATTGGGCTTCATGAAGTGGTCACGGGTCGCCATGCGCTCTCGGATGACATCTTCCGGCACTGTCAGATGCACGAAAAAGACGCGTCCTTGCGATTCGCGCAGCAGGTCACGATAGCTGCGTTTCAACGCGGAGCAGGTGACGATCGTGGATTGTCCCTTACTGGCGTGATCGCTCATCCAGTCGCGTATCGTACGCAGCCACGGCCAACGGTCCTCATCGGTCAGCGGTGTGCCCGCACTCATCTTGTCGATATTCGCCTGGGGGTGGAAATCATCCGCCTCGGCTGCTGGCCATTTCAGGAAGTCGGCCATCTGCTGAGCTGCAGTGGTCTTTCCGCATCCGGCAACTCCCATGAACACCAGGTGCACTGCCTCGTTACTCATCTTCCTCCACCCCATTGTCTGTGAACAATCGTTCAGAACTAGCCTACTGATTCTACTGTTCTTGCAACGATTAAACGTGTGTATTGCGGGCAATACGTCGATTCGGTGCGATTGCGTAGAATAAGGCCATGAGCGATACGTGGTCAACTCTTTTCAATCCGGAATCCGGCTATACCGACCTTGCGGTGGACACACCCCTGTCCCCTCTGGATGGGCGCTACCGCGCAGCCGTCGCCCCTCTGGCAAACACGCTGTCTGAGGCAGCGTTGAACCGTGCGCGCGTCCATGTGGAAGTTGAATGGCTCATCTACCTGATGGACCACGAGGTTCTGCCCGGCGCTCCCACACTGACCGATGCGGAACGCGCCTATCTGCGCCGCCTGGCCGTCGATTTTGGGCCGGAAGACATTCATCGTCTCGCCCGCATCGAAGCTGAAACGCGCCACGATGTCAAAGCGGTCGAATACCTGATCAAAGAGCACTTGGATCAGGCGCCAGACGAGCTGGGAGATTCCACCTGTCTGCCGGACCTGCACGAAGTGGTCCACATTTTCTGCACCTCCGAAGACATCAACAACCTCGCGTACGCGCTGACTGTCGCCGCGGCTGTCACACACACGTGGCTACCGGCAGCCCGCCAGCTCATTGAGTCACTGCGTGCCGTTACGCGCGACGGTGCCGACGCGCCGATGCTGGCACACACCCACGGTCAGCCCGCCACTCCCGTGACAATGGGCAAGGAAATGGCGGTCTTCATTCACCGCCTGAACCGTCAGATCGACCGCATTGAGAAAACCGAATACCTCGGGAAGATCAATGGTGCGACCGGCACGTGGGCGGCACACATGGTGGCCGTTCCCGATGCCGACTGGCCGGCGCTGGCTCAGGGATTCGTCGAGTTCCTCGGCTTGACATGGAACCCGCTGACCACGCAGATCGAATCGCACGACTGGCAGGCCGAGCTGTACTCGGACGTCGCCCGTTTCAACCGCATCGCGCACAACCTGGCGACGGATTGCTGGTCGTACATTTCGATGGGCTACTTCCACCAGAACCTTGCTGCCCAGGGGTCTACCGGCTCGTCCACCATGCCCCACAAGGTCAACCCGATCCGCTTTGAAAACGCCGAAGCGAACCTGGAGATTTCGTGCGCGCTCTTCGACACGTTGGCGGCCACACTGGTGACATCGCGCATGCAGCGCGACCTGACGGATTCAACCACGCAGCGCAATATCGGTGTCGCTTTCGGACATTCGCTGCTGGCACTGGATAATCTGGTGCGCGGCCTGGCCGGACTGGACATCAACCGTGAGCGCATGGCTGCTGACCTGGATCAGAACTGGGCTGTGCTGGGTGAAGCCGTCCAGCAGGCGATGCGCGCTGCTTCCATTGCGGGCGCAACCGGCATGACCAACCCGTATGAGCGCCTCAAGGAGCTCACCCGCGGGCACACAGTCGGCGCCGACGAAATGCGCACATTCATCGCCGGCCTGGGATTGCCAGGTGAGGTCGAACAGCGCCTCCTGGACCTGACCCCCGCCACCTACATTGGCCAGTCCGAAAAGATGGCGGGCTGGGAGTAGTCCGCCCACGGTTTACGGCCGCCAGGCCGGGTCAGCGTCGGGTGCGCCGAAACGCGCATACAGGGCCGAGGGTGTCGCGGTTTCCTCGCTGAATCCAACACTGGTGACGTCGCATCGCACTTCGCCTGCTGAATCCGTGACGCAGGCGCGCACCGCCACGGGAGCCAGCTCCGGGTTGTCCCATGCGCACCGCACCGCATCCTCGAGCTGTTGGCGCGCCTGATCTTCACTGTCGTCATCACACACGATGCGCATGTCAATCAGAGGTGAACGGCCGAACCCTTCGTGCACACGCACATCCAACGACAGGTGCGCTCCCATCATGTCCGGCATGCGCTCAGTCAGCCACTGCTGCACGCGCTCCCCTCGACCCGCCCGTTTCGGCGGTTTAAGAACATCCAGCGCGGCGCTGACCCCCCGCGCTCCGGCGGTGAGCACACTGATCAGCACAGGGTTGTCGATCTGTGGCAGACGGCCGCGTCGCCCTCGTCCATGCCCCTTATTGACGGGGGTGGGTGAGCCTTTTCCTTTACGCCTGCGCATGTGTCCTCCTCAACGCTGAAAAGTCGATCAATGGGTTGGGCTGCCACTGCCAGTCACTGCCCACCAGGTCAGATTCGGGTGCGTCGAGCACGACGTACTGGTCCCACGTCGACTCTTCGACGGTTTCGAGTACGTCCTGCCACACCTCATGGAATGTGGTGTGCACGGATTCCCCCTCGCGCGGCAGGAATTCCTGCAGGCGGTCCACGCATTCCGAGGGGTAGCCGTGTCGCACGACGCTGGCTCGCCGCTCCAGCAGACGCACCGTGTCGGTGTAGATCGTCGATGAATGCGCGTAGTACAGGGGTGACTGGCGCGGCCGCACCAGGGTTCGGTGGATCGTCACCCGCTGGTCGGGGGTCAGTGCGGGTGTGCCGTCCAGGGCTGGAATCACGTCCTGGTCGTGAGCAATCGACACCATCGTCACATCGGGGCGAATTTTGATGCGCCGGCATGGTGATCCCATCGTCATCACGCCGCTCACGCGCATACCCGCCTCATCCGGGTCCATCGACGCCAGGGCTGCTGCCACCATGCCGCCCTGAGAGTGGCCGCAGATCAAGACGCGTTCGGCCGGCCAGTCATCCTGGTCCACGCCGCTGCGTCGCATCGCTTCATGCACCGCCTTGACCGCTCCGATCCGCACGGCTGAAGGCAGGAAGAGGACTTCGCGGATATTCGATTCCGTGTCGGCAGGGTTCGGAGTCGATGTCGGGTCAAGGTGCATGGTGCCGGGGATGGCCACGATCCAGCGTCGCGCGTCGCCCTCGCCCACGCGCACCACCTTGACCATCTGCCCCATCGACCCGCAGTAGTACATGTCGTCGATGTCGGCGGCGATGTCACCCAGTGACGAGGGTGGCTGCGTTCTGCGCAGTTGCGGTGTGGGGTGGCCGGGCGGAACGGTCGGCGTACCGTCGTCACTATCGAGGATCACCGCAGTGTGAACCGCTCCGCCACGAAAACATCCGGTCGCTGTGCCAACAGTCAGTGCGATCACCATCAACGCTTCATATCCGCGACGCGGAACCAATGGCAGCATGGCGCGCGCTCGGCCGTCGCAGTCGGTGTGCGTGGCGATCCGCGCCTTCAGATACAGTCGGCCAGCGTCGGCCACGCGGCGCGCAGCAGCGGCTCCTGCCCGCACCAAAAGCGTGTCCAGGCCCGGTTCATCGAAGAAGATCCGCTGGAAGCGTTCAAGTATTTCCGACCCCATGCGCTCGGAGGCGACCCTCAGCACTTTCTGTGCATCCTTCGGCACGAAGCGCGCATCGGAGAGCAAGTCGGCACCGGCTGCCAGAGCAATGGCCGGAATCATCGGCACGAGTTTCATGCGCACGTAGGTCGGCGGATAAGACTGCGGCACACGTTTGAGTGGATACCACCTGTCTTCGCTGCGACCCATATGTGTAGTCTGGCACGTCCCATTTATTGATGCCTGCCGAATCGTACAATGGGGTCAGGCTACGAATTCAAGGAGAATCATGCTCATTCTGATCGATCACGCCAATATTGACCTCATTCGTGAGACTCTCGATTACCTTCCCATCGACGGCGTGACTACGAACCCCACCATTCTGGCGAACGAGGGAGGCGACCCGCTGGAGGTTCTCCGTAAAATCCACTCGGTTTTGCCGGAAGGCTCGCAGCTGCACGTGCAGGTCGTGTCCCATGATCGCGAATCCATGGTGGCCGAGGGGCGCGCGCTGCGCTCGGAGTTCGGCAAGCACCTGCATGTCAAGATTCCGGTCACCCATGAAGGCTTCGCCGCGATCAACATGCTGGCCTCGGAGGGTATCCCGGTCACGGCAACGGGCGTCCACTCCACCCTGCAGGGCTTCATGGCTGCTCAGGCCGGTGCGCGCTATGTTGCGCCGTATGTGAACAGGATGGATAACTTCGGTATCAACGGTGTGCGTGTAGCAACCGAAATTCATCAGATCCTGCGCACCCATCACCTGCATGCGGATGTGCTGGCCGCTTCCTTCAAGAACTCCGATCAGGTGCTGCGCCTGGTTGAGGCCGGTATCGGCGCGATCACTGCCGCTCCGTCCGTGCTGGCTGCGTTGGTGGCCAACCCGATCACGGATGTGGCGATCGCCGCTCAGGATGCTGATTTTGCCCGCCAGGTCGGCGGCGAGGAGACCTTCAGTGATCTGATTGCTCTGGCTCACCAGCGTGACCAGCAGTCGCTCAAGGTCGCGCAGCCTGAGCTGTAACCTTTTTCCTTCACGCGCGCCGTGACCGTCAGTGGTCGTGGCGCGCGTTTTACTATCGGCGCACCCCTTGACACTAATACCCCCTAGGGGTATTCTCGTGCTGGTAGACCTGAGAGGAGACCTCAATGCGCGGATACTCGGCATCAACCCAGCAGTACCTCACCCGGCTTCGCCGTATCGAAGGTCAGGTGCGCGGCGTCCAGCGCATGGTCGAGGAGCAGGACTACTGCATTGACGTACTCACGCAGATATCTGCCATTCAAAGCGCCCTTGATTCAGTCGCCCTCGGCCTCGTTCACGACCATCTGGGCCACTGCGTCCTCGACGCCGCCAAGCACTCTCACGAAGCTGGCGAAGAAAAAATCACCGAAGCGATCAACGCAATCGCACGGCTCGTCAAATCCTGAAAGGACTCATCATGGCACTCGATCGAACTGTTGAACTCTATGTCGACGGCATGACCTGTTCCCACTGCGTCGCATCCGTCACCGAAGAACTCAAAGAGGTCGAAGGCGTATCCAACGTGGAGGTCATTCTCAAGGCCAACAAGACCTCACTGATCACCGTTCACACGCAGACCGGCGTAGACGACGACGCCCTCAAAGACGCCATCAGCGAGGCCGGATACACACTGACTGAAATCAAGCGAGACTTCTAAGGAGCTATATGCACAGCGCGCTGGATCGCGCACAAGACCTCAGGCGCCGCCTCATCGTCACCGCGCCGCCCACACTGGTCGTTGCCACCGTTTCGATGTTCCACAGCCTGCATTTTCCGGGCTGGCAATGGATGGTGGCCATCCTGTCACTACCTGTCGTCACATGGGGCGCGTGGCCTTTCCACCGCTCAGCCATTCAGGGTCTGCGCCACGGCACCACAACAATGGACACACTGGTCTCCCTGGGCGTGACCGCTTCAACTGCGTGGAGCCTGTGGGCACTGCTGTGGGGCGGCGAATCCGCGATGCTCTATTTCGAGGGCGCCTGCGTGATCGTCCTGTTCCTGCTGATCGGGCGCTATGCGGAGGCGCGCACCAAGCATCGGGCCGGCGACGCGCTGCGCTCACTGCTCTCAATGGGCACCACCACAGCGCACCGCATTCTGCCTGACGGTACGCGCGAAGACGTCGACAGCACCGACCTGCAGGTCGGAGACATTTTCGAGGTTCGCCCCGGCGAATCCATCGCAACCGATGGACGCATCATCTCAGGCGAATCCGCCATTGACACGTCGATGCTGACCGGTGAATCCGTTCCGCGAGATGTTGCTCCCGGTGACGATGTAGCAGGTGCCACGATCAACACGTGGGGCGCTCTGGAAGTGGAAGCCCGCCGAGTTGGATCCGACACCGCGTTGGCCAAAATCGGTCGCATGGTCAGCGAAGCTCAGGCCACGAAGGCACCGATCCAGCGCCTGGCCGACACGATCAGTTCGGTTTTCGTGCCGGTCGTGCTTGCGATTTCCGCGGCAACACTGATCGGCTGGCTCATCTTTTCTGGCGACGTTCAGACCGCGGCCACCGCCGCCGTTGCCGTGCTCGTGGTGGCCTGCCCGTGCGCGCTGGGACTGGCCACACCCACCGCCCTGCTGGTCGGATCAGGGCGCGCCTCCCAGCTGGGCATCGTGATCCGCTCAGCTGAAATCCTCGAAGAAACCCGCAAGATCGACACGATTGTGCTGGACAAGACCGGCACGGTCACAACCGGCAACCTGGCCGTCGAACACGTCGAGTCAAGCGATCCCGACGTCACGCTCGCCCTCGCAGCCGGTATCGAGGCACGCTCTGAACACCCGATGGCGCGCTCAATCGTGCGCGCCACACAGTCCCGCTCACTCACGCCCGTTGCGACTCGCCGCTTCGTCAACCATTCCGGCATGGGTGTCTCAGCTCTGATCGACGGCGGTTTGGCTCTGGTGGGCAGGCCCGAGTGGTTCACGGGGCTGGGTATCAGTATTCCCGAGGACATCGTGCGCACTGCCCGATCGCGTTGCGCAACGCCCGTCGTGGTGGCCAGCGTTCCAGGGTGGGATGAGTCGCCCTCGACAATCCACGCCGACGAAAGCGACGCTGAGAGCCCGGTCCGTGTCGACATGGCGGTGGGCGGCATGACGTGCGCGTCGTGTGTGAATCGTGTGGAACGCAAGCTCGGCAAGCTTGAGGGGGTGGAGGCACACGTGAACCTGGCGACCGAAAGCGCGTCGATTCTGCTCACCCGCGACCACGGTGACGATGAGTTGGTGCACGTTGTGGAAGCTGCCGGGTACCAGGCGCGTGTGCGCTCGCGCGCCAGTGAGACTGCCGAGCCGTCTGCACCGAGTATGGGCCGCCAGCTGGACGCACCGCTGACCGGGGCGCAGGTGCATGGTGTGATCGTATTGCGCGACCAGGTGAAGGACTCGTCAGCTGAGGCAATCGGCCTGTTCCGCAACTTGGATATTGAGCCGATCCTGCTGACCGGCGACAATCAGGGTGCCGCTGACGTGGTAGCCGACCAGGTCGGAATTACCCATGTGATTGCTGATGTGCTGCCTGACGACAAGCGCGACGTTGTCAAGCGCCTGCAGGATGAGGGACGCGTTGTGGCGATGGTGGGTGATGGCGTCAATGACGCTGCGGCGCTCGCTCAGGCGGGACATCGCGGGCTGGGTATGGCGATGGGATCGGGAACAGATGTGGCGATCCAGGTTGCTGACATCACGTTGGTGTCCTCGGATCTGCGCGCAGCTGCCACGGCAATTGACCTGTCGCGTCGCACCCTTCGCGTCATTCGGCAGAACCTGGTGTGGGCTTTCGGCTATAACGTGGCGGCAATTCCGCTGGCTGTCGCAGGACTGCTCAACCCGATGATCGCAGCCGGCGCGATGGCGTTGTCATCGGTGTGCGTGGTGACTAATTCTCTTCGTCTGCGTCGGATTTCTCCGCTGGGGTCTCGTCAGCGCGATGCGGATACGGGTCACCCAGCTTAAACGCGCGGCTCTCGGAGCGCCTCAAAGGCGAACGCGTCAGCACGCGTGGCCCGCGTTCAGTCAGCGCCACCAGCGTATCGATCAGCTGCTGTGGTTTGTTGAGTTCACCGAGGGTGCGATCTCCACCCAAGTGGACGAATGCGCACGGCAGTTCCACCATGGTGAACCCCTGCATCAGCAGGTCGATGGTCATGGCGGGTTCCAGCCCGTACCCGTTGGCGAAAGGCATGATGGCTGTCAGCGCTTCGCGCGTGATGCAGCGATTTTCGGACATGGGCGATTCAGGTGCCCACCCTGTTGCGCGCCGGATGGCTCGTCGCGCTATCCGTGCGGCGGGCAGGCGGCGACTGGATTTCTCACTGGCGCAGGCACAGTCCGCCATCCCGGTCATCACTGCTTCGACCAGCACGGCGGCTTCGACGGCTGATTCGCCCAGGTCGGATGAGAGGAAGAGCAGGAGGCGCGGTGGCCAGTCGGCGCGGTCACGCATCGCTGCGACTTTCACGCCTGTCTCCATCGCGGATGCGCGTCCACGCGGCACTGAGTGTCGAACAACGACGGCACCTGCCATTCGCGCGTGCGCGCCTGTTTCGTCAGTGGAGCCGTCATCGACGACTATGAGCAAATCGACTGCGGGAATGGCGCGGCAGGATCGGACTGTGGAGGCAATGTCATGAGCATCGTCGTGCGCCCAGATGATCGCGGCAACGCGTTGGGGTCCCGAATCGTTCACGCCCACAACTTTACTCCGACTTTGCCTCTCCTTGCAGGGCTAGCGAATGGTGACCTGCCGGGACACGAGCCCCTGTTTGGCTCGACGCTCATCATGTGTCAGAGCTTCGGTCGCATTGAGCGCGTCCTCAAGCTTGCTGATGAAGGTTGTCGCTGGCGCGGAGACGTCCTCGGCACTGATGCTCTCGGCCAGTTCGAACACGGGGATGGCCAGCCCGCAGGCGCGGAAGGCGCCAACAAAGCGGGAACCCTCCCCCACGTGGGCATCTCCGGCCACCTGCATACGTGCCAGCGCGGTAAAGAGCTTGTTTTCGTCCTCGTCGGTCACGTAGCGCACGAAGTTGCGGTTCATTTCGCACCAATACATGCCGGGCGCTCCCGGGACTTCCTGCGTGGGGATCAGTTCGTTGCGTGTCTGCTCCATCGTGGAGCGGATGTCCTCGGACATTTCTTCGGTCGGGTCGAACCAGAATGAGAAATCGTCGCACAGTTCCATTGGCTCGGCGCTTTCCAGCAGTTCCTGCAGCCTGGGTGCGGGGTCACGCACGTCAAAGGCAACGATACCTTCGTCTTTCGCGTCGAGGGCGGCTTGCAACGCGCCACCCACATCGTGAGACAGGTCGCCGGAATGGAAGCGTGTCTGCATGCCCACCATGATTCGGCCGTCACCGCGCACCATGGCTCCCTGCCCGTCTGGCAGCAGTGAGACGATGTCGAATTCAACGCCGTCCTTCGTGCGGGCGTTCATGCATGCACATGGAATGATTTCCCTCATGGCAACCAGGTCGCTTTCACATGAGAGCCCTTCAAAGGGTCGTTCCACGAAGCGGATCGGCGGACGGTACGTGCTGCGTCCGGGTTGTACTTTTTTACGACGGCTTGCTTTACCCATACGCACAACAATACTGGCTAACAGTGTGCGAGCGCATGTGCCATTGCATCGTGTTCCGCTCTGGTCACCGTGAGTTTCCACTTGGCTTTCACCGCGATCTGCCGCGTCACGTATTCGCAGCGGAAACTGCGGTCAGGTGGCAGCCACTGATCAGCTGAAGCATCCATCTTGTCCTGGTTGGCCTGTCCGTCAACTGCCAGCAGGTTGTCCGGGTCGTTGGCGAAGGCCTGCCTGCGGGCTGTGTCCCATTGCCAGGCTCCCGATCTCCATGCGTCGGCAAGTGCGACGACATGATCGATCTGCACCAGTGTCGACGTGTCCTGACCTCGCTGAAATTCGACGACCTTGCCCGTGTAGGGTTCTGCCAGTGTTCCGCTGAGCACCACACAGTCGCGGGTATGCGGCTTAAATGTGGGTCGGGCGAGGTCACGGGCCAGAATGTCGTTACGAGTGTCGCACCCGTTATGGTCCTCATCGGCCCACTTCTGACCAAACTGGTCCCGGTTGTAGTCAGGGGCGCCCTCGTCACTGCGTACGATCAGTGTGCGCAGTTGGTCACCGGCGGGACCGGCGGGAGCTTCGACTCGTGGGGCGGGTATGAACAGCCACAACACCCACGCCAGCAACGCAATGACTGCCAGCGCGATGATGAAATCGCCGATGCTGATTCGCCCACGCACCTACTCATTATGAGCATCACGTCGGCATCTGCCCGACTTATCCACAGGGCTAGCGCCGCGCCAGCTTTTCGCGGATCCAGTAGATCCCCATGATGATCAGCATCAAGCCGAGCATCGAGATTAACTGCGGGCGCGCAGAGGGGCTCAGAGCCATGAGCACGCCCATCACCGCCAGGCCAGCCAGAGCCAGATACCCCGTCCACGGCCAGCCGGGCATGCGGATCGGCAGATCATGATTTTCGCGCAGAAGCGGACGCAGACGAATCTGCGAAATGATGATGAAGACCCACGCAATGAGCAGCACCATGCCGATCGCGTTGATCAGGATCCCCAGGATCGCTTCCGGCAGCCACCAGTTCAGACCGACTGACACCAGGGCGAGGATGACTGACAGGCTGACGGCTCGGCGCGGGGTTCGCCCTCGTGCAATATCACCGACTGCAGTTTCTTCCGCCATGACAGCCTCAAGATCACGTTTCGAATCGCCGGTCACGACATGGGCGAGGGCGTCCGGCGAATCCGATGCGGTTGCCGACCCGCCCAGCAGCCACGGTGAGCCCATACCTCGGGCACACAGTGAGTAGGCCATGCGCGACGACGAGTAAACGTTGGCTGAGAAAGCACTGACCAAAGCCACGAACACGATGATTTCCATGATGCGGCCGACAGCTGGGATACCCGCCATGTTCAGCACCGTTGCGAACGGGTTGAGCACCATGTCAGGCGAGTTCCACGGCAGCAGGCAGATCAGCAGAATCACTGATCCGACGTAGAACACCAGGATGCGCCACAGTACTGAGCGAATCGCCTTGCTCATGGCGCGCTGAGGGTCTTCCGCTTCGGCAGCCGCAATCGTCACGATTTCAATGCCGCCGAACGATGTGATGATGGCGAGCAAACCGGTTGCGATACCCGCCATACCCAAAGGCGCGAACCCACCGTTGCCAAGGACCGTTTCCATCACCGGGGCGGTCTTGCCGGGAATGAAGCCGATCAGCAAACCGACGCCGATCAGCAGGAACATAATGATGGCTGCGACTTTGATTCCGGCCAGCCACGCTTCAACCTCACCGAAGTCACCGGCTGCCAGCAGGTTCACGCCGCCCAACACCACCACGATGACGAGGGCGACGACCCACTGCGGCACTGCCGGGAACCACTGCACGAAGATCTGCGCGGCACCGGTGATTTCCATGCCGAGCACCATGATCAGCATGAACCAGTACATCCAGCCGACCGTGAACCCGGCCCACCGTCCGATGCCGGCTTCCGCGTAAGTTGAGAACGACCCGGTCGACGGCAGCGCGGCGGACAGTTCCGCCAGCGAGTACATCACAGTGATCGCGATGAGCGCTGCAATCAGGTACGACACAAGAACGGCCGGTCCGGCCGATGCGATGGCCTGCCCGGTCCCCAGAAAGAACCCAGCACCGATCGCTGAGCCAAGAGCAATCATTGACAGGTGGCGCGTTTTGAACCGGCGCGGTTTTCTGGTTTCAGTCATAGTCATGATTCTCACACTTTCCGTTCGTGCGCTGTCATGCGCGCTCAAGTGGTGAGATCAGCGACGGGTCGTTATTCTTCACCGACCCGACTTCCCGGCCCACACGACGCGGCAACAGGTGTGGCTCGGGAACAGCGTCAATCAGTGAACGCACCTCATCCGGACGGTCCAGGTGCGGGTCAAGCCACGCGCCCCACAATTCCTTGGGCACGATCAGCGGCGTGCGGTCATGAATAGTGCCGAGAGCGTCCGGTGCGCTGCGTGTCAGGATCGCGCATGTCCAGCTGTCACAGATGCCTGCAAAGGCCATGAGGGGGTCGCCCTCGTCGGCGGACAGAAACCAGGGCTGCTTGCCTTGCCATTCGTAGTATCCGTTCGCGGGAACGAGGCAGCGGTGGTGCCGGACGGGCCCGCGGAAGGAAGGTTTTTCCGTGACTGTTTCAGCACGTGCGTTGATCATGGGGCGAAAACCAGGTTTGGCCCAACTTGGCACAAGCCCCCATGTCGCATCGGTCATCACGCGGACACGCTGGTCGGCGTAGTGCTCCATGATGACGCGGATCGGCTGGGTGGGCGCAATGTTGTAGGACGGAACGGTAAGCCCCAGCAGCTGGTCGAGTTCGAAGAGGTCCTGCATGTCGTCGTCGTTACCGAACAGGACGAACCGTCCGCACATTATTGCTCCTTATCGAGTTCTTCACGAATCTGGTTGAGCGCGTCGGTCGCTGCCTGAGCTGCAGCTTCAGCGGTCACGGCGGCGGTTTCCACGCGGTTGCGGCCCCACAGGTGCGCAAGCGACCATTCCGAGTTGCGAGGCAGCTGCCATGAGCGCTGGAAAGCAAGGAATGTGAATGCTGACCCGACTATGATTGCGGTCGCCATTCCGATGGTGTCGAGGTGCCAGTTCCAGAAGGCCACCATGATCGCGGAGGACACCAGTGCAGGCGTGGCGTACAGGTTGTTTCCTCCGAACACCATCGGCGTGTTTCCCGCTGCGATGTCACGGATCATGCCGCCGCCGATTGCGGTGGTCATCCCGAGGATCAGTGCCGGCATGATGCCGAACCCTGCTTCGAGTGTTTTCGCGGCTCCGGTTGCTGCCCAGCAGCCCAGTACCGTCCCGTCAGCAAAGGCGAGGGCGATCTGCCAGCGCCGTGAATCAAACGTGAACATGTAGGCGATGATGGCTCCAACCAGCGCCGCTGCCAGATAGAACGGGTCAGTGAGCGCTGCCGGTGGGCCCACCTGCAGCATGACGTCACGCAGAATACCGCCGGCCAGTGCAGACATCACGGCGAGGACGCCGAACCCGACGATGTCGAACCTTTTCATGCGTGCCAGGCGGCCACCCAGTACGCCGTTGAGCACCACGCCGATCAGGTCGATGGCGCGAAAAATGTCGGGAAGCGCATCGTTGAGCGAATGGAGCACAGAAGTCACATCGTCGATTTTAAAGTGCTGTTGTACCGAACAACCAGCCCAGAGCGTATGTCACGGCGGCTGCTCCAAATCCGATTGCCAGCTGTCTGAATGCGCGAGGCATGGGGTCCTGACCAGAAAGCACACCCACCATTCCGCCGGTCATCAGCAGCGCAATTCCCACCAGCGCGGCGGCAATAATGACAGCGAGCAGGCCATCGGCTGCGAAAATATACGGAATCAGCGGGATGAACGCGCCAGCGGCAAAGAAGATGAAGGAGCTGATTGCGGCGCGCCACGGTGTCCCCACTTCTTCACCGGCACCGCCAGAGTCGTTGCCACTCAGCGCTGTGCGCACGGCGATCGGTCCGGATTGGCCTGATGGATGGGCGGCGACTTGCTGGAAGACGCGGTGCGCGTGTTCGGCTGCATCCTCAGGCGTTTCGCCGCGAGCGCGGAACACCAGCGCCAGTTCGTTCGCATCCACGTCGAGGGCGGGCACTGACTGGTGGGCCTGCGAGTCGGGCCGGGATGCGTCGAGCAGTTCACGCTGACTGGACACGCTGACCCATTCCCCTGCTGCCATTGAGAGGGCGCCGGCGAGCAGGCCGGAGATGCCGGTGACGAGGACAATCCTGGAGCTCACGCCGGTTGCCGCAATGCCCAGGATCAACGCCAGATTGGACACGAGGCCGTCGTTGGCACCGAACACTGCCGCGCGGAACGTGCCGGCCAGAGACTGGCGCGATCGTGCGGTCAGGCCTCGGATCACTTCGCCGTGTATGTGTTCGTCGGCTGCCATCTGCGCGGTCGCGTCGTCGTCCCGGTCGTACGCCGTGCGTTGTTCGGATCGTTGAGCCATCGCGAGAACGAAGATTGTTCCGAACATGCGTGCGAGAAATGCGCGTGCCCGGGCGCGAAACGAAGGCCTGGGTTCAGGGTAGGCATGAGGGCCAAGCAGGTCGAGCCAGTGTTTTTCGTGACGTTCTTCCGCGTCTGCCAGTGCGTTCAGCACCTGGCTGTCGCCGTCTTTTCGTCGAGCGGCGAGATGGCGGTAGGTCGCCTGTTCCATGCGTTCTTCAGCCAGGTACCTGCGCCACCGGCGTATCTGTTCGCGGGTCGGAGTGTGTTCAGACGTCACGGTGACTACAGTGGCACTCCCACCGGCGCGTTGTCCACGAGCGTCGTCGAAAGAGGACGTTCGGGCGTCCGGAATTATTCTTCTTCCACCTCAACGTCGACATATTCGTAGGTACTGGTCGGTGTGCCGAAAAGGCGTTCCTTCACAGCATCGGCAACTTTGTCGGTCACACGTTCGCCGCCGGTGCGCACCGCTTCGGATACCCGCTGGCCGGCATTGTCGAGGGGACGCGACACGAAGGGCTGTTCACGAAGCTTGTGCGCTGCGGCTTTGATTTTCTCGTAGCGTTCACGTCCGGCTCGTGTTCCGAGGACGTACCCCACTCCCAGGCCGAGGGCGAGTCCAATTTTCATTCCCATTGACGATCTCCTCTCGCGTCGACACCCAGTGTATTTTCCTTATGGCGAATTGTCTCACGCTTTTGCCACAGAACTGACAAAAATAGCTAGGTTGGAAGGTATGAGTGAGGTCTTGATTGAAACACCCCGCGGGCTCAGCCTGTCGGGTTCGTTCGTCAACCCTGTGGACAGCACTGACTGTGCCGTGCTGTTTTCTCACTCGTTCCTGTCCGATCGTCACTCCGGCGGGCACTTCGATCGCCTCGCCGGGCACTACCGCACGGCGGGGTATGCGACGCTGGCATTTGACTATTCGGGACATGGGCTGTCTGACGATGACATCATCACTCTTGACTCTCACGCGGAGGATCTGCGTGCCGCATCAGGCTGGCTGGCTGACCAGGGTTTCCATCGCCAACTGATCCACGCGCACTCCTACGGCGCCACCGTCGCCATGAACGCTGCTCCACCTGCAGCGACAACTATGGTGCTGTCCGGGGCGGTACTGGGTCCCGTGTCGTATGACTGGCAGGCTATTTTTTCTTCCGAGCAGCTTGATGAACTGGAGCGTCACGGCGTTACAACCATCCCTGACGATTCACCCGGCCCTCGCCAGAACTTCACGATTTCCAGGCAGACTCTGGTGGATCTGTCGCTGGTCGACACGAAAGCGACAGTGGATCACCTGACCATGCCGGTTCTGATCATTCACGATGCCGACGATGAGGAGATCGGCCTGGTGGAAATGACTGAGGAAGTCATGCCGGAGCTGCCGCTGGGAAGTTCCGTCCAGGTCATTCACGGCTCGCATTTCGGCGCAGGTGAAGATGCTCAAACGCTTGTGGATCTGTCGCTTGAGTGGTCACGCACGCACGTTCCGATTCGTCGATAGTCGGCAGGCCTATTCGCGCTGAGGTCGGCGGTGTCCGCGGTATCGACTCTTGCCGTGGGTGACGCTGTAGCGGTACCCCAGCGGAGATGTCCACTCGTATATTCCCGGTCGGTGCTGAGTCAGGTGCCAGCGTGAATGCGTCTTGGCGCGGTGCACGGTACGTGAGAGCGGACCGAGATTGCCGAGGTGGGTCTGGCCCTGTGGTCCGTGCGGATCATACGGAACGGTATGGTCAAGGTCGCATGCCGAGGAGCGCATCGTGGAGTACGGGAAGACTTCGACGGGCTCGCGAATATGCATCGCATGGCGCATCAAGGGCGGTGGGTCATGTCGGTCGACCGCACGGTTGCTGTTGAGGTCAAGGACGGGACGCACTGTGACGTGGCAGTGAGCCAGCAGGTCGGAAAGAGCCTGCGCCGGGATCGTGCCGCACCTGTCACCGTGTACCAGTCGCGGCGACGCAGCGTTGATATGCAGGTGAAGCGTGGCAGGCGGGCGGGTGCGATCAAGCGCCTTACCAGTGGCGCCTTCCAGGCGCGCAAGCGCATAGGCGGGCGTCGCCAGAATTCCCAGGGCGCGGGACTTGCGCTCGTCCAGAGATTCGTCGGGGTGTTCGCTCACGAGCGTGCGCGCCAAAGCGTTGACCGTTCCTTCCAGAAGCTGCGCGTCGGTCACGCTCAAGGTGGCATCGAGATACACCAGATCCGTCGAGCTCTCACGGTCGAAGGCGACTCGGCGGTGCGACTTCTTCAAGTCGAAGCATCGTTCGATGCGTTCGGTGTCAACCTCGGCAATCAGCTCGTTGATGTGCCGGATGGTGCGCTCTTTGCTCCACGTGCCGATGTCACCGATTCGGCGATCAACTTCCTTGCACACGTCCAGCGACAAACTGGTGGTGCGCATCGTGATAGCGCGCGCTTTCCACACGGGCACGTCCAGATCCAGTATGCGCTGCCACAGGCGCGGCATGCGGAAACGCAGGTCAAGCAGGTCTGAAATAAGGTTCAGCGCCACGTGCGGGGAGCACCCCAGAGCAGCTGCCACCTCCAGGTGAGCGAACTCGGCAATCAGGGGTGTACCCGCGCCACTGCGAATGACACGCTCTTCATCTGCAGGAGCTGCGCGGCTGACAGCCAGGACAGCGTCGACGACAAGGCGGGCACGATCAGCTTCGGCCTGTTTCCAGCGCGTATCCGCCTCACGCAGGGCATCGATGCGAGCTATGGCATCGTCCTGCGCGAGCTGCAGAACACTTACTTCGTCGAACATGTGTTCTATTGTGGCAGCACCCACTGGCATCTGCGTTCCACACACAGCCAACAACCATCCTGATTTAAGTGATGTACGTCACATTGTCGACCGGCGTCACGACCCCACCACTACCCGTTACCAGCTACCAGCGATCGACCACGCGAATATCGCGCTCCTCCAGTGCTTCCAGCCATTGTGAGTCAACGACGAGCCGCGCCTCCCACTGCCGCTTGGCATCATCAACACCGGGATGCACAAACACTTCACTGACTCCGACAGGCACATCATCCAGCATCGCAATATAACTGTCCCGCAGCTGCTCGTAGCTGGCGAGGTCTTGATACGGCGTCGTATTGGTGAGCATCACGTCCGGCAGAGCCACTCCCAGGCGGTCTGCTGCTGCCACGGCTTGCGCATGAAGGGCACGCATGGGCGAGTCGCCCTCGGCAAAAAACTGTGTGGGGAAGGTGCGCGGCATGCGGAAAGCCAACGAAAAGTGGGTGCAGAATTCGAGCGCGGCGGGGAGCGCCTCGGGCGTATACAGTGCGCCGCAATGCGAATCAAGCCGTATGACGTCCATCCCGCAGTCAGTCAAGCGCGAATGCTGTTCGCGCAGCTCATCGGCGATCTCACCTCCGGTTGCTTCGTGATGCAGGCCGACGCTGCTCAGTCCGGCGTCTCGCAGCATGTTCAGCTGCGCGGGCAGGTCGTCAGAATTGGCGAGGGCGGTCACGGCACTGACACGGCCGCTGGCGACAAGGTCGCACACGATGCGCGAGGACGCGGGGTTCATGCCAAAGTCATCAGCGGTAATGACGATGCGACGCTCGGCACTCATGCTTCGTCGGCTTCCGGAAGGCGAATGAAGCGCGAGATCAGCGTGCCGATCAGCATGATTACCAGCGGATAGATGGCCATGTAGACGCGCCACGCCATCGCCGGGTCAGGGCCGGGCACCTCCCCGGAACGATATCCGAAGAACCAGCCCAGCGACAGCAACGCAATGGAGGTCGGGATCGCATTGAGACGGCCGAGCACGCCGAATGCCGACAGGAAGATCCCTTCGCGATGGATGCCAGTCTTGCGGGCATCCTCGTCAAGAACGCGGGCGAAGATCAGGTCGTTGGTGGCGAGCATACCGGACCAGCCGAACGCCACGCAGATTCCGCACAGGATGCCGGTGATGAGGTTGTGGGCAAAGAACAGTGGCACAAAGGTCAGTGCGCATACCGGCAGGGCCAGGCGCCATGTCCACGCCGCGCCGCGTCTGCGCACGATCGAGGTCCAGATGGCGAGTGATCCCAGTGACGTGAAGATGACGACACCTTGCATGATGGTGGCTTCCAACGCGCCGCCACCCAGCGCGTAGTCCACGTAGAACTGCAGACCACCCATGAGCATCGCCATCGACGCGCCATACAGTGCTGAGACCACGCCGATCGTCCAGAAGTAGCGGTTGGTGACGATGTCGCGGATGGATCGCAGGAACGTCGGGCGTTTTTCTTCGACGTCGCCGTGGCGTTCGTGGATCCCCAGCGCCATGAAGATGATGACTGCAGCGGCGATAACACCGTAGATGACGGCGAGGCGCTCGTATCCCACGGTCGGATCAGCACACGCTGCATCCCTGACGTCACATCCCAGGATGTTGCGGGCCAGCAGTGGGGTAAGGCCGAGGGAGAAGATCATGGCGACCAACTGGAATCCCTGTCGCAGCGAATTGGCGAGGGCGCGTCGCTTTTCCTGCGGGAACAGTTCCGGCAGCAGCGACCCGTAGGCCGCGTTGATCATGGAATCGGCCGCTTCGGACAAGATGGCGAACGTGGCGAACCAGGCGACCAGCGATGTTGTCTTCGCCGCGACGACGGCGTCAGGCACCCAGAACAGTGCGATCATGCCGATCAGCAGCACCAGTGCGCCGACGATGAGGTAGGGACGGCGCCTGCCCCAACGGGAGCGCGTGCGGTCGGAGAAATAGCCGAAGATCGGGTTATCGATGGCGTCAATAATCCCGTAGACCGTGTAGACGGCGGCGTAGATGGCAGCATCCATACCGAGGACCGACACGTAGAAATACAGCATCGACCCTTTGATGACATTGATCGGAATCGATGTGCCAAACATGCCGATGGCGAAACGCCACGGCGGCGTCTGTCGACGCTCAGGTGAGATGGCGGTCACAGCAGCATCGTAGCACGCCTCATTATGCATACATTTTACGTTTGAGGATGATTCATGATCCATTCCCTCTTCAAATACATCAATAATGATGGATAATAGAGAGGAACACATCACAATTCGAGCCAAAGGAGCCTCATGTTCGATGAAAGTTCACGCACCCGCCGCCAGGTGTCACGCGTACTGCGCGACTGGCTCACCCCGGGTGTCACGATCGAACGAGCAGATCTGACCCTTACCGCATGGGAAGTGCCCGACGAACCCGTCCCCTTCGACGAGGCAGTCACACAGGAATACTCCGACATCAGCCTGCCCTACGCATGGTCGCACCCCTGGGGCACGACATGGTTCCACGTCAGCGGGCGCGTACCGCAGGAATGGGACCCTGCATCCGACCAGCGCCGCCACGAAATCATCGTTGACCTGGGATTTTCCGACGCCGGCCCCGGTTTCCAGGCAGAAGGCGCAGCATATCGGCCAGACGGCACGATGATTAAGGCGCTCGAACCACTCAACCGTTACATTCCGATCGAGGCAGCGCCCGGTGAAGAATTCGAGCTCTACATCGAAGCGGCCGCCAACCCGAATGTCATCGAAGGTGACTGGGTGACACCACCGACGATGGGCTCGAAAGAAACAGCCGGCACAGAGTCGATCTACACAATGACTACGTGCGAACTGCGCGCCATCGACACCACGGTTGAAGCACTCCAGGCTGACCTGACCGTGCTGAACGACCTCGTGACCGTCGTCGACTCACCCAGGCGCGAACAGATCATCCGCGGACTTGACCGCGCGTTGGACGCCCTCGACTATGACGATCTTTCGGGCAGCGCACACGAGGCGAGGCAGATGCTCAGCGATGTTTTGAGCGCTCCGGCCTCCGCGTCAGCGACCACCGCATACGCGATCGGACATGCGCATATCGATTCGGCATGGCTGTGGCCGCTGCGAGAGACGCGACGCAAAGTAGCGCGCACGTGGTCGAATGTCCTGCACCTGATGGACGTCGACCCCGACGTCATGTTCGCCGCCTCCTCAGCCCAGCAGTATCAGTGGCTGCGTGACGAGCACCCTGACGTGTTCGAGCGCCTGCGTCAGCGCGTTGCCGAAGGCAGGTGGGTAGTCGTCGGAGGCCAGTGGATCGAATCCGACCCGTACATGATCGGCGGGGAGGCAATGGTTCGACAGTTCCTGGAAGGCCAGCGATTCTTCCAGCGCGAATTCGGCGTCATGCCCGAACACGTGTGGCTGCCGGACTCCTTCGGATACTCGGCAGCACTGCCGACCATCGCACGGCACATGGGTATGAAATGGATGCTCACGCAGAAGCTGTCGTGGAATGAGACGAACACGTTCCCGCATCACACACTGTGGTGGGAAGGAATCGACGGGTCGCGTATCTTCACGCACTTTCCACCCGTTGACACCTACAACTCGACGCTCAGCCCGACCGACCTGCATCACGCTGAAAGCACATTCCGCGACAGCGGCGGAGCATCCAGGACGCTGGTGCCGTTCGGCTACGGTGACGGTGGCGGCGGCCCGACCAGGGAAATGCTGGCCAACGCGCACAGGCAAAAAGACCTGGAAGGCTCCCCGCGCGTGCGCATCGCCTCACCGACCGACTTTTTTGCCGACGCGCAGACCGAATATCCCGATGCGCCGACGTGGGTGGGCGAACTGTACCTGGAGAACCATCGCGGCGTGCTCACCTCGCAGGCGCGCACCAAGCGTGGGAACCGACGCTGCGAGCATCTGCTGCGCGAGGCCGAATACTGGTGGACGCAGGCAGCGGTGCGCACCGGTGCCGACTACCCCTACGATGAGCTGCACGAGATCTGGCAGGAAGTCCTCCTGCTGCAATTCCATGACATCCTGCCCGGATCCTCAATCGCGTGGGTCCACCGCGAAGCTGAAGAAACCTTCGAGCGCCTCATGGAGCGCCTCAACACCCTGATCAATGACGCGCTCAGCATTGTTGCCGGCAACGGTGAGACCCCGCTCACCGCGAACGCCTCGTCCGCCGAGCAGCGTGGCGTGGGTGCCGGAGTGATCGCACATGTCAGCGCGCAGGCTCCCTCGTCCATCACCATTGACGAGGGCGACGACGGCTGGCAGATCTCGAACGGCGTGCTGAACGTACATGTCACGCGGGACGGTTTGATTGACTCGTTGGTGGATGCGCGCCGTAATCGTGAGGTTGTGCCGGCAGGACAGGTGCTCGGCAGACTCAACGCGTACCGCGACATTCCGGTGGACTGGGATGCGTGGAATATCGACGGTGATTACCGTCGCCACCCGAACCCGATTGACTCGGTGGACGCTCTGGATGTGCGTGAAGAAGACGGTGCTGCCGTCGTGACGTGTGAGCGGTCCTGGGGCACGTCGACGTTCGTTCAGACGATGCGCATCGCGCCCGATTCTGCGACGGTTGATTTCACGACTGAAGTCGAGTGGCATGAGCGCCGGCGGATGCTCAAACTGGAGTTGCCGGTGGACGTGTTGACCACAACCGCCCAATCCGAAATTCAGTGCGGACATATCACGCGCCCCATTCACGAGAACACGTCGTGGGAGCACGCGCGCTTTGAAACTGTGGGACTGCGGTGGGTGCGCGTGGCAGAAGATGATTTCGGCGTGGCCGTGGCCAACGACCGCACCTATGGGCACTCGTTCGTACGCATGCGCAGCGACGAGGGCAGGCCGTTCGTACAGATCGGTGAGTCACTGCTGCGCGCGCCGATGGCTCCGGATCCGGATGCCGATCAGGGCCACCACGTCCTGCGCACCTCCCTGACCGTCGGAGCTGAGATTGACGATGCGATCGCGCAAGGACAGCGCATGAACCTGCCGGTGCGCGAAGTGCGAGGCGACCATGACGTGCCGGCACTGGTGACACTGGACAGCGGGCATGCCCTGATTGAGGCAGTCAAGCTGGCTGATGACGAATCCGGTGACGTGATCGTTCGCTTCCATGAAACAAGAGGCGGGCGCACCACGGCGCGATTCAGTGTCGATATTCCCCACCTCGCGTCAATTCACCTGGTGGATGGACTGGAGCGCGAGTGCGAGGACGAGGCTGACCTTCGCGCCGATGAAAGCGGCTTCGACGTTGATCTCAAGCCATTCGAACTGGTGACAGTTCGTATGCATCGCAACTAACTAGGAGTAGAAAATGAGAAAGAAGTATGCGGCAACCGCAATCCTGTGCAGTGCAGCGCTGTTGGGGATGGCTGCATGTTCCGGTGGAAGTCAATCTGGACAAAGTGGTTCAGCTGGAAATGGCGATCCCAACACACTGACCATCGCGTATCAGAAGACTGCTGCCTTCCACCAGCTTGAAAACATGCTGGAAAAAGCGAAGACCGAATTTGAAGCGTCCCATGAGGGCATTACTGTCAACATGCAGCCTATTGAGGCTGATCAAGATCAGTACTTCACCAAGCTCGCGTTGATGAACGGCTCGCCTTCGACCGCACCTGATGTCATCTATGAGGACACATTCCAGGTCATGCCGGACGCTGAAGCGGGGTACCTGTACCCGATGGATGAGTTCCTCGATCAGTGGGAGGACTGGGATCAGTTCGACAAATCCGCGCAACAGGCCGGTGTCGCAACCGACGGAAAGACGTATGGAGTCTCCTTGGGAACAGATACACGCGCACTCTACTTCCACAAGGACGTCTTCAAAGAAGCCGGATTACCCGAGGACTGGCAGCCGAAGAACTGGAATGAGATTCTTGACGCGGCTAGGACGATTAAACAAAAAACTGACGCCATTCCGCTGGCGATTTACGGCGGCAAAGCTGCTGGTGAAGCATCAACCATGCAGGGCTTTGAAATGCTGCTGTACGGCACAGATGACACGCTGTATGACGAAGAGTCCCAAAAATGGATCACCGGGTCGAAAGGATTCCGCGATGCTCTGGGATTCTATAAGACAGTGACTGACGAAGAACTCGGATTGCCACTCGATATTGCGTTAGAATCTTCCGTTGGAGACAAGACATCGCATGAGCTCCTACCCGCAGGCAAGGTTGGTATCGTCATGGACGGTTCGTGGGTACCGGGAAGCTGGATCGAAGGCGAACAAGAGTGGGACGAGTGGGCCGATAAGATCGGCTTTGCGAAGATGCCGACTCAGAATGGTCAGAAACCAGGATTCACGTCCATGTCGGGTGGATGGCTCTTGTCCATCGGCGCGTCGACCGCCAACCCGCAGGCAGCGTTCGACTTCATTTCCATCGCCACAAATATGGAAAACTCCAAGCTCTATGACACCACCGAGTCTCAAATTGCCGTGCGCCGGGATGTTCAGGAAGACCCAGAGTATTTGAACTACAACGAGTCTTTCGAGTTCTTCTCCGGTCTGGTGCAGTACACGCATTTCAGGCCGGCAACACCGGACTACTCCCAGATTTCTTCGAATATCCAAGTGGCAACCGAGTCGATGGTCACCGGCGAAGCCACTCCGGAGCAAGCTGCTGAGCAGTACGACCAAACATTGATCGGCATCGTCGGAGAAGAAAACACACAGGCAGCTCAATGAGTACTGGTCATTTAGAACGTGAGACTGTCCGGGCAGGCGCATCGTTGGGACAAACCCGATCGACTGCCCGGCGTCTCGCCGAGTTCGGCGCGCTGGCACCGGCACTGCTGCTGATGGCAGTTTTTCTGGCCGGACCAATCGCCTATTCACTGTACGGATCCCTGACAAACCAAGCCATGACGGGAATTCGCGCGGCTGAGCCACAGTTCGTGGGACTGGATAACTACAAGGCTCTTCTGGGCGCGCCTGAATTCTGGAAGTCAGTGCTGCTGACAGTCGTATTCGTCCTTGCCTCCGCAGTTATCGGCCAGAACGTCCTGGGCATGTCGCTTGCACTGCTGATGCGACGCGTCCCCAGATGGGTGGCGACATGTGTGGGCACCATTGTCATTATCGCGTGGGTTCTGCCTGAAATTGTCGCCGCGTTTGCCTTGTACGCATTCTTCCAGAAAGACGGAATGCTCAACTCCTTCCTGGAGATGATCGGCCTCCATGGCCCCTCGTGGCTCATTGGCTTCCCGATGCTGTCGGTCATCATCGCCAACATCTGGCGCGGAACAGCTTTTTCCATGATGGTGTATGCGGCAGCTCTTTCGAACGTGCCAGCTGATGTGCAGGAAGCCGCCATGATCGACGGGGCAGGCGGATGGCAGAGACTGATCCACGTGACAATACCGATTATCAAGGGATCGATTTCAACCAACCTTCTGCTCACCACGTTGCAGACTCTAGGTGTCTTCACACTGATCTGGGTCATGACAGGTGGCGGGCCCGGGACCCAGTCATCAACTCTTCCTGTTCTGGCGTTCCAGCGCGCATTCAAGTTCTCCCAGGTCGGATACGGCACCGCAATCGCCACCGTGACCCTGATCCTCGGTGCCCTGTTTGCGCTGGTCTACATCAAGGTCCTCAAACCGGAGGTGGACTGACATGGCGCCCTCTGTTGCACAACCGAAACAATCCTCAACAAAACTGTGGGCGTCGGTCGCCCTGCTGGTCGTCAGCATCGCGTTCCTGGTGCCTCTGGCCTGGCTGCTGGTGTCCGCAGTGCATCCATCTCCAGGAGTGTCACTCTCCATCCCGTCGTCAGTGACAATGGAGCATTTTTCTGAAGTAGCCGACTGGGATCTCACGTTCCGTCCGCTGCTCAATTCCATGATCCTGTCACTGGGCACGGCACTGCTGACCGTGGCCGCCGGAGCGCTTGCCGCATACCCGCTGTCACGCTACAAGTCGCGATTCAAGCGCTCCCTCATGTACACCATCCTGTTCGGCACCTGCCTGCCGATCACCGCAATGATGGTGCCGGTGTATTCACTGTTCGTCCGGATGGATCTGCTGGATTCTCACGGTGCCATCATCTTGTTCATGGCGGCAACGTCACTGCCGATGGCCGTGTGGATGCTAAAGAACTTCATGGACGCTGTGCCTGTGTCACTGGAGGAGGCAGCCTGGGTTGACGGATCATCTGCGATGGGCACGTTGTGGCGAATCGTTCTGCCGCTCATGCGTCCCGGACTGGTCGTTGTGTTCATCTTCGTGTTCACCATGACATGGGGGAACTTCTTCGTTCCCTTCGTGCTGATATTCGATTCAGCCAAGCAGCCCGCAGCCGTCGCAATCTTCAACTTTTTCGGAGCATACGGCACCGTTGCCTACGGGAAACTTGCAGCATTCTCACTGATGTATGCAGCCCCCGTGCTGGCACTGTATGCCATCTCCCAGAAAGTCTCGGGCGGCTCATTCGCAATGGCTGGAGCAGTCAAAGGCTAATCGACATAGACTGGGCCGGTGCCCCGACGACCACGTAAACATTCAGCGTTCAAGCCGTTCACACCTGAACAGCTTGCGCAGCGCGTCGCCGCCATTCCGGTGATCACATACCCGGATTTGCCGGTAAGCGACAGGCGCGACGAGATCGCCGCTGCGATTCGGGATCACCAGGTTGTCGTGGTGGCCGGGGAAACCGGCTCAGGCAAGACGACCCAGCTCCCGAAGATCTGTCTGCAGCTGGGGCGCGGTGTGACCGGCATGATCGGACACACTCAGCCCCGACGCCTCGCCGCACACACTGTTGCTGAACGTATCGCCCACGAACTGGGGCAGAAAGTGGGGCGCGAAGCCGGCCAGGTTGTGGGCTACCAGGTTCGTTTCACTGACGAGGTCGGCCCGACGACGCTGGTGAAACTCATGACGGACGGCATTTTGCTGGCTGAGATCCAGTCGGATCCACTGCTGCGCCGTTACGACACTCTGATTATCGACGAAGCTCATGAGCGTTCCCTCAACATCGATTTCATCCTGGGGTACCTCTCCCGCCTGCTTCCTGCGCGCCCTGATCTGAAGGTCATCATCACCTCCGCCACGATCGATTCGCAGCGCTTTGCCCGTCACTTCGGCACACCGGAGGACCCCGCACCTGTCATCGAGGTGACCGGACGTACCTACCCGGTCGACATACGCTACGAACCGCTTTTTGACGACGAGGGTGACCACATCGACCAGGATGAAGGTATCTGCCGCGCTGTCGACGAGCTGCGTACGGAAGGCCCCGGCGACATTTTGGTGTTCCTGCCCGGTGAGCGCGACATTCGTGACACGCAGCAGGCGCTGGCTGACCATCTAGGAAGCATTTCTGACATTGACATCCTGCCGCTGTATGCGCGGCTCACATCGGCCGAACAGCACCGAATCTTTGAACGTCATTCGCGTCGCAGAATTGTCCTGGCCACGAACGTTGCCGAAACGTCACTGACTGTGCCGGGGATCCGATACGTCATCGACCCGGGTCTGGCGCGCATTTCCCGCTACTCGAACCGCACGAAGGTGCAGCGCCTGCCCATCGAACCGATCTCGCAGGCTTCAGCGAACCAGCGGGCAGGACGCTGTGGTCGCGTCGCCAACGGCGTGGCGATCAGGCTGTATTCCGAGGATGACTTCGACGCGCGCCCCGAGTACACCGAGCCGGAGATTCTGCGTACCTCACTTGCCAGCGTCATCTTGCAGATGGTGTCACTGGGGTTGGGTGACGTGCAGCGCTTCCCGTTCATCGACCCTCCCGCGCAGCGTGCCGTTCGGGATGGCCTGCAGCTTCTGGTGGAAATCGGGGCACTGACCGCTGACCACGGGCTGACGGCGATCGGCCGCTCCCTGGCGCATTTGCCGATCGATCCGCGGCTGGGCCGCATTCTCATTGAAGGTGACCGTAACGGATGCGGCTCCGATGTCCTTGTCATCGTGGCGGCCCTGTCGATCCAGGATGTCCGCGAGCGCCCTCTGGACTTTCAGCAGGCTGCCGACCAGGCGCATGCGCGCTTCGTGGATCCGCATTCAGATTTCATCACCTACCTGAACATCTGGCGCTACCTCAACGTGCAGTCACGTGACCTGTCCGGCTCCGCTTTCCGCCGCATGTGCCGCGCAGAGTTTCTGCACTATCTGCGTTTTCGTGAATGGCGTGACGTGGTCGGGCAGTTGCGGGACATGGCGCGCCCCCTCGGCCTGGATACTCACCGCATCGGCATTCCCAGCCCGAAAGAAGTGGCGTTTGCTGCCAACAGTGGCGGAATCGCAAACGCCGCTGCGCGCGCAGCCGTTGCCTACACGCGTTCAACGTCCTCACCTGATGCTGACGAAATCCACCGCTCGCTTCTGGTTGGCTTACTGTCAAACCTGGGCAACTGGGATCCGGCGAAGAAGGAGTATGCGGGCACTCGCGGCACACGATTCACCATCTGGCCCGGCTCCGGCCTGACCCGCAGCCACCCCGAATGGGTGATGACGGCGGAGCTGGTCGAAACTTCGCGCCTGTTCGCCCGCACGGTGGCGCGCATCAAACCCGAGTGGATCGAGCCTCTGGCCGGCCCTCTGCTCACCCGCGTCTATTCCGAACCATACTGGTCATCAGGCAAGGGCGCTGCGATGATCCACCAGAAAACCATGCTGTACGGGTTGACGCTGGAAGCTGACCGTACGGTCCTGCTCGGCAGGCTCGACATCACGATGGACGAGGGTGGCCCACGCCGTTCCCGAGTAGCGCGTCCGGGAACACTGGCTGGTATTGCGCAGGGTCTGCGCGGCCATGAGGGGCCAAGCGTGTTCGCTGACGCACTGTCGGACGCCCTGGGAGAAACGACCGTTGAGGAGGACTCCCCCGTCAGCGTGGAAGAGGTTGAGCCGCTGACTGCACGCCAGTTGGCGCGCGAAATGTTTATCCGCCATGCGCTGGTGCGTGGCGAATGGCGTGAGCACCACCGTTTCATGGCACAGAATCGTGACCTGCTGGAGCAGGCTCATGAGGTGGAGCAGCGTTCACGCACGAGCGGACTCGTTGCAGGCGAAGACTCCCTCGTCAATTTCTTTGACGACCTGCTGCCTGAGGGCATCATCTCTGCCCGCCACTTTGACCGGTGGTGGGCCAAAAAGCGCCGCTCGAAGCCTGACCTGCTGACGTACCCGCCACAGCTGCTGTTGCCGCGCGGCTCGGGAACGGATGCCGACGCATTTCCTGACACGTGGAACGAGGGCGACCTGGAGTTTCCCCTGTCCTACGAGTTTCACCCCGGTGCCGCCCGTGACGGCGTGACGGCGACGATTCGTGTAGAAGAGCTTCCGCGCGTGACGGGACGCGGCATGGACTGGCTGGTGCCTGGGTTGCTGGACGAACTGGTGATTGAGACGATCCGTGCGCTGCCTAAAGCGAAACGGCGTCTGCTGGCTCCGGCTCCGGAAGTGGGAGTGGATGTGGCTCAATGGATTCGTTCACGCATCGGCGGGGACGATGAAGTCGTGAGCGTTGAAGTGGACGAGCCTGAGGATCCTCGTTCCCTGAACGCCGCGATGGATCGCCTGGCCGAGTGGGGGGCGACCAGCGGATCAGTCAGGCGCAACAGGACGGCATCTGCGCAGTTGCAGCCAGAGCCAGACCATGCCCCGGTCGTGAAGCGCTCGGCCGGCATTGATCCCGATCCCGCCAGGCGTCCGCCTTTTGAGGAGGTGTTCGCTGATGCGGTGCGTCAGATTCGTGGCGTTGACCTGGGTGCAAAGGATCTGGCTCATGCGCGTGAGAATGTTCCCTCCCATGTTGTGATGACGCTGCGAGTAGTGGATCAGGATGGTCGTGAGCTGGGTTCGGGTCCGTCATTGACGTACCTGCAGCGCACGTTGGCACGCACAGCCGACGATGCCGTGCGCACCGCTGTTCGCGGGGCTGTGGCCGAAGCGTTTGCACGGGCGGCTGCACCCTCGCCTGCGCTGACACCGGAACCTGTCACGGAGTTTCCCGACGATGTGCCCTGGTCGGTGGAGCCAGATGCGACGCAGGTGGCATTGCGCGGTTTCCCGGCGCTTGTTTCTGACAAAGATGAGGTGCGTCTGCAGATCGTGGCGAATCCCGATGAGGCGAACCGTCTGCACCGCGTGGGGGTGGCGAGGCTATTGGTGCGCGAAGTTCAGCTGGCGACTGCGCGGGTAACGACCCGGTGGAGTGGCCGGCAGGCAATGATGCTGGCTGCCTCCCCGTATGAGTCGACGCAGGCGCTGGTTTCTGACGCGCAGTGGGCCTCCGCGTTGAGCCTGGTGGACCAGCTTTCCGGTGATGACGGGCCGGCAGCGATCCGCAGCCGCACCCGTTTCGACAGCCTGGTTGCGCAGGCCCGCGACCGGCATGAAGACCGTGTTTACGAGATCCTTCAGCATGTGATCCGCACGCTTGAGGCTTCCAGCGAGGTGGCGGACAGTGTGCGTACTCATCAGCACGCGTCACTGAATGAAGTTCGCCAGGAGGTGCGTGATACGACTGAGGCGCTGGTCTTCCCCGGTTTCATTTCAGCCACACCGTTTGAGGTTCTGCCTCACCTGGCCAGGTATGTGCGTGCCGGTGCCGTGCGCCTTGACCGTGCGGCGCGAGGGCGACCCATGCTCGATCAGGACGCGCAGAATGCGCACGTGATCGGTGATGTTGAAGACGCCATTGAGCAGGCGCAACACGCATTGGATGAGCATCCGTTCAATGCGAAGCGGGCGCGCACGATCAGCGAGGCGCGCTGGTTGCTCGAAGAGCTGCGCGTCTCACTGTTCGCTCAGCAGCTGGGCACTCCGCGGAAAGTTTCAGCCAAGAGGATCTACTCCCTGCTCAGGCACTGACTGGCCATACGTGCGCCAGGCGCACTGATCCGCGTGACTGCTCGACCGACACTGTGATGCTGGCCAGTTCGACCGGATCGAACGAAATGATGCGCTGGTAGCCCACTGAGTTCGCGCCGCCTAGATCGACGATGGAGCCATCTGGCCGGGTTCCACGCACCGAGACTCGATCGATGCGCTGGCCTTCAGCGATGGCTTCACGGATAATGACGGCGCTAACAGTCGTGGACCGGTCGAAGCTGATGGTCAGCGTGGGCGCTGAGTCTCCCTCGTCCGGCTGCCAGTACGGGGCGGTCAGCAGGGCGGGAATGAGGGGGTCGTACGAGTCATCGAACGGGGTGCCCGCCTGGGCGGTGAGCGTGTCAGGCACGGTTGACGTGGACGCGTCCACGGTGACGGTGCTGATGCGGCGCGCGTAGAAGTCGCGCACCAAATCTCCCAGCCCCTTCAACGAATCGATGTCGGGTTGGGCCAGGACGCCCTTGCGGGTGGGTGGCACGTTGAGCAGCAGCGAGCAGTTCCCGCCGACGCTGCCGCGCCAGATGGCGAACAGTTCATCAGGGGTGCGCACGTGCTCATCTTCGGCGGCGTGGTGGAACCATCCGGTTCGGATCGACGTGTCCACTTCGGCCGGGTACCACACGAGCGGCCCGTCGTAATTGGCGAGGGCGGCTCGCGATCCGAGGTCCTCGTCGGTGGATTTCACTTCGCGTGAGAATGTGCCGTCATCTGCTTTTTGAGAGTGTTCCTGTGTGCGTTCGGCGGACTGGAGTTCTGCTGGAAGGACGCTCCATTCTGCCGGCCTGGCAACGCCGGCCTCGTTCCCGCACCAGCGCACATCGGGTCCGCAGATGTTGATGACTGCTTCGGGCTGCAGGGCGCGGATCAGGGTGAAATATCGTTCCCAGTCGTAGTACTGGACCTTGCCGTTCTCTCCTTCACCGTTGGCGCCGTCGAACCAGACGGAGAAGATCGGGCCGTAGTTGGTGAGCAGCTCGGTGAGCTGGTTGATGAAGAAGTCGTCGTAGGCGACGCCTTGCCCGTAGGTGGCTTCGGTGCGATCCCACGGGGACAGGTAGACGCCGAATTTGAGGCCGAAGCGGCGGGCTGATTCGCTGGCTTGTGCGACGATGTCACCCTGGTAGGGGCTGGAGGCGACGCTGTGGTCAGTGTAGGCGCTGGGCCATAGGCAGAAACCGTCGTGGTGTTTGCAGGTGAGGATCACGCCTGTCATTCCGGCGTCCTTGAGGGCGCGCATCCACTGATCGGTGTCAACGTTGCCGGGGGTGAAGAGTGCAGGATCTTCGTGCCCCTCGCCCCATTCGCGGTCTGTCATCGTGTTCATGCCGAAGTGGATGAAGGCGTACATTTCCATCTCCTGCCAGCGGAGCTGACGGAATGATGGTCGAACATTGGACAGATAATTCAGTGCGTCACCCGCATGCATGATGGAAAGTCCTTTTCTTTGTATCTGACAGCAGCGATTAAATGTTACATAACACTCACTAACTTGTGATAGTTTGGCACCCTTTCTGATGTAGATTGTTATGAGGTTCTTTTCCGGCCAGCTGACAGTAAATGTCAATGACCCGGAGACTTGGATTCTGACGAATTGAGGATGCCGATGTTGTCACGCTATTTGGCGGAGCACCCTCACATCCTTTCTTTCAACTCAAAGAGGATCAACTATGTCAACGACAAATAGGCGAAAGCGCAGGTCAGCCGAGCTTCAGCGCAATCAAAGCATCTTCGGTATTGCGTGCGCACTCCCGACGGCCATCCTGTTCACTGTCTTCATCGTCGTTCCGACGATCAACATTTTCAGAATGTCACTCTACAAATGGAGCGGTTTTTCTGGTGTTCCCGAATTCGTTGGGCTGAACAACTTCAAGATTTTGTTGGGTGACATGAATTTCGTCCACTCGCTACAAAACACCCTTCTACTACTTGTTGTCGTGACATGTATCACGATGCCCGTTGCCGTGATCTTTGCTGCAATGCTGATTCAAACGAAGATTCTCGGAGCAAATCTGCTCCGCTTCGTGATGTATATTCCGTCGATTCTATCGGCAGTTGTCATCGCAGCAATGTTCTCCGTCATTTACGACCAGGCTGATACTGGCCTAGTAAACGGTACCTTGCACATCCTGCGTCTTGACTGGCTTAAGCAAGTCTGGCTCGGCGACCACAAGATCGTCATTTTCTCAATCGCATTCGCAATGGTATGGCAGTCCTTTGGCTACTACATGGTGATGTATATGGCGTCCATGACTGGCATCGATAAGAGCCTGTACGAGGCAGCATCATTGGACGGAGCCGGCCAGATCCGCACCCTGGTGAGCGTGACGGTGCCACTGATCTGGAGCAACATCCGAACGACATTGATTTTCTTCATCCTAGGGTCGGTCAATCTGAGTTTCGTCCTTGTTAAGGCAATGACTGACGGCGGTCCAGATAACGCATCCCAAGTCATTCTGGGATACATGTACGACCAGGCCTATACAAACTCCTCATACGGTTACGGCATGGCGATCGGAGTAGTGATCTTCCTGTTTAGCTTCATCTTGTCATTGATCGTCAGCCGCGCGACCAAACGCGAACCAATTGAGCTGTGAGGGAAGAAAAATGACACCAACAGTTTCAGTTTCTCCAAAGAAGCCTTCTGTCAAGAAGATGCGCAAAGCCTCAGGAAGTGTTGCCGACAGGTGGACTCCGCATCGCATCTTCAACCAAGTCATTCTCGTCTTGGTTTCCCTGACGATCATCATCCCGACGATCTGGGTTTTCCTTGCCTCCTTCAAGCAGAGAGACGAGTTTTACGGAAACCCGTGGTCCCTACCTCGCAGCCTTTACCTACAGAACTACGTCGACGCCTTCACCGACGCCAGAATCGGCGACTTTTTCTTGAATTCTCTGTTCGTCACTGCTCTGGCAATGGTGCTAGTTGTCGCTATCGCGCTGCCTTGCGCTTACGTACTGGCACGATTCGACTTCCCTGGCCGCAGGATCTTGCAGATGGCCATCCAAGGCGGACTGTTCATTAACGTGAACTATATTATCGTCCCAATCTTCCTGATGCTGGTCGGATTCGACTCATCGGTATACCAGTGGTTCCCCAACGGCCTGTTCATTAACAACCTCGTGGTACTTGCCATTGTGTACGCCTCAACTTCACTGCCCTTCACAGTGTTCCTGCTCCAGGACTTCTTCGCGCGCATCCCTGAAGATTACGAAGAAGCTGCCTTGCTTGATGGCGCCAACCAGTTCACCGTCATGGTTCGCATTTTCTTCCCCATGGCGACACCAGCCATATCCATGGCAATGCTCTTCAACTTCCTGAGCTTCTGGAATGACTACATCATTTCAATGACGCTGATGACCGATTCATCCAGCCGCACCGTCCAGGTCGGTCTGCTCAACCTGATGGCAACGCAACGGGCAGCCACCAATTACGGCCGCCTGTACGCAGGCATGGTCATCGTGATCGTTCCAGTGATCATTTTCTATTCACTCGTTCAAAAGCGTCTACTCAACGTCACCAATGCTGGAGGTATCAAGGGATGAGCGACCGCGCACTACGAATTATCGGCATGATCGGTGCCGCTTTGATCTTCATATTCTTCGTTGCACTGGTCGTCATCGGTCAACGTACAACCAGCTGGGGTAGCCTCGGCATCCAGCTAATCGGACTGGCTGGCGTCCTCGGCATGCTCGCTTTCTACAACCATCAATACCGCTAACTAGAAAGAGGTAATCGTGAAACATCACACCAAACGCACTTTGTTGTGCGCGGGAACCTGCCTTGCGTTGACGGCAACGCTAGGCGCATGCGGCGCCGGCGGATCTCAAAGCGCATCAGACGGCAAATCGACGTTGAACCTGGCGTTCTTCGATGGCGGAAACGGCCCTGAACCCTACCAGGAGGTCGTGGCAGCCTACAAGGAACTGTTCCCTGACGTGGAAGTCAACCTTGTGACGTCAACGGAAATCGAAGACGAAATCATGCCTGGCATGAAAGCGGGCAGGTACCCGGACTTGGTCCAGCGTGGCCTGAATGCAAAGGCCGGGCTCGTTGAAACCATGCTCGGTGACAACGCAATTGCCGATGTCACCGATGTCCTGTCGATGCAAATTCCCGGCGAGGAAGTCACCGTTGGCGAAAAGCTGATCGACGGCATCATCGGACCCTACACGAACCCAAATGGCGACGATCGTACCTTCCTGCTGCCGACGTTCTACTCACCTGCCGGATTGGTCTACAACAAGACCCTGCTGGAAGAGAACGGCTGGGAAGTTCCGCAAACATGGGATGAAATGTTCGAACTAGGCAAGAAGTCCAAGGAAAAAGGTATCTCGGTCTTCACCTACGCAACCTCAGGCTACTTCGATTCGCTCGTGGGTGCCTTGCTCGCAGACGCTGGCGGCGAACAGCTCTTCCAGGACGTGATGTTCTATAAGAAGGACGTGTGGAAGTCGGACGAGGCCCGCAAAGTCCTCGACACGATCGGCAAGATCGTCAGCCCCGATTACCTGCACCCGGACACACTGGGATACGCAAACGTGCAGGACTCAAAGAAGAATCAGCAGACGGTTCTCAATGGTGATGCAGTGTTCATGCCCAACGGAACTTGGATCCGCAACGAAATGAAGGACGCCCCGAAGACTGAAAACTTCAAGTGGGCGCTCTCACCCGCTCCCGGTTTTACTCCCGACGAGCGCTACCTGACGGTACTGATGGACGCACTGTGGACGCCAACTCAGGCAAAGAACCCTGAAGAAGCTAAGCGTTTCATGGCATTCATGTACTCCGACAAGGCTGCCGAAATCTTCGCCAAGATTGGTCAAGCTCAGCCCATCAAGGGCATTACCGACAAGCTCGAACCAGAACTCGCTGAGTTGTATGGTGCTTTCGACCAGGAAGGCGTCAAGATTATTCCCGGCACCTCCTTCAGCCAGAATGCAAGCGTTGAAGGTGTCAGTATCAAGGATGACCTGTACTCAACGATCGACTCAATTGCCTCGGGCAAGAAGACCGTTGACGAGTGGCAGAAAAAGCTCAACGACGATTCGAACGCTCTGAATGAGGCGATGCCCAAAGATCAGAAGTAACCTGTCCAGGTGACTGATGATCTGAGCTGGGTGCTTAAAGAAGCACAAACCCTGCTCACTTCGCACGGCGTGCATGGTTGGACCGTTCAGTTCGACCATGCACGCCGTCGTGCTGGACAGTGCAACCACACGGCGCATACCCTGTCGTTTTCTCGGCCGTTGATGACACTGTATCCCCCAGATGAAATTCGAGACGTCATCGCTCACGAAGTGGCTCACGCTCTGGCAGGCGCCAGCCACCATCACGACGATGTGTGGAAGAAGGCGGCTCGCAACCTGGGGGCGCGACCCGAGGCGCGCTTGTCTGCGGCCTTACCTGCTCCTGAGGCGCCGTGGATCGGAACCTGTCCGCGCTGCGGAGCACGCAGGTATTTATATTCCGTACCCAGGCGCGTGTCATCATGCGCGTCATGTTCACCACACTTTGATGTCGCCTTGATCTGGCAGTGGGAACACCTCGGCCACCCTCGTACCCCACCGGGGCGCTACCTGCGCGAACTGCGCTCACTGACACGCCGATCTTCACGACGTTAAATCATCCTCGTCATTACTCCTGGCGCAACATCGTCCACTACCATGGGAATCACTGCCGATCGGCGCACAGGAAGGAAGCGGATCATGGCGAAGAAATTACAGCGCGTGGGAATCCTTACCGCAGGGGGCGACAGCCCTGGGCTTAACGCAGCAATCCGCGGGTTCGGCAAAGCGGCCATCGGGCATTACGGAATGGAACTGATCGGCTTCCGCGACGGCATCCGCGGCATGGCGGAAAACCGCACCATTCCCATCGATTCACGCTTCCTCTCCGGGATCCTGACCGTCGGCGGCACGATCCTTGGAACTTCGCGCGACAAGCCGCACAAGATGAACGTCAATGGCAAAACCGTTGACATGACGGACACGATCCTGGCGAACTGCGAGAAGAACAAACTGGACTGTGTCGTGTTCATCGGCGGTGGCGGAACTGCGAAGAATGCGAACCGGCTGGCCAAAGCAGGTCTGAATGTCATTCACCTGCCCAAGACCATTGACAACGACATCGCGCACACCGACACAAGTTTCGGATTCTCCACTGCACTGGGTATCGCGACCGACGCGATTGATCGTCTGCATTCAACGGCTCACTCCCACCACCGCATCATCGTGGTGGAAATTATGGGTCACAAAGCAGGGTGGCTGGCACTGGGAGCCGGCATCGCCGGCGGCGCCGACATCATCCTGATCCCCGAAATCGCCTATTCCATTGACTCCATCGCCGCATCGATTCGCAAACGTGCCGAGGCCGGGCATTCGTTCTCGGTCGTCGCAATTGCCGAGGGCGCCCGTGACACTCAGGACACCGCTGACCTCGAAGCTGCTGAAGCACTGCTGTCTGCTGCAGACAGCCCGGAAGCAAAGTCGGCAGCCAAGATGCATAAGCAGTCCCTGGAACTGGCGCATCGCGGCAACGCATTCAAACTGGCCGAAGAACTTGAAGCGGCCACCGGCCTGGAGTCCCGCGTGACGGTGCTGGGGTATGTGCAGCGCGGCGGCACGCCGAATGCTGAAGACCGCATGCTTGGCACGTTGCTCGGCGGGGCTGGCGCAGATCTCGTGGCCAAGAAAAAATACGGCATCACCGTGGCAGCACAGGGACAGGCGGCTGTGCCGGTGCCGTTGAAGGACGTGGCCGGCACGCTCAAGACTGTTCCTCTGGATCACCCGTGGATCACTGCTGCACGCCACGTCGGAACCGGAATGGGCGACTAGAAGGATTATTCGTGACACTTCCTTTCGATGACGGAGCCACCACTACCGACGGACGACCAGCTGACCTGCAGCCAGATCGCGAAACCCTCACGTGGCAGGGGTTCGGTGACGCCTCGCGCGCACTCACCCAGAGCATTGTGGATTCAGGCTGGATGCCGGAGCTGATTGTCGCGATTGCACGCGGAGGACTGCTGCCCGCCGGTGCGATTTCCTACGCCATCGGCGTCAAGGCGATGGGCACGATGAATGTCGAGTTCTACACCGGGGTGGGTCAGACTCTGACTGAACCGCAATTGTTGCCCCCCTTGATGGATGTTTCGGCGATGGACGGCAAACGCGTCCTGGTGGTCGACGATGTTGCCGATTCCGGCAGCACCCTGAAGATGGTGATGGACATGATCAACGCTCACGGTCTGTCACTGGATGGTCATACCACTGTCAAGGCAGAGGCCCGCAGCGCGGTGATCTATAAGAAGCCTCGCTCCGTGATCGAACCGGACTACATGTGGCGTGAGACTGATAAGTGGATCAATTTCCCCTGGTCAACATTGCCGGTGATCCAGCGCAGTCAGGACAATGACACCAAGCGCGTCTGAATCAGTTGCTCGCCAGATCGTTGACCGCATCGCCGCTCACCCCCGCCTGCGCCTGCTGGGAATAACCGGCCCGCCCGGCACTGGTAAGTCCACGGTGTGTGCCCTGGTGGCACGAGGGTTGGATGAGCGCGGCATCGAGGTCGCGGGAATTGTTCCGATGGATGGTTTCCACCTGTCGAATGCAGTGCTGCACGCGTTGGGCCGGGCTGACCGCAAGGGCGCTCCCGACACCTTTGATGTTGATGGGTATTGTGAAATCCTGCGCCGCGTTCGGCGTGCCGAAGGAACCGTTTTCGCCCCCGAATATCGCCGCGACATGCATGAGCCGATTGCTGCGAGCGTCGCAATTGCCCCTCGGGGGATCGTGTTGACAGAGGGGAACTATCTGGGCGTGGATCTGCCGAGATGGCGTGACGTTCGCGGCCTGCTCGATGAGCTCGTTTTCATCGACACTGATCGCACCGAGCTGGTGCGACGCCTGGTGGAGCGGCATAAGCAGCACGGACGGCGTACCGACGAGGCGGCGCACTGGGTGCGAACGGTGGACAGCGACAATATTGACCTGGTGTGTGCGGCTGCGGGCCGCGCAGATTTTACTGTGCGAGCGTAGAGTCAACCAGCCACTGCACGATCGCTGCGGTGGCAGCGCCCTGCGCCCAACGGTCAAAACTGCCGGAGCGCTGATGGACGCGGATGTGCGGGTCATCGGGCCGGGAAAATGACGTCAGTTCACGCTGGAAATTGTCCGCCCACGGTGTCTCCAGCAGGCACACACCTTCCCCGTCCAGAACAACATCACGCACGAGGGCGGCTGATGCCACTGTCTGCACATAGACCGCAAGGTTCGTGGCAAATTCCCTGATGGCACGCTGGCTGGCCTGGTCACCGTCTTGAGCCAAAGCGATGAGTTCGTCAGCCGAGGCGGGGCGGCCGTCATCGTCGACAATGGCGCGACCCGAGCGCGCCCGAGATATCACTGCGGGAACCGTCAAGGCGCCGTTGGCGCACCCGATATGACCGTACTGACATACTCCATGCGCTCCGGCCAAGGGGATATGAGCCGTCATACCTAGGCCCCGCAGCGGCGAACGCACAGCTCGCAGGCCGTGCACCATACCGTGTCCGATTCCGGCGCCAACCGTGACGATGAGGAAGTCCTCGCATTCCCGACCCAGACCGAACCACAGTTCCAGCATCGTCAGGCCTGACACGTCGTTGATGACTGTCAGTGGAATTGCCAGGTCGAGCTCACGGGCCAGGTCAATATTGTCCCATCCGAGGAAACGGCTGGACCGCACAACCGTTCCGTCCACCTGTCCGCCCAGCGAAATTGCTGCTGCAGTTGCGCCGGGGGCCACAGTGTTGATCAGGTGGCGAATTTCAGCAGCGCACTCGGACACATCGGTCGAGGGAATCGGCTGAGTCAGAGCATCCAGGATCTCGGCATGGGTATTGGTGTGCACAACGTGGATGTCGGAACCAGTCAGGTTGATTCCGACAAAGGTCTGCTTATCGGCAGGAACTTCAAGGAGTTGGGTGGGCCGACCCATACCGGTAGGTGACATACCCGACGAGGTTTCGTGCACCAGTGAACGCGAGACGAGGGGGCGCACCAGCCGCGTCAGCGTTGCCGGCGACAGCTCAAGGCTGCGTGCAATATCGGCTCGCGCAACAGGGCCTTTCGTCAGGATATGCGCAGCGGTTGCCAGCGATGAGTCGTCGAATAAACGAGCCACTGTGACAGTCTCCTCGAAATATATGCGTCATTGTCTTGTATTCACTGTACATTCACGCTACTATTTTTCACATCGAAAGTTAGTGGGCGATGCCGCCCAACTTCACACTAACTCGATGGAGGGATTCACGTGACGCACCTACCGTCAACACTTCACCTCATCAACGGGGGAACATCAGTCTTTATTCGCACATCAGACAAGGCACTTCCTCAAGTCCTTTACTGGGGAGCTACCCTACCCGCTCTCTCCAGCGAGAGCGCTGCCGACTTCTCTGACTCTCAGTACTCTGCTGTCGTGTCAGGAATGGCCGACACTCCACCACTCTTTTCTTTAATTCCGCAACAAAGTGACGGCTGGCTCGGAACACCCGGCTTGGTTGGATCACGAAACGGGCTATCCCAATTTTCTTCTTTTGTGACCCACACGATTGACCAAACACCTTCGTCAATGATCGCCTATGCACACGATGACGAGGCAAACATCGATTTGAGTATCGAACTCGAAATTACCGATGAAGGCCTACTCCGAACGCGTGCGATTCTAACGAATGCTGGCGAGGACGGTTATAACCTAGACTCTCTCCTTCTTGCACTCCCCACTCCGGCTACGGAAACGTATGTTATCGATCAAAGTGGCCATCACTTGCGCGAGCGTAATACCGACATACACGAATTCACTATCGGTTCACATCAGCGCGAGATTCGTGTGGCACGAGCGCACACAGTTTCCAGCATTCACGGGACGTGCCAGAAAGCCACTTCTTGGCAACGCGGACTCGTCCACTATATCCACGTCGCATGGTCCGGAAACACACGGACGATCGCTGAGCGCGATACGCAAGGTTATCAAGGACTCATGGGGGGCGAGTTACTTTACCCAGGCGAAGTTAGCTTGGCACATGGGGAAAGTTACACTACTCCTTGGCTCTTCGGCACCTGGGGTGAAGGCCTCGATCAAGCAGCATCTCGTTTCCATAAATTTGTCCGAGACCGCTCCGCACACCCGACTACGCCGCGCCCTGTTACGCTCAACGCGTGGGAAGCCGTGTACTTCAATCAAAACTTGCCACACCTACTTGAATTGGTCGCAGAAGCAGCAAAAGTTGGAGCTGAACGTTTCGTCCTCGACGACGGGTGGTTTTCCGGCAGGCGCGATGACACGACCAGCCTCGGTGACTGGACCGTTTCCGAGGAGGTGTGGCCTGACGGTTTGGCACCGCTGGCAGACGCGGTCCACGATGCTGGCATGCAATTCGGACTGTGGTTCGAGCCTGAAATGATCAGCCCTGACTCCGACGTAGCACGTGCTCATCCGGACTGGATCCTTTCGCCGCGCACTCACCAGCCAAGAGAAGCCCGCCAGCAGCAGGTCATCGATCTGACAAATCCGGAAGCTTACGAATATGTAAAGTCACAGATACTTGCCGTACTCGATTCAACAACGATCGACTACATTAAGTGGGACTTTAACCGTGACGTCTACGAGGCTGTTTCACCTCGCACCGGCAAACCCGCTTACCATGAACGGACACTGGCAACCTACCGCTTGATGGACGAGTTGACCAAGATCCATTCCACGCTCGAAATTGAATCCTGTGCAGGAGGCGGCGGACGTATAGATCTAGGTGTATTGGAACACACCGTTCGGATTTGGGGATCAGACTGCACGGATCCAATCGAACGCTTGCAAATCGAGGCCGGCACTTCCTTACTATTGCCGCCAGAATTGGTTGGCTCACATGTTGCATCGACCGTTTCGCACCAAACCGGTCGAACGCTCAACCTGCCTCTGCGCGCATCGAACGCCATGTTCTCTCACATGGGAATTGAATGGGATCTACCGAACGCCGACCCGACCGAACTTGAGGAGCTGGCAAAGTGGGTGACGTTGCACAAGCAGCTTCGACCATTACTGCATTCGGGTCGGGTTGTCCATGCCGATCATCCTGACTCAGGCTACTGGGTTCACGGCGTAGTTGCTCAGGACGGCGCTGACGCAGTCTTTGCTTTAACCCGAGTACGGACTTCAGCGCAGCGACCCACACCTCCGCTGCGCTTGCCTGGCCTTGTCGAAGACGTGACCTACGCATTGCGAGAACTCCTGCCTGAAGGCATCGGCTCAGCTATTGGAGATGGCCACGGGTCAGTGCCGTGGTGGGAACGAGGGTTAATGTTACCCGGCGCGGTTCTTACTCACGCTGGCATTCGCTTCCCCGATTTGAACCCTATGCAGACGGTTCTACTCAGAGTTCAGAGCGCTCAGTAGAAGCCACTTTAAATGCGTACCAAAACCGAATGTCTCGATTACGATTCCTTGCGGCTTTCGATTCGTGATTGGAATGAAGAAGCAAGCATCTTAGACCTGCCTGGAAATTCTCTACGATGCAGCAGATCAAAATACCATTCTCGTACGTTCTGCCAACTAATCTCTCGAGGCGTTTCCTAACCAAGAAAGGATGAACATAAAGGAATCGAAACTTCTTAAACCTTGGATCAATATTCTTCCCTGAAGAATTAAAGGCGTCTAACTCAAAGAGTGGGAATCTCTGCACCTAACGTTCTCAGGGCACGGTCGATCTACCGAAAAAATCACCATGTTCTTGGATTGATAATTCGAGAATGCTTAACAAAGGAAATACAATGAGACATCGAAGTCTACTATTAGCTTCAACATTAGGCACTTGCCTTGCGCTTACAGCGTGTACCGGTGGAGGAAATGGCGGTGGAGGGCAAAGCTCCGAAAGTGGTTCGACAGGCGCAACGCCTGAGGGGACAATTGAATTCCAAACAAATCTCGGCCTGAACGTTCCCATTCTCGAAGTCTTACAGGAGATCACCGACGAGTACGAGGCTTCTCACGAAGGCGTATCAATTGAGCTCGTGCCAACGACGAGTAGCTATGAGGCTGACCTTAAGGTACGGCTAGCGAGCAATGATCCACCAGACATCTGGTCGACCCACGGCTGGTCTCTGCAGAGATATAGCGATTTCCTCGTACCACTTGACGATCAGCCTTGGGCAGCCAATTTCAATCCAGCACTTGATGACGCCATGCGCGATTCAGAGGGACATTTCTATGCGCTGCCGGCAAATACCGACGTTGCGGGCATTGTCTACAATAAGGATGTCCTGGATAAGGCAGGAATTGATCCTAAGTCAATCGAAACATGGGAGCAGTTCGACGCGGCTCTCGCTGCAATTAAGGATCTGGGTGTAATCCCGATTTCAGCATCCGGAAAAGATGACTACTTCGCAGGCAATATTGCAGACTTCATGGCGTCTGGATTTTACAGTGAAGAAAACCGCGAAGCACTCAAGAGCGGGGAATTCCCCTCAGAGCCCTATACAGTGCTGCTCGAGCACATAAAGAAGTGGGCTGACGCTGGCTATTTCAATCCAGACTATTCATCAGCACCGATGGACGACATTGCTCGAGCTCTCGGACAAGGTGAGACAGCGTTCGTGTTCGTTCAGAACAACGTTGTTGGAACTGCACTTACATACAATCCTGAGGCCCATCTCGGATATATGCCGGTGCCAAATGACAACGGTTCAAAGTACCTCCTCGGTGGTGAAGCCTACGCATATGGCGTTTCCAAGACATCGCCGCACAAGGATCAGGCACTTGACTACCTCGCTTTCATCGCAGAACCGGAGAATGCTGCAAAGCTCGCATCGGCGATTGGCGGCATTCCTGGTCTGACGAACGCCAAGTCAGATCTCGGCCCGCTACAGGAAAGCTACGAGACCTTCGTAGAGCCGAACAAGATCCCTCTCGAACCGTATTTCGATCGTGTTTATCTGCCGAACGGCATGTGGGACACCATGGTTTCGACTGCTGATTCCATCATCTCTCTCCAAGGTGATGTACCGTCAGCTGTCAAACAAATGGAGTCGCAATTCAAGACGCTCTACGGTCAGAACTAAGTTCCGATTGCCGGTGTATTAGTCACTTCGACTAATACACCGGCCAATTCTTTCATTAATTATCGATCTCAAAGAGGAGGATGAGTTGAAACATAAGAAACAGACTTCAAATGTTCCGAGCGTCTTCTCGAAACGTCGAGTCAACCTTCTTTACGTTCCAGCGGTTCTTTTGTTTCTCGTATTCACTATTTACCCCTTAATCAACGGTTTTGCTTTATCTTTCACCGACTGGAATGGGTACAGTGCTGGATATAACAATGTTGGGGCAAAGAACTACCTTAGGCTCTTTACAGACGAGATCTTCCTAAGTGCACTGGTCAATACACTGATCTACGGTTTCGGATCGACGCTGATACAACAAATTTTGGGACTATCACTAGCACTTGCTCTCGACAGGAAATTCCGTGGCCGAACTGTAATGCGGGCTATCGTCTACCTACCAGTCTTAATCTCACCTGTAGTGATGGGCACAATGTACTATCTGCTGTTCGCCTATAACTACGGCGGTCTCAATGACATCATGATCGCTTTCGGACTCGATAGAGTTGCATGGCTGTCGAACCCTCACTTAGCGATTGTCATCATTGTTCTTGTTAACTCAATTCAATTCGTTGGCATATCAATGGTCATCTATCTGGCCGGTCTACAGTCGATCCCTCAGATGTATCTTGAGGCTGCGGCAGTCGACGGCGCTGTGGGTTGGACTCGTTTCCGCTCAATCACCATGCCTCTTCTTCAGCCTGCTTTTGCTACTTCGATCGTCCTTAACCTAATTGGTGGTCTCAAGTTGTTTGACGTTATTCAAGTTCTGACCGGCGGTGGTCCTGGATACTCGACGCATTCAATCTCGACGCTTATTTCTAAGACTTACTTTGACAGTCAGACTGCAGGCTACGCCTCTGCTATGGGAATTGTGCTCTTCATAACGATCGCAGCATTCACTTTCGTTCTTAATTCTTGGTTCAACAACCATCAAGTGGAAGGTGCATGATGAAGAAACGGTGGTCTAACGTTCTCGCGTTCCTAGCGCTTTGCCTGATGTGCATCATTCAGATGGTGCCGCTCTATATTGCTTTCACCACGGCATTCAAGCCTAAGACAGATATGTCTTCTCAATGGATGCCTCCTTCGATGCTATACTTCGAGAATTTTTGTGTAGCTATCGAGCGAGGCCGCATATTAGAGGCTATTTTTTCGAGCTTTATTGTCACATTCGTTTCGACAGTACTGATTTGCCTAATTGGAGCTCTAGCAGCGTATCCACTTGCTAGACGACAGACTACGTTCAACAAGCTGATCTTGAGTGCAATTATCGGCCTAATTATGATCCCGCCACTATCGATTCTTGTTCCTCTGTACTCATTCTTGACTCAAATTGGAGGGACAAATACCTATTGGGGCGCGATTCTCGTCATGGTGACAACACAGATGCCTCTCGCAATCTTCCTATACTCATCTTTCATCCGTGGCCTTCCGATCTCAATTGAAGAAGCGGCGATGATGGACGGTGCAGGACTCATCTCTACTCTAGTTCGAGTTGTTTTCCCCATGCTGAAGCCAGTCACTGCAACTGTCATAATCTTGGTGTCGGTTAATGTGTGGAACGAGTACGCTTTAAGCGTTTACCTCTTGCGCGATCCGTCTGTCCGAACAATTGCTCCCGCAATCTCTGCGTTCTTCGCAAGTTCTGGAGCAGATTTGGGGCCGGCTGCCGCAGCAGCTCTCATTTCAGTTATTCCTGTTGTCATCGCTTACGCGGTACTACAACAGTATTTCATCAAGGGAATGGTGGCCGGTGCAGTGAAGTGAATTCCAATCGTTTCTTCGGCTTATCAGATAACTTCACGACCTTCAAAGATAGCTCTCGGTCAACACGCTGATGAGTTCCAACAGGGACGACGAATAACACGATTCGTCGTCACGCTGGTCGCCCTCGTTCATCATGAGCGAGGGCGACTTGCTGTCTGGGCCACTCATCACGCTATGAGCGTGTTCCTAACCTTTCACTCCGCCAACTTCCACTCCGCGGAAGAAGAACTTCTGAGTCGCTGCAAACAGGACGATAATTGGCAGGAGGGCGATAATCGTTCCGGCAGCCACGACCCTCGGATCAGATCCCAGCGTCTGGTTCGAGGCCAGGTACTGCATTCCAACTGTGAGGGTGTACTTTTCCGGGTCTGACAACACCACGAGTGGCCACAGAAAATCATCCCAGGCGCCAATAAAGCTCATCAGGGCAACGACCGCTGTCATGCCTCGGGCATTGGGCCACACAATGTGGCGTATGCGCTGGACTGTTGTAGCACCGTCGATGGCAGCAGCATCCAGAATATCCTGTGGAATAGCTCGACAGGCCGTGGCCATCAACAAAACGTTGATCGCACCGATCGCTCCGGGCAGGATTACTCCAACAAGTGAATTGGCCGCCCCCAGCGCTTTCACCGTCAAATACTGACTGGTAAATGTTACTTCGCCAGGCAGCAGCAAGGTGGACAAAATGATCGCCATGACAACCGCCTTGCCTTTGAACTTCATGCACGCCAACGCATACCCTGCGAGCAACGAGAAAAAGCAGTTCAGGACAACGACCGACACCGCAACGATCAAAGAGTGCCACGCGTATGAAAACACGGGAATGGTGCGCATGACTTCTCCGTAGTTGCTCAGAGTGAAGTCATGCGGAATCAGACTGGGAGGGAACGAATACAGATCTTCATTCTTCCCCTTGAGAGACGTCGTAAGCTGCCACAGAAACGGGAAAACAGAAATGACGAAGATGACGATCAGGAGGATATAGCGAATCGTCAGTCCTGAGATCTGGCGCGTTTTCTTTGATGTCATTGTGACACCTTCTCTTTTTCGGACCTCTTATCGCCGCGTTCAATGGAACGGCGCACTTTTCGCGAGAGCCTGTGGATTCTGATCGCTTCGCGGATCTCCTGTCCCTGATTCATCCACCCAACCATTACCAACGGCACAATGGTGAGCAGGAACAAGATCACAGACAATGCCGATGCATAGCCGAGGTTCCCTGCCAGCCCCGAACCGGTCTGTTTGATATGTCCCACCATGGTTTGTGCTTCACCGCCGGGGCCGCCTCCGGAGCCAACAATCGTATAAATCTCCGTGAAAACTCGCATCGCCGACACTGTAATAAGGGCGGATATCAGGAGCATTGCGCCGCGAACACCGGGCACCGTGACAGACCAGAATTTGCGCCACGCTCCTGCACCATCGATCTCTGCAGCTTCGTATAGATCCGGATTGACATTCGACAGTGCAACCAGATAGATCACCATGTAATATCCCAGCCCCTTCCACACCGTCAGAGTGATGGCGACGAAGATGATCCACCATCGGTGAATCAAGAAGTCGACGGTACTGAGCCCGAGAGCATCGAGTGTGGCGTTCACGATTCCGCGAGATTCGAAGAGCCATGCCCAGATAATTGCCACCACAACAGCAGACGCAATGACGGGGAAATAGAAGGTTGTGCGAAAAAAGCCTATTCCCGGAATGTTCCTGTGAACCAACATGGCCAGAAGCAAAGGCAGGAATGTCAGCAGCGGAACGCAGACCAAGGCATAGACAAGGACGTTACCGATGGCGAAGTGAAAGATCTCATCGTTCAGGAGGCGCCTGTATTGATCGAATGCCACGAACGTTGCTGGCTGTAGGGGCTTGGCGTTCGTAAAAGACAGGATGACAGTATTGAGGAAGGGCAACAGTGAGAAGACCAGAACCCAGATAACAGCTGGGGCCAAAAGAATGTACGGCGTGTACCACTTATGCATGCGCATAGAGAGCCACCTTTTTGATTAACGTGATTAGCAGACCGAAGTTCCGGCCCAAAAGCGCGGCGGGCTTTCTGGCCGGAACATTCGGAAAAGATCTCATCGATCAGTTGCTGAGCTCAGCGTTGGCGTTATCCTCTGCTTTCTTCAGTGCTTCCTCGGCAGATATGTCACCACGAACAGCCAGAGCGATCTGCTGGTTGTAGTAGTTACTGATCTTCTCAGTGAGCTGGAATTGCTCAGGTTGGGTCTTGCCGGAAATAGATACAGTCGCCATCTCGGTGGCTTCCTTTTGCAGCGGGTTCTCAATCACAGAGGTAAAGGACTCCGGATTCTCGTTGCCTTCTTTCGTGCCAGGGAAGAAGCCTTGGGCGATCTTCAAGAACTCAACCTGGTTCTCATTGCTGGTCACGTATTGCGCGAATTTCAGTGCCAGCGGCTTGGCCTTCGAGTTGGCTGACACGGACAGTGCCTGGCTGAACAGAGGTGGAATACCGAAACGTGGCGTTGTCTTCGTAGCTTCAAGGATGGAGGGAGCTTCTTTTTCCAGCTCCGACGCAAATCCTCCTGAACCGGTTGTCCAGGCGACTTTGCCTTCCTTGTAGGAAGCAGAGTTGCCTACCCACTCACCGGACAGTGCTTCAGCCGGCATGGCTCCCGCCTTAAATGCTTCGGCGTATTTTTCGACAATCTCCCTAGCCCGATCAGTGGCAAACGTGAACTTCCCATCTTTCATAATCTCAACACCCGACGAGGCGAGCGTCGCCAAGGCAGGCAGATCGGAAACTACTTTCACTTCACCGTTGGTCTTCTTCGCCGCGTCGATCGCCATGTCAAGCATGTCATCGAGTGTTTCAGGCAACGTGCTGACATCAACACCTGCATTTTCAAGCATGGCGGTATTCCACCAGTTCACGTCGGTTCCCAGGTACCACCCATATCCGTATGAGCCGCCTCCTGCATCGTCAAATGTGTACGCTTTCGTCACGCCGTCGACATAAGCGTTGAGGGCTTCAGGATCCGCCTTCGCTAAATCTTCCAACTGTCCAGCCTTGGCCAACTGATAGGCATACTGGGGTGGGAGGTTAATGACGTCGGGTAACTCACCGGAGTTTGCCTGTTGAAGAACCTTGTCTTCGTAGCCGTCACCGGGCTGATCCATCCACTTGATCTTCGTTCCTGGGTTCTCTTTTTCGAAGTCTGCAATGAGCTTTTCGAAATACGGTGTGAATCGGTCATTCTTCAGCGACCATGTCTGAAAAGTGATCTCCCCTTCGACTGGTCCACTCTGAAGCGCATCGTCTCCGGATTCGTTCGTCGTAGTGACCGGACCACCACCAGTGCAGGACGTCAGCCCCATCAGCATTGCCGTACCTGCCAGCATGGCAAGACCGGCTTTATTCCAAGCCTTCATCTGTGTTTTCTCCCTCGAAAATATGATGACATGTGCATTGCGCACAGCAACCAGTATGACACTAGTAGCACGTATCAGGTACATCAGATTAGATCTTCCGTACATTCCGTCAGGCTCACTGATTTCTATATAATTTCTCTAGAGCACAAGGGCTTCGGTACCTGGCGCTGGCCGTTCCTGCTGCACAACAGCAATTGAAGTGAGAGCTAGGATGGTTCGTTCTCCTGTTCTTCAGGTGAGCACACCGCCATTCCCGCATTGTCATACTCCACGCGAGAAAGAGGCTGTCATGAGCAGTATTCGACCGATTGCCTTCGGCGTAAATTACACGCCCCGGGCAGGCTGGTTTCATTCATGGCTCGACTTCGATGCCGATCAGACAGCACGCGACCTCAATGCGATCGCCGCTTTAGGAATGGATCACATCCGCATCTTCCCGCTGTGGCCATTGCTCCAACCCAATCGCACACTGATTCGCCAATCAGCAATCGACGACGTGCGCCGCCTCGTGCAGTTGGCACACGAACGTGGAATGAGCACATGGGTCGATGTCCTGCAGGGACACCTGTCATCTTTTGATTTTCTTCCTTCGTGGACGGTGACCTGGCATCATGATGATCTCTTCACGTCCGAGCGTATTCGCAGCGGACAGGCCGCCCTCGTCAATGAGTTGAGCACACAGTTGGCTGACGAGCCCGGCACGGCCGGCATATGCATTGGAAACGAATTTCCTCAGTTTGCCGCAGCACGCCATCCCGATCACAGCAGGGTCGATACAGACGGAGCGCGTCGCTGGCTCACTGAAATATTCGGGGCAGTTGATCGACGCTGTGCATGCGTGCACTGCTTTGATGATGACCTCTGGTTCGATGCCACTCATCCGTTCATTCCACCATTTGCAACACAGTTCGGCGATCTGACTACCGTTCATTCGTGGGTTTTTGCCCACGTCGGGCCGCGTTACGGCAAGCGGCATCCGGCACTGGAGGTATTCGCGCGCTACCTGGTCGAGCTGGCCTGCGCATGGAACAGATACTGCAACGTGCCTGACCGCGGCGTATGGCTTCAGGAGGTGGGCGCTCCGATCACATGTGTCACGGCTGAGGACGCTGCAGACTTTGCTACCGCAACAATCCGCGGAGTGATCGACGTGCCGGAGTTGACTGGCATCACCTGGTGGTGTTCCCATGATGTGTCCCGCAAACTGGCTGACTTCCCCGAACTGGAGTATTCACTCGGCCTGATCGACAGCGACGGTAAAGTCAAGCCCGTCGGGCGGGCAGTAGCCGAATTTGCTCACGCTGTGCGTTCCGGTGACAATATCGGCACGGCTGGCGCTGACTCAGCTGAGCGTCCCGTACTAGACGTGCCAGCAGACCCCGCATTGCGTCACGAGGCAGGCCCCCAGGGCGACGTCTTCGACACTTTCCAACGCATCTGGACCAGGGATCACGTGTGGCCTCAGCTGCGTGTAAACCACGCGTGATAGTACGCGTAGAAGTTCGCGTTGCCCCAGCTTGAGCACTGGTCGCCGGGATGACCGGCGAGTGCGGCATCGTTGGGCTGGTAAGGCGTGTAGTTATACAGATTTGCTGTGGCCTGATTCTCTACCATCACATCGCTGCCACCGCACGCCTCGTCGGGGTGGAATCGGATGGTGTTGACCTGCCCAGGAATCACGTCGTACATGCCGGGGGCGCCCTCGTAAATTCTGAACTGCCTGGCAGCGTGGAAGACCTGCGTGGCAAAACCTGCATACTGCGGGTCGCACGCCTGTCGGTCGGGGCATGCGTATCCCATCGCGGAGGCGTAACGACTCGGGACCAACTTCACGCCCGAAGCGGTGATCAATCCCTGTTCCTTTTGGAGCATCACCAGCAGCACTTCCGGGTTAATGCCGCAGCTGAGAGCAGTTTTGGAGATAATCGATGCCGGGGTGTCGCCCGTCTGACCCGCAAAACCATCGCAGTACTCGTCGGCGGGGATGTCGGCTGTGTCTTCACGGTAGGAACTCAGGCACGGCGTGCCATCAGGACCGGGTCTGCAGCCATCGTTCCACTGGGTGATGAACGCTGTGATCTGATCCTGCGTCAGTGCGCGGTCATTGAAGAATTCCTCGTCAGAGATGATGTTCGACGGGTCGAAGCCCGAAAAATCCAGCGGCGGTGTCACAGGCCCCGAAGGTGGCGCAGAGTGCGCGGGCGGTTCAAACGTGTCCTTCTTACTGCGGCTAGACAGCGTCGTCGTCACAAGGGCGACCAGCGCGATCACCATGGCGACTGCGAGCACGATGATTCCGATCGACGTCAACGCTGCCCGAGGCGACTGGCTGTCGGAGTGGTGACTATTGCCTGTGCTCACGGATATAGTCAACCACGCCCGGGATAGAGCGTTCGAGAACCTGGAGGGTGTCGACGAAATCCTGATGCCCGCCATACCACGGGTCAGGAAGATCCAGGTCCGAATCTGCCTGCGGATCGAATTCGCGCATCAGGTGGACATCCGGATCCGTTCCAGTGCGTGCAGCCATGCGCTCGATTGCCCGTTCATGGCCGCGAGTCATCGCAATGATCAGGTCCCACTGGCTCAGTTCACTGGGCAGCAGCTGGCGCGCCCGATGGGTGGGGATGCCGTATCCTGCTTCGCGCAGCACACGCTCGGCACGATAATCGATCGGGTTACCCTCCTCCTCATCGGAGATCCCTGCCGAATCCACTCGCACATCAAGGTCCGCGTGCTCAACAGCTTCACGAAGGAGCTGTTCGGCCATTGTGGATCGACAAATGTTTCCGGTACATACCATGACTACTGAAAACGACATGCGACTATTGTGCCTGATACACCTGAGTGCCGCCGATCAGGTCGAGCAGCTCACATACCGCTGCGGCAGAGATGCGCGCGGCCTTGTCGCCGTCCATGTGGAAGTCCTGGCCGGCCTGCGGGCCACACAGGTCGGATACCGCCCGCATGCTGATCCAGGAGGTGCGTGTGCCGAAGCAGACCTGAGCTACACCGGCTGTTTCCATGTCGGTCGCCAGCGCTGCAGGGAAACGAGTGCGAACAGTGTGGACAGTGCGCGCGGTGACAAATGAATCGGCGGAGATGACCTGGCCGGCGCGCACACCCTCGACACGGGCGGCACATGCCGCAGCGTGCTGCCCTGCAGTGTATTTAGGAGGCATCTGCGGAATCTGGCCGGGTGCGTACCCGAATTCTGTGGCATCGGCACTGGAATACACGGTGCTGGTACCGACGATGACGTCACCCACCTGGGCTTCCTCATCCAGGCCACCGCATGTTCCGGCAACAACGACTAACGCAGTCGCCGGGTCCTCGACGAATGTGAGTGCGCGGGCTGTGGCGCTCGCAGCATTCGCCAGGCCGATACCGGATTCGACCACCACGACGTCGTGGCCGCGCAGTGTCCCTCGCGTAAAGACCTGCTGGTGAGTGTCAGCATGGCCGATAATGTGGCGGGTGGCGCCTGGCTCAAGCTGGTCGACAAACGGTGCTGCTTCCATCGCCATGGCGCACTGGATAAAGATCATCACGCACGTATTATCGCCGGCCTGCAATCCTGCCGCCACCTTTGGATATACGTGTGTCCTACACTGGAAATGTCAGGGACAACGGAAAAATCTCCAAGTTTAAGATCAGAGGGAGCCACAGATGACGTTACCCGCGCACAGCGATCTTGCACCCACATACTCACGCTCACCGAAATCCGAGCCACGCAATGTGATCGTGCATTTCGGAATGGGAAACTTTCATCGAGCTCACCAGGCCGCCTACCTTGATGAACTGTTGCGTCAGCATGATGATGACGTGCCGGAGTGGGGCATCTGCGGTGTAGGCGTGCTGGAGCGAGACCGACGTATGCACGATGCTCTGCATGCGCAGGACTGCATGTACACTCTGGTCCTCAAAGCACCCGATGGCTCGTACGATGCGCGCGTGATCGGCTCGATCATGGATCATATGCTGGCGGTAGACGATACTCAGGCAGTGCTCGACGTGCTTGCAGCTCCCTCGACTCGCATTGTGTCGCTGACGATCACCGAGGGAGGCTACCCGATCGATGATGCGACCGGTGAATTCGCCCCGGATGACGCTGCGCGTGAGGACGGTCAGTCACCTCAGTCGCCTCACACGCCATTCGGATTGATCGTCGAGGCACTCAGGGAGCGCCGCGAGCGCGCAATTGAACCGTTCACCGTACTGTCGTGCGACAACCTGCCGGGCAACGGTCACATTGCGCACGATTCAGCCTGTGGGCAGGCAGCACTGTCGGATCAGGAGCTGGCGCAGTGGATCGACGACAATGTTGCGTTCCCGAACTGCATGGTCGACCGGATCACGCCCGTGACCACTGACGAAGATCGCGAACTGGTCGAACAGCAGTGGGGGATCGAAGATGCGTGGCCGGTTGGCGCTGAACCGTTCATTCAGTGGGTTATTGAAGACAAGTTCCCGGCAGGCCGCCCGCAGTGGGAAGAAGTCGGCGCCCAGATGGTCACGGACGTGGTGCCCTACGAGCTGATGAAGCTCCGCCTGCTCAACGCCGCCCACCAGATGCTCGCACACTGGGGCCGCCTGTTGGGAATGACCTACGCACATGAGGCCGCTGAAGATCCGGACATTGAAGCTGTGACGCGCGCCTACCTGGAGCGTGAAGCACTGCCGACCCTGCGTCCCGTGCCGGGCATCGACCTCGACCAGTATGTCGATACGCTTTTCGAGCGTTTCACCAATCACGCCATTGCTGACACGCTGAATCGTCTGGCCGAAGACGCATCGGACCGCGTGCCCAAATTCGTTCTGCCGGCTCTGCGCGGATGCATCGAGCAGGGTCGCCCGGTTGATCTGGGTGCGGCGATGTGTGCGGCGTGGGCGCTCACACTGGAAGGCAACGACGAGGACGGCGCGCCGATCACCATCAACGACCAGTATCGGGATCGCCTGATCTCGCTGGCGCAGCAGCAAAAGGCCGGAAATGCGCGCGCTTTGCTGAGCGATGCCCGCCTGTTCGGCGAGCTGAAATCAACCAGTGAGTTCGCGGATCGCTTCGAACACTGGCTGCACGCAATTCGGCGCGACGGTGCCCGCGCCGTGATGCGCGAGCTGATTACTCAGGCGAACTGACGCTTAGCGGGCTGCTGCTTCACCGGCAGCACACGCAACTCCGATGATTCCGGCGAGGTTACCCAACTTCGCCGGAATGATCGGTGTCTTCAGGTCCAGCAACGGCAGGAACTTGTCGTGATTTTCCGACACGCCGCCCCCTACGACAAACAGGTCGGGCGAAAAGAGCATTTCGACATGCGAGTAGTAGCGCTGGAGACGCTCTGCCCACTGCTCCCACGTCAGGTTGTACACCGTCTTCTGGCGGGCTGACGCGTGTGACTCGGCGTCACGCCCGTCAATTTCAAGGTGTCCCAGCTCGGTGTTGGGAACCAGTGTGCCGTCAATGAACATGCCGGATCCGATGCCCGTTCCCTGCGTGGTGACAATGACAACGCCTCCTACGCCGGCGCCTGCACCAAAGCGAACCTCTGCCAGGCCGGCTGCGTCGGCATCGTTAATGACGACGGTGGGCCGTCCCAGCTGAGTGGAGAATCGTTCCTCGGCGTTGATGCCAACCCATTCCTGGTCAAGGTTCGCCATGAAGGGGATCACGCCGTGTTTGATCGGTGCGGGGAAAGAAATGCCGACGGGCACGTCGTCTGCAACGTCAAACTGGTCGATCAGTTGTTGGCATGCGGCGATGACGTGGTCCGGGGTGGCCGGAGCAGGTGTGGGGATTGTGATGGGGTCGCGCAGGACGCGCCCGATCTTCAGGTCAACGAGTGACCCCTTGACGCCTGATCCACCAATGTCGATTCCAAATGCCTGGGTAGCCATGGGACCTGCTCCGCTCTTCATGCCACGATTGTTTACTTACCGATCTTACTATTCCACCACGTCGCCCTCAGTGCGAACATCTTCAAACGCGTTATGCCTCATTCGTGCAGAACTCGGCAGCCACGTGGTGCGGTTTCATGCGCAGCGCACTCACCCGCACAGAGCCAGTACGCGGCGGTCTGCTCCTTCCAGGCGGAACGGCCCAAAGCGGCGCGGCGCGGCAATGCGTTGATTCTGGTCGGTGACACAGATGCGCTCCCCTAAACGGTCGACCATAACGGTACCGACCGCATCGACAGCGATAATCCCGTCTTCATCCAGTCGAATCATTGTCGGAATATCGAACAGGATCGGACGTGCTTCATTTTCGCTGACCATCCGTGCCGCCGCTGTGATGGTAGTACGTCCCGCTTTCATCGCGTCGATCAGCGCCTCGGGCGTACATTCTTCAGCTGCCAGCCATGTGGTCGGCATACCGGGGCGCAGCGGTGTGGAGTAATGATGGAAGTCTCCTCCGCCCATCACCACCACATCGTGTTTCCAGCGGGCATGCCACGCCAGGATCGAGGTGTCAGTCGGGCGCAGGTACCAGCTTCCGTGATACAGCTCCGCGCCTGGTGGTTCCGTCTCCAGTGGATGCAGCCACGAGCAGTCATCGGACACCGGGTGATTAATGGACATGAATGCGTCACGCTCAGCAGCTTCGTCCACCCACCGTTGCGCCGGTTGGCGAAAATCGATAAAGCCGACCTGGCCCCACGCGTTGGCGTGCCCGCGGTGCGTTGTCATCTCCTGACCGGGAATCAGCGTAATTCCGTGGCGAGCACTGACAGCCGCCAGGTGGGGATGGTGGCTCACTGTGTTGTGATCCGTGCAGCCGAGGTAGTCAAGGCCGGAGGCGACGCCCTCGTTCGCGAGTTGCCACAGCGACAATTGCCCGTCGGAATGCAGGCAGTGATTATGCGGGTCACCTGCGTACCACGTCAGTCCGGGCGGGGCAGGCAGTCCGCGTTCACTGCCGCGCACCTCACGGTGGATCGGCTCATCGGCCGGTCCGTGGTCAATGGATCCGCTGGCGGGTGTGCGCACGCACACCGTCACGTCGCACCCGTGCGAAGGGACAGTATGAAGTCCGAGGACGACTGCCCACGTGCCCGACTCCAGGTCACCGGGAATGTAGCCCGGCGTGGCGTCGCTACGGGCAATGATGAAGCTGGTGCGCGCACCCCCGGACCATCCGCGCCAGCCCTGCGGCGATTCGCAGCCCATGTCGATACCAGCGCCGCCTTCGCGCGAAAAACTCAGTGTCGCTTCGATGGAGTCGAACCCATCAACCTCGAACTCGACGCGCGGGTAACGGTTGGCGGCCTGATCCGCCAGGGTCACGCGGAAGGTGCGTTCAACAAGTGTGCGTTGAACAGGTGCCATCACTGATCACCTCCGCCAATTCGATGACCTGTTTGAGGATCGAAGACAAGCACCTTTGAGACAGGGAATGCGAACCAGCATTCCTGGTCGACATGGGGAAGCGGACTCTCGGGCACAACTGCCTGGAATCGGTCATCTCCGCAGCGTGCGGTCAGGAGGGCCGAGGCGCCTAGATTCTCCACAGTCGCAATCCTGGCGCGCAGCGCTCCGGGCGTTTCCGTTTGCGACCACGTAACGTATTCGGGACGGATTCCCCATATGACGGGTCGCGGGTCGCTGCCGGGCACGTCAATGCTGATAACCGATGCGGCCAGCGGAATATGGATCCCGAATGCATCCAGCATCGTTACTCCGTTCTCAACCTTGAGCGTCCCAGCATTCAGGTTCATCGGATGCGATCCAATAAAGGACGCCACAAAAGCATTCTCTGGCGAGTGAAACACCTCGCGGGGCGTTCCTACCTGTTGGATCTTCCCGTCCTTCATCACTGCAATACGATCTGCCAAAGCGAGCGCTTCAGCCTGATCATGCGTAACGAACACCGAAGTCAGACCAAGCTCACGCTGAAGCTCCTTCAGGAAGGATCGCGCCTCAAGACGTAACCGAGCGTCGAGGTTTGACAGCGGTTCGTCCAGCAGCAGGACGTCAGGACGGGTGGCGATCGCACGGGCCAGAGCGACACGCTGCTGCTGTCCGCCTGATAGCTGGGCGGGTCTGCGTTCAAGCAAATGCTCCAGTGAAAGTCGTTTACCAGTTGTTTCGGCCGCTTCGCGGCGAACCTCTCGTGAGGCCCGGCGGACCTTAAGCGGGTAGGAGATATTGTCGGAAATATTCATATGCGGGAACAGTGCGTAGTCCTGGAAGACCATCGCTACGCCTCGATCACCCGGCTCCACCTCCGTCATGTCGTCGCCGTTGATTTCAAGTGAGCCCCCGGTAAGTTGCTCGAGACCTGCTATGAGGCGAAGTAAAGTGGTCTTGCCGCAACCCGACGGGCCAAGCAGCGCGAAAAATTCACCCTCATGAATGTTCATGGAAACTGAGTCCACGGCACGCACCCCGTTCGGGAATTCTTTGACCAGCTGGCGCATTGAAACGGTCTCAGTCATGATTTGATTCCTCCGTAGAAGCGAAAACCGAAACGACGGTTCACAAAGAAATAGATCAGCAACACCGGCAACGCGAAAACCAGTGCGAATACGGACAGGAGCCGCAGATCCACCTGCCCCGCCTCCGTGTAGAAGGTGTACATCACTACTGCTGCTGGCTGCTTGCTGGGATCACGCAACAGGATGAACGGAACAAGGAAGTTACCCCACACCTGCACAACCGTCCAGATTGCCACGAATGCTATACCGGGCCGGGCAATGGGGATCACAACGTCCCACAGGATACGTGCAGGACCTGCGCCGGCCAATCGCGCGGATTCTTCATAAGACTTAGGGACAGAGTCCATGAAGTCTTTCAGAATGAAAATGACGGTAGGCAGCATGCCTCCGGTGAGAACCAGGATGACACCTGTGTGTGTATCGATCAGCCCAATGGCATTCATCAGCTGAAAGGTGGGAACCATGGCGGCAGTGCCCGTCACGATGGATGAAAGCAGAAGCATGCCGTAGAGCAATCCGTCTCGCATGGGAATGCGCACCCGTGAAAGTGCGTATGACGCAAGGGTGCCTCCAACGACTGTCAGCAGCATCGTCCCACCGGCAATGATCAGGGAATTGACGATTGACGCAAACGCATACGGATTGTCAGCCAGACGATGAAAGTTGGCCAAAGACCATTCGGGCATCTTCAACGCCATCGTCGGGTTCTCATCGAAAGGTGCGATGAAAAGCCACGTCAGTGGAAGTGCAAAGAACACTCCAATGAACCCAAGCAGAATTGAAAAAACGATTCTGTGCAGGACATGTCGACCATGTGCGCCTATGGACGTCGTGCTCATGGAGTCTTCTTTCCGCGTCCCACCCGCATATAGATCAGGGCAATGATGAGGTTGATCACCAGCATGAGTACTGACAGTGCTGCTCCCAAGCCCAGCTTTCCGCCCGGAATTGCTGTTTTGTAGATATATACCGAAAGGATTTCCGTCTTGCGACCCGGGCCTCCGGCGGTCAGGAGGAAGGGCGTAAATGTATTGAATGTCCACAACGTGATCATCAGGGTATTCGTGAGAATATGGCCACGAATGGTAGGAATCACCACGTCATTGAGCTGACGGAAAGGTGACGCACCAGCCATCCTGGCACTTTCCAGCAGCGAGGGAGCCACCGATGACAGAGCGGACGAGAAAAGCTGCATCGAGAACGCCGTTCCACACCAGATGTTGAAAATGATGATGACGGTGAGCGGATGGTCAATGAGCCAAGCGGTGTTCGGGGTGTGCACAAGCGCATTCAGTGTTCCGCCACGCCGGTCAAGCAGAGCGAGCCACACGAATGCGCCGACTGACCCTGGGATAACCCACGCGGCAAGGACGACGGATTCCAAGAGTGTGCGGGCCCACCCTGCAATGCGCCGCGTACTCCACGCGAGGAAGAAACCGGTTACCGTTTGCCCCACCACGCCCGAAAGAGCGACAAAAACAACACTGAGACGCACCGAGTTCCAAAATGAGGGATCTTTCAGTGCGTGAAAATAGTTATCCAGCGCAACAAACTGTGTGTTCGCTGCGGCGCTGCCTGTCAGCCTGAAGTTCGTCATGCCTAGCACAATCGTCCAGACAGCCGGAAACAGGAGGAACAACGCGATAAGCACGAGCGCCGGAATGACGAATGCGCTAGCTCGGGCTTTCCCGAGCCCCGCAACGTCATCGGCACGTACGCGGCGACGTTTCATGGTGTCAGTTCGCACTCGCGACCGCTTCGGCTCCGACGATTCCTTCAAGCGTGGACACATACGTGGCAAGGGCATCGTCAATGGACACGCCTGCGACAACGTCCTCAGTGAGCTGCTGGATGGCGACAGAAACCTCCGGGTACTCAGCTACGCCTGGACGATAGGACGTAATCGGCAGAACGTTTTCCGAAACATAGGTGAGCATGGGTTCGTTGGGCAGGAGCTTTTCATTAACATCGAGCCGCGGAGAGATTGACAACGTGCCTTTTGCCCGCACCTCGAAAGCCTCCGGTGAGCTCATAAACGTCAATAATTCCCATGCTTCTTCAGGGTGCGCACTGGCAGGATTGAGAACCCTGGCGACACCACCTGACATTGAAACGAAGTCCTGCGAGCGCACGCCCTTTCCTGGCTGCATCGCCGGAATCAGCGTGTAGCCGACAACTTCCTCACGGTTCTCAATCGGAGCTGTTCCCACACCTTCAGCCGGGTTGATCACTGACCGCCACAGGTAATCGCCTTCAAGAAGAATACCGATCTTACCGGCCGCAAATTCAGCGAAGGAATTATCACGCCCAGCGCTCTCCTGCTGCAGGATCGGGTCACCAAGTTCTTCATCAACATAGATGGTCTTGTAAAGGTTCACAACTGCGCGCATCCCAGGGGTATCGCCGCGCCATTTGCCATTTTCCCACAGCTGCTCCCCGGTTCCCACCAGCATTGGGAGGAAGCCCTGCATTGTGGTTGCTTCACCCATTGCCGTACCGGCATTGAGCTGGATCGGTGTGATTCCATCCAGTTTTTTCAGTTGGCGTGCCGCATCGAGAACGTCATCCCACGACTTCGGTTCCCACGGTTCAGGAAGCCCAGCCTTAGCGAAGAGCTCCCTGTTGTAGTAAAGGACGCGGCCATCAGCGCCCACCGGAACACCATACAGATCATCGTTGAAGGACGCGGCATTTTGAACAGCTTCAGGGATCTGCTCCCAGCCATCCCACTGGCTAACCGCATCTCCTACAACCTCTTTCAGCGGCTTAATGTAGCCTGCCTCCGCGAATTCCCCGATCCAGATTCCGTCCAGTCCGACCACGTCAGCGCTCTTGCCTGATTCAAAGTCAAGCGCAATCTTGGTTTTGTAGTCTTCATCGCCAACCCCCTGCGGGATGAACGTCACCGTCACATCTTTACCCGCCTGAGCCTGAGCTTTTTCGAATTCGGGAATAACCCAGTCCTGAATCCATTCGGCTTCAGCCGCTCCCTTGCCTCCGGCAATCGAGTTGGCAGTGATCGACAGCGAAATGGCTCCCCCATCTTCGCCCGAGGATTGCCCCGCATCCGGCTGATCGCTTTCGCCGCCTGAACCCGATGAACATGCGGTGATGAAAGTACACGTTGCTGCAGTTAACAAAGCTGTGTGAACAAGACGATTGTGACGCTTCATGATGTGAAAACCTCTTTTACGCGTGAGCTGTATTGGTACAAATTCTGATTGTCAGATTGTCAGATGGTGTTCACTGTCTGATCCGAAGGGGCCGCCGCGTCAAAAGAACAGGCACGCGGCGAGCTGTTCTTCGAGTCACACCCAGTCTTATTCGCACTCACCTACTTGTCAACCAGGATGCGACATTCATCCGAAACATCTCGTCGCGTGCCGTCAGCACATGGTGTGCTCAGTTTCTGTTCGGCATATCCTCCATGCGCGTGCGTCGCGAACGTGGCGTATACCTGCGGTCCAGAACGACGGCTGCCGCGCCGATGGCGCCGGCATCCTCGTCCATAATCGACTCCATGATCTGCACGTCACGGTGACGCTGAGTTGCAGACTCCGCCAGCAGATCCTCCACAGCTTTCTGGTAGTAGGGCTGCAGTTCCTTGAAATACGGACCGCCCAGCACGATCAGGTCAGCATCAATGAGTTCTACTGCCCCCACCGTCAGAGTTGCGATACGCTGCGCAGCTGCCTGGAGGATGTCGCGTGCTTCCTGGTTGCCATTTTCGGCCTTGTCACACACCTGGTGCAGAGCTTCGCGCACAGCGTGGTGGTCGGCGCGCGGCGGAAGATCACCGTCGATGGCACCCTTTCCGTGAGCCCGCTCTACAAGCAGAGCAGGATCGTTGTCGAGGCCACCGTCGCTATCCTCTTCGAACATGCCCAGCGTCTTCAGGATTGTGCCCACTTCACCGGAGTTACCGGACGCTCCGGCAAGCGGCTCACCATCGACCGCCAGGCCAAGTCCGATTCCGGCACCCAAGTATACGAAGACCATCGTTGAATCCAAGATGTCGCCACCGCGCACCCAGCATTCACCGATCGATGCCGAAATCGTGTCTTTGACAACCGGAATGGGCTTTTCAGCTCCCAGCCCTTCCGCCAGCAGTGCACCCAGCGGCGCGTCCTGCCATTCAGGAAGCCAGACGGATTCCCTAAGCGATCCGTTCGCCACGTCAACAACTCCAGGCACTGCCATGCACACGCCGACAATTCTGTCTTCCGGCACACCGGTTCGTTCCACCAGCTCCCGGATCCTTCCGGCAGTCTGCTTCATCGCCTCAACCGGATCAGCCAGGGTTGGCTCATCGGAATCGCTGGAGGCAACGACACGGCCTTTCATGTCGAGCATAACCAGGCTGGTCACCGCCGGATCGACGTGAACGCCGATCGAGTAGGCAGCTTCCGGGACCAGATCAACGATGACGTGGGGACGCCCTCGTCCACGAAAGTCCGTGCCGATTTCCCTGAGGACGTCGATGGACAGCAGGTGACGAACGATTGCCGACACTGTTTGAACCGACAGCTGGGTGCTTGCGGCAATATCACGCTGGCTCGCAGGTCCCAGACGTCTTAAAGCATTTAGGACAACTTTTTCGTTATATTGACCAACTTCTACCAGACTGGTCCCGATTCTCATCTTCCCCTCCGTTAGAGTATTGAGCGACCATCCGCAACGGTGGCAGCAACAAACATAATCACCTACTACTTTACGCAACTTGAAGTCCAATTAGGCGGCACAATAGGCCTATGCACAGGATTAACGACCATTATTTCAACGGAGGGCAGGCAGTTGTCGCTCAGGGAGGGGCTGAAGAGCCTACCCCTGCGTCACTCCTGGCCGGCGCCGTCAGTGCAGCGGACGCGCCGCATCCCCTGTCGGTCTTCGATCTATTTCGCATTGGGATTGGGCCTTCCTCGTCCCACACGGTTGGCCCGATGCGCGCGGGGCTGGCCTTTGCCACCGAGCTGGAGTACACCGACACTGCACCCGAACGAATCACAGTGGACCTGTACGGGTCGCTGGCAGCAACTGGACGAGGCCACAACACCGACCGAGCCACCTTGTTGGGACTGGCCGGCTACGACCCGGAAACCGTGAACATCACCACCGTCGAATCGCTCTTCCCCACGGTCAGCCGCACAGGAATTTTGCCCGTGGGCGCCCACCGCTCCGTGTTCTTCGACATCGCGCGCGATATTCGTTTCGAACCTGAAACGATCCTGCCGTACCACGTCAACGCGCTGACCATCACGGCGTGGGCAGACCAGATGTATCGGCGCATTGCGCGCAGGCGCACCTTCTACTCCATCGGCGGCGGTTTCGTCATGATGCAAACCAACGATGACACCGCCCATCCGGAGGTGACATCCCTCGTAGCTCCCGATGCTGCCGACATTCACGGATGTCAGGCTCCCTATCCCTTTGCATCAGCCCGCGAGCTGCTGGATCAGTGCGCATCCCAGCAGCTGTCCATCGCAGATCTCGTCTACGCCAATGAGCGGTCGATGCGTCCAACCGAAATGGTCGACGGGTACATTGACCGCATCGCCGCGACGATGTTCAGCTGCATCGAAGCGGGAATCAGCGCGACCGGGATCCTGCCGGGCGGACTCGATGTGCGTCGACGCGCCCACACATTGTTCACTCAACTGTGCGCCCAAGGTAACCGCCCTCAGCATGGCAATTCTGCAGCACCATCGTGGGCCGAGCGACCTGACGATCCGATGCGCGCAATCGACTGGGTCAACCTGTTTGCACTGGCTGTCAATGAGGAAAATGCGTCAGGTCACCAGATCGTCACTGCTCCGACGAACGGAGCAGCCGGCGTCATCCCCGCCGTGCTCGGATACCTTGTGTCGTATTGCCCTGAGGCGGGGGCCACCACGTTTACGCCCAGCGTCGACTCATCTCTGTTCGCCAGTGATGACGAGGGCGGCTCGGGTATGCGCCGCACCCGAGCCATACGCCAATTCTTGCTCGCAGCCACGGCCATCGGCGCGCTGATCAAGACGAATGCGTCAATCGCTGGTGCCGAAGTGGGATGCCAGGGCGAAGTGGGATCAGCATCTGCGATGGCTGCAGCCGGACTGGCTCAGGCTCTGGGTGGTTCACCACTCCAGGTGGAAAATGCGGCGGAGATCGCCATGGAGCATTCTTTAGGGTTGACGTGCGATCCTGTGGGAGGTTTGGTGCAGGTTCCATGCATTGAACGCAACGCGATTGCCGCCGTCAAAGCGATCAACGCAGCCCGTATGGCACTATGGGGCGACGGGAGGCACACAGTGAGCCTCGATGCCGTGATCGAAACGATGCGCCAAACCGGTAACGACATGTTGTCGAAATACAAAGAGACGTCAGCTGGCGGATTAGCCGTCAACGTCGTGGAATGCTGAATGAGAAGGTGACGAAATGGCTCCACCACCGAAGCGATACTGGGGCGTGGCGAAAGGCGCGACCCTGATCCTCGGCATCGTCATCATTGCGTTGTCACTTCTTGGCGAGGGAACATGGCGCCTGCGCATGGCACCCACCATATTTGAAACCCGGCACCTGTTCATCGCCGTCGCCGTCTTCTTCGTGGCGACCTGTGCGCACGGCATTTCCCTGTCATATGTACGGGGTCTGTGGCAGCACATGGTGGCGTGGTCTGTCGGCGCCATCGCCGCAATCGGCATGATCATCGCACTGGCTCACATCGTGGATCAGCGCGTGCCCGATGAACTCAGCGTCCTGGTTCCGCGTCTCGGTATCCTCGTCGTCGGTGTCATCATCGTATGCATCGGGTTGTGGCGCGAGACTGACGCCCTCCACGAGCACAATGATCACAGGGAAAACAACTGGTATGTCCGTACCTCGCGGGTTCTGCGAGCCGCCCACTTCTGGACCCCGGAGGAAGCCGAGGCGCAGGTGCGTCTGGCACGTGCCGACCTGCAACACGCCCAGTCGCACCTGACTGAACCGGGTGAGGCCGACGACCTGGATCCGTGGGAGTATTTCGGCACGCCTGAGGAGTATGCCGCGCGTTTGACGTCACGCCCGGAAGTGACATCGAATCCCCTGCGCACTGCCCGCTGGTACTACCTGATGACGGCTCTCGTTCTGGACGGCTGGGCCACGTATCGCACATTCGTCCATCCGATGAACTGGCTCACCGTGGTGTTACACCTGCTGGCCCTGGTCGCGGTCTTCCTGTTCGTATGGGCATCCATCACGTTGCATCAAAGTGGCCGCTAGGCGCCCTCGACAATGAAAGGAGGGACGCATGAGTGAGGTGAAAGCCCTAGGAGCCGGACGTTTCGCGCCCTCTCCGTCGGGGGATCTGCATGTGGGTAATCTGCGCACCGCGGTGCTGGCGTGGCTGTGGGCGAAGGCAACGGGCCGGCGTTTCAAGTTACGCATCGAGGATCTGGACCGGGTGCGCTCAGGAGCAGCTGACTCGCAGATCGCTGACCTGACGGCGCTGGGTCTGATGTGGGATGCGCCAGTCATGTATCAGTCAACCCGCCTGGATGTGCACCGCCGCGCGATCGACTACCTGGTGGAGCAGGGGCTGGTCTTCGAGTGCTACTGTTCGCGCCGCGATATTCGTGAGGCTGCGTCGGCTCCCCACCGTCCGCCCGGCCACTATCCCGGGACGTGCCTGAACCTCAGTGATGCGGAACGAGGGCGACGCCGAGCGGCCCTGGCTGAATCCGTCAGGCGTCCGGCGCTGCGGCTGCGCGCCCCGATGGATGAGTGGACCATTCACGATGAGCTTTACGGTGAGGTGCGCGCTCCGGTCGATCATTTTGTCATTCAGCGCTCCGACGGTACGCCCGCTTATAACCTGGCGGTCGTACTGGACGATGCGGCGCAGGGTGTGGATCAGGTGACGCGTGGTGACGACCTGCTCAGTCAGGCGCCGGCGCAGGGAGCGCTGGCCGACATGCTTGGAATCGACCAGGTGAATTTTGTCCATGTCCCGTTGGCGCTCGCCGCAGGCACCGGTCAGCGCCTGGCGAAGCGCGATGGCGCGGTGACGCTGTCGGATCTGCGCAAGCTGGGGTGGACGGTTAGCGACGTCATTGAGTGGATCGGTGAATCACTGGGGGTTCGCGGTGCGCGTTCGATCAATGATCTTTCTGACGCGTTGGATCTGTCGGCGCTTCGCGCCTTGCCGCGAGAGCCCTGGATGGTGACGCCGCCCTCGCAAATAAAGCAAAACCCCGACCGGTGGATCGCACCGAGCGGGGCCGCTGCGCGCTCGAAGGGACTCGAACCCCCAACCTTCTGATCCGTAGTCAGATGCTCTATCCATTGAGCTACGAGCGCAGTGCCGTTTGGCTGAACTTAACTTTAGACCGTCAGGCGCCTGATCTTCAAATCGAATTGGTGTCAACGTCGCCACATTCACAGTGTGGACACCACTGGTGCGTCGGCGGGTGGTGCGGGCTACTATCAACCCATGACACACGGGCATTCACCAATTCGCGTAGCAATTAACGGGTATGGCAACCTTGGCAAGGCCGTTGAGCAGGCAGTTCAGGCCGCTGAGGATATGGAGCTGGTCGCAGTGTTTACACGACGCGATCCCGCAACGATCAAGCCACAATTCTGCGAAGCTGTCGCTGTGAGTGATGCGCCTCAGTGGCGTGACAAAGTTGACGTGTGTGTGCTGTGTGGCGGATCCGCTACGGATCTGGCAGATCAGGGTCCAGAGTTTGCCGCACTGTTCAATACGGTTGATTCTTTCGACACTCATGCGAAGATTCCCGAGTATTTTGCTGCCGTTGATGCTGCCGCTGATGCCGAGGGGCACCTCAGCGTGATTTCAACCGGCTGGGATCCCGGTCTGTTCTCACTGGCCCGTATTATCGCCCAGTCCGCTCTGCCGGATGGGAAGACCTACACGTTCTGGGGTCGTGGCGTTTCGCAGGGCCATTCCGATGCTATCCGGCGGATCGAGGGTGTCGAAACCGCTATCCAGTACACGGTGCCGGTCGAAGAAAACAGCAAGCGGATTCGTGCCGGAGAGGAACTCGAGCTGACCACGCGTGAGCAGCACACCCGCGAGTGTTTCGTTGTAGCGGCCGATGGGGCTGACCGCGAACGCATCGAACGCGAGATCGTCACGATGCCGAACTACTTTGCTGACTACGACACCACGGTCCACTTCATCAGCCGTGAAGAGTTCGACCGTGATCACACAGGCATGCCGCACGGCGGAGAGGTGATTCGCAGCGGTCACACGGCCGGTGGTGCGCGCCAGGTTGTCTCCTTCGGCCTGACGCTTGAATCAAACCCGCAGTTCACGGGTGCTTTCGCGACGGCTACTGCCCGCGCGGTTGCCCGACTGGCCCGCGAGGGACGAACTGGTGCGATGACCGTCTTCGATATTGCGCCCGCCTACTATTCACCGCTGAGCGCCGAGGAGCTGCGCTCCCAGCTTCTGTAACCTAGCGTGGGCGTGGGTGAGCGACACCGTTAAGACGACAGTGCGGCGGTAAGTTCGACCAGGCTCGGGCATGTTGCCGGGCCGCGCCGCGTCACTGACAGTGCCGCCGCCACGTTCGCGACGCGCACCGCTTCATTAAGCTCGCTTCCGCGTGCCAGCATCGCGCAGACCACGCCGCAATGCGTGTCCCCCGCACCGTTCGTGTCAATGGCATCAACCGCATGCGGCGCGATGGTCTCGACTCGGCCGCCCGCCGCAACGAACGCACCCTTGCCGCCTTGACGCACAATGACGGGCGCGTCCACTGTTTCAGACAAAGACAGCGCAAGCTGTGAGGCATCGTCCGTTTCGTCAATCTCGACACCGAGCGTGCCCGCAACAATGCGTGATTCGCGGGCATTGAGTGACCAGATCGGATACACAGATGCCACAGTTTCCAACGTGTCGCGGTCGATGTCAGCCACCATCGTGGAGGGGTCGAACACGATCGCGGGTTTCTCATCGGAATCAGCCGACTGCTTAACCGTGTGCGTGCGCAGCCGTTCAATCAGCCGCAGCAGCGCGGCCTTAGGAGCTTCATCAACCAGCGAATACCCCGTCATATAGACAACGTCCCCCACACCCAGTCGAATATCGTCGTAGGCGTCCAGTGGAGTGTTGAGTTCAGCGCCGCGGGTCGAAACAAAGGTGCGTTCAGCGTTGCGATCCGTCATCGCCACACAGATTCCGGTGTCCATCGTCGTGTCGCGATACCCGCTGGCAACGATTTTTTCGCGTACCAAACGTTCGCGCGCAATATCGGCCAACGGCCCGACTCCCAGTCCGCCGGCGTATTCAGCGATGATGCCCATCTGACGCACGGCGTACATGACGTTGAAACCGCCGCCCACTTCAAGCCCGTATCCGTCAGCAAAGATCTCCGTGGACGGTTGTGGAATGTGGTCGATATTCATGGTCAGGTCGACGACGACCTGACCGGTGTGGATGACGCGACCCACCTGCTGCGTTGTCATGGCGATCCTGCTCCTAGTTGTCCAGCGATGCCTGGCGCGAGTGTTCGTCAATGAGTGCCAGTTCGTCCTCACTGAATGCCGCATTGTCGAGGGCGCTCACCGAATCAGCCAACTGAGCAGCCGATGAGGCACCGACCAGAACCGTGGTGACGCGCTCATCTTTGAGCAACCATGCGAGCGCCATCTGCGCCAGTGACTGTCCACGCTGGGAAGCCAGCTCATTCAAAGCCCGCAGATGGCTGACTCGATCCTCGGTCAGTACATCGGTGTGGAGGAAGCGTTGTTCACACATACGCGATCCGACAGGGACACCCTCGTCACCCAAATACTTGTCGGTCAGGAGGCCCTGAGCAAGGGGCGAAAAGACGGCCATGCCGAGTCCCTTTTCACCGCAGGTGTCCATGAGGCCGGATTCGACCGAACGATCCAGCATGGAATAGCGGGGCTGATGGACGATCAGCGGCAGGTGTACCTCCGCTGCCAGGGCAACGGCGCGTTCGGTGTCGGCCGGGGAATACGACGAGATGCCGGCGTACAGAGCCTTACCCGAGCGCACAGCTTGTTCAAGGGCGCCGATCGTTTCCTCCAGCGGCGTGGTCGAATCGAAGCAGTGTGAGTAGAAGATGTCCACGTAGTCCAGACGCATGCGGCGCAGTGACTGATCCAGGGAGGCGAGAACGTATTTGCGACCACCGCCGCCTTTCCCGTAGGGACCGTCCCACATGTCGTAGCCGGCCTTGGTGGAGATGACCAGTTCGTCGCGGTAGGGGCGCAGGTCGTGGTCCATGTGGTATCCGAAATTCTTTTCGGCAGAGCCATACGGTACGCCGTAGTTATTGGCGAGGTCGAAGTGGGTGATCCCCAGATCGAAGGCCGTGCGAATAATCTCCCGCTGCACACTGATGGGGTGGTCATCACCGAAGTTATGCCACAGACCCAGTGAGATGGCAGGCAAGTCCAGTCCAGATGCACCGCAGCGCCGGTAGTGCGCACCTGGCCCACTGTATCGGTCAGGGTCCGGTGCCCACGGGCGATCGATCTGCTGTGGTGCGATAGGAGTTTCTGATATGTGCGTGTTCACCATTGGACTGCCTTCATTCTTTTCTCGCTCTGAGCAGTTTGTTCGTCTTCAGTATGGCCCACTGCGTGTGCATCAGCGAACCACTGCCGCGATGATCACGTTAACACCAACTGGTCAATCAGACTTTCAATGTGCGCGCAATAACGTACACTGGTGAGGAATTCGCACAGGGATGACCCTGACGACTAATGAAGATTCGACACGATGACGACTGTCGGAACTGGGAGTATGACGTGACTTTGACAGATCAGGAAGCACAATCTTCGCACGAACAACAACGCGCAGATATTGACGCTGCACACACGGCGCTGGGAATTGAACTGGGTTCCACCCGCATTAAAGCTGTTCTTATCGACTCGCACTTCCAGGTGATTGCCCAGGGTGGATTCGAATGGGAAAACAAGCTGGTTGACGGATTGTGGTCCTATGGGCTGGCCGACGTGGAACGAGGCGTGCAGACCGCCTACCGCGCGCTAGCCGACACCGTGAAGAAGGAATTCGACGTCACGCTGACTCGCGTCGGCGCGATCGGCATTTCCGCCATGATGCATGGCTACCTGGCCTTCGATGCCGATGGCAAACAGCTGGTGCCGTTCCGGACGTGGCGCAACACAAACACGGGGCCTGCCAGCGAAAAGCTCACTGAACTGTTCGACTTCAACATTCCGCTGCGCTGGTCGATTGCTCATCTGTACCAGTCGATTCTCAACGAGGAACCGCACGTCACGGACGTGGCGAAGATTCAGACCCTCGCGTGCTACGTCCACGAACGTCTCACGGGTCGTCACGTGCTGGGCGTGGGCGACGCCTCGGGCATGTTCCCCATCGATTCCACCACCGTTGACTACGACCAGGAGCGACTGCAGCAGTTCCGCGACCTCGTCGCAGAAAAGGGCTTCCAGTGGGACGTTGCAGACCTGCTGCCCACAGTTCTGGCAGCGGGCGACGATGCAGGTGAACTTACCGCCGAGGGCGCACGCTTCCTCGACCCCAGCGGTAACCTCGAAGCAGGAATCGCGATGTGTCCGCCTGAAGGCGATGCAGGCACCGGCATGGTGGCTACGAACGCTGTCGCACCGCGCACCGGCAACGTTTCGGCCGGCACGTCCATCTTCGCGATGGTCGTCCTTGAGAAAGCCCTGAAGAAGGTGCACATTGAGCTTGACCCTGTCACAACGCCCGACGGCTCCCCGGTTGCGATGGTGCACTCCAACAACGGTTCCAGTGAGCTGGATGCGTGGGTGAAGATCTTCCGCGAGTTCGCTGAAATTGCCGGCGTCGATATTCCCAAGCCACGCGTTTACGACCTGCTGTACGAGCATGGCCTGACCGGCGATCCCGACGGCGGTGGCCTGGTCGCCTTCAACTTCCTGTCCGGCGAACCGATCGTCGGCGTGGAAACCGGTCGACCCATGTTCGTCAACCCGCCTGCCTCCACATTCAACCTGGCAAACTTCATGCGCACACAGCTCATGACGCCGTTCGCCGTGCTGCGCCTGGGCATGAACATTCTGACTGAGGACGAGGGTGTCCAGGTGGACCGCTTGTTCGCTCACGGTGGCCTGTTCAAGACACCGATCGTCGCGCAGCAGTTGATGGCTGGCGCTTTGGGTGTGCCCGTTGCGGTTGGAAAGAGCGCCGCCGAAGGTGGAGCATGGGGCATCGCAATCCTGGCGAAGTTCCGCGCAGACCGTGCCAATGGGGATGCTCAGTCCCTGCCGGATTATCTTGCCGAACGCGTCTTTGCCGACACCGAATCCTCGGTCATTGATCCTGTCGCCCGCGATGAAGAAGGTTTCGAGCGCTTCCTGACCCGCTACCAGGCGGCCATCAGTGTTCAGCAGGAAGCCGGCCGGGCACTCTCCACTCACTCGCAGCACGAATCAAATGACTGATTCAAAGGACTCGCGTCCCAATATCGTCCTGATTTGTGTCGATCAGTGGCGGGGTGACTGCCTCTCCAGTCTGGGCCATCCGGATGTTCAGACCCCCTACCTGGACCGTTTGGCTGGGATGGGCGCACAGATGTCGCGTACGTATTCCGCGGCTCCAACATGCGTGCCGGCGCGCATGTCACTCATGACGGGCATGAGCCCTCAGTCGCACCGACGCGTCGGCTACCAGGACGGCGTCACATTCGACGTGGCTCCCACCTTGCCGCAGTGTCTGAAAGAGGCCGGTTACCAGACGCAGGCGATCGGGAAAATGCACTACTGGCCCGAACGCACGCGAATCGGATTTGATGACGTCCAGTTGCACGACGGCTACCTGCATGTCTCACGCGATCGCACACGCGATGTGGCGTGGTACGACGACTATCTGCCGTGGCTGCGCGACCAGGAGGGCGCAAACGCTGTCGAGGATTACATTGATTCCGGCTTGGAATGCAATTCCATCGTTGCCCGTCCGTGGGACAAGGCAGAACGTCTCCATCCGACGAACTGGGTTGTCAGCGAGGCGATCCGCTGGATGTACCGGCGCGATCCTGACTGTCCATTCTTCCTGTACCTGTCGTTCCACCGCCCGCACGCGCCCCTCGACCCGCCTGCATGGGCGTTCGAGCAGTACGATTCGGCCGAGTTGACTGATCCTCCCGTGGGCGACTGGGCTGATGAGCTCATGGAAGATGAGCAGCGCGCCTGGGATCCGACAGCACTTGCAGCCGTCTATCATCCGCGGTCCGTGCATCGCGCGCGTGCCGGTTACTTCGGACATATGACCCATATCGACACTCAGGTGTCACGATTCCTGCAGGCTCTGTTTGAATTCGGCGTTGACTCCAACACGTATGTGGTCTTTATTTCCGATCACGGCGACATGATGGGCGACCACCATCTGTGGCGCAAGGGATACCCCTACGAAGGGTCCGCTCACGTGCCATTCCTCGTGAGAGGTCCCGGCATCCCTGCAGGAGCGCGCGTCGACCAGCTGACCGAACTTCGCGATCTGATGCCCACCTTGTTGGATCTGGCTGGCGTACCCGTGCCTGAGGGCGTGGATGGACGGTCACTGGCACCGTTCCTGCGTGGACAGGATGCGTCGTGGCGCACCTACATCCACGGTGAGCACACGTTATTCGGCCAGTCACTGCAATGGATTGTCTACGAGCATTTCAAGTATGTGTGGTACTCATCGTGGGGCACCGAACAGCTTTTCGACCTGGCCGACGACCCGCACGAGCTTCACAACCTTGCTTCAGATCCGCACTACGAGTCAGCGTTGAAGAAAGCGCGCGGCTACCTCATTGCCGAACTCGAAGGTCGTGAGGAAGGTTTTGTTGACGAGGGAGACCTGGTGACTGGGCGACCTGTTCACGCCGTCCTGACTCAGCCCCATCCGCCGCTGGATGAGGGCCGGTAGGCGGCTAGCGTGGCGAGCTCGGTGACGATGACTCGTCGAGCAGTGCGCGCAGCCACGTGAGCTGCTTGCCCCCCTTCACCATTTGTCCACCTTCGTGCTGATTGAAGGGGTAGACGACGATTTCGGGGGCGTCCCCGGTCTGCGATGCATCAGTCCTGCCCCACCAGTTGCGCGCCGCAAACACGGTCGAAGGTGGGCAGGTCATATCCATCTCCTCTGTTGAAAACAGAGCCGGCGTGTCGGCAGTGACTCTCTTCGCCAGGTTCACTGCGTCGAAGTAGGACAGCGTGGTGAACACCGTGGCCACCTTGTGGCGCATGATCGACAGGTAGCGGGAAATTTCCTCGTAGGGTTCCTGTCCCGTCATGCCCACGGCGCGTTCCAAGTGGCACAGGAACGGCACGTCCGGCATGGCTGTGAAACCCGGTGGTTCAGTGCGGTCGCTGCAATTGGGAGGCCGCCCTGGCTTCCTCCGGCAGTGATGATCCGGTCCAGGCGTCGCTATGCGGCGCTGACACTTGCCGACAAAGTTTGTCGCTGAGGGGTTCCTACAGGTTGAGCTGGATGGCTCGTCCCGGCACTGCGTCGATCAGCTCGCGCGTGTAGTCCTGCTTGGGGTGATCGAACAGTTCGTCGGACGGTGCCGCCTCGACGAGCTTGCCGTGCTCCATCACCACCACGTCATCAGCGATCTGACGCACCACCGCCAGGTCGTGCGTGATGAACAGGTAGGACAGCGAGAACTGTGCCTGCAGGTCATTGAGCAGGTGCAGGATTTGGTTCTGCACCAGCACGTCGAGGGCAGAGACAGCCTCGTCCAGCACAATCACTTCAGGCTTCAGTGCCAGGGCGCGAGCCACGGCGACGCGCTGACGCTGCCCACCGGACAGTTCGTTCGGATAGCGCCGCATGACCGAGCGCGGCAGAGCGACCAGGTCAAGCAGTTCCTGGGCCCGTGCGATGCGCTCCTTCTTGTTTCCGATCTTGTGAACCTTCAGTGGTTCCTCGATAATGCGGAAGATCGAGTACATCGGGTCCAGTGACCCATAGGGATTCTGGAAGACAACCTGGAGCTTGCGGCGCAACTCAAACAGCTCTTTGGATGAGAATTGCGACGTGTCCTGCCCTTTGAAGAACACCTTGCCTTCGGTGGGAGTGAGCAAGTTGAGCACCATGTTGGCCACAGTAGACTTACCGGAACCGGATTCACCCACCAATGCCAGGGTTGTGCCCTTGCGCAATCCGAACGTGACGTCGTCAACGGCGCGCAGTTCCTTGGCTTCGCCGCGCGCACCGCGCACGTCAAAGACTTTCGTCAGATGTTCGACGCGCACGATCTCCTCGGTGGAGGACGCACCTGCTCCTGTACCGGTGAGTTCTTCGTCCGTCACTTTCACGCCGCGGGCGTGGGCGGACTCGATACGTGCCGATGCGAGCGAGGGGGCCGCCGACACCAGTCGCTTCGTGTACGGATGCTGCGGGTGCTGCAGGATCTCCAGCGCAGGGCCGGATTCCACGATGCGTCCGCGGTGCATGACAACCAGCTGCTCGGCGCGTTCAGCCGCCAGGCCAAGGTCGTGAGTAATGAACAGGACGGCTGTGCCCAGCTCACGAGTCATTGTGCCCAGGTGGTCAAGGATGCGGCGCTGAACTGTCACATCCAACGCGGAGGTCGGTTCGTCGGCAATGAGCAGCTTCGGGCGGGCAGCCAGACCGATCGCGATCAGGACGCGCTGGCGCATACCGCCGGAAAATTCGTGTGGGAACTGCTTGGTCCTCTTGCCGCCACCGGCAAGTCCGGCCTCTTCAAGCAGGTCTGCCACGCGCTGACCCACCTGCGAGGTGGGGACCACGTTGTTGGCCCGCAGAGCCTCACCGACCTGCTTGCCGATACGGGTCACAGGGTTGAGGTTCGTCATCGGGTCCTGTGGGACCAGACCAATACCGGATCCACGCAGCTTCACCCACTCTTTAGTGGACAGATGCGTGGTGTCCTTGCCGTCAAATTCAATGCTTCCGCCTGTGACTTCACCGGTGCCGGGCAGCAGGCCGATGATCGCAGAGGCAGTCGTTGACTTGCCGGAACCGGACTCACCCACAATTGCCACGGTCTGGCCGGGGTAGATCGTCAGGTTGACTCCGCGCACGGCGGGAACTTTGCCGGTGGACGTGGTGAACGTGACTTCAAGGTCTTTGAGCTTGAGCAGCGGTTCAGCGTCATCTGGGTGGATGTCGCCTTGGTCTCGTGAATGCTCATTGACCACTTCTGGCGCATCGGACATGACAGTGCGGGTAACCAGCTTTTCGAGGCGTTCGTCTGTCAGCTCAGCGTCGGTCGAGTCACCCTCGTCAACGTCGGGCATAAAGCGGTTGTCACCCGAGTCGGAACTGGCCGGGTTGGGTGTGACCGGTCGCGACGCGGCGAACGTGGGGTCGTCGGGGTCAGGTGTCAGATCTGGATTACGTGGAGTTGTCACTTCTTACGCGCCTTCGGATCGAGGGCGTCACGCACGGCGTCGCCCATCATGATGAAGCTCAAAACGGTCAGTGCCAGCGCGATAGCCGGGTAGAACAGAACCATGGGCTGAACGCGCAGGGATGCTTGTGCCATCGAAATGTCGCCGCCCCAGGACACCACGGACGACGGTAGACCGATACCCATGAATGACAGGGAGGCTTCGGCAACGATGAATGTTCCCAGTGCCACGGTTGCGTAGACGATCACCGGTGCCATTGCGTTCGGCAGGATGTGGCTGACCACGATATGCCAGCTCGATGCGCCGGTCGCGCGCGCTGCCGTCACGAATTCCTCGTTCTTGGTGGACATGACGGCGCCGCGAGTGATGCGCGCAATCTGCGTCCACCCGAAGCATGCCAGCACCAGGACGACCATCCACACATTGCGGTTGTCGCGGAACATCTGCATGAACACGATTGCGGCAAGGAGCAGCGGAACCGCGAAGAAGATGTCGATAATGCGGGAGATCACAGCGTCAACCCAGCCACCGAGGTATCCGGCGAGGGCGCCCAGCGATCCGCCGATCAGGACGACGGCGATGGTCGTGAAGACACCGACCGTCACTGAGGCGCGAGCACCGTAGATGACGCGCGCGTAGATATCGCAGCCCTGTCGTTCGAAGCCGAAGGGGTGCCCGGGACCGGCTGGTTCAAGTGAATTGCCCAGTTCGCAAAAACGCGGGTCCTGTGAGGTGAACAGCTGCGGCACGAAGGCCATGAGGAGCGCGATGAAGATGATGATGGCTGCCACCCAGAACATGGGGCGCTTGCGCAGCTGTTTCCACGCTTCACCCCACATGGATGAGGGTGCTGAATCGTCAGCTACGGCGTCGACGGCACCCAGGCCGGTCTCGTCAATTTCAGAGACGTAGTGCTGCTGTCCATGGCGAGTGCGCTCAATGGACGCGGAAGGAATCAGATTCTCACTCATAGCGGATCCTCGGGTCGAGCCAGGCGTACAGAAGGTCAACGATCAGGTTCGCGATGATGTAGACAAGCACGAGCACAGTCGTGAAGGACACCACCGTTGCCGGCTCGCCCTTGATGACTGCCTGCCACAGCGTGCCGCCTACACCGTTGATGTTGAAAATGCCTTCTGTGATGATGGCGCCACCCATGAGGGCGCCGAGGTCACCGCCGAGGAAAGTCACGACGGGGATCAGTGAGTTGCGCAGAATGTGGCGGCGCATGACCTGTCCGTTCGACAGGCCTTTTGCCCGCGCAGTGCGCACGAAGTCGGCCGCGGTGTGCTCAGACACTGACTGGCGCGTCAATCGCAAGACATAAGCCAGCGATTGAGCGCCCAGCACTATCGCTGGCATCAAAAGATTGGTGATCGTGGTTTTACTGCCCACCGTGGGCGGCAGAATGCCCCATTTTACGCCGACCAGGAACTGGAGTACGAAGCCGATAACGAAGGTCGGTACCGAGATGACCACGAGTGACAGAACCAGAACCGTTGAGTCGAAGAAGCCGCCACGACGCATGCCGGCGATGACACCGAAACCCACACCGAGGATCGCTTCGAAAAGCAGCGCCATCACTGCAAGCTTGATGGTGATGGGGAAGGCTCCCGCCATTACTTCGGCAACTGGACGACCCGAGAAGGTGGTTCCAAAATCGAGAGTGAAGACGCCTTTGAGGTACAGCAGGTACTGCATGTACAAAGGCTTGTCGAGGTTGTATTCCGCACGGATACGCGCCTGTACTTCCGGGTTGAGGCCACGGTCGCCTCCCAGGGCGGCAACGGGATCACCAGGCATCAGGTACACCATTGCGAAAATCAGGAACGTGGCTCCGAAGAAGACCGGGATGATCTGGAGGAGCCGTCGTCCGATATATCGGGACATTGGGTATTTCCTTCGGGGTGGACAGGACATGCTCGCCCCTCTGATTGCTCAGAATCGCGTGCATGTGTGCTACAGGATCACGGAGCTGACGCCTCGCGATCGTTTCGGCCACTCACCTTTTGCCGTGAGACCTGCCAACGTCGAATGTTCAACATCGTGCAAACTTCACGCCAAAATATGCAAGCTTCGCTTGGTGAGCGTATCACTAATTCTTTTAGTCTTGGGAGCCGAGTCGACTCTTGAGCGACATTCGTGTCACTTTTGCACTGTATGACCCATCACATCAGAGACATGTTTGTGCAGGTCACTCGGTTGGACGTGAACATAGTTCTGTGGCGAACAGGGCATTCCTGGTCGCCACAGAACTATGTAGTGCTGATCTATACGGAGCAGATCACTGCTTGGTGATCAGGTAGTACATCGGAACGCTGTGCCAGTCGAATTTCACGTTGTCCACGTTCTCCGACCAGCCGCCGACCACGTTCGAGTACCACAGCGGGATTGCCGGCAGATCCTGGAAGAGGATCTCCTGGGCCTGATCCAGCAGCTTGTTGGACTCTTCCAGCGAGCTTGCGCCCGAGGACTTGGACAGCAGTTCATCGAATGCAGGGTTCGAGTAATTGCCGTCGTTCGCACTTGCGCCGGTGGCGTAAATCGGTGCCAGGAAGTTGTACTTACCGGGGTAGTCAGCCTGCCATCCGGCTCGCATGGCTCCCTTGATGGCGCCGTTGGTGACGTCGTCACGCAGTGACTTGAAGTCCGGGTAGGGGTTGCCTTCCGCTTCGATTCCGAGGGTGTTCTTGATGGAGTTGACCGTTGCGTCAACCCAGCCTTGGTGACCGCCGTCAGAGTTGTAAGCAATGGTGAACTTGCCTTCGAACGGAGCGATGGCCTCAGCCTGTGCCCACAGTTCCTTCGCCTTGTCGGCATCGTAGGTCAGAACCTCGCTGCCGGGGATCGAGTCGTTGAAGCCGTCAACGACTGGTGAGGTGAAGTCCTTGGCAGGGGTGCGGGTACCGGAGAAGATCTTCTCGGTGACTTCTTCACGGTTGATCGCGTAGGAGATCGCCTGGCGACGCAGCTTGCCTTCTTCACCGGTGAAGTGCTCAAGGTCGTTCGGAATGGTGAATGCCTGGAAGATAGCAGCAGGCTGGTTCACCGAGCGCCCGTTGAGCTCGCTTTCGTAGGTCTGGAATGCGTTTTCAGGGATGGCGTCCAGCACGTCGAGGTTGTTGCCCACGAGGTCCTGGTAGGCCGCATCCTGCTTGGCGTAGAAGGTGAAGTGGAGTCCGCCGTTCTGCGGCACACGCTCACCCTTGTACTCGGGGTTCGGGACCAGTGAGAAGCCTTCGTTGTGAACCCATGCGCCTTCACCGTCGGCCATGTAGGGGCCGTTGCCGACCGGGTTCTCGCCGCCGGCTTCCGGATCAGCAAGCGTTGAATCGGGCAGCGGGTAGAAAGCCGAGTAGCCCAGACGCTGTTCGAAGTCAGCTTCTGGCTGCTTGAGCTTGATGGTGAAGGTGGTGTCGTCCACGACCTCGAGGCCGGTCAGATCGCCGTTGCCTTCCTCATCGGCACCTTCGATGGGTGCGAAGAAGTAAGCGGAGAGCATGGCCTCTTTTGCACCGAGCTTCCATGCCTCAACGAAGTTCTTGGCCTTCAGATCGGAGCCGTCAGAGAACTTCAGGCCTTCCTTCAGTTTGACGGTGTAGGTCTGATGGTCGTCAGTTTCGATGGACTCGGCCATTTCCATGTGGCTTGCGCCTGTCTCATCGTAGTAAGTCAGTCCGGCGAACAGCACGTCAAGAAGACGGCCACCGCCCGTTTCGTTCGTGTTCGCAGGGATCAGCGGGTTCTGAGGTTCAGATCCGTTGACCTCGACAATGCCACCTGATGCTGCGGCACCGCTTTCACCACCGTTTCCTGATTGGTCGCCGCTGCCGCCGCCGCATGCGGTCAGTGCAAGGGCGAGGGCGGCCGGAACCGCCAGCCATGTTCTCTTAATCCTCATGGGATGCCTCCTGATTTTTATGCAGGTGCTTCTGGGCCGCTGTGTCACATACACAGGACACGGATGCCAGATGTCACAGACACTATCGATCAATCTGCCTCAAAGCGTTGAGAGTTCACCATGTGGAAGCTACAATTTGGTCACGAATTATCACGAAATGATCAAGAACTCGTCTTCATCATTGGAAACAAGCCGAAAGCTCACGTGGTGTCGTCGCGTCACTTTGAGACAAACCCTCATCTTTGCCTCAACTAATTGTGTCTGACTTCACACACTTTGGTCAAGACTTCGCCATAGGACCGTCACCAATTGATTTGTGACTACCCTTGAGTGCATGAAACCCAGCGCTGCAGGTCACGTCATCACGTGCGGAGAGGCACACGCGACGGCACTCCGCACACCGGAGCGTCGCATCACGCAACCGCCTGACGCACTACGTATCGGCATCAGCGGCGGAATCGGTTCCGGTAAGTCGGCGGTGGCGGACATTTTTGCCCGCCACCATGCCACCGTCGCAGATGCCGACCAGATTGCCAGGGAGATCGTCGCACCCGGTTCACCCGCGCTGCACAACATCGCGCAGGCGTTCGGCACGGACATCCTCAACGCCGACGGCTCGTTGAATCGTCCGGCGCTGGCACAGCTCGTTTTTTCTGATCCGGCGCGGCGCACCCGCCTGGAGGCATTCACTCATCCCCGTATTGCTCGCGAGTCGGCGCGCATACTCGCCAGCGCACCGCCCGGCACCTTCGCTGTCTACGACGTTCCTCTGCTGGTCGAGGGTGGCCTGGCATCCACCTTTGACGTCGTCATCATGGTGGATGCTCCGGTGCAGATTCGAGTCGAGCGCCTCGTGAGCCGTGGTCTGACAGCTGACGATGCCCGCGAGCGCATCGATTCTCAGGCAAGTGAGGCTGAGCGACGGGCGGTGAGCGATGTGTGGATCGCGAACACGGGCACGGTCGCTGACCTCAATCAGGTGGTCGACCGACTCATCGACGACTGGCTGACACCACTGCTGTCATAAGCAGGCTCCCCACGCCACCAGATGGCAGTGTGGGGAGCCTGACCAGATCCTTATCTGTCAGTGCGTATGACGGCGTCGTCGCGTCGCCACCATCACGGCACCCAACATGCCGATCACGCTGACCGCTGCAAGCAGACCGCCATCAGCGCCGGTGGCTGACAGGTGACGCCCTCCCGCCGATACGTTTGGCGATGCACCTGGTTGCGCTGATTGACCGTGGCCGTGGTTCTGATCAGTTCCCGGCTCGGTCGGCTGATTTCCCGGCTCGGTCGGCTCACCGACAGGCACCGCTGTGAACGTCAATACCGGTGAGATCACTTCACCACCATTGACATCGCTGACCACCACGTACCAGCTATGTGTCCCCACCGGCACATCTTTCCACGTCGCACTGGCAGTGCCAGGTGTGGTAACACCCCCGGCAGTCCCAATGAGTCGGGTGGACAGCACGTCCGCGGAGAAGGTGTCCGTGCTGAGCACGCGCTGTGAAGGTGTGATTCCCAGCTGCGCATATGAGACATCGAAATGCTGGTACTCATACGGATTGTCGGAGCTGCCCAACAGCCCCTGATCATCGGAATTGTAGCGCTGCAGGGAAGGTGAATACGTGCGTACCATCATGCGCTGGCCATCGTTGTCGAAATGCAGCAAGCGCAGGTAGCCCTGGCCACCCTCGGGAAGTGCCTGGTAGTCGAAGAGCATCGATGTCACGGTGCGCTCCGCTACCCCATCCCCGTCGTCATCGAAGCTGTCCGTGCGAGTGAACGCATCGTGGTAGTGCCCCGACATCACCATCCGCACATTCGGGTTCGTGGCAACGACCTCATCAAGGATGCGCTGAGGGATCGGACCGAGCCCACCGGTGGTCAGCATGAATTCATGCAGGTCGATGATTGCAATACGGTCCGGGTGAGCGGCCAGCACCTGATTCATCCATTCAATTTCCGCGTCCCCTGGTCCCCAGCCCTGGTAGACGGCAATGAAGTCGATACCTCCGGCGGAGAACAGATCGAAGTGTCCGCGGTTGTCCTCATATGAGCCGCCGTACCACGGGTTAGCAGCGAAGCGTGCCTCACCGAAGTTCTTCGAATACTCCGAGTAGTCGTTGGCAAGGTGGCCAACATCGTGATTTCCTGCCAGAACGCCATAAGGGAATCCCGCCTCATCGAGCGTACGATACGCCGGATTGGCACGGTCCCACTGATGCTGCTGGTCGAAGTCGTCGATAATGTCACCTGTGTGGAACAGGTACTGGATATTCATGTTGGCCCGCTGATCCAGCAGGTACTGGTGGATGGCGAGCTGATGTGGGTAGTAGTCGTCGCGCTCGTTGTAGTACTGCGTGTCCGATTCCCAGGCGAGCGTGAAATCGTACGTGGAGCGCGCCTCGTCGTCGGCATGCGCGGGAGTCACGGTGGACTCACGCGTCGTCAGGTTCTTCCCGGCCCACCCGTCGGAATGCTGGATCAGCACGGTAATCACACCATCATGCGCATACGTATCTGTCTTGACGAGGGCGTCCAGGTCAAACTTTTCGTACGCACCATCTGCTGCAGACGCGGCGCGCGTGTTGGCCGAATCCGTGCCTGTGCCAGTGATGTGGCGGTCGACCTCATCCCAGGATCCATCAGCGGCGCGCACGCGCATCGACACCTGAGCGTTCCGTTCAGCCTGTCCGGACCAGTGCACACGCACCGTGGCGCCAGCGTCGCTGTCGCTGACAGGAATCTCGAACAGTTCGTACGGGAAGGCATCATCTGAGGTGACCTGTTTGACCACGTCATCATCTTGGGCAAGCTGCTCGATCTCGTCACTGGTGAGCGGACGAGCTGACTCACGCTCAGCTTGGGCAGCGTCATTCACTGTTCCGGAGGCGGTGCGAATGGTGCTGTTGTCCACGCGTTCACCTTCGTAGAATTTTGCGGTGACCTGGTCGCCTGCTTCATCATCCACGTGGGCGCTCAGTACCACATCGCCGGCTTCCACACGGGCACCGTCACCAGGAGTGAAGGTTGCAACCGTGGGGTCTTCCACGGGCGTCGTGAAGTGGGTGGTGACAGTTGCGGAGTTCCCCAGTTTGTCGACGGCAATGACGGTCAGTTCATGGTTGCCGGCCGGCAATGACGTCGACGAGGTGGTCAGCGGAAGGGTGATGTCCTTGCCGTCGAGTGTTGCGCTGAGTGAATCCAGTCCAATCCCACTGTCAGTGGCGGTGGGATTGACGGTGATGTCACCCTGGAGCAGGGCGCCCTCGTCAATGTGTGTCTCGATGACCGGAGCCGTGTTGTCGACCCGCAGGACGCGTGTGACGTTGTGCTGGGTGCCGTCCACTGTTGCCTGCGCGGTGATAGTGTGCGTGCCGTCTATTGCTGTCGTGGTGTCCCACGCGTGGCGAGCGCCGGTGAACGCGTCGTTAGGAATGTCGAACGTCGCGTCAAAGAAATCGTGCTTGCCTGTGGAATCGCCCATGCGCAGCCATTGTGTGGCATCGGAGTATCCGCGTGGGGTGAGCGTGCGTCCGTCCGGCAGGATCAGTCGCAATGCACGCACATCGAAATCGTCGTTGTTTTCGTTCTCGTCGATCCCGGGTTTGGCTTTGGTACCCGCGTAGATCGAGGCGGTTACGGTCTGTCCGTCCATGTAGACCAGGGGCACGGGCGTTGAAATGGTCGTGATCTCGCTGTAGGTACCCTCATCGAAAATCGTCAGGATGTCGCCATTGGGGGCCAGCACGCCGTTGCGGAAGAACGTGTCAGTCTGCGTGGCTTCGAAGGCGAAGACCGGCTCACCTTCCAGTGAGGCTTCCGTCAGCACGTTCGTGCCATCGATCGTCATCGTGATTGACGAGGGGGCATCGGTCGCCGCAATCAGGTCGGTGGTGCCGGACACCCAGTCATTGTCGGCGTGGTTGATACGCAAGGGGTCAGTGGCTGCTCCCTGGATGGCAACTCGTACGGGAGCGGTGGTTTTGGTGAAGGTTCCGTCCGTGTAGGTCAGCGTGTAGTCGAACCAGCGTTTGCCGGTCATGTCAGCGGCAGGCACCTCGAAGGTGAAGTGCGTGACGTCTTCGCTGTCATGTGTCAAGTTGATCGCGCGCGAATCTTGATCGGCGCTTGACTTCATGTTCAGTGTCACCGTCTTGACGCTGGTGTTGTCCATGATGGTGAAGTCGAATGCCAGTGGCTGGTCGGCGCGAACTGTGGATGGGGTGGCATCTGTCAGCGCCGGTTCCTGTGTGTCTGCGGCCAGCGCGACCAGGGGCCTGGGGAGCTGGGCAGCCATCAGTGTGCCCGGCGATGCCGGGTGAGTGCCAATGCGGCCCTGTGTGGTGAGGTCGTCCATGTTCACGCAGAAATGGAATCCCTTGTTGTATTCGACCTCTTTGCCGTTCATGTTGTAGTAGGCCCGGTTAATGACCGTGCCGGTATTCGTCTGGATCTGCATGCCGCGAGCGCCACCATTGGCCATGCCACCTGAGTAGATTTCCACCAGGTCCTGGCCCATAGTCAGCGACGTACCCCACTGCTTGTTGAAATCGGCTGCGCCCAGATCATTGTTGTTGCCGTTCCTGATCCAGAACACCAGGGTTTTTCCGGGCTGGATCACGACGTTGTCAGGGGTGGAGGGCCACAGTGCCGAGCTCTTCGAATCGGGGTACAGGTAGCTCAGCGTGTAGTTGGAAAAGTCGATGGGCTGGTCGGTGGTGTTGGCAATCTCAATGAACTCAAAGCCATCTGAGCCGGAGACGTTATCTGTGTCGGGTACGAGTTCGGTGATCATCAGAGGTGCTGCCGTGTCAGGTGCGTCCTGTGCGGACGTGGGGTCATCGGGGTCTGGCTGACCTGACTGGTCGCCGGGATCCGGCTGAGAGGTGCGGACGAACTGCTCGTCGCGGACAGTGCCGGGTGTTGCCGTGGCCTGCGACGCCAGCAACGTCATCGACTGGGCGTCTGATACGGCGAATTCTGCGACTTTGTTGGCTCCGACGGATCCGGCCGGGTAATACGACCACGATTCGGTCTGCCCGTCTTTGAGCACCCGGATTCCGCGTTCACCTTTGTTGGCCATACCTGCCTGGCCGGTGACGCGCACAATTCTGGCGGTGTTGCTCATGGACCAGTTGGTGCGAAAATCTGCGTCCGTGCGCGCAAAGGAATCGAGGTTCTTCGCCGTGTAGGACAGCCACATAATGATTGTTTCGCCTGGACTGAGGGTCAGGTTGGCGTCGTCAACCGTCAGTTGTCTGTCCTGAGAGCGGTCATCGGAATCGGCGTAAGTGTAAGCGAAAGAGTACTTCTGTTCAGCAAGGTTGATCGCCGCATTCGTCGTGTTGTGGATTTCGAAGTATTCGTATTCGTCAGAGCCGGTATTGTCGGGCGCAATCTCCGTGATCATGATCGGCGGAACGGTGGCCTCAGCCTGTGCCGGGCCACCGCTCCACGCGCTCGTCATCATCAGAGCTGCCGCCACTCCCATAATGAGGGCGCGAGGTCGAACTGAAAACATGTGTATGTACTCCATCAGTCAGCAAAAATCACTATGACTTCACTGACGCTAATGACGCAGTTCAACCACCCGGTAAACACTGCCTAACGTGTAGGTCTACCGGTGTGTGAGCCTTCTTTCCTTTATTCGAAAACCTTCGCGATCTGGGGACTTTGGTCGATGTAACCCTCCAGCACGCGGCGTGCCACGGCAACGGAATCGACCAATGGGTGGTTGGCCATTGCGCGCCATGCAAGGGTGCTGTCCCCCTGCGTTGCCGCCTCGATCACGAGTTCCTCACACCCCTTGACGGTGGTGATGAGTCCGAGTTCGGGTCCGGTCACAGGCCGCACGTGCTGCGGATGAACTCCGTCGGCGTCGACGCGACAGGGCACTTCAATCACCGCGTCTTCGCGCAATTGCGGCACGATCAGATCACCGTCCGCATCCGAGTTGCCCACACCCAGGATCATGCGTGCGCGTGTGCCGGTGGTCAGCGAGTTCATCAAATCGAAGGCGACCTGCTGGTAGCCACCTGCGGCGATGTCTTCGTCACGACGGTTGGCGCGGTCTTCCTCATCACGGGATTCGGCCATGTAGGTCGCTTCGCGCTCGTCATGGACCCTGGTCCATGCGGCTGCGGCATCGTGGTCGCTCGTTCCGGCGGCTTCGTCATAGAAAGCGCTTTGCTGCTTGTCGAGGAATTCGCCGCGTGTAGCCTTTTCCTGCCTGATCCGGGCGACTGATTCGCGGTTGAGGTAGTAGTAGAAGAGGTATTCGTTGGGCAACATTCCCAGTGCGCGCACCCACTCAAAACCGATTGTGCGTGCCTCTTCGATGTGATCCAACGCGGCATCGTCGGCCAACAGGTCGGGCAGACGATCTGTGCCGTCCAGTTCCAGCGACCGCAGCCACCCCAGGTGGTTCAGGCCCACGTAGTCGAATGTGAGACGAGGATCGTCCTGGTCAACCCAGTGATGATCGATGCCTGCCGCCGCGCTGACACGGCGCACCAGTCCGATCGGCGTATCGCAAATACCAATCACACGGGAGCCCAGTTCGCGCCGCATCGCCTGAGTAATGATTCCGGCAGGATTCGTAAAGTTGATGACCCACGCATCGGGAGCCACCTCGCGCACTGCACGAGCCAGTTCCATCGCGATGGGCAGTGTACGGAACGCATAGGCATAGCCACCCACCCCGACCGTTTCCTGTCCGAGGATTCCTTCGGCCAGCGCAACACGCTCGTCAGTGACACGTCCGGCTGTGCCGCCCACTCGTATGGCTGAAAAGACGAAGTTGGCTCCCGTGAGGGCCTGGCGCAGGTCGGTGGAAGCGGTCAGTGTCGGTGGATGGGCGAAATCCATTCCGCGGATGACCGCCATCATGACGTCGAGCCTGCGCTGATCGATGTCATAGAGGGCCACTTCGTCGACGTTCAGGCCGCTATGAGGCCCCTTGCCCTCGCGTGCTGCTGAAAGAACTTCGATGATCTGCGGGACGCGGAATCCGCCTCCGCCTGCAATTACAAGTTTCATGCGCTGATCACTTTCGTGTTTGTTCCCTCAAGGTCTGCCAGTGAGGGGGTGGTGGATATTTCGGCGGTCGTCACAACACCCGTCAAGTCACTGAGATGGCACACGGTCAGCAGGCCTGATCCCGGAAACTTGTCCGATGACGCGACGGCGAAGGTTTGTTCAGAATGCGCGATGATTGATTTCTTGATGGGCACTTCCATTCCGGTCGAATCCATCAAAGCGCCGGAATGGCGGATACCCGAGGTGCCAACGAATGCGATGTCAGCTCTGATTGCCTCCAGCGCATGTTCAGTGAGGCTGCCGACCAGTGACAGGTAGTTTGTTCGCAACACACCACCCAGTACGACAAGCGTTGCTTCACATTCACCTCGCAGTTCGTCGGCAACTGCCAAAGAAGCGGTCACAACGGTCACGTCGCGATGCCTGAGATGACGGGCCACCATCACACCGGTGGTACCGATGTCAATGAGGACGACCGACTGATCGGGCACGAGGGCTGCAGCTGACCTGCCGATACGATCCTTCTCTTCGGCTGATCGCATAGCAACCGTGGCAAAAGGCAGGTCCTGTGTATCGTGCGGGGATTCGCTCAGGGTTTTAAAGCTGGGTACACCGCCGTGAATTCCGCCGCCGCGCACGCGCGTCAGTGCGCCTTGCTCATCCAGACGGTTCAGGTCGCGCCGAATCGTTGACTCGGAGGTGCCGAAGTGCTGTGCCAGATCGGATACTGACATACTGCCGCGGTCATGTACCAAGTCAAGGATTCTGGCACGACGCTGATAAGCCAACATAGTGCCAATTATAACGAAATTCTTTCAATTGTGAGCAATATTGGTCATTTGCAAGCACAATGCGCCGAAATATCGCTACAGTGTGATGAGAACAAGATCACGTTCAGTTCCACATTGGCAAGGAGGCATCCGTGGGCACTGCGTCGTCAGATGGATCAACCTGCGTCATTGGCCCTGTCTTCCTTGACGTTGTCATGTCGGGACTTGCAGGCCCCCCGCGCCCAGGTGAAGAACAATGGGTATCAGGATGCGCCATCACTGCAGGTGGAGCAGCAAACCAGGCCATCGCTATTGCGCGTTTACTTCAGGCGTCTGACACAGACGATTCCTCCCGTCCACGCCTGGTCACCACTATCGGCCAGGATCGAGCAGGTCATCTGGTGGCCGACATCCTGACCAGTGAAGGGATTGACCTGAGGTGGGCGAGCAGATGTGACCGCCAGAATGTCACGACGTCGCTGGCATTCAACGGTGACCGGGCAATGGTGACCTATGGCTCGGAGAGCGTCTCACTGTTGGCAGATGTCATCCAGGGGGATCACCCGGCCGCCCTCGTCGCTGACATGAATGCGATTAACGCCAACCACGACAGCATTGCTCAGTGGGGTGATGTGTGGGTGCTGGGCGATGTTGGTTGGGACCCAAGCGGGCAGTGGGATATCGACAATCTGCGCGGCCTTGACGTCACCGATGTGTTCACTCCCAACGAGACTGAAGCGATGCGGTACACACGCACCGACAGCGTCGAGGAGGCAGCCCGGGCACTGTCGAAGAAGGTGCCGCTGGTGGTTGTCACCTGCGGGCCGAGGGGAGCTGTCGCCTGCGATGGGACGGAGCTGTTCACGGTTCCGGCCCTGGATATCCCTGTTGTTGACCCGACGGGAGCCGGAGACGTGTTCTCAGCGGGCCTGACCTTCGCTCACCATGCGGGGCTCGCACCGCGCGCCGCAGTTTCCCTGGCAATCGCTGCCAGTAACTACACCGTTCGCTTCCCCGGCGGCTCATCCAGCGCGCCGACCGGCTCCGACCTGCACCACTGGGTCACGAGCCTTTCGCGAGACCTCACCAAGGGACTTGACCTGACTTTTCTTGATGTACTCAACGTTTAAATGACACGACCGAAAGGATGTAACACGATGAAGTATTCTTCTCACGGCTCGGCAATGGTTGCCGGACTGGCGTGCCTGGCACTGATGGCGGGGTGTGCTCCCAGCGGCGGAAACGGAGGCCAGACCAGTGGCGACTCCGGCTCCCAGTCGACGGCAGCATCCGAAGTATCAACCGATATTTCGAACGCCCCCGAACAGACACTGGTGGTGTGGGACCAGGAAGTGCGCGGCGGCCAGAACGAACAGATCGAGCGCCTCAACAAAGCGTTCATGGAGAAGTACCCGAACATCACCATCGAGCGCAACTCCCAGTCCTTTGACGATCTGCAGACCACACTGCGTCTGGCTCTGACCGGCGCGGATGCGCCTGACGTTGTGCAGGCCAACAACTCGCGTTCCATGATGGGCCAGTTCGTCCAAGCTGGACAGATCCAGTGCCTCGACCCGTATGTGGAGGCCTACAAGTGGAACGAAACTTTCGCTGAAGGCATCCTGGCGAACTCTTCGTACTCCTCTGATGCCACCAAGTTCGGTGAAGGCTGCGTCTACGGCCTGCCGCAGGTCGGCGAATCAGTGGGGATCTACTACTCGAAGGCCAAGCTCGCTGACCTCGGTCTGAAGGAGCCCACAACCTGGCAGGAACTGGCCGACCAGCTGCCGACCATCAAGGAAGCCGGTGAAACACCGCTGATGCTCGGTAACGTCGAGAAGTGGCCGGGACTGCACGTCTTCGGCGTCGTGCAGGGCGCACATGTGGACGCAGATACCGTGCGTTCGCTCGGCTTCGGTAACGCAGGTGCTTCGTGGAAGACACCGGAAAACGTTGCTGCCGCCACGCAGATCCAGGAATGGGCCAAGAACGGTTTCTTCAACGACGGCTTCAACGGCGCTGACTACGACAGCACTTGGCAGGATTTCGCCGGCGGCAAGGGCGTGTACCTGATTGCCGGTTCATGGCTCGCACCTGACCTGCTCGAAGCAATGGGTGAAGATGTCGGCTTCATGCTGCCGCCAATGGCCGAAGGAATGGATGCGCCGCAGACCACCGGCGGCACCGGATTGCCGTTCGCCATCACGTCAGCCGCGAAGGATGTCAACGTCGCTGCGGCCTACATCGACTTCCTGACGAACGCCGATGCGATGAAGGTTCTGGCTGAAACCGGAAACGTGCCCGTCAACGATACGGCTACCTACGCCGCCAACGAGAAGGGCGTCGTGGCCGATGTCATGAACGCCTTCGACACGTTGACGAACTCCGGCAACGTTCTGCCGTACCTCGACTACGCCACCCCGACCTTCGATCAGGTTCTTGGTGACGCACTGCAGGGACTGCTTGATTCGCAGATCACCCCTGACCAGTTGGTCGACACTCTGGAGACGGCGTACACCGAATTCACCAACCAATAATGCAGCCGGTCGCCCTCGTTCGTCTTTCATGATCAACGAGGGCGACCCATCCGCCTTTTATATCCGTTCGCGTGTACATTGAGGAGGCTTCGATGACCAACCACACCGGCGGTGCACAGACAGCGACCGCCACCAGTTCACGCTCCGCACGTGGACGCAACAGATCACGCGCACAGTCACGGTGGGCCATGTCGATTGCTCTGCTGGCACTGCCAGTGCTGGTGTACGGCGCATTCATGCTGTACCCCATCGGTCGCGTCATCACCCTGTCGTTCTACAAGTGGGATGGCCTGGGCGTAGGAACATGGGCAGGGTTCAACAACTACGTCACAACATTCACCGACCCCAGGCTGTTGGACGCCTTTTGGCATGCTCTTGTCCTCATCATTTTCTACGCGGTGTTCCCACTGATCATCGGCCTCGTCCTGGCGACACTGCTGACACGCTCAAGCGTGCGCGGGCTCGGATTTTTCCGAACCGTCGTCTTCCTGCCACAGGTCATCGCCATGGTGGTGCTGGCCATTTCGTGGCGTGAAATTTACGCGCCCGACGGGCTGCTCAACCGTGTGCTCCGGGCGATCGGTCTGGGCGGACTTGCCAGGCCGTGGCTCGGTGACTACTCGACGGCGCTGATCGCCGTGGGCCTGATCGGCACATGGGTGTCCACCGGCCTGGTAACCGTCCTGCTCATGTCCGGAATTGCGCGCATCCCGCGCGAATACTACGAGGCAGCCATGCTTGACGGCGCTGGGTGGTTCCGCCGCTTCTGGTCCGTCACTATTCCAAGCGTGCGTGGTGAAATCCTCGTCTCACTGACCCTGACGGTGATCGCAGCGCTGAAGACATTCGATCTGGTCTACATGACGACATCGGGCGGCCCCGGCACATCCACAACCGTGCCGTCCTACGAGGTCTACAACCAGGCGTTCCGACTCGGACAGGTGGGAACGGCCTCGTCACTGGCGGTCGTACTAACACTGGTGATCTTCCTGATCAATCTGACCATCAACCTGTGGGGGGAAAAGGACCAATGAAAACCTCTCCCGCTGAAAAAGTCGTCAGCTACATCGTGTTGATCTTCTTTGCGCTGCAGTCCCTGATCCCCATTCTGTATGTCCTGTTCCTGTCGTTGAGTTCAGAGAAAATCAACGACTCGTCGTGGGGACACATCGAGAACTTTGCAAAAGCGTGGAGCCAGGGTAAGTTCTCGCTGTACATGAAGAACTCGGCGATGATCGCCGTGGTTGTCGTGACGTCGGCACTGGTGCTCTCACTGATGAGCGGCTACGTGCTCGGCATTTTGCGCCCGCCTGGCTCCAACGTTCTGTTCTACGTGTTCCTCCTGGGCATCATGGTGCCGTCCGAAGCGATCATCCTGCCGTTGTTCTACGATCTTCGCACCCTCGGACTCACCGACACGCTCTGGGCGGTGGCGCTGCCGCAGATTGCGCAGTCACTGGCATTCGGCACATTCTGGATGCGCGCGTTTTTCCGCTCAGTTAACCCATCCATCCTGGAGGCTGCCCGGCTTGACGGCGCCGGTGACATCCGAATCCTGTGGTCGATCCTGCTTCCACTGGCACGTCCCGCAATCGTGACTCAGATTGTGCTGACGTTCATGTGGACGTGGAACGACTTCCTGATCCCGCTGGTCATGTCACCGACCGGCAGGATGCGCACCGCCCCGTTGAGTCTGGCATTCTTCCAGGGCCAGTACACCACCGGATCCACGCTCCTGGCAGCCGGAGCGGTTCTTGTTGCGTTGCCTATGGTGATCCTCTTCCTCGCCCTGCAGCGCAGCTTCATTTCCGGAATGACCGAAGGAGCAGTTAAAGGCTGATATTTGATCGTGATTCTTGAAAAGAACTGGAGAATTTGCAATGAAGCACCTACTCAGATCGGTCGCGCTCGCAGGGGCGTGTGCGCTTCTGGTCCCAGGAATGATGTATGCGACGCCGTCCCTCGCGGCACCCTCGTCTGAGGCACCTGAATGGGCATTCGGCCACGCCCAAACCTCGTCAACCAGTGATCCAACAAAACTCGATGTCCTGGGCGTGTGGGCGCACCCCGATGATGACGCGTCCTTCAGTGCACCGTGTGGCGTGTGGGGTGATCTTGCCGATGTACGCTGCGGCATTATGCTGACCACGCGCGGCGAGGGCGGCTCCAATTCAGTCGGCTCCGAAGCCGGGCCGAACCTGGGCCTGCGACGTGAAAACGAAGACCGTGCGGCGCACGTACGTGACGGCACAGTTGATGTGTACTTCCTTGACCGGGTGGACTTCTTCTACAACACGTCCGCGCCGCTGACTCACCAGCTGTGGAACCATGAAGAAACGTTGCGCCGGGCCACACAGGTTGTGCGTGAGACCCGACCCGAAATCCTGGTGACATGGCCCGCCTCCTTCGACGCTGGTCACGGCAACCACCAGGCCGCCTCGATGTTGGCATGGGAGGTGGCGCAGGCAGCTGCTGATCCCAACCGTTTCCCTGAACAGCTCAGCGGACCCAACGCGGTTCAGCCCTGGCAGGTCAAGAAGGTCACCGAATACGTCTTTGACTTTGGCAACACCACCAAGCTGCCTGATCAGGCCAACTGTCTGGCTGGCTACGCCGGAATCGAGGGACGTCCCTACACCGTGGCCGGAACGTGGACAGGATACGAATCTGAGTACACGTGGGTGGAAGGCAACGTGCAGGGACAGCCTGCCGGAACACCCAAGACCTGGGCGCAGGTTGGCGGTGAAAACGCCAAGGCTCACGCCACTCAGGCCCGCCTGATGGAAAAGACCGTTGTCGACAATCGATGTACACGCTTCCTGGTGGGTAGGTCGTGGGTACCGATGCAGGAAAACGGCACCGAAGGTGGCGGCGATGATCGTTCCATCCTCTTCGGCGCATCCCTGCCTGACCCCAGCGGCATGCCACTGGGCACACTGATGTATGGATCACCGGAAGCCCAGATGGTAGCTCCCGGTGAATCGGCCGACGTCACTGTCACGCTCGTGGCTGGCGAGCAGGCAATTCCGGCCGGCACCGTCTCGATTGACGTCCCCGAGGGGTGGACCGTCAGCGACAAACAGGCAATAGGTGAACTGGCGTCCGGTGACTCAACCGATGTCACGTTCACTGTGACCGCCCCTGACTCCAGTGCCCTCGGCACGATGCGTCTGCCGATCCGTTTCGCCTCAGATTCTGCCGAGATGACGGGCTACAACGAAACCCATGTTGACGTGGTGGCCCCGGTCAACGGCCGCTTCACGCGTGCCGGCAACGCCGCCTACTACGATCAGTGGACCGAAGATTACAACGTCTTTGTCTACGGCCAGTCACCGGCGCGGCGCGCTATCGGTGCAGGTGAATCGATCACGGTTCCCGTGACCGTCACAAACCGTTCCAGTGAAGCGCAAAGTGGCACGGTCGAGCTAACGGTTCCGGAAGGATATGCACTCAACCACCCGTCACAATCATTCGAAGGGGTCGCACCGGGTAAGACGGCGACGGTGGAGTTCATTCTCACTCACACTGATCCTGCTGCCGTCGGCAATACGATTGACGAGGTCACAGCCACCACAACCGCTGGAACATCGGTTTCGACCGAGAAGCTCGAACTGAATGTCGTGCCGACGACGGTGATCCCCAAGCTTGCGAAGGCCCCTGCTCTGGATGGTGACGCGTCAGCCTACGGCAGCACACCGATCAGCGTTGCCGCACGGTGGGAAGGCGAGGAGTGCTCATCCGAGGCTGACTGCGGCGGCACGTCACAGGCATGGCTGGGATGGTACGACGATGCGCTGTACGCTCTGGTCGATGTGGTCGACGAGCAGGCCTCAGCGGCGGCACCACCTGACCGCTGCTTCGGTCACTGGCTGGTTGACTCCGTTGAATTCCTGCTCGACCCGCTCGCACCGTCCAACGACACGTCCACCACGTTCAAGCTCGGTGTTTTCCCATTCACTGACGACCCTGACGGCCGGAACGGCAACGGCGCGAACGGCCCATGCTGGTCGCGTGACGCTGACCATCATCAGGGATTCTCCACCGGACCGTTGGCGGAAACTATCGAGGGTGGCCTGAACGCTCCCGGCGTTGAAGTCAAGGCATTTGCCCCTCGTGACGATTCGGGTGCCTACACGGATGGACACTACAAGCTGGAAGTCAAACTGCCGTTGGCAAACCTGCCGGCAGCAATTGGTCCCACGTCCACTGCACCGACCGGAGATCAGGCCGGCAATGCTGTCAACCCGACCTACCTGGGCTTCAACATCACGCCGTACGATTCCGATACGCCTGACTTCGTTGGCCAGACCCGTCTGGCCTGGTCGGCTTTCGGATCTCAGCAGTCTGAGCCGTACCGGTGGGGTCACGCCTACCTGGACGGGTACGAGCCTCCGACGGACCGTTCCCATGAAGCTGGCGCTCCCATCATTCCTGACAGCGCGCTGGACAGTATTGATTCACCTCAAACGGTGTTCCAGTCCGCTACACGAGGCGTGCCGATTGCAGGTCTGATGCCCGCCGCCGATGTCACCGTGGCTCCGAGTATCGATGCCGAGGCCATCCGCGTTCCGCTGTCGGGAACTCAGGCCGGCACGGCGCGCGCCTTCCTGTGGAAAGGGGATCCGTCCTTCATTCCGGTGTGGACGTCCAGCTGCGCGAACTCCGCGCACAACTTCGACGCATGTTCACCTGATGACGGGGCAGCGATGCCGTGGCAGCCGAATATGGGTGGCAGGCTCCTGGCCAGCGTTCAGGCCGACGTGGGGAGCACCGACATGACGATCGAGCTGACCGATGAGATTCACGCAGCACTGGGTACCGACGTTCACCTGCTGGTGTCCTACCGCAACGGTGACACTGTCAACGCGTGGGCCTACCCGCTAGTGGCGAAGAAGGCCGGTGACACGCCTACACCCAAGCCGGATACCGACAAGAAGCCCGGCGATCAGGATGGGCAGCGTGGCGGCGACGCCGATCAGGGCGATCCGAACGCAGCCGGCCGACCAGGTGGCGTCGCACGAACCGGCGCGTCAGGTAGCGCACTCATCATGCTCGCAGCGTTCGGCGTGGCCGGAGCTGCAGGGCTGGCAGCATCGCGGCGGCGACACTAACGCTGATCGCGACGCATTTGAGCAAGGAGGTTGAAGCCGTTCGGCCCGTACCACACGTCGATATCTTCCGGGATGTCATGGAGTGCTTCGGGCCGAAGCGGCGTCAACGTGCCGTGCGAAAGCATTTGCTCAAACTGAGTCAGTGATCGGATGGCGATCCCGGCAACACGTTCCGGATATTTGCGGGCAAAGTCCGCATAGATTTCCGGGTCGTGTTGCCCGTCGTCTCCCACCAGGAACCATCGAACGTTCGGAAGTTCAGTGACCAGGCGCTGCAGTTCGCGCCGTTTGTGTTCACGGCCCGAACGGAACCATGTATTGGCGGACGGCCCCCAGTCAGTCATCAGAAATGCTCCCTCAGGGAAGCCCATCCGCCCCAGGAAGTCCCGCATTGCGGGCAACACGTTCCACGCACCGGTCGACAGGTAGATGACGGGAGCGTGCGGCCGGTTAATCGCCTCAGCGTGCTGGTCACCTTCAGCCAGTTCGTTGAGCAGGCGCATCATTCCCGGCACCGACTGACGTGACGAAAAACGATCGACGAGGGCGTGCCGCAGCGCTATTGCCATACGTGGCAGCATCGACACCAGCACCGTGTCATCCAGGTCAGAGACGACCCCGACCCGCTCATTATCACCGATGATGCGGACTTTAACGGCGACGGGCTGGCCGGCACGAATTCTGCCCGAACGCTTCTCACGCTCAGGCGTGTCTTTCCTGTCGGGCTCACTTGCCGTCAAGACAAGATGCTCAATGTAGGACAGGTGGCCGCCAGCCGTTGAGGAAAGATTCTCCGGCACCAGCTGGTACAGTTCCTTACCTGCAGTGACGAACACCTGCTGGCCTGACGGCATGGTGGGGATGGCATTGATGCGCTGAAGAACTGCCCGTTGTTCGCGTGAAAGCTGAGTGCGCAGTCGGCGGCGCTCCGCAGTGGGCGTGACATCGGTGTGCGTATGTTCGTTGCGCACGTGATGCAGAATCGGAGCGTCGCCCTCGACAATTCCCAGGTGTGCCACGTCGCCGGCGTGCAGAACCTGAATCCACGCGTCATGCCAGCCGGGCGCAAGTCCATGGTTGCTCAGTGTCAGGTCGATGTAGCCTTCCGCGTTTGCGAAGCAGATGACGCGTGCCTTTCCCACGGTGATCAGGGCGGGTTGGCGTGGCACCTGCGCGTCGAAGAACTGTCGCCAGCCGCGCCTTTCGGCCAGCCATCGACGCTGATCATCTGTGCGGCTCATGAGGGCGCGCGCCAGGATGCGCACCTGCGTTGCAGAGCCGTACCCTCCGAATCCGACGACGGAGGGATAGAAACCTCCGAAGGCCAGTGCATGCGCCAAGCCGGTGGAGGCGAATTCGCTCACCGTATTCACTGCGCGCAACAAAGGCGCGAATGTGGCGCGGGCACCCTGGTTCTCGCGGCGGGCATCCCCTGTGTGCAGGCTGTCGGGTTGATCCCCTGTGTCCGGTTTAATCGTCGGATTCACCTTTCGTGTTGTGCTCACTGAGACGCGAATCAGCCTGCGAGGCGAGGGCGCGAACGGTTACCAGCGTACCAATGAGTTCCGCGGTTGCCCTCCGAACGACTGATTCGCCCACTCGTCCTTCGCGCACCGCGCGCACAATCGGAGCCGTGAAAGTGTCATCCGGGGAGGCCGGAGTGATCCAGTTGGTGCCTGCAGGCACCATCATGTCAACCGGGCACGTGTCGTAGGAGGTCCAATCGGTCATGATCATGCCGCGCCAGCCCCACTCGCCTCGGATAATCGTCTCCAGCAGTTCGGTATCTGCAGCGGTGTGACACCCGTTGACGCCGTTGTAACTGGTCATCAGCGTTGCGGCCGGGTGCACGCCGATCGCGACTTCGAAGGATTTCAAGTACAGTTCACGCAGCGCACGCTCCGGAATCAGCGACTGGTTGCGTTTGCGGGAGGCTTCAGCGTTGTTCGCCAGGAAGTGCTTGTAGCAGGCACCCACTCCCCCGCTTTCCAGGCCCTTCGCAAAATGCCCCGCCATCATGCCAGTCAGATACGGATCTTCCGAAAAGTATTCAGGGTGGCGCCCGCACAGGGGGTGGCGATGCAGATTCATGGCCGGTGCCAGGATCACGTCAATCCGGTTGGCGTGGGCTTCCTGGCCGATCACCCGACCGACTTCCTCAGCAAGATCCACGTCAAATGTGGAGGCGAGGACGACCGTCGTCGGCATCCCGATGTTCGGTTTCCTGATGTTGACACCGGAATTGCCGTCGGCCACTACGAATTCAGGCAGGTCAACGCCCGCGACGGTGGCCATGATGCCGGCAGCGCCTGTCCCTTCCATCCCCCAGTCGTCTCGCGAACACACCAGCAGCCGCACACACTGATCCACGTCGAGCTGTCTGGCCAGGTCAGCTGCCGTGGCCCGCCCTGCCGCCACGTCGTCAAATGTGACTGGGGTGTCAGAAGGCAGGGCTTCCTCCAGTCCATCCCGCGAGGGGACATGGCGCACGGGGATAAAACCGGGAGTATCCCTGATTTCGCTGCGCGTGCCCTGAGGCCAGGTGTGGGACGGGTCGCGCCGTGAAAGCGCAGTGACCGGCTCAGGTGCGCGCATTACTGGGTGCCCGTGGGCAAGAACTCGGTCAGCGTCAAGACGGAACTGGCAGGTCTGGCCGGCATCGGCCGCGTCGTGTCCGACAAACAGGGTGTACTCACCTTCCGTCACGATCCAGCTGGACACCTCTTCATCCCATACACTCAGGCGGTCAGCGCCAACGTCCAGGTGCACGACATGTGATTCACCTGGCTCAAGGAGTGGCGTTTTCGCAAATGCCACGAGTTCACGTTCAGGTGTTTCGATCCGCTCATGTGGCTTGCGCACGTAGGCCTGGACGACGTCCCGGCCGGCACGCTCCCCCGTATTCGTCACTGTCACATCGATTTGCGCATGCGGGTGGCCCCCCTCGTCACTGTTGATCGTTGCCGAGGGCGTCAGGTCGAATGTGGTGTAGCTGAGTCCGTAGCCAAATGGGTAGGCCGGCTCGGCGTCGAATGTGGAATAGAAGCGGTAGCCCACATAGATGCCTTCTTCGTACGCCGTGTCGATCCATGTGCGGTGTTCGGCGTTGTAGCGCGTCTTTCCACCTGCACAGTCGTAGAAGTTGACGTCGGCGGGCAGGTCCGCGAGTGCCCGTGGCCACGAATCTGACAGGCGGCCAGAGGGGTTCACTGCACCCGACAGGACGCGTTCGATGGCGGGGCCGGCCAGCATACCTCCCACTCCTGCAAGGATGAGCGCATCGACCGGGTAGGTGTCCATGAAGGACACGTCAATGGGGTACGGAGTGTTCAAGATGACGACGGTGCGGTCGAACAGGTCGCATACAGTGCGCACGAGGGTGTCCTCGGCGCTGTCAAGTCTGAATTCTGCCTCATCTGAGCTGTTGTCCGTGTTTTCTCCGCAGGGGCGGGTGAGCACGATAATGCCGGTGTCGGACAGTGCGCGGGCGCGATCACGCAGGTCACGTGGTGGCAGATCGTTGGTTCCGGTGCGGTAGAAACAGGCCAGTTCCTCGTTGAGAGTGAACGTGTCGGATGCTTCGATGGCATCACGCAGCCGCACCGTGTAACGCGGGTTGATCCTGCCTGCCCCGACGATGGCGGTGCGGAAGGCGTGCACGCCTGCTCCGAACAGGTTGAGTGTGCCCGAAGGCAGCGGCAACGTGTTGCGCCGGTTTTCCAGCAAGACGATTCCTTCTTCGGCGGCGCGCAGGGCGATGGCGTCGTGGTGTGCGAACGCTGGATCGGGGGCAGTGTCGGGCAGGGTGGTCAGCGTGAAGCTGGTCGGTTCCATCACCGTGCCGTTCAGGTCGCGAAATCCCCGGACCGTGACGCGGTGGCAAGTTCCTCGCTGGGTGAGCACGCCGAATACTGTGATCCCCAGGTGGGTCACGCCCCGCATAGCCAGAACGTCAGCCAGCACGTACGGGGTTGGGGAGCCGTCCAGGAAAACATCGCCCGGATGTTCCTTGTCGATCTGCGTGCTAAATGCCAGTGAGACACAGCCTTGAAGGGAGCGTTCCAGCATGAACATCTGGCCGTCGGGATCATCGATATCGACGGTGATTCCCTCGGACGGGATGCGCAGCGTGGGTGCGGACGGTGTTGGAGTAACAGCCATGTCAGGTTCCTTTCACAGGTCAACAGGATCAACAGGATCAACAGGATCAACAGGATCAACAGGATCAACAGGATCTGTCACCAGCTTATCCACGTGCGCTCATGGCGCACACTTTAATGTGGGTCACCCTCACTGTGAGAATCGTTGGAAGTGTGCTCGTCAGGCGTCTGCCCGTTGGAGGCTGGTTCTTGGGAGGCTGGCTCCTCGGGTGAGCTCGAGGCCGTGTCTGAGTCTGCGCCTTCGTCTTTTGGCGAGTCTGCGATCAGTGGTTCGGCTTCAGCGCGCAGCACGTCGCGACGCAACCTGGGCAGTCCGATCAGCATGACCGCGACCATCACCCAGCCAAAGGACACGGTAACGAGGAAGCCGCCGTGAGCGCCGGACGCGTCGATCACGCGGCCACCCAGCGTCGCCCCCACCGACACACCGATATTCATTGCCGTGGACATCCACGTCAATCCCTCAGTGAGCTGTGAGGAGGCTACGACTTTCGACACAATCGCATTGACGTTCGTCATGGTCGGCGCTATTGCCAGTCCCGTCACGAGCATTGCCACGCCAAGGGCAAGCAGGGAGTGCGCCAGCAGGAATGTTGACACACCGATGGCGAGTGCCAAGATTCCGATGGCAAAGAGTTTCCACAGCGCAGTGGTCCAGTGGCGAGCACCGTAGAACAGTGCAGCCGTGAACGACCCCATTGCGAAGAAGCCGAGCAGCACACCGGCGAGTTCCGGGTGAGCGTGCTCTTCAGTGAAGGCCACCACTGCCACGTCGTTCGCACCGAACATGACACCCGCACCGATGAAGGTGAGCACCAGGATGATGATGACAGGGTTGAGCAGGACGGTCGGCTGGCGCACGCCCTTGATTTTCGGTGTCGGGGTCGGCTCGCTGGCGCGCTGCGGAAAGAACCCGATTGAGCCGACGATGATGAAGAACACCGACAAAATCAGACCCGTCCCCGGATGGAGCGCTGTTCCCAGCAGCGTGGCAACGATCGGTCCGATGACAAAGACAACCTCGTCAACTGCAGCTTCAAATGCGTACGCGGTGGTGAGCTGTTTCGGCGTGCGCACCACTTTTGCCCAGCGGGCACGCACCAGTGCACCGGGTGAACCCCACGTTGCGCCGGACAGTCCGGCGAAGATGAACAACACCCACGAAGGGGCGTGCAGGACGGCGGCACCAAACAGTCCGATGGTCGCAAGTGCCGACACCACCAGGGACGGCACCATAATCACAGCCTGGCCGCGTTGATCGACCAGGCGGGCAAGTATCGGGGCGCAGATCGACAAGGAGACGACGGAGATTGCACTGACCGCGCCCGCAAGCGTGTAGTTGCCGTACATGCCTTTGACCAGCAGAATCGTTGAGATTCCCATCAATGACATGGGTGCGCGCAGCACCATACCAGCCAGTGAGAATTTCCATGCCCCTCGGATGCGCAGCAAATCAGCGTAATTCGAGAGCACGATTCACTATCCTAACCGTCTGCAGGCGGGTCAGCACCACCATTTTTGGCCAGATTCGTCACCCAGACGGGTATAGAATCACTGCTCTGCCGGCAAGTTTGCAGGCCGGGCCCGCCTCACCTTCATTCCAATCTTCCGGCAGCGTGCAGCAGCGCCGCATCAAGCCTTACGTGAGTGCTTCGCTCACCACGTCACGCGCAGCGTCCTGAACCTTCGCAAGGTGGTCATCGCCCTTGAACGATTCGGCGTAAATCTTGTACACATCCTCGGTTCCTGACGGGCGGGCAGCAAACCACGCGTAGTCAGTGGTCACCTTCAGGCCGCCGATTGCCGCATCGTTGCCCGGTGCGCGCACCAGTTTCGCGGTAATCGGGTCGCCCGCCAGCTCCGTTGCGCTCACATCGTCAGCAGCCAGGTTCTTCAGCTTGTCTTTCTGCTCCCGGTTCGCGGGCGCATCGACACGCGCGTACGACGAGGCTCCGAAGCGTTCCACCTGCTCAACGTGAATGTGCGAGGGCGACTTGCCTGTCACCGCCATGATTTCCGAGGCGAGCAACGCCAGGATGATGCCATCCTTGTCGGTGGTCCACACGGTGCCGTCTTTACGCAGGAACGAAGCTCCGGCCGATTCTTCACCGCCGAAGCCCACTGACCCGTCCAACAGTCCGGGCACGAAGTACTTGAAGCCCACGGGCACCTCGATCAGCGTGCGATCCAGTGATTGGACGACACGGTCAATAAGGGAGGAGGACACCAGGGTCTTACCGATCGCTGTGGACTCTGACCATCCTGGGCGGTGCGTCAGCAGGTATTCGATGGCGACCGCCAGGTAGTGGTTCGGGTTCATCAGGCCGTCAGCGGTCACAATGCCGTGACGGTCTGAATCTGCATCATTGCCGGTGGCGATGTCGTAGGGGGTGTGCCCGTTGGCATCGGGCGTCATCTGATCACGCAGGGAAGCCATCGCGTAGGGAGATGAACAGTCCATGCGGATCTTGCCGTCCCAGTCCAGCGTCATGAACGACCAGGCCGGGTCGACTTTCGGGTTGACCACCGTCAGGTCCAGATCGTACTGTTCAGCGATTGCCGCCCAGTAGTCCACCGAGGCGCCACCCAGCGGGTCTGCTCCGATGCGGATCTTCGCTTCGCGGATTGCATCCATGTCGATGATCGTGTCGAGCTGGCGCACGTAGTTCGCCAGGAAGTCGAATGTGCCCACACATTCGTGGCTGTACAGGTCAGTGTCGAGGACGCGCGGGATGGAGCGCCATCCTTTTTCAAGGAGCTCGTTGGCTCGCTGCGCGATCCACGAGGTGGCATCCGTGTCAGCCGGGCCACCGTGAGGCGGGTTATACTTGAAGCCACCGTCGCGCGGCGGATTGTGGGATGGGGTGATGACGATGCCGTCAGCCAGTCCGTCACCACTGGTGCGTAGATTTTCGGGCGCACCGTTCGCATTGAGCACGGCCAGGGACAACGCGGGGGTCGGCGTGTAGGAATGACGCTCGTCAACCTTGATCTGCACGCCTGCAGCGGCAAGCACCTCAACGGCAGTTTTCCATGCAGGCTCGGACAGCGCGTGAGTATCGCGCGCAATGAACAGCGGGCCGTTATATCCCTGGCTTTCGCGATACTCCACGATGGCTGCGGTGATCGCGACGATGTGCGCCTCATTGAATGCGCCATCGAGTGAGGATCCACGGTGCCCGGAAGTTCCGAACACGACGCGTTGGTCCGGATTGCTGACATCCGGCTCAATGTCGTAATACGCGGAAAGAAGTTCTTGAACGTCGATCAGGTCTTCTGGTAGGGCAACTGTGCCAGCTCTTTCATGCATGACTCCAGTGTGTCACTGATCGGTGGCACCTGTCGCCCTATTCCAGCTTTCGGCACGTGCCTACTTGGTTGCCGGATCATCTCCATCAGTGGGATTAATAGGCGTTTCCAGGGAGGATTCACCTGAATCAAGGTTCTCATCAGCAGCAACTGCTCCGCCTGCAGCATCGGTTGCATCAGCGGCGGTGGAGTCTGCCTCGTCAGTGTGTGCCGGCGGAACGACCGGCTTGGCTGCGGCAGCCTGCTCAGCCTGCTGGCGACGCGAATGGCGTGCCCACAGCAACGCGGCGATGGCGAGGACAACCAGCAGGAGGCCAATCAGAACGTACGGCAGTACAGTTGCGCCGGTGTTGGCCAAAGGTGACGACGCGTTGAACGTATTGATGACAGTAGGCATCTGAACTCCACTGAGACGGTAGGCTGAGTACTGATACAACCACTCTACGACGAAAAGGCAATGACGCGATAGAGGCTCATCAGTGCCATTGGAGGTTAACGAAGACAATGGGTTGGATTGGTTCAGTTGAACACAATAACTGGCTATCGGCACAAATGCGCGCCCTCCTGGAAGAGGCGAAATGCACGATGGCATCCACCGGGTTTGCTCACCTGACCACGGAGGGGGACGCTGACACGACCCGACCAGTGGAGCTCGCGGTCACCTCGCGCATGACCTACGTGTACTCGTTGGGTATCCTGATGGGAATCCCCGGTTGCCGTCGCTTCGCAGACCACGGGATCCACTGCCTGTCGACACATTTTGTGGATGAGACTCAGGGCGGCTGGTTCACCGGCCTCACACACGACCTGGATGCTGAGGGCAACGCGGTCCCGTGGGAAGGCCCCTACGCCGACATGAAGTCGCAGTTCCATCACGCGTTCCTGATTCTGGCGGCTTCCGCGGCTACAGTCGCCAACAGGCCCGGCGCGCTTGAACTGCTCAACGCTGCACTGCACGATCAGGAGCGGTTCTGGCTGGACAAGAACGGGTTGGTGCACGATTCACTGACCGCTGACCACAAGCCGACCGACCGTCTGCATGCGATGGATTGCCTGCTGCACACCGCCGAGGCTTACCTATCGGCCGCCGAGGCGACAACCGATCCACTGTGGATTGAACGTGCCGAAGTGATCGCGCAGTTCGTCAACGAGCAGGCGTCATCCCACAACTGGCGCCTGCCCGAATACTACGACGCGCAATGGAAACCGCTGGATCATGTCCCCTCCGGTTTTGACGACGGTCGGCGCGTGTACACCGGCTACGTCATTGGCCACTCAATGCAGTGGGCGCGCCTGGCTGTCCATATTCGCGCCGCATTGCGCTCGATGGGCCGCCAGCAGCCGGATTATCTGTTCGAAATGGCGCAGGAGCTTTTCCACCGCGCCCGCGTTGATGGGTGGCGCCGCAACGGAAAGCCAGGTTTCGCACTGACCGTGTCCGCAGATGGTGAACCTGTGGATACGCACCACCTGCAGTGGGTCGCATGCGAAGGTGTGTGCGCTGCACTGGCGATTCGCCGCGCAATGCTCGATGACGGTGTCAACCCTGCAGAGGTGGAGAACTACGAGCACTGTCACCGTTCCTGGCTCGACTTCATCAACGACTACCTGATCTTGTCTCCTGGCAGGTGGATTCGCGCGCTGGATGAGAACAACGAACCGGCTTCCGAGCCGATCGCCTCGCGCCTGGATGTGTACCACGCAATCCAGACATTGTTGATGTCACGCGTGCCGCTGTGGCCGCCGTTTGCCTCGGCAATTTCGCGCGACCTGCTGGATCATCCGGAGGAAGCACCTACGGATCGGCGTTCGTGGAACATTTTCAAGCATCGCTGGTAGGCCGGTTCGACTATCGCGCGCGGCGCGTGATGCGGGTGGGTCACCCTCGTTCGTCATCATCATTGACGAGGGGACCAGCGCGTTGATGGTGCCGTGGTGTTGACATCGTTACGTGTTTCACTGCTGTTTCAGATTTTCATCTGCGCGCCTGA
>NZ_JBWPVS010000016.1:0-647 GCF_056590235.1 Pauljensenia sp. C0170B4 | reverse complement strand
CTGATCTGATTGAACTGCCTTAAGCTTAAGCGTTTTAGCCACCATTTACAAGTTAGTTTTAAAGATTTAGTGATAATTTGTCGGCACTGGTATCGTTTGTATGCACCGGCTGAGTTTACTCATCGGCGAAATATTGATCAAATTAAAACTACGGACAGTCTGATTTTGGCTTTACTTATCTGGCAAGCTAAGACAGGAATTGAATCACAAAGAAGATTCTGTGAATGTTTCAATTGTTTATCACACTCACGTTTTAATCGGCGTTCACGTCAGCTATTGCAATTGATTTATCAGATACGGCAAGAAATGAATAAAAAGGTTGACCTGAATGGACAGTTCTTGATCATTGACAGCTTTCCGGTACCTGTTTGCCAACCAATTCGCAACTATCGTGCTAAAATTTTTCGCGGTTATGCCAACATTGGTTATAAGGCCACCAAGAAAATTTACTTCTATGGTTTCAAAGTTCATGCCATTGTTAGCGATGACGGTTACATTCTTGATTATGTCGTAACAAAGGCATCAGTTCATGATGCCAGGGAGACAGTTGAACTGATAGAAAATACCCATCCATCTAATTACTATCTTCTTGGCGACGAAGGCTATTTAGGCAAAGAACTGCATCAACAGCTAAAACAAATGGGTTA
>NZ_JBWPVS010000011.1:0-32846 GCF_056590235.1 Pauljensenia sp. C0170B4 | reverse complement strand
GCCCACGGACACTAACCCACGAGAAGAGAACGCCAAGCCAACAGGGAAAAGCAGCGACTGAGCGGAGGAGAGGGCTAGAGAACTAGAGAGTCTGCACATCTGCTTAGTGACAGGTGGCACTGGTGCTGCATGTACAACTAAGTCGGCAGCATGCCAACATGACAAGACTGCAGCTTGGCCGGCCACAGCACCGCGGCACGCCAGCACAGACGGACAGTGAAAACGTCGAATACAGTGCGGGTAAACCGTCGGCTACAGCGGCCACTCAGTGTTGATGTGCTCCACACGCCCCTTCGAGCGCAGGAATTCTTCAAAATGGATCGCCCATTCACGGTGCGCACGCTTCTCAAAGGCATGGACCTCGGCGCCACTCATGGTCGTGATCTGCGGGTACGCACGAGCGATCGCTGCCAACAGATCTAAGGTCATGGCAACATCAACTTCCGCAGTGTGCGCGTTTTCATCCAGCGGCACCCCGTATGCCGGTGCGAGAATAGCCAACGTTCGTTTGCCCCTTCGATAGCGATTGAGCGCCCGATCCAGCACGAGCGGATCCAGCAACGGCGCGGGTTCGCCCCCTAACCGTTCCGCGAGTGAGCCCGCACCATGACGCCGCAGCTCAGCATCAAGCAAACTCACGTCATACGAACCATTAAACGCAACAACCGGGAAGCCGTTCGACCAGTGATCGACCAGCGCAGAGGCTACCTCGTCAAGCACTTCGACGATCGGGCGGCCATGCTCGCGCGCATACGCGGTCGAAATCCCGTGAACCTCCGACGCCCTCGCGGGAATCTCGATGCCAGGATCGGCCAGCCACGTGCGCACCTCGTCTCTTCCAGCGTCCATCACACCGTGCTCGCGACGTACGAGGGCGGCCGTGACAAGTCGGTCTTCATCGACATTGACGCCGGTTGTTTCGAGGTCAAAGCCAAGCCACGGCTCATTGGTCCACGTCATTTTCTGCTCCTTTTCTTGTGCTGCCCTTGGCGAGCTGATCCACCCACTGACAGGTCGATCTGTCAGTCGCTTAGCTGTGCTGCCTGTCGATGTCCAGTGTGCACTGAAGCGTGGGCATTTGTGAACTATCCCCGTGCTGAGCTGCACTATCATGACAGCGCTCATGTGAATCGAACACTACATCCACCCGGACAGCTAGGATCGAAGTGTGAGCTATGAAGTTGAAATCGGCAGAGGAAAACGCGGCCGGCGAGCCTATTCGCTCGATGACATCGCACTGATCCCAGCCAGACGCACCCGCGATCCTGAGGACGTCAACGTCGGCTGGCAAATTGACGCGTACCACGTGGATATCCCGATCATGGCAGCGCCCATGGACTCGGTGATGAGTCCGAAAACCGCGATCGAGTTCGGCAAACTCGGTGGAATCGGCGTGCTCGACCTCGACGGCCTGTGGACACGGTATGAGGATGCGGACGCCGTTCTCGAAGAAATCGAACAGCTGGATGAAGAACACTCGATTGCGCGCCTGCAGCAGATCTACTCTGAGCCGATTAAACCTGAGCTCATCACTGCACGCCTACAAGAAATTCGCCAGGCCGGAGTGGTAGTCGCCGGTAAATTGTCGCCCCAGCGCACTCAGCGCTACTGGCGCTCAGTGGTCGAGGCAGGTGTGGATCTCTTCGTCATTCGCGGAACCACCGTTTCCGCCGAACACGTGTCCTCTCACCGTGAGCCGCTCAACCTCAAGCGCTTCATCTACGAGCTGGATGTGCCGGTCATCGTTGGCGGCGTGTGCACCACGACCGCTGCCCTGCACCTCATGCGCACTGGCGCAGCGGGAGTTTTGGTCGGCTTTGGTGGGGGAGCGGCACATTCGACGCGCCAGTCGCTGGGTGTTCATGCTCCCACCGCAACGGCAATCGCTGATGTCGCGGCCGCGCGACGCGACTACATGGACGAGTCGGGTGGCCGATATGTGCATGTCATCGCCGATGGTGGTATAGGGCGCTCAGGCGATATGACCAAGGCGATTGCCTGCGGCGCTGACGCAGTGATGCTGGGCGCAGCTCTGGCCCGCGCGGAGGAGGCTCCGGGCCGCGGATGGCATTGGGGCTCCGAGGCCACCCACCCGGATATGCCGCGAGGCCACCGCGCCTACGTCGGCACAGTCGGCTCGATGAAACAGATCCTCTACGGCCCTTCCACCAGGGCGGACGGTTCACTGAACTTCGTAGGCGCGTTGCGGCGCACGATGGCGTCGACCGGATTTTCGGAAGTCAAGGATTTGCAGCGTGTCGAAGTTGTGGTCAGCCCCTATACGCCCTCGTAGCCGCCCGCGGGCCGCCAAGAGATACACGCGCCGCACAGTGGGCGGCCAGCTCCTACGCCCCTCGCAAACGCCTGCGTGTCGTTATTAAGGCCTGCGTACAGCAGGCCGACCCTTGCATAACCTCGTACACCCCTCCGCTGCTTGTTTCAGACAACAGGTATCGTTTCTGGACAGCAAGTTGCCCTCGTCAGTAATTGACGAGGGCGACTGCGTGAGCTCGCCGGGCGAAAAACTCACATGTGAGGCCCCTGAGGCACGGCGAGCGCTCCGCGAAGGAGCTTAGGGATTAGTGTGAGCGGCGACGCGTGTACAGACCTGCGCCAGCGCCGAGCGTGACGAGCACAGCAGCTGCGGCCGCGAGCGGAATTGCGGTTGAGCCGGTGCGTGCCATTCCCGGACGGCTGGCAGCGTACTTCTTGTCGCCAGCATCGGTGCCTTGGCCCTTACCAGTGGTGTCGGGCTTGACCTGACCCTTACCGCCGGCAGGATCGGTGCCCTTTCCTTTGCCTTGGTCAGGGGTCTCTGACGTGGCGACGAATTGATTATCGACAGCCAGCGGCGCGGAATCAAAGCCAAGAGCATTGATCATCGTGTAGTACAGGTCGGACTGGTCGGTGCGACCCACAACGTTCTCAGCACCCGGGCCGGAGGCTGCGACGCGCAGCTGTGCACCGGTGTGTCCCTGGCCGCCGAGAGCCACGTCATCGTCGTTGCTTCCAGCGTTGGCGTAGTTGATCACCATGTCGGAGCCATCGGCTGTGCGCAGCTTGGTGGTGCGGCCGAATGTCTCGGTGCCCCCGCTGGTGATCTGGCTGGTATGCGCGTGATCAGCGGTTACCACAATCAGGGTTGGCTGGCCGCTGGCGGCGACCCAGTTCTGTGCCACCTGGATGGCCTGGTCGAGGTCGTCGAGCTCGCCGATCTGGCCGCATGCGTCAGCAGCATGATCGGCCTTGTCGATCGAGGCTGCCTCCACCTGCAGGAAGAAGCCCTTGTCGTTCTGCAGCAGGTTGATGGCCTTCTTAGTCATTGCTGCCAGTGTGGGGATCTCCGCGGTGCGCTCCGGGTTGAACTCACAGGACTGGGCCGGAAGCGAAGCGCCATCCGTGGTCGGAACCGTCTCGTTGAACATGCGGGGCATGTTGCCGGGGGAGAACAGTCCCAGAACAGGTGCATCCTGGTTGGCGTTGGTGACAGCATCAAGCTCATCGGCGGTGGTGACCACCTGGAAACCGTTGTCCCTGGCGTTGTCGACGACGGACTTGCCGGCAGTCCACTTCGTGGTGTCGCCCCATGTGCCGTCAACCTGAACTGTCTGGTCGAAGGCCTTTGCGCCACCGCCCAGTGTCACGTCAGCGCGCACGTCCACGAGCTGCTCGGAGATCGATCCGAGTCCGCCGTTTTCACGGAACTGCTTCAGGTACTCATCACCCTGGCAGGAGCTGCTGTTCTTGTCGTATTCAGGTCCGTAGCACTTGCGGTTCAGTGCGTGAACGGCAGCGCCGGCAGGTGTGGCGTCCTGGATTTCAGAGGTGGTGACGTTACCGGTCTTGTACCCGGCCGCTTTCGCCTTCTCCATCAGGTTTGACACAGCATTTCCCTGCAGGTCCACACCGATCGCGCCGTTGTAGGTCTTGGTACCTGTTGACCATTCGCTGGCGGAGGCAGCCGAGTCGGTCACGTAGTTGACTGTGCCGTCCTTATTGAGTGCGAAGTGCGTGTAGGAGCCTGTGTAGTCGAGATTGTCGACTCCGGGCAGGCGTCCGTTTGCACCGTACAGGTAGTTGCGCGCGGAGGTGATTTCCGAATCGCCCATGCCGTCTCCGATGAACAAGATGACGTTCTTGGCTTCGCCTTCAGAACCTGAACGCTGCGGGCCGTCTGCACCGTACTGTGAACATTCGCCGGCTGCGGGCACGTGAACCGTGCCGTCCTTTTCAACAATCCTGCAGGTGGTGAATGCATCCTGAGCGGGAACGGGCTTTGGCAGCGTTCCTGTGGGCACTGCGGTGCGGGCGCTGGATCCGTTGCCTGCACTGTTCAGGTATGGGTTCATGTTCAGAGCATTGGCGATGGTGAAGAACAGGTCGGTTTGGTCGGTCTGACCCAGAACATTTTCTTCACCCGGACCGAAAGCAGCGATGCGCAACTGAGCGCCCGTGTGCTGCTGCGACCCGCTGGCATTCGTGCCATACGCGATGCTCATGGTGGAATTGTCAGCGGTGAGCAGGCGCGTCACCGGGGAGACGTTGTCGGAACCATCAGCCACGATCTGGCTTGTGTGAGAGTGATCAGCAGTGACGATGACCAGCGTCTGACCATCCCGCTTGGCGAATTCGAGGGCAGCCTGGGTTGCCTGGTCAAGGCGCTCGGTCTCACCGATCTGGCCGCATGCGTCTGACGCGTGGTCGCGCTTGTCGATGGAGGCAGACTCGATCTGGAGGAAGAAGCCCTTATCGTTGTCCTTGTTCAGGAGTTCGATAGCCTTGTCGGTCATGGCTTCCAGTTCAGGCTCAGTGCCGATGTCCTGCTTCGTGCACTGGATGGCCTCGCCCTTCGCTCCGCCAATCGTGGCCTGTGACGGCGCGAAGGTGGTCGTCATGTTGCTTGGTGCGAAGAGGCCCAGAACAGGGGTATCTTGGTTAGCTACGGTCACCTGATTCAGTTCGTCAGCGGTGGTCACCACCTGGTAGCCATTGTTCTTGGCATTGTCGAGGACGCTTGCGCCCTTCATCCAGGTAGTGTTGTACTTCGCGCTACCGGTCAGGAACGGGTTCGTGTTGCCGGAATCAGCCATGACCTCTGTGTCGAAGAATGATGCGCCACCGCCGAGGGTGATGTCGGCGCGGGTATCGATGAGCTGCTCAGAAATGGAACCCAGGCCGCCGTTAACGCGCTGATCTTCGGGGCACTTCGCTTTCTTCTTGCCGGATGGGGCGTAGCACGAGCGAGCAGTTACGTGAGCGCCCATGACGGCAGGTGTTGCGTCCTGGATCTCTGACGTCGTGATGTTACCGGTGCGCATGCCCTTGTTCTTCGCCACTTCGATGAGGTTGGCGACGGGCTGACCCTTGATGTCAACGCTGATCGCATTGTTGTAGGTCTTCGTGCCTGTTGCCCATGCGGTACCCGATGCAGCTGAGTCGGTGACGTAGTTGAACGAGCCGTCCTTGTTGACCGAGTGGTGAGTGTACAGTCCCTCACTGGTCAGCTCGTCGATTCCTTTGAAACGGCCGGCAGCGCCGACGAGGTAGTTACGAGCAGCGGTGATTTCCTGCTGGCCCATGCCGTCGCCGATGATGAGAATAACGTTCTTTGCGTGAGCGTCAGTGCGTCCCTGACCCTCCACACCGTATTGCGCACAATCGCCCGGCTGCAGAGCAACAACGTTGCCATCGGAGTCGAATGCAGTGCATTGTTCTGGTTTGTTGGTCTCATGCGTCGTGGGGGAGTCGGCGACACCTGCCGCCATGCACAGGGGTGTCAGAACCAGAGCCAGAGCACCGGTTCCACACGCCAGACCCACGCGCCGATTACGACGTGAATGCATCTTCCTGCCTTCATCTGGAGGTGTTACTGGATGTTCTTCGCTGCGCACGCAAGGAAAGGCAGAAGCGTAACGACGAACTATCTGTAGCAAAGCAGCCCAACGCAACAGTTCGGTGACACCGTGTAACAGAAAGGTAAACACTTCAAAACTATGCAGGTCACCAAGTGCCGCCTGACGAATCTGATGACGCTATCATTCAAGAAAGAACGCTGGTCTCGCGTCCAGATGCCGTCTGTTCGTGGCGGTCTGGACCCCTCGACCGTCGACGATGATTGATCAATCACATGCGGTGCGCGCGGTCAAGGGTGAGATGACTGAAAGGACATGAGATGCCGGTTCGTCGCAAGCGCGCGTCAATGGCTGATGTCGCCAAACTTGCGGGTGTTTCCCCGCAGACCGTTTCACGCGTCTCAAACGGCGAACCCTACGTTGTCGACGACAAACGCCAACGAGTCTTCGAAGCGATGAAAGAACTGGGATACAGACCCAACAGTGCGGCACGCGCCATGAAACGCGGCTCGTTCGACACCCTGGGAGTGGTGTACTACTCCCTGCATGACGTTGGGAACTACCGTTCCCTTGAAGCCATTTCAGAGGCGGCAGCTGAGCGCGGATACGCCACCACGTTGATACCGCTTCAGGCGTCGACTCGGCGCGCCACTGACGGCGCATTCACCAAACTCGGTGAGATGACTGTGGACGCTGCCATTGCCATTATCCCGTCACAATTCCAGGATGACGCGGCTCTCCACCTGCCGCAGGGCATCCCCTTGGTCGTCCTCGGCCCACGCCTGTGGGACGAGGCAAGCGCCGTTGACTTCGAACAAACGTCAGGCGTAAGCGACGCCATGCATCACCTGATTGATCTGGGACACCGGCGCATTGACCATATCAGCGGACCGACGGACTCCTATTCCGCGCAGGCGCGACGCCGCATCTATGAAGCGGTACTGTCCGAATCTAAACTTCCAGCAGGACGCATCTGGCGCGGTGACTGGAGTCCGCAATCGGGCTATCAGGCGTGCAGCGCGTTGCTTGAAGCGGTGTGTGAGAAGCGCACAGACATGCCGACCGCCATCTTCGTGGCCAACGACCAGATGGCGCTGGGAGCATTTCGCGCCCTGCTAGAACGCGGTCTGCGCGTTCCCGAGGACGTTTCGCTGATCGGTTTTGACAATATTGACGAGGCAGTGGAGTTCCCGACGCCGCTGACCACAGTCATTCAAGACTGGGACAAAGTGGGAGCCAATGCTGTTGACCTTGCTATTGAGATGCTCAACGGTGGCGCACCGACACTGCGTTCAGTCCCAACTCGCCTCATCGTCCGCCAGTCAACGGCAGAGCCAGGTGGACAAGGCCGCCCTCGTCAATAGCCTGTGCGCGACGGAGGAGCAAGCGTGCTCGGGCAGGTACGATCCGCGCGACGGCAGACTGTGCGAGGCGCTTCACCGACAGTCCCACGAAAGTCCCTCGCCGAAGCGGGCAATATGACGGACAATAGGAACGACATAGTTTTCCACCCAAGGAGCTTTCATGACTGAATACCGTATCGAGCACGACACGATGGGTGAGGTTCGCGTCCCCGCCGACGCACTCTACCGCGCGCAGACGCAGCGAGCAGTGGAGAACTTCCCGATCTCGGGTGAGCGGCTGAACTCCCACCACATTGCGGCTCTGGGCGAAATCAAGCGCGCAGCGGCGCTGGCCAACCTGGAGCTCGGCGTGATCGACCAGGAAACGTCGGATGCCATCGTTGCCGCCGCCGATGAGGTCATCGCCGGTCAGCACGACGACAACTTCCCGATCGACATCTTCCAGACCGGCTCGGGCACGTCGTCAAACATGAACACCAACGAGGTGATCGCCACGCTGGCAACCCGTGCCTCCGGTAAGGAGATTCACCCGAACGACCACGTCAACGCCTCGCAGTCCTCCAATGACGTGTTCCCCTCTTCGATCCATATCGCCGCATATCAGGCGGTCGTTGAGGTGCTGCAGCCAGGACTGAAGAAACTGCACGCCTCGCTGGACGCCAAGGCGAAAGAATTTGCCAGTATCGTCAAGTCGGGACGCACCCACCTGATGGATGCCACACCGATCATGCTGGGCCAGGAATTCTCCGGATATGCAGCACAGATCTCGCACGGCCTGGATCGCATTGAAGCAGCGCTGCCCCGCCTGGCTGAATTGCCGCTGGGCGGTACGGCCGTAGGCACCGGCATCAACACGCCGGAGGGCTTCTCGGCTCGAGTGATCGAACTGATCGCGGAGCACACCGGCTTGCCATTGCGCGAAGCAGACAACCACTTCGAGGCTCAGGCCGCTCAGGATTCGCTGGTCGAACTGTCGGGTGCGCTGCGCACGGTTGCTGTGTCGCTGGTGAAGATCGCCAACGATCTGCGGTGGATGGGCTCCGGCCCGCGCGCCGGTATTGGTGAGATTCACCTGCCCGACTTGCAGCCAGGCTCCTCAATCATGCCCGGCAAGGTCAATCCGGTTCTGCCTGAAGCAACTGTGCAGGTTGCCGCTCAGGTCATTGGCAACGATGCGGCAATCACGTTTGCCGGTTCGCAGGGCAACTTCGACCTGCTGGTGATGCTGCCCGTGATGGCCGCCAATCTGCTGCAGTCGATCAACATCGTGGGCAACGTGACGGCAGTACTGGCCGAGCGCTGCATTGACGGCATCGTGGCGGACGAAGAGCGCTGCCTGACGCTGGCGCAGTCCTCACCGTCAATCGTGACGCCGCTGAACCGCCTGATCGGATACGAAAACGCTGCCAAGATCGCGAAGCACTCCGTCAAGAAGGGCCTCACAGTGCGTGAGGCAGCCCTTGACCTGGGATTCGTGGAGCGTGGTGAGCTGACCGAAGAACAGCTGGACAAGGCTCTGGATGTTCACTCAATGACCGGTTCATTCTGATTCGTTGGTGAATCACACTGACTGAAGTCAGGAACGAGGGCGGCTCTGCTGAGTCGCCCTCGTTTTGTTGTCTGCGCGGCAGCTGAATCGCCGAGTGGTCGCATGCAAGCGACCACTCGGCAACACCCCCGGCACCATCTGGCGTCATCCCGGTACTATCCCGGCAGCATCAGGAGACGGTACTGTGTCCGATGAGCATGACGAAGCGCCATGATTTCTCGCGCCTGCCCTGCGAAAGGATTAGCATGGAACGCGTCCTACCGACAGGTCAATTACCGTGCGGGTCTTGAGGAGAACACGTGCCCCCAACGAATCAGAAAGTGACATTCCAGCAGGCACGAGCAGCCCGCCTGGCTGTCGCCGCGCTGTTCTTCACGAACGGTGCCCTTTTTTCGAACCCGATACCCAGGTACCCTGAAATCAAAGACATCTTCGCGCTGTCTGATTCAATTTACGGTCTGACCATCGCACTGTTCCCACTGGGAGCAATCTGCGCAGGACCACTGGCGGGAGCGTTCATCCGCCGCTTTTCATCCGCTCGCACAGCATGCCTGGGAACCGTGGGGATCGGTGTATTCCTCTCAATCGTCGGACTGATCGCCACGTGGCGCGCATCCCTTGGCGCGCAGGCAACCGGAACAACACTGGCCACTGCCGTCTACATACTGTACGCCGTCATGTTTTTCTCTGGCGGCGCGTTCGACTCCGTGACCGACGTGGGACAAAATGCCCACGGCCTGCGTGTACAGAAACTCTATGGGCGTTCCATCATTAATTCCTTCCACGCGGCGTGGTCCATCGGTGCAGTGGCTGGCGGCCTCATGGGCTCCCTCGCCACCTCGCTGCACATTCCGCTGGGCTGGCACCTGACCGGCTCATCACTGATCTTCATCATTGTCGGATTCACTGCGTACCGCTTCACCCTTCCCGGCAGCGATGACGTACCGGAGCGTATCGAACGCATCACCGACGCCGAATCAATGACATTGTCGGGACGCACAACACCGGGAGGCCCCGATATCGCCAGTGACCAAGCGGAATCAACTCAGACGCAGCAGGTACGTCCGGTGGCCATCAGCACTCTTGTTGCCATCACAACGCTGACATTCCTGTCGATCTCAGGAACGCTGGTTGAAGACGCCGGAAACGCGTGGTCCGCTCTGATTATGCGCGACTATCTGGGGATCCCCGGTGGAGCTGCAGGACTCGCGTTTGTCGTGCTGCTCTTCTCGCAGGCCATCGGCCGAATCGTTGCTGACAAGGTGATCGACGCGATCGGTGCGCGCGGGACGAGTTTCATAGGCGGTGCCATGGTGCTTGTCGGCGGTGTTGTTGCCTTCGTCTACCCGCATGTGGCCACGATGATCCTCGCGATGGTTCTTGCCGGTGCGGGATGCTCGGCAATTGTGCCAATCGCCATGAACGCGGCAGACAACATTCCCGGGATGAAAACAGGTAGTGGCCTGACAATCGTGACGTGGTTGATGCGCTTGGCGTTTCTGCTGTCGCCGCCGATCATGGGCATGATTGTTGAAGCTACTTCGTTGCGGGCAGTCCTGGCCGTGCTTGCCGTCAGTGGCGCATTGACATTGGCGACGGCGTGGATCATTGCCCCTCGCGATCGACGAGGGCGACTGAGCTAAGCCGCCGCACTTCCAGCGAAGCGCCTGTGCCTCGCAGTGGGCAGCAGCGCTGGGCGCGGCTCAGTCAGAGTCAGAATCCACGTCAGATTCTGAAGCCACAGCTGCGCGTGCCGCAGACTTCGCTCCAGCACGCGCCAACCATTGCACCAGTGCAGCGGTGAACAGACCCATGCAGATCAGGATCAGGACAAAAGAAGAAAAATCGTCGCCCATAAACAACAACGTCATGATGATTGCAATGGAGTGGACGGCACAGATGATACCGGCGGCACCGACCAGTGGCCACGCTGCACGATGAGCGGCACGCCATGCTCCTTCGCTGACGCGCGCTTCTTCAATCGGGATACCCCACGATGATCCCATGGGGAGGTCAGGGCGTCGAATACGCCGGGCCTGGTTGATAAGGTAGCCGCCGGCAGCCAGCAAAATAGCCGCGCTGACCCACGCGAAGATGGTGAAAACAGCTAGAGCCATGTCTCCGTACTTTCTGTATCAATGCGCAGGGCAGCGATCACATCTGTGCGCAGCACCATCGGTTCATCGTTCCTCCTCCGAATATCAGAGGAAGGGAATCCGGTCACGCCCCGAGGAGCCAGATCCGAGAGGAATACCTCAGACATGTCTCCTCAGGAGCGCTTCCGGGAACCTGTTCTTTCAGTCATGCTGAGCCAGGCTCAAAGCCTGACGTGCAATCGCCAGCTCCTCGTTGGTGGGGTAGCACAAAACGGTGACTGACGAATCAGGGTGTGACAGGACGATCGGAGCCTTGACATGCCAGTTTTCCCAGTTCAGATCATGGTTGATCTTCACACCGAACGGTGCGAGGGCATCACATAGCTCTTCACGCACGCCCGGATCGTTTTCGCCAATGCCAGCGGTAAACGTCAAGGCGTCCAGTCCGCCCAGCTCCGTCCAGTACGCGCCCACATATTTTACCAGGCGATGAATGTACACATCCATGCCCGCGCGTGCGCGCTTGGAAATCTCCTCAGGACCGTTTTCAATGAGCTCCCAGTTGGTGCGCATGTCAGCTTCGCCGGTCATGCCCTTCATGCCGGAGCGCTTGTTGAGGAATTCGTCAACCTGATCAACTGTCATACCTGCTTCGCGCTGCAGGTGGAACACAACAGCTGGATCGATGTCGCCTGAACGAGTGCCCATCACCAGGCCCTCCAGAGGCGTCAACCCCATCGAGGTGTCGATCGCGCGCCCGCTGTCCACGGCCGAGGCCGACGCGCCGTTGCCCAAGTGCAGCACAATCTGCTTGAGGTCATCGCGGCCCAGCATCTTGGAAACCTCTTCGGAGACGAACTGGTGAGACGTGCCATGAGCACCATAGCGGCGGATACCGTACTGGCGGGCAACATCGCGGTCAATCGCATACATTGCCGACGCCTCGGGCAGATGCTGGAAGAACGCGGTGTCAAAGACTGCCACGTGCGGTACGTCGGGCATCAGCTCACGCGCAACATCGATGCCTTTGAGGTGTGCAGGGTTGTGCAACGGTGCCAGCGTGCACAGCTTTTCAATCAACGCGCGCACATGATCGTCCACCAGTGCGGGCCCATCGAAGTAGGATCCGCCCTGCACGATTCGGTGGCCAACGGCCACAATCCCAGCTTCAGCAAGCGTGGGGCCAACCTCGTCAAAAATGGCGAGAACCTTCTGCAGCCCATCACCGTGATCGGGGACCGGCTCTTTACGAACGAGTTCCTCGCCCGCATGCTTGTGCGTGATGATGCCGACCGGCTCACCGATTCGTTCGACGATTCCTTTGGCGAGGACGTCTCCCGACACGGGGTTGATCAGCTGATATTTAATGGAGGACGATCCGGAGTTGATGACCAGAACTGTGGACACGCGGGTGGCCTTTCGTTGGAAGTTTCCGTAAATAGTGACAAATGGGATCTGGTGGTGCGCCTGGAGTGGCGGCGCACCACCTGACTACTGCTCAGCCTTGTGCCTGGACAGCGGTCAGAGCGATGGTGTTGACGATGTCTTCCACCAAAGCTCCTCGAGACAAATCGTTGACGGGCTTGTTCAGCCCCTGCAGCACCGGGCCGACAGCCACGGCGCCAGACGAGCGCTGGACGGCCTTGTAGCCGATATTGCCGGCATTCAGTGACGGGAAGATGAACACGTTCGCCTGTCCGGCAACATCAGAATCGGGCGCCTTCTTGGCGGCAACCGCCGGATCCACCGCAGCATCGAACTGAATCGGGCCTTCGATGGCCAGCTCGGGGGCCTTTTCTCGGGCAAGACGCGTGGCCTCCACAGTTGCGTCGATATCGGGGCCGGAGCCGGACGTGCCCGTCGAGTAGGACAGCATTGCGACGCGCGGTTCCACGCCGAATTGCTCGGCAGTCTTAGCTGATGAAATCGCGATGTCAGCGATCTGTTCTGGCGTGGGGTTCGGGTTGACGGCGCAGTCGCCAAAGACCCACACGCGATCCTTCATCAGCATGAGGAACACGGAGGAAACGATCGACACGCCCGGTGCCGTCTTGATGATTTGGAAGGAGGGCACAATCGTGTGAGCCGTGGTGTGAGCTGCACCGGACACCATGCCGTCAGCATCGCCCATGTGCACCATCATCGTGCCGAAGTAGGACACGTCGCGGATCTTCTCGCGGGCCTGCTCAATGGTGACGCCCTTCTTAGCGCGCAGGCGAGCAAATTCTTCGGCGTACTTTTCGACCAGTTCAGCATCGTCGAGTGCCACGACGCGCGCGGCTGCGATGTCAAGGTTGAGCTGCTGTGCGCGCTCGCGGATGGCAGCTTCATCGCCCAGCAGAATAATGTCGGCAATGCCCAGTTCGAGCACCTCAGCAGCCGCCTGCAGAACGCGATCGTCATCAGGCTCAGGAAGGACGATGCGCTGGCGATCGGCGCGGGCACGATCAATGAGGTCAGCCTGGAATGACACGGGGGTCACGACACCTGCCAGTTTTGCCGAGGTAATCTGCTCCACGGTGTTCTGGTCGAGGCGGTCCGAAATGACGGGAATCTGATCGCATGAAACGGATTCGGCGCGCACGCCCGGAACGATCAGCGCCACGACTTGTGCGTGGTGGGCTCTGGCGCGAGCGCATGCCGCCTGGGCCTGCACGCTCACGAGGTCAGCAGGGACGCCCTCGGCATCGAGGACGAGGATGACGCGCGCACCTACGGAGGCTGCGACGTCAAGGCTCCATCCGATTGAATCGAAAGTGGGCACTGCGGAAAAGTCTGCATGTTCGAGCAGGGTTACGTCGGATGAATCGGCGCGAACGGCGTTGATGACGTGAGCGAAAGCTGAAGCGGAGTCCTGCGCAACCTCTGTGATGGAAGTGCCCAGGAGGGTGTCCGCACGGGTCACTGAGTGGTCCTTTTCCAGTGCAGATACGAGGTCATCGCATATCTGTGCAGCGTTGACGGTAGGTTCGGGTTGAATGACGAGGTAGCGGTCGGTCACTGTCTCTCCTAGCTCTACTACGAGGAAGTCCCTCACCGGATTCGCGACGACGGGACACTGGTTTCATGGTATCGCCGCGAGCGTGACCCATGCCGTAATCTTGGGGCAAAACGTTGTGGATGTGCCCACGTTTGGGGCACTTCAGTGGTGTGCGTCTCCTTTTGAGGTCTTTGTGATGGATGTGTGCGCGACGCATGGATTGTTCGTGTGTGCTGCCTTGTTCAGGTGGCGTGCACGGTGCCGACTCTGTCACTTGATGTGGCGCAGTAGGTGTGACGAAGCAGAGCCGATACAGTAAAGGCAATGAGTACATCTGAAGCCGGCTCCGAGCACGGTCGGACGCATCCGCTCGATCGTCGCATGAACGCGATACTGCGAACCGCGACGATTATTTTGACGTGCCTTGGCGTGGTGACGATGGTGGTCTTCACGCTGTTCGACCATCCGCATCGGGCGGTGGTTGTGCTGATTGTGATGTTGTATGTCTTTGCTGTAACGCGGGCGATATGGCCAACTCCTGTGTGGTTCGGCTCGCGTCGCCGCTTCTTCGACGTCGCGTTGTACGCCGGTTTGGCGAGCGCCATCTGGTTCCTCTCGCCCTTTACTGCGACCGTCGCCAGCTAGGTGTGGCGAGCTCCGCCAGTCGGACTCCTTCGCCACCGAAAGCTCGGGTTCTGCAGCCCTGGCCAGCTAGATTTGATGCGCCCCGTCGGCTCACTTCTGCAACTGTCTCCAGCTCAGGCCCAGCATCCCTCGGCAAAATCTTTGCCTGCCCAGGCCCTGCACTCATCGTCACAATCTTCGCTTGTCAAAGCCCTGCATCCCTCGCCAGAAATCACACCAGCCCGGGTGCCACGCGCGAAGCCGGCCATCGAGAGCAAAAACCTGCCAGAGTGCTGAAAGATATCTCGATATCGAGTAATCTTCTTTTTAGGTGAACCACATCACCGCGCGCGCTGTAGATGGCGTGCTGATTGCGAAGATCTGAAGACCGTAAGGAGCAGTCCGACAATGTCAACCATTAAGGTACAAGGACCAATCGTCGAACTTGACGGCGATGAAATGACACGGATCATCTGGCAATTCATCAAAGATCGCCTCATCCACCCGTACTTGGACGTCGACTTGCGCTACTACGACCTGTCGATCCAGAACCGCGATGCCACCGACGACCAGGTGACGATCGATGCAGCGCACGCTATCCAGGAACACGGTGTCGGCGTCAAATGCGCCACCATCACTCCTGACGAGGCGCGTGTCGAAGAATTCGGTTTGAAGAAGATGTGGCGTTCTCCCAACGGCACGATTCGCAACATCCTCGGTGGCGTCATTTTCCGCGAACCCATCATCATCTCGAACGTTCCGCGCCTTGTTCCTGGATGGACCAAGCCAATCGTTGTGGGACGTCACGCATTTGGCGATCAGTACCGCGCAACAGACTTCAAGATTCCCTCGGCCGGCACGGTCACGATTACCTTTACCCCTGAAGACGGATCTGAGCCCATCGAACATGAGGTCGTCAAGGTGCCCGAGGGTGGCGGCGTTGCCATGGGCATGTACAACTTCAACGAATCGATTGCCGACTTTGCGCGCGCCTCATTCGCATACGGACTGCAGCGCGGATACCCCGTCTACCTGTCAACGAAGAACACCATTTTGAAGGCCTACGATGGGGCATTCAAAGACATCTTCCAGGACATTTTCGACCACGAATTCAAGGCCGAGTTTGAAAAAGCAGGACTGACGTACGAGCACCGTCTGATCGACGACATGGTCGCCTCGTCACTGAAGTGGGAAGGCGGGTACATCTGGGCGTGTAAGAACTATGACGGGGATGTCCAATCCGACACCGTTGCACAGGGATTCGGCTCCCTGGGCCTCATGACGTCAGTTCTGCTCACCCCAGATGGCAAGACGATGGAGGCCGAGGCCGCTCACGGAACAGTTACGCGCCACTACCGTCAGCATCAGGCTGGCAAGCCGACTTCCACCAACCCGATTGCCTCGATTTTCGCGTGGACCCGAGGCCTGGCACACCGCGGCAAGCTGGACTCAACGCCGGAAGTGACCGAGTTTGCGCAGACCCTTGAAGACGTCGTTATCAAGACTGTCGAGGGCGGCCAGATGACGAAGGATCTGGCACGACTGATCGGACCGGATCAGCAGTGGTTGACAACGGAAGAGTTCCTGACAGCTCTGGACGAAAACTTGCAGGCGAGATTGAAGTAGCTCGTAGCTGTTACCTGAAGGAGCGGCGCAGTGTCCACGGCAGATGCTGCGCCGCTCTTTCATGCGGTGTGTCGATGTACGCGGAGACCTGTCGTTTAGGTGTGCATAGTCGGTGTCCTGTGCTGGTGTGCATAGTCGGTGTCCTGTGCTGGTGTGCATAGTCGGTGTCCTGTGCTGGTGTGCATAGTCGGTGCACTCGCGCGCAGCCTCGCAAAGCGTTAACCGCACTCAGGCCCATCGGCTAAGTGGGTGCACTCGCGCGCAGTCCTCGTCTACTACGCATTGTTGGCGCCCTCCCATATACCCACCTGTCGATCTGATGCGAGACCACTCCTCACATCCCCGCCACTTACACAACTGTCGATCTGATGCGAGACCATTCCACCCATCCCCTCCACTTACACAACTGTCGATCTGGGCGGCTGAACTGGTAACTCTTTTTCAGGCGAACCGCTCTGAACTGCATCGATGGTGATGAAAACTGATCAGGTCACCCTCGTACCTCGTCCTGATCGACAGAAGGGGGCGAAGAGGGCAAAGGGGGCGAAGAGAAGGAGAGGGGGAAAAAGGCAACGACGTGAGGGGGCAGGGGAATGAAGAGGGGCGAGGGGGGAAAGTGAGGGGGAAAGAAACGGGCGAAGGGAGGAACGCGTGTCGCAATGGTGAAGCGAGAATTCACTGGCGCCGCGGTGGCCGTCACTGACACGATGAGCGGGCAATTGCGAGATGCCCCATGGGGCCAATTGACGGTAGTCTAGTTACGGGCATGCTGAACTTCGTGACCTGCGAGGCCAGCAACGCAGACGCACCGGTACGATTTTGGAGGAACTTCATGTCGACTGAGCCAACCAGCACCGAGGCAATGACCCTCGATAATTCGTCGAATACGCATGATCCCAATACGCCGCAGGTCGACACAGATCCTGATGCTCCGCGAATCGGCGTCCTCACGTCTGGTGGTGACGCTCCAGGAATGAACGGAGCCGTGCGCGCCGTTGTTCGCAGCTGCCTGGCCCGCGGGGCGCACCCCTACGCCATTATGGAAGGGTGGGCAGGTGCTGTCAGCGGCGGAGACGCCATCAAGGAAATGGGATGGTCAGACGCGTCAGGCATCCTCGCTGAAGGCGGAACCATCATCGGCACAGCACGGTGCGACGAATTCCGCGAGTACGAGGGGCGCCACCGCGCAGTCCTGAACCTTGTCAGGAACGGAATCGACCGGCTCGTCACCATCGGCGGCGACGGCTCCCTGTCAGGCTCAGAAGAATTTCAGGACGAGTGGCCCCAACACATCCGTGAGCTTCGCGACGAGGGGGAAATCAGCGATGAGGACGCCCGCCGCCATGAGTACCTTCGGGTGGTCGGCCTGGTTGGATCCATCGACAACGACCTGGTCGGCACAGATATGACGATCGGTGCGGACACCGCGCTGCACCGCATCATCGACGCCATCGACCACATATCCTCCACCGCGGCATCGCACCAACGTACCTTCATCATCGAAGTAATGGGCAGGCATTGTGGGTACCTCCCGCTCATGTCGGCAGTGGCAGGCGGCGCGGATTATGTATTTACGCCGGAAAACCCGGCAGGCCCCGGCTGGCAGGAAGACATGTGCTCCAAGCTCCTCGCAGGACGCGCAGCCGGACGACGCGAATCGATGATCCTCGTCGCAGAAGGAGCCACCGACCAAGACGGCGAACCAATCACCACGCAAAACGTGGCCGACGCGTTACGTGAAGGAACAGGCGAAGACCCCCGCATCACAATCCCGGGCCACACTCAGCGAGGCGGATCACCCTCGGCATACGACCGTTGGATGTCGACACTGCTCGGATACGCAGCCGTCCAGGAACTTGTGAAAGCAGGCGACGATTTTTCCCCATGTGTGCTGGGCGTGCGCCACAATCGCGTCACTCGTATTCCGCTCACCAGAGCAATTAAACGCACACGCTCCGTCAAAGCGATGATCGCGGCTGGCGACTATACGGCAGCGCAGCAGGCGCGAGGTTCCTCGTTCTCAACCATGCTGGAAGTCAATGAGATACTGTCAGCGCCTCCGGTTGACATCACGATTGCAGACGACGCGAAACGAGTCGCGATCCTGCATGTCGGCGGACTGGCACCTGGTATGAACACTGCAGCTCGCGCAGCGGTTCGTCTGGGTATCGCACGAGGCTGGCGGATGCTGGGCGTTGACGGATCATGGTCAGGCCTGATGGATGGAAGAGTCCGCGATCTCACGTGGTCTGACGTAGAAGGCTGGGCCTTCCACGGTGGTGCGGAGCTGGGCACTCGCCGCGCGATTCCGACAGTGGAACAGTTCTATGAGATTGGCCGTGCAATCGAACGCAACCGCATCGACGCCCTCGTCATTATCGGAGGACTGAACGCGTACCTGGCAGTCCAACATATGACTGCTGAGCGGGTACGATACCCAGCGTTCAAGATTCCGATGATCCTGGTGCCGGCCTCAATTGACAACAATCTTCCCGGCGCGGAGCTGTCTATTGGTGCTGACACCGCGCTGAACAATGCTGTGTGGGCGCTGGACCGTATCAAGGAATCGGCTGCCGCATCGAGGCGCTGCTTTGTTGCCGAGACGATGGGCAGACGTTGCGGCTACCTCACCCTCATGGCCGCGATGGCAACCGGCGCCGAATACGCCTACATCCATGAGCGCAATTTCGACCTGGCCGATCTGGACAAGGACGCCAAGCGCATGCGCAGAGCGTTCGAAGAAGGTCGGCGCCTGTTCCTGGTGGTTGTCAATGAAGAAGTGTCCGCGCATTATGACCGAGAATTCCTCGCCTCAGTGTTCGAAGCTGAAGGTCAAGGGCTTTTCGACGTGCGTGACTCCGCCCTCGGCCATCTGCAGCAGGGAGGAGCACCGACTCCCTTTGACCGACTGCTCGCCACAAGGCTCGTGTATTACGCATTGAAGCACCTGGCTGAACAGTTTGATGCTGATGACCACCGCGCGGTCTATATCGGGATGATTGAAAACGACATTGAGGCGCGGCCGGTAGAATCAATGTCAGCTGATTTGGACTCTGAGAACCGCAGGCCAATTGAACAATGGTGGCTCGAACTGCTGCCCGTGCTGTCTGCCGTATCCTTGGAGCATTCAGATACACCACTGACCGACGTGTCGATCTCGCTGGCTGAGCCTGTTCCAGCTGATGGCGAGTGAGCGCTGCGGCACTGTGACCCAGACATACGCTCTATGAAGGAGGACGCAATGGGGATGGAAGCTCCCGTTAATCCGACAACAACCTCAGCTTGGGGACAACTCGACGAGTTGGCAGAAGTCTTTGTTCCTGACTTGCGCGGATGGTTCGAGAGCGAGCCGAACCGTGCCCAGCAGTGGACGCGACGCGTGGGTGACCTGCACGTGGATCTGTCGAAGAACCTCATCACCTCCGACGTTCTGGAGCGCCTCCTTGTGCTGGCGCAGCAGTGCAACGTGGGGGAGCGGCGCGACGCCATGCTGCGCGGCGAGCACATCAACGTCACCGAGGACCGCGCAGTGCTGCACACCGCCCTGCGCCGCGCACCCGATGACGTTTTGGAAGTTGACGGTGTCAACGTGGTCAAGGATGTGCGCGCAGAACTCAAGAAGATCTACGCTTTCGCGGACAAGGTTCGTGCAGGAAAGTGGCTGGGCGCCAGCGGAAAACCGTTGACGACAATTGTCAACGTCGGCATCGGCGGATCCGATCTCGGTCCCGTCATGGCATACGAGGCGCTCAAGCCGTACGTCCAGGATGGCATCGAATGCCGCTTCATCTCCAACATCGACCCGACCGATGCGGGAGAAACAACGAAGGACCTTGACCCTGAGACCACGCTGATCATCGTGGCTTCGAAGACATTCACAACCCTTGAGACAATCACGAACGCGAAGGTCGTGCGTCAATGGCTGCTGTCCGGGTTGCGCGAACGCGGCATCATTGCCGAGGGGGGCTCTGCCGAATCGGCGGGCGCCGCTGGTGAGCAGAGCGCCGGAACGGTGAGTGAAAAAGAAGCGATCTCGCGCCACTTCGTTGCGGTGTCGACTGCTCTGGACAAGGTCGAGGAATTCGGCATCGATCCTGCCAACGCGTTTGGATTCTGGAACTGGGTCGGCGGGCGCTATTCGGTGGACTCCGCGGTTGGTACGTCCCTTGTGGTGGCAATTGGTCCGGAACGCTTCGAGGAATTCCTCACCGGTATGCGCACGGTTGACCAGCACTTCGCGACCGCCAAACCTGAAGACAACGTACCCCTGCTGATGGGTCTGCTCAACGTGTGGTACGGCAACTTCCTGGGTGCTGACACTCACGCGGTTTTGCCATATTCACAGTATCTGCACCGTTTCCCTGCTTACCTGCAGCAGCTTACGATGGAGTCCAACGGCAAGTCAGTGCGCTATGACGGGGCTCGGGTGGACTACGACACGGGTGAAATCTTCTGGGGTGAGCCTGGCACGAATGGTCAGCATGCTTTCTACCAGTTGATTCATCAGGGGACGCGCATGGTGCCGAGCGACTTCATCGCATTCGCCAACCCGACGTGGAATCTGCGCGACGAAAGCGCCGGTGAGAATGGTGCCGACATGCATGAACTGTTCCTGTCGAACTTCTTCGCTCAGACTCAGGCGCTGGCGTTTGGCAAGACTGCTGAGGAGGTACGCGCGGAAGGCACTCCCGAGGGAATCGTGCCGGCACGCATCTTCGGTGGAAACCGTCCGACCACGTCGATCATGGCACCCAGCCTGACACCGTCAGTTCTGGGGCAGTTGATTGCTCTGTACGAGCACATCACCTTTGTCCAGGGCGCTATCTGGGGGATTGACTCCTTCGATCAGTGGGGCGTGGAGCTTGGTAAAGTGCTCGCCCGCGGCCTGATGCCTGCCATTACCGGCGATGAGGACGTCTTGGCGTCGGTGGACTCTTCCACTCGCGCGCTGATCGAGTACTACCGCGCCTACCGGCGGGACTAAGCAACCGATGGGTAAGCCGACGGGGTGACTCGGCGCCGTATATCTGAATGCTTGCCAGTGGCTGCAGGAACTGAGATAGTTCCTGCAGCCACTTTTGTGTGCGGAAGGCTAACGGCGATGTGGTTCATGGCAGTACTCGGGCGCTTCAGCACGAAGATTCTAAGTGCCGACATTCGGTCGCGGTCGGCATTTATAAGAGAGGTAGAAACTCTGTGGACCATGGTAAGAAAAGCAAACACATCGGCACATAAGTCGGTGCAGATAAAATCTCAACAACACGGCAGTAGGCCAAGGAGACGTTCCCCGAGTTCTGACATCCTAGAGGGGGATTTCAAGAAAGCCGGAATGGAGACAAACGTCGAGGGATGGAGTCCGCGATGATAGTCGGGATTTGCGCGAGTGTTGTTCTGATCCTTCTGATCACCGCCGCAGCGGTGGTTGCGCGGCAAAATCAGGGCAACGCGGGCCCTCATCAAGCAAGATCCTGTCCCGCTTGAAGTTGCAGTGGAGTTTATTCGCCGCCTGTAAACGACGCGAAGGGTACTTCCCGCCAGTAAACGTGTGGCCGCCCCGGAAGGGGCGGATGCCTTCTCCGATGGCTCAAACTGCGGAGCGCCTGACGGCCCAAGCCTCGCGGTGCGGGCATGCTGTACGAATCACCGTGAGCACTCCCGTGCATCTACCGCGCTCATCGTGTTCCGGCAGCTACGTGCTCCGACAGTTAGTTGTATCGGAACGCGTCAGTTGACAGGCGAATCTCATCCGCATCATCACCTGAATCAGCGGACTGTGAGTCATCAGAGTCACCCTCGTCGTCGTCCTCGTCCATTACGGCGAGGGCGTCGAGGAACTCTTCATGCGAATCTGAACGCTCGAACGCAAAGCGAGCCAAAGCCTCCGGCGACGTCGTCTTCTCCAAATCAACAAGCGCCTGGTCAACATCGAAGTCGGCCTGAGGCCACGACGGATTGATGTCGATAAGCGTGCGGCGCAGAATCTCTGAAACCGCCAATCGCGCATACCACTTGCGATCAGCGGGGACAACATACCACGGTGCGTCATCAGTGGAGGTCCGCGAAATCACTTCCTGATACGCCTGCTGATATTGCGACCACTCATTGCGCACCACCAGGTCGCCAGTCGAGAACTTCCAGTGCTTGTCACGACGGTCGAGGCGCTCACGCAGCCGCTCCCCCTGCTCTTCAAAAGAAATCGCAAGGAAAATCTTGATGATATGAATACCCTTTTCCAGGGTGCGCTTTTCGAAACGCCTGATGGCGCGGTAGCGATCTCGAAGGGTCTTGTCGTCGACGACCCATGAGCGCCCATGCTCATCATCGTGACCCACCAGTTTTTGCGCCGTCGGCACCAAGACATCCTCATAGTGGGAGCGGTCAAACACGCCAATCATTCCAGGTTCGGGAAGCTCGCGGCGAATGCGCCACAGAAAATGGTGCTTGAGTTCTTCTTTCGTGGGGGCTTTGAACGCCGCCAGAGACACGCCCTGCGGGTCCACCAGCCCCATCACATGCCGCACAATGCCGCCCTTACCGGCGGTATCAAGCCCTTGGAGGACGATCAACACGGCTTCAGAGCTGCCGTTATTGCTGTGAGCCTGCGCAAAGAGTCGTTCCTGCAGCTCGGCCAGATCAGTTGCCTGATCTTCCATAGCTTTCTGGCCGTCCTTCTTACCCTCGTCCCAGCCGGGAGTCTTGTCACGGTAAATGGTTGCCAAATCCAGCTCTCCGTGAACGGCAAGCAGTTTGCGCGGATCAGTTGTCCAGCCTCGCTGCCGGGAAGAATCCATCGTCGAGGCACGTGTAGGCACGGCATCTGCTCGGTCGGCGCGCTTCTTTTTCTTCTTCGAACCCATGGGTGACATTTTAGTGACGAGGGCGACTCTTTTACACCTTAGAAACGCCTATAAATGCGGAAAAGATCGACCGTTTTGCACAGAGTCGTCGCAAACTTGGGACTGCTTTCCCTAGTAAAGGACAAAATTGCGCCGTAGGCTTGTCATGAGAGCTCGGAGCACGGATCCGGGCCGGAACGCGAACCCTACCGGGAACGCTCGATCATTCAATCAAGGAGTTCCACATCATGGCTCAACCCAAAATCGTCACCGTAACCGGTGCCGCTGGAAACATTGGATACGCGCTGCTTTTCCGCATCGCATCAGGCGCAATTTTCGGACCCGACGTTCCAGTCAAGCTTCATTTGCTGGAGATCCCCCAGGCTGTCAAGGCAGCTGAAGGCACAGCCATGGAGCTCGACGACTGTGCATTCCCGCTGCTGGCCGGCGTCGACATCTTCGATGACGCCACCAAGGCATTCGAGGGAACCAGCGTTGGCCTGCTCGTGGGTGCGCGCCCGCGTTCGAAGGGCATGGAGCGCGCTGACCTGCTCGAAGCCAATGCCGGAATCTTCGGACCTCAGGGTGCCGCAATCAACGCTGGTGCAGCCGAAGATGTGCGCGTCCTGGTCGTGGGCAACCCCGCCAACACGAACGCCGTGATCGCAGCCAACGCTGCGCCCGATGTGCCAGCCAACCGCTTCACCTCCATGATGCGTCTGGATCACAACCGCGCCATCAGTCAACTGGCCCACAAGACCGGTGCAGCTGTCAGCGACATCAAGAACATTGTTGTGTGGGGCAACCACTCGGCCGACCAGTACCCGGATGTCTCCTACGCCACCGTTGACGGAAAGCCGGCCACCGACCTGGTTGACGAAAAGTGGCTCGACGAGGAATTCCGCCCTGTCGTTGCCAAACGTGGCGCCGCCATCATCGCCGCACGTGGCGCGTCCTCAGCGGCATCAGCAGCCAACGCCGCAATCGACCACATGCACACCTGGATCCACGGCACGCCCGAAGGTGAATGGGTCACCGCTGGTGTGCATTCAGATGGCTCGCACTACGACGTTCCTGAAGGCTTCTCCTTCGGCTTCCCGGTGCGCGCAGTGAACGGCGAATACCAGATCGTTGAAGGCCTCGAAATCTCCGAAGCCACCCGCGCCGGCATCGACCACAACATCAAGGCTCTGCAGGAAGAATACGACGCAGTGAAAGCCCTCGGCTTCATCAAGTAGTTCTCGCCAGCAGGACAGTCCAGAAGAACGCTGGAACGCCCTCCCTGACTTGCTCCACGAGCAATAATCAGGAGGCGCATCCAGCGTTCTTTTTGTGCTGTGACTGGCATACTTGAATATGAATGCGCCATCCCTGTTTTCAGAGATAGAGTTTGTTATCACTTCAACGATGCAGTGTGGAAACAATATCGAAAGGATTCAAATGATTGGGTTCCTCATAGCGACTGCCACGACCGTGGTTGTGGCGTATCTGATTTTTCACCGTTATCATCCGCAGACCGTCCTGATTTTTTCCGGTCTATTTATGCTGCTTTGTGCTATTCCACTGTCAATGAAACCATTGATGGATGAAGACCAGACCACTGGCTCGGCGTTCCTGGATGTCTTCGACCAGATCACTCAGACGTTCGGGAATCTAGGTGCCAAGCTCGGTCTGATCATCATGGCGGTCGGCGGTTTCTCGCTGGTCATGGACCGAGTCGGTGCATCATCAGCACTGGTCGCCATCGCAACCAAACCGCTCCAGAAGATCAACAAGCCCTACGTTGTTCTTGCCTCCACCTACATCCTGGCTCAGACACTGTGCTTGATCATTCCATCGGCAGCTGGCCTGGCGATGCTGCTGATGGTGACCGTCTATCCGCTCCTGCGATCCCTGGGAATCTCGAAACTGTCTGCCACGGGCGTCATCGCGACCGGCAGCTGTCTGGACCTTGGCCCTGCTTCCTCAAACGCCAATATGGCGGCCCAGACGTCCGGCATGACCGTCCAAGAATATTTTATTCAATACCAGCTGCCCGTCGCACTGGTGGTCGTCGCATCGGTGTTCATCCTCCATTACTTCGTCCAGCAGTACTTCGACCGCAAGGCCGGAACTACTCCCGACAAAGCAGACTGGGATGAAATCAAGGCTGAGCTCGCAGGTATTAAAAGGTCCTCGGGCGGAAAGTCGGCCCTGGCACAACGCGCTGCAAATGGTGGGTCCGACACCGCCGCCAAGACCAAGGCGGACACCAAGGAAGCTGAACGTGTCGACAAGCCGACCCCGAAGGCATACGCGCTCCTTCCATTTACGCCACTGGTCCTGCTCATTGTTTTCTCGCCTTTCGTGATTACCAGCATCAAAATGAACGTGGCAACTGCCATGATTATTTCCGGAATGCTCGCCGTTATTTGCGAAATGATTCGCTACCGTTCATTCCAACGCGGCGCGGACGCTTTCTCCGTTTTCTTCGAGGGCATGGGTCGCCAATTCGTCAACATCGTGACACTCATTGTCGGCGGCCAGATGTTTGCTGCCGGTTTGACCCAGCTCGGGTTTATTTCGTTCATTATTGATGGCGCCGAGCGATTCAATATGGGGGCAATTCCGATCACCATCATCATGACGTTGGTGATCTTCCTGTCAGCGGTCCTGATGGGCTCCGGCAACGCACCGTGGTTCGCGTTCTCAGAACTTATCCCCGACATTGCCAAACCCCTGGGCGTTGACACCGTGTTCCTGGCTCAGCCAATGGAACTGGCATCAGGCATCGGTCGCTCCATGTCGCCTATCGCAGGCGTCGTGATTGCAGTTGCCGGACTTGGTGATGTCAGCCCGGTCGACCTCGTCAAACGAACAATCCCCGTCATGATCCCCGCTTACGTGATCATGGTCACCTCGTCGATCGTGTGGGATTACCTGCTTCGAGCCTTCATTTAAGGAGGAAACATGGCTCTTTTACCAATGCAGATCGCTGAAACACTCACATCGAATGTCGACGCCATGACCGATGACCTGGTCCAGTGGCGCCGCGACTTCCACGCACATCCTGAACTCGGATTCCTCGAGTATCGCACCACGTCGATCATCGTCCAGCATCTGCGCGAGTGGGGCTATGAGGTCCTGCAGGGAAAGGACGCGTGCCTGTCTGAGGAGCGAATGGGACTGCCCAGCTCCGAAGAAGATGAGGCCGCAATTGCCCGAGCGATTGACGAGGGTGCCGACGCCGATTTTGTTCACTCGATTGCCGGAGGACACACGGGTGCTGTGGCAATTCTCCGCAATGGGGACGGCCCGACTGTCGGCATGCGCTTCGACATTGACGCGCTGCCGCTGCAGGAATCCTCAGAAAAGGGGTATTACCCAGCGGATGAGGGTTTTAACTCCATTCACGCCTCCACCATGCATGCGTGTGGACACGACGCTCACATCACGATGGGGCTGGGTGTTGCCCGCACAATGGCACAGATGAAGGACTCCTGGTCAGGAACGCTGAAGATTTTGTTTCAGCCCGCTGAAGAAGGCGTTCGCGGAGCGAAATCGATGGTGGCCGCCGGCCATGTCGATGACGTCGACGTCATGTTCGCGCAACACGTATGGCCACACGACTTCGAAGAATCCGACTACGCGCCCGGATCCGGCGGGGCTCTGGCCACCACGAAGTACGACGTGAATCTGAAAGGACTGGCAGCTCACGCTTCAGGCGCGCCGCAAAAAGGCAAGAACACCATTCTCGCCGCGTGCACCGCAGTGTTGAACCTGTATGCGATTTCGCGCCACTCAGAAGGGGCGACCCGCGTGAGTGTCGGCAAGATCGTTGCCGGCGATACCCGCAATATTGTCGCAGATCATACACATTTTGAGATGGAAGTTCGCGGTTCAACGACCGAGATCAACGAGTACATGGAGCACCGAGCCCGCACCGTGATCGAAGCGGCTGCACAGATGTATGAGTGCGACTACGAGATCGTGCGCATGGGAGAGGCCATCTCCCTGGATTCCGATCCGGACCTGATGGACCGAATCGCTGAAGCTGGCGAGTTGGTGGGCGTACGCGCCAATGACCCGAAGTGGGTGGAAATGACCGCTTCCGAAGACTACGCATTCATGATGAAGCGAGTCCAGGACAACGGCGGAAAGGCCTCATTGCTGCTGATCTTCACTCCGTCGAAAGGCGGCCTGCACTCCGTCGAGTTCACGGTGGATGAAGCTGTCCTGCCCAAAGGAGTGCGCGTCATCAGCGCAGCCGCCATCGCGGAAATGCCAGTCGCACACTAACTGAGTTCACATCGTTATGTCGCCGAGTGGTCGCATGCATGCGACCACTCGGCGCACACCACGTATCAGAAGCGGTGGACTGGATTAGGCCGGAGTGCCTGTGAATCATTACCCTTAGGACTATGGAACATGATTCGACAGTGCCCCCCTCGACAATCGACAAGCTTGTCATCACCCTTTCCTGCCCGGACCAGCCAGGAATTGTTCACGCAGCCTCCGGCATCATGAGCGACATCGGCGGCAACATCATTCAGTCGCAGCAATTCGGTGACCCGGATACCGGCCTGTTCTTCATGCGAATGGAAGCTGAATCACCTGTTGGTCGAGGTCCTGTCGAAGAAGGCCTGACACGAATCGCCGACAAGTTCAACGCCTCCTGGCGCGTCGACCAGTTGGGGCGACCGCTTCGCACCGTCATTATGGTTTCGCGCGAAGGGCACTGTCTCACGGACCTGCTCTATCGGCAGCGCTCTCAAGGTCTGCCTATCGAAGTGGTTGCAGTTGTCGGTAACCACCCTGACCTCGCGCCGGTCGCACAGTTCTACGGCGTCCCCTTTCTCAGTATTCCGGTCACCAAGGATTCAAAAGTGCGCGCCGAGGCAGAACTTCTTGACCTCATCAAGTCCGAGCAGGTTGAATTGGTTGTCCTGGCCCGCTATATGCAGATCCTGTCTGATTCGGTATGCCGTGAAATGGCCGGACGCGTCATCAATATTCACCACTCATTCCTGCCTTCGTTCAAAGGCGCGCGCCCATACGCCCAGGCTCACGAACGAGGCGTCAAACTCATCGGCGCAACCGCGCACTACGTTACAGCCGACCTGGACGAAGGGCCGATCATCGAGCAGGATGTCACGCGAGTTACGCACGCCGATTCCACCCGCGACATGGTGGAGCTGGGGCAGGATGTTGAACGCCGAGTCCTCGCGCAGGCAGTGCGTTGGCATGCCGAACGCCGTGTCCTGATGAACGGCAACCGAACCGTTGTGTTCTCACGCTAGTGTCCGCACTGGCGGTTTCCGCAGCGGAACACAGTTGATAAGATGAATCTGTCGCAACTGGCGAACAGGTGGGATGACCACCGGGGAGCGAAAAAGGGTTGTCGCGGTCGCCCGCCTGGGCCACGCAACCGAGCGAGGTACGGCTGGGGCCGCCCTCGCCACTAGTGAAAGCCAGACAAGCGAATTGAAAACTGGAGCAGCAATGAGTGATTCTCTCAACTCCCATACGTTGGCCGAACTCGATCCTGACATCGCAAAGGTGCTGGATGATGAGCTGAACCGTCAACGTGCCACCCTTGAAATGATCGCGTCGGAAAACTTTGTCCCGCGTGCAGTCCTGCAGGCTCAGGGATCAGTTCTGACCAACAAGTACGCCGAAGGATACCCGGGACGCCGCTACTACGGCGGGTGCGAGGCAGTGGACGTTGCTGAAAGTCTCGCAATTGAACGCGCCAAGAAAGTGTTCGGTGCCGATTTCGTCAACGTGCAGCCACACTCAGGCGCGCAGGCCAATGCCGCCGCGCTCATGGCGATGGCAAAACCGGGGGACACGATTTTGGGTCTGTCCTTGGCTCACGGCGGCCACCTGACACACGGAATGCGCATCAACTTTTCCGGCAAGATGTACCACGCCACCGCATACGAAGTTGACCGCACAACAATGCGTATCGAGCCTGATCAGGTGCGTGAAGTGGCGATGCGTGAGCGTCCCCGTGTGATCATTGCCGGCTGGTCGGCCTACCCTCGTCACCTTGACTTTGCTGCTTTCCGCAGCATTGCCGACGAGGTTGGCGCTGCGCTGTGGGTTGACATGGCGCACTTTGCCGGCCTCGTTGCAGCCGGACTGCACCCAAGCCCACTGCCCCACGCCGACGTGGTGACCACGACGGTCCACAAGACACTGGGGGGTCCCCGCTCCGGCATGATCTTGTCCGCGCGCGGCGAGCAGTGGGGCAAGAAGCTGAATTCTGCTGTGTTCCCAGGTCAGCAGGGTGGCCCGCTGATGCATGTGGTGGCAGCGAAGGCTGTCGCAATGAAAGTGGCTCAGACCCCGGAGTTCAAGGATCGTCAGGTCAGAACTCTTGCCGGCGCGCAGAAACTTGCGGAGCGTCTGGGACGCGACGATGCGAAGAAGGTCGGCATCAAGCTGGTCACCGGCGGCACAGATGTGCACCTGGTGCTCGTTGACCTGGTTGATTCAGCTCTTGACGGCAAGCAGGCTGAGGATCTGCTGCACGAAGTCGGCATCACGGTCAATCGCAATGCTGTGCCGTTTGACCCGCGCCCACCGGCAGTCACATCCGGTCTGCGTATCGGAACGCCGGCGCTGGCTACGCGCGGTTTTGGCGATGAGGAGTTCACCGAAGTTGCCGACATCATCGCGACCGCATTGGTTCAGGCGGCCTCCAAGGAAACAGTGGATATGGAGGGTCTGCAGGCGCGCGTGCGTGCACTGACCGATGCCTTCCCGTTGTACGACGGGCTGCAGCAGTGAGAGCGCCGTGGGAAGGTGCCGCACAGGTACTGGATGGGAAAGCCACCGCTACTGCAATAAAGGGCGAGCTTGCTGAACGCGTCTCACGGCTGCGCGAAGCCGGTGTTCATGCAGGGCTGGGAACAATCCTGGTGGGTGAAGATCCCGGGTCAGTGACCTATGTTGCCGGCAAACACCGTGACTGTGCGGAGGTTGGTCTCGAGTCGATTCGCATTGACTTGCCCGAGTCGGCCTCTCAGGCTGATATCGAGCAGGCTGTCGACCAGCTCAACGCTGATCCTGCCTGCACGGGTTTCATTGTGCAGCTTCCGCTACCCGCCGGGGTCGATTCCCAGGCCGTGTTGGAGCGCATCGATCCGGATAAGGACGCTGACGGCCTGCATCCGATGAACTTGGGCCGCCTGGTACTGCGCGCGGCGGGTGACATCACCTCGCCCCTTCCGTGTACGCCGCGCGCCGTCATTGAGCTGTTGGAACGCTACGGCGTGGAACTCAACGGCGCGGATGTGTGCGTAGTTGGCAGGGGAGTGACCGTCGGCCGTTCGATCGGATTGCTGCTGACGCGTAAGAACATCAACGCGACCGTGACGCTGTGCCATACGGGCACGCGCAACCTTGCTGAACAGGTACGCAATGCTGACGTGGTTGTGGCTGCGGCTGGCTCGCCGGGACTGATCACCGCTGACATGGTGCGTGAAGGTGCGGCGGTGCTGGATGTGGGCGTTTCGCGCGTGACGGAAGCTGATGGCCGGGCGCGGCTGCATGGAGATGTAGCCGACGGAGTTGATCGTGTTGCGGCATGGCTGTCACCGAATCCCGGTGGCGTCGGGCCGATGACGCGTGCCCTCCTGTTGGCGAACGTGGTTGAAATGGCTGAGCGACAGGCGGGTTTCTCCGCTCAGGTGTAAATGCGCAGGTGTGAGCTTAGTGCCTTAACTGTTCATGTTCGCGGTGCTGGGGGCTTTCCAACTGGAACGTGGAATGCGTGATCGTGACGGGAAAGTGTTCCTGTACGCAGCTGGCGAGTGTGTGCAAAATGTCGGATCGCTCGTGCTCGTTCAGCTCGGGTTGGACGGTGACATGAGCCGTCAGGGCTATCACTCCTGTCGCAATGGTCGAGGCATGCAGGTCATGCACGTCTTCGACTCCTTGAACATGGAGCATATGCTCACGCACCGTTGCCAGTTCCAGGCCGGGTGGTGTTTCCTCCATCAGGATCGCCACCGAGCGGCGCAAGAGCGTGATCGCCCTCGGAGCCATCATGCACGCGATGAGCAGTGAGGCGAGGGCATCCGCTTGGAGCCATCCGCTGAAATGGGCGACGACCGCGCCGATGATGACCGCGACCGACCCTAACGCGTCGGTGGCAACCTCGAGGAACGCTGCGCGCATGTTCAACGAGGAACTGCGGCCCCCCATCAGCACGAGTAGGGAAGCGACGTTTGCAGCCAGGCCGAGGATACCGACGATCAGCATGATGCGGGTGTCGAGTTGCTCGGGGTTCATGAAGCGGCCGATGGCTTCATATGCGATCATCACGCAGATCGCGGCGAGCATACCTGCCTGCAGTGCCGCTGCGACCACTTCGGATCGTGCGAGACCCCATGTGAATCTGTCGGTGCGCGGGCGCAGCGAAAGGTGAGCCGCGATCAGCGCAATCACCAGCCCGGTGGAGTCCACCGCCATGTGGCCGGCATCTGCAAAAAGTGCGAGTGATCCTGAAAGCGCGCCGCCGATTGTCTCGACGAGGAGGACAGTTGCCGTAATGGACAAGGCTGCAATCAGACGCCCTCGGGAACTGGCAGCATGCGAGTGCGAATGTGAATGCGAGTGGTCGCTTGCAAGCGACTTCTCGGCGGATGTGGGCCTGCTGTGGGGTGATGATTGCTCCGACTCGTCGCAGCAATCGCGGTGATCGGTATCGGGCGACATGGCGTCCTTTCGCTAGGTGACAACGAAAATCAATACCCCAAGGGGGTATCCTTGGTTGGCTATAGAGTAGCCATTTCTCGCTGCCTTGCCAAGTCCGTGATGTCGAGTGGTCGCTTGCATGCGACCACTCGGTGAAGTTTCGGGCACAATAGAGGCATGCTGAACGTCACGACTGTCAACCTCAACGGGATCCGCGCTGCCGCTAAACGAGGACTGAACGACTGGTTGAACCGCCAGCACCCCGACGTCCTCCTGATGCAGGAGGTGCGCGCGCCGGAAGAAGTGACGCGTGAGATTCTGGGGTCGCAGTGGCATGTTGTGGCCGTGCCATCGCGGGCGAAAGGGCGTGCGGGCGTAGCAGTCGCTGTCCCGATTGAGAACGAGGCGCTGATCGGAGACGTGCGGACAACGCTGGACGACCAGGAAAGTGATGTGGATTCGGGTCGCTGGCTGGAAGTAGACCTTGAATTTGCCACTCCACTGACGCTTGTGTCGGCGTATTTCCATTCGGGCGAGAAGGATACACCGAAGCAGGATGCCAAGATGGCGCACCTGCCGAGGGTGTCAGCGCGCATGAGCGAACTGTTGAAAGCTGCGAATTCGGCGAAGGGGCGTCAAGCTCTCATTGCGGGAGATTTCAACATCGTTCGCTCCGAATTGGACATCAAGAACTGGAAGCCGAACCACAACAAGCGTGCCGGAGTGCTCGACGAGGAAATTGCCTTTGTGTCGTCATGGGCCGAGGGTGGCTGGTGCGACACCGTCCGCGAGCTTGCGGGGGATGTCCAAGGCCCATACACGTGGTGGTCGTGGCGAGGCAAAGCATTCGATAATGACGCCGGGTGGCGCATTGATTATCAGTTTGTGACGCCGGATCTGGCGCAAAAGGCACGGTCCTTTTCGATTGATCGCGCCGCCTCTTACGATGCGCGCATGTCAGACCATGCCGCTTTGACCGTGTCGTATGAGTTCGATTAATTGCAATCACACCCGTTGAAGAACAGCAGTGTGTGCGAGCCGGATCTCCTGAAAAAATAGGCTCTTTCCGATCTGACGACGCTCGCCAGTCTTCTACCTCATGACCCTGGATCGCCCGCACGATTCTGCTGAGTTTCAAACGTTCACGTGTGGTGCGTTGCTAGTTTTGCTGAATAGTGTTGCGTTGCTTGTGCTGTTCGTTTGCGACTGTTCTTCCTGTTTAGTGTCCGTGGGT
>NZ_JBWPVS010000010.1:0-42201 GCF_056590235.1 Pauljensenia sp. C0170B4 | reverse complement strand
ACCGCAGGTAGAGCGTTTCGTAATTTTTTCGTATTTTGATCGGCAAATTACGAAACGAGGTCAAAACTACGAAACGAGCGCGCTACAGACGTGTCACAGGTCATAAAAAGGCGCGCCCCTTGCGTGTCACCGTGACGCAGCATCCCGGCCGTGTCACATAGCTACAACCCCTGCAGCGTGCCCTCAATGAGGACGGTCTATGTCGTAGACATGTGCCCGTAATGTGTGTCTGTGTCTCTCCCTTAAAAGGTTTGGGTCGAAATGCCGCAAAATTACGAAACATCCCCGAAATGTGACGTGTCTGTGCAGGTCACAGCGTTATCGCGTGTTTCGTAATTTGGTTTTCCGATTTTCGTAGTTCTACGAAACCGCAGGTAGAGCGTTTCGTAATTTTTTCGTATTTTGATCGGCAAATTACGAAACGAGGTCAAAACTACGAAACGAGCACACTATAGACGTGTCACAGGTCACAAAAAGGCGCGCCCCTTGCGTGTCACCATGCCGCCACACAACAGCTGCCCCACCACAACACCCCAGCCGTGCCACGTGGCGTGTAGAAACGTGCTCGGTTCGATTCGTAAAGATTAGGTCGCAGGCTATTGTGCGCGACGCATAAGTTCCGTACGATGGCCCCCAGACCGTATGTGGCGTTTTAATTCGTTTTTGGTTTAGCCAGCCGCATACGGGGGATAACCCCGAGGATAATTCATAAAGAGACAGCCTCTCGACCGTGATAGGCGCGGTTCCTCCGACGAGATAGACCGGTCGGCAACGGCATTGCCAACCACAAAAGCGGTCAGGTAGGGAGTAAGCGCTCCCGTAAAGCGATGGGACGGCAGACCACCGTTCTAGCGAGTTGAGCACGGCACTCCAAGCCGCCTGAATAGCAAGCCGGTAAAGCACCCCGCTCCGGGACAGATCAATCTGCCCAGGAGCGTTTTTCTATGTCCGAAAAGGACACGACTACCGCCGTCGCGCCACGCTTTTACACGCTGCAGGAACTCGCCGATCTCGGCGTCGGCTCCGAGTCCACGTTGCGAAAAGCTATTAAAGAGGGCCGTCTTTCATTCCACCGTTTCGGCACCGCCTATCGGATTCGCCAAGACGATCTCGACGCCTACCTCGCGGCCGCACGCCGCCCTGCCCCGCAGCTATTCGACGGCTTCGTCGATGCCGTCGTGAATGCAGCGCCCCAACTGACAGATGAGCAGCGCCAGCAGCTCGTCACGGTGCTGGGCGGTGTGAAGCACTAATGCGGACAAACCCGCCTACGACGAGATCCCGCCGCTTAGCTCAGCTAGTCAGGCTGGGTCTTGAACTGAGTGCGAGGGCTGATGGGTGATGGCCGTGCTACTACACACGCGCGCTCCACCGTCGTGCCCCGAGTCCAAATAAACAGTTCATTCAACCAAGGAGAACAAACCATGTCTTTCAGAGACGATTACGCAGCAGCGCTGCGCGATGAGCAGCAAGCAAAAGATACCGTGAACGAGGCGCGCCGTGCACACAAAGCGACAAAGGAGCGCCTTGCGCAGTTGCGCAAGTATGCCGAAGAGTTCGAGGTGAATCTCGACGGTGACAAGTCCGCCAGCACCGAAGGGGACGGTGACAAGTCCGCCAGCACCGAAGGGGACAGCGATACACCTGAGAACGGTGACGGCGACACGCCTGAGAGCACCGAGGGCAGTAAGCCGAAGCGGCATCTAGAAGTTGTACCCGACTAACCCTTTAGCCGTACACGCAATCACCTCATGTGTGTACGGCCACGCGGCGTGACGACGTACAGCCGTCACGTTTGATGTCGCCACACACCCCGCTCGCAAGGGCGGGGTTTTCGCGTGTGTGCGGGTGGCTGCGGCACCGCTACACGTGACACTGTCACGATGCTTGCGCCGGTATCGGCGACGGGGCATATACACGTCTGCCCCGTCGCCTGGATCATCCGCCACATGGCTGGCGGTATGTCGCGCTGCTGTTATGCGCGGTTCTGGCCGGCATAGTCTTGTGTGGACTTGAAATATGCCGAAGACGGGGCCGTGGGTGCAGCAAAGACAGCAGCGTGGACAGAGCAGATTTCAGCAGCTGTGCTGCTGAAGATGCAACCGCGACGGCAGATGGTATGCGGCGCATGCCGCATAATGCCGCGTCGTGAGATACGCCAATATCCATCTCGGCAGGCTTGCCGTGATGGAGCGTTTCGTGATGACCCAAACACGACACATCGATGCTGGCATATCCGAATGTATATCAACGGGATATATCGGATTGCCGGCAGTGTCGTGATGCAGAGCATGGGTCATCACACAAGGTGCAGCGCCAGCTGCACTATTGGGCATCTTGACCGGAGCGCAAGCGGAGGGCAAGACAGCACCAGCCAGACCGAGCGAGCGAGGTCTGAGACTGGGGCTGTAGGGGGCGGCGCGCCAGCGCCGGGCACCGGGTTATGCGAGCGCCAGCGAGCAGTAATACCCGGTGCAGTGCCTCGGCTATGCCGAGCGCCGGAGCGCAGCGGAGGCGTCGCACCCCCTTATGCCCTTTTCCCCCTTCTACCCCTATAACGACAAACATATAGGGGTTTTGACACAGAAGGGGGCTGCGACCTGCGTGTTTCGGGTCTTAATGCGGTCTTCGACCCTTACCCGAAACGGCCCGTTGATGCGCGAAGCGCACATGGTGCCTACGCAAAACCTGCAGGTCGCCACGCTGTGCGCACCACATGCGGCTACGTCCGTTGTATGTCGGTCTTAAAGTAAGGGCCGATGACGGGTGGAAACGCCGCTTGCGGCGTCTTCCCGCGTCATCGAGACACCTGCAGCGAGCCTGCGAGCGCAAGGTGTCTAACCGAACGGCAAGACCGACATCGTTAACGTGGTGCGCACAGCCACACCCTGCACTCTGGCACCGCCGTCAGGCGGTCATTGCAGGGTGGTGAACATCCCGCAGCGAGCTATCCGCCACAAGGCGGTGTTGATGCTGCTGCGGGGGTCAACGACACGGGCTGAGTAACACACTCCATATCGGCCCGTGCAACAGACACACTATCGGTGCAGACGTATCACGTTCACGGCGGCCATATGCGCGCAAGCGCATGTAACAGACACCGCCAGCGACGTGTGTTTCGCGAGCGCCCGCTCGCAGCAGATCCAGCGGCAGCTGTTGATGCAAATGTGTAGCGCCGCGACTCGATTGGTTCATCTTTGTGGCAGCGGCTGTACGGCCCTGTGGCGGCCGTAGACGCCTCGGATGGACGGAGTGCGCGTGCAGAAGAACAGTTTCGAGACGTCGCTGTTCGTCGTGTATCTGCCGAAGTCGATGTGCAAGGAGATCCCCGACTACTACACCAGTGAGGTGGACGGGCGCGAAGTGAAACGTCCGCGCTATGCAGCCCGCGACTACGAAGAAGCAATGATGTACCCCGAAGAGTCAATGCGTTGGCTCGCCGAGAACTTCATTCCCGGCGGTATCGACGCAGTCGCTGGCGGTGATATGAACTTCGACGAATCAACGCCACACATCCAGTTCCAGGCGGATACGTTCTCACCGAAGCCCGAAGATCCCGACAAGCTCCGTTGCCGCCCCGGCATCGCGTACAACACTGACACCTCAGTGCGGTACACATCCGGCCCGAAGAAGGGCAAGCAGATCTCGGGTAACCAGAAGTTCATCGACGCGCAACGGGGCCTGCGCGAACACATGCACTCGCTGGGCTATCCGGTGGAACTGGAAGTCTCCGAGCGGCATGACGAGTCGTTGAACCTCGGACGCTACGCAGAACAACAAGACCGGGAGCGCGACCTCGCCAAGCGCGAGGATGATGTGGAAGTCAAGAAGCGATCCGTGCAGCGCGATATGGACGCAATTGATCGTGACCGCGAGCAAACAGCAAAAGAACTTGAACAGGCAAAAGCTGCCAACGAAAAAGCGCAAGGTGTGTTGCAGCACGCCGAAGAACAGGCTCGCGCTGTTGCCGAGCGTGTGCTCAACGAGGCACGTGAGAAGGCAGAGCAAGAAGCCGAGCAGATCCGCAGTGACGCGCGCGAGAAGGCCAAGCAAGAAGCCGAGCAGACCATGGGCCTTGCCGAAGCGCAAGCAGACGAGCTGCTCGAACGAGCCGAAGAGACTGCACAGGCCAAGGCGGGCGAGATTACAGCCGCAGCCCGCAGCGAAGCGGAGTCGATCACACGCCAAGCCGACGAGGCCCGTAAGCAGGCTGAGCGCGACGCTGAGACGATCCGCAGCGAAGCACGAGATGAGGCCACAAGCATCCGCGACGAGGCCACGCGCGACGCTGCAGTAACGCGCACGGATGCCCGCGATGAGGCTGATCAGATCCGCCGCAACGCGCACACGGACGCCGAAGATGAAGCAGCCATCATCATCGAAGAAGCGGTGAAGTCAGGACAGCAGTTGGAGCATCTGGACAAGAAGTTCCTGGTGCAAGAACTGCATCGCAGCCCGGAGCTGCTTGAGCGCTACACGCTGTTCAAGCAGTCGCAGACCTCAGGCAAGAAGGGCGGGGCGCAGCAACGTGCGCGCGAGCGTATCGAGAAGCGCCGCCAGCAGCAACAGCAGCGTGATCGTGACGGCGGTATGGAGCTTTAGCAGCTCACCATGCGCTCTGCACGCCCGTCTGCGGGCCGTACAGGGCGCCGTCGGCGTCGTCGGTCATCTGCGGTATGAAACCGCTGAGATTCGGCGAAAATCGAAGAAATCTCGGCTAAGCGGGGCCAAGTGTCACTACGTTGCGCAGCGAATTGGCCGGTTAAGTGGCGGAGATATTGCGCAGCGCGTCGGTGTGTACGACGGCGCATGTGCTGCACAGCAAACATGCCAGCACACAGACCTGCAGAATGTCGTTGTCATCCTGTTGCGCAGTAAAGGTGTCAATAGGATGACAAACCACTTCACTGCCCAATTCACATGTCATTAAAGTGACAGGGCATTTGATTGCGCAGTAAACGTGTCGATGAAATGGGTGCCCAATACACAGTGCAACCTACGTGTTAATGAAATGTCACAGACACTACATAGTGCAGTGAGTTGCGCAGCAGAAACGCCAGTAAAAGCACCGCACCACTGCACCGTAAAACTGCACAAGTGATTCGCAGCAAATTGGCGTGTGAAATGGTTGAAAAAATAACCCCGCAGGTTTCCCTGCGGGGTTTCGTAGTTAGAACGGTACTTCTTCGCCCTCAGCGCCAGCCAGGGCGGCGGTCGCCGCCTCGCCTCCGCGACGGGCAGCGCGAGCAGCGGACTCCTTCTTGGAATCGATCAGCTGCACCGTGTCGATGCGCGCCACCAGCGGGTACTGCTTCACACCGTCCTTGTCGGTGTAGACGTCGGTCTTGAGCGAGTAGCTCACCGCAACGCGATCGCCGGAGCCGATGCAGCCGAACACACCGGGGTTCGCGGCGTCCTGGACGTAGCCGGTCAGCTCCACGATCTCGCTTTCCACCTTGCCGGTGGACTTGTTCTTGAAGGTGTTGCGCGCATAGACGCTGAGCTTCACCGTCGCGCCGCCGTTTGCGTGCTCGAACAGCTTGGGTGCGCGAGCTGCGTTGCCGACGATGGTGCCGTTGTTGAAGGGGTTGGACATGTTGGTTCTCCTTACGTGAGTGGGTGTGATTTGCCGTGCAATTTGGGTACTTAAGCAGCTGCTTTGCTGCTGCGGGGCGGTTGCGCTGTCGTTACAACACTGCCCAGGGCAGCGGTGTGCCTGCCGCCTCTAGGTCGCGCAGTTCTTGTGCTGCGCCCGGATCGGCGTCCTCGCCGTCGATGCCGTCGGCGAGCTGGTAGAGCAGTTCCAGGTCGGTGTGGGTGATGTCGCGCATCACGTGCCTCCTTGTTCGGATTGATGGTCAATCCGTCTGTTGGAGACAGCTCTGCTGTCTAAAGGTCACTCCCCTGCCTCGTTGCGGTGTCTGTCGTCGCAAGCCAAGGCCCCGCGAGAAAAAGAAACCCCGTTGCATTGCTACAACGGGGTGTGTGGTGCTACTCGGCAAACAAGATCGTGCGGGTCTTCTCAGCGCCCTCGCGGACAAGCTCGACCATCCGCTCGCCCTGGCCGATATCGGTCAGCTTCGCCACCAGCGACGGGAAGTTCTCGTCTGGCCCGATCTCGGTGGCTCGCTGCGCAGCCACGCCAGCTAGCCCCGTCTGGCCTGTGGCGTGAGCGAGCACGGCAACAGTGGCGGTGAGCTGCGAGCGCATGCCTGGCCAGCTGGTCGGGACAGCGCGCATAACCTTCTCTATGAACGCAAGGCCCGCCTGCGGGTCATCGAGCAGTGCGGCAAGCAGCGTGTCCCGCAAGCGCGGCGTGGTGAAGCATTTCAGCGCAGACCGAACAGCGCGAGCGCTCGGCTGGGTGATCCCTGCCGCCGCCTGCTCATACTCACGCTGCAGCACGTCTGCGAACATGGGCGGGATATACGCCAGCGCGTCTTCGATGATGTCGGCGTGCTCGGCAGCGTCGATGCCGTGGTCAGTGCTGTTCAACCGTGCCTCGATGTCGTCTTTGCTCGGCTCCGGCAGCTCGCCGGTGTGCTCTAGCATCTGCTGCAGCGCCGCTGATGCGGCGACCTCGCCGACAACACCGTGGCGCGGCTCGTCGATGAGCGGATGCTGGTACACAGACCACCAAGCAGCCCCAGTGACGATCTCGGGCACCTGCACCACCCCGAGCAGCGGCGGTAGCGGCGAGGCCCCGCTGGTGAGGTACGTGGCCGTCTCGTCGAAGACCGGCTGCGCAATGTCATCGCTGATCATGTACGCGATAACAGCGTCGAGTTCGAGGTGGTGGACCCACGCTGCGAACCGCTCGCGGCTCTCGGTGAGCTTCTCCACTGCTTCGTCCAGGTCGAACCGTGCGACCGGGCCGAGGCGGACGGTGTCGACGCCCTCGTCGTCGACGAAGAACGCGAGGATCAGCGAGTTGTTCGGGTAGAACCCGAGGATGCCGGGGAGGTTCGCGAGGATCTCGCCGTGGGATGCAAGCGTGTGAGAATGGGTGGACATGGCAGTGCTCCTTTGCACGAATACGGGGTGTATGTGGTCAATCCCGTATTCGGCCCGGCTCTGCCGGTCGCAGGCGTATCCCAGCAGTGCAGCACTCATGTGTGCCGAGCGTCGCTAGCGCAGCCTGATGCCTTCTCGCCGGGTGCGAGCGCTAGCGACGCAGCCTGTGCTTAAGCGTCGGCTTCGATGCGCTTGAGAGCGCGATAGATCGTCGGCCGCGAGACGTTAAAGGTGCGCGCTACAGCGCTGACGGACTTGCCGCCGTCGATAAGCTCCTTGGCCATCTGCGCCTGCTCAGCGCTGAGCTTCGGCTTGGGGCCGGCGACCCTGCCCTGTGCGCGGGCGTGCGCCACGCCCTCACGGGTGCGCTGGACAAGCAGGTCACGCTCCCACTCGGCAAGACTTGCCATGACGTTGATAACCACCTTGTCGGTGGGCTTCGACGTGTCCAGCGCTGGCTCCAACACCTTGACGTTGATGTCACGCTCGGCGAGGTCAGCGATGGTGTTCACGGTGTCCGCGAGGCTGCGGCCGAGCCTGTCCAAGCGCGTGACAACGAGCGTGTCGTCGGGGCGCATGTACGCCAGCGCGTCATCAAGACCAGGCCGTTGCCAGTTGGTGCCGGAGATGGTGTCTGAGTAGATGTGGTCCGGGTCGCAGCCAGAGCCTGAACGCTCAGATGACTTCGAGCCTGACTTCTAGCCTGGAACCGCTGGTAGAAGTAGCTGTATCTGAGGCAATGTCGAAAGAGCCTAAGAGCCTGCACGAGGCAGCAGAAGCCTCTAAGAAGGCTCGCAGCGCTCTGCTCCAGGAGAAGGAGTCCAACGAAAAGCTGCTGGAGGAGATACGCGCAGAACGCAAGCAGTATAACGACGATATGGAAAAGTCGAACACGAACTTTATTAAGGCCTGCATGTCTGCCTCGTGGATTGCAGCCAGTGTTCTCTTCGTTGCTATCGCACTCGTTGCTGTCGGAGCCTTGGGGAACGGGCTGCTAAGTATGCTCGGCATACCCGACGGCGTGTCTGCCTTGTGGGGTCACGTCCAGGAGGCCAACGGCATCGGCCCAACACTGGGCTGGTTGGCGTTAACACTTATCGTCATAGGGGTTCTTATAGCGCTTATGACCTGGATGTTGTCCCAGGCTGCGCCGGGTATTGCTCACTTAGTCGAGGAATACCGTCGCAATCACCCGAGGAAAGAAACGAACCACTAACTAGAACACGTGCACCGTAAAAAGTAAAAATCCCCACAACACAGCGTAGCGGTTAACCGCTACGCTTCTTTTATGCTCTTCCTATGCCCCAACTTTGCAACAGCACCAATAAACTGGCGCCCCGGTTATAAGTTGGGGCGCCAAGTCGATGTGCTCGAGTCGGGGGATGTTAGTGGCCGGTGCCAAGCCGGCCAGACAGGCGGTTCAGCCGGTCCTGACTGGGACCGTCGAGCCCGATAATGGACACGGTTTTGCCTCTGTCCTGGAACTTCTGCGTAATCGCGTCAAAGGTCGCGACCGTGGAGGCATCCCAGATCTCCGCCTCAGTGAGATCAATAGTGATATGACGGGCAGAATCGGTGTAATCAAAGCGATAAACCAGGTCATTGCTTGATGCCCAAAACAACTGGCCATGCACCCGGTAGGTACGAGTATCAATCTCTCCATCGCCGTCGCCGTCGATCTCGGAGACCTTTTCAATGGAAGCGATATGTGCCATCCGACGGGCGAACATGATCATCGCGGTGACCACACCCAACACCACACCAATGGCCAGGTTGCTGGTGGCTAGGGTGGCAATAATCGTCACGGCCATAACAATGGTCTCAGAGACCGGCATGAGTTTAAGGGTGCGTGGATGCACCGAGTGCCAGTCGATGGTGCCGACCGAGACCATGATCATGATTGCCACCAGGGCAGCCATCGGGATCATGCCAACGATGTCGCCCAGTGCCAGGACCAGGACCAGCAGGAACACACCGGCTAACAGGGTGGATAGGCGGGTACGTGCCCCGGATTCGCGGACGTTGATCATGGTTTGACCGATCATCGCGCAGCCACCCATGCCGCCGAAGAAACCGGAGGCAATATTAGCCACCCCCTGTCCCCAGGATTCACGAGTTTTATCGGAATGAGTGTCGGTGATGTCATCGACGAGCTTGGCGGTCATCAACGATTCCATGAGACCGACCACGGCCATGGCCAGGGCATAAGGCGCGATGATCTGCAGGGTCTCCAACGTCCACGGCACGTTCGGAATAAACAGGGACGGTAAGGTCTCCGGCATCTTGCCCATGTCCGAGACCGTCGGGACAGTCAAACCGGCGGCAATGACCAAACCGGTGAGCACGATAATCGTGACCAGCGGGGCGGGGATCACACTGGTGAGCTTGGGGAAGAAAATCATGATCACCACACCCAAGCCGACGAGTGGGTAGACTATCCAAGGCACATCAATGAGGTGTTCGAGTTGGGCGGTGAAAATCATAATGCCCAGTGCATTGACGAAACCCAGCATCACCGATCGGGGGATAAAACGCTGAAGTTTCGCCACACCGAGGGCGCCGAGCACGATTTGTAGGACACCGCCCAACAGGACGGTGGCGATGAAATAATCCATCCCGTAACCACGCGCCACAGGAGCAATGACTAGGGCAATAGCCCCGGTGGCGCCGGTGATCATTGCCGGGCGGCCACCGGTAAAGGCGATCGCAATGGCCATGACTACCGAGGAAAACAGACCCATGGCTGGGTCAACACCGGCAAGGATGGAAAAGGCAATGGCCTCAGGGATCAGCGCCAGGGATACCGCCAGTCCGGCCAGAATCTCTATACGGATACGGGCGGGGGAAGAAAATGCGTAACGGAAGGATGCGATGATCCCGGTAGGGGCATCAGCGCCGTCTGGACTCAGGAGGGGGCGGGGGCCGCCGTGCTAGTTTCAGTCATAGATGTCCAATCTTTGAGGGGATAGGTAACTGGGCGAACGCCCGAAAGGAATCCAACCCTCTAGTAACTTTAGGTTTGGTGATGGTGGTCATGGTAGCGGGAGTTTTACTCAACCGCCAACCCAGGCACAGGAACCCGTGGGCAACATCACCGTGAAGGAGAACAGGCAATGCAAAACAGTAATTTCAAGATCGGCGAGGTCGTTGACCAGACGGGGTTGTCGATTCCCACCTTGCGTTATTATGACAACGTCGGCCTGATTACCCCATCGGGGCGTAGCCCTGGTGGGTTCAGGCTTTATAGTGAGGCTGATGTACGTCGTGTTTTGCTGGTGCGACGGATGAAACCGCTGGGGTTTACTCTGGATCAGATGCGGGAATTCCTGGAAGCTGCGGAGATTCTTCATAGTTCAGATGGCGGGCAGGACAGTGATACCGCACAGCAGGCACGGAGTAATGCCAAGGCCACCCTTGCCGACATTCGTGAGGAGACGCGCACCCGCTACGAAAAGCTACGCAAGCAAATTGCCTACGCTGAGGAATTCCTCGATCTGGTCAACACCCTGGTACCCTAAACTGCCCCCATCCTTCGCAGGGAGAAAAAGACCATCGTATTGAATGCGCTCTGTCGAATCGCGTTCCAGATGAAGTGGACGAACGCCCGCGGCCTCTCCGGAGTGGATGGCGATAGTACAGAGGACTTCTGAAATCCGTGCAGACGACTCCTCAAAACGACACAGTCATCCAAGGTCACAAAATCGAAAATTGTCACTTAACCCCATCACTTCCAAACCGGCTTAAGTGACAAAATGCCATCGCTAAAGTCCCGATTTGAGTCCCAGGACGTGCGCCTTAAGAGAAATAACTAAAGCCCCTACCAGTGTTTCTCCTGGTAGGGGCTTGGAAGTTGGTAGCGGGGGCAGGATTCGAACCTACGACCTCTGGGGTAACAAGAGCCGTGTCATACTTCCTGCGAACGCCACGGTTGAGCAGTGTCGCCCCCGATACACGAAGGCAGATCTCCCCCGAACTGCCGGCTCCCGTGGCGTTCCTTCGTAAGAGCTTTGCGCGCCGCAGCGCATGCGCGCGATTGTTGACGTGTCACACACTGCAACCTAGTTCCACACGATCTGCACCGATTCAGGGTTAAAGGTCTTGGTGCCGCGCACGCCACGGCGCAGGCGCACCTGGCACAGGGTATTGATGACTCGGCGCTGCACGGCAAGCTCTGCGTTGTCGAAGGCATCCACGGGCGAGGCGTAGCCGGTTGTGTCGAGCAGCGCCGATGCGCCAGCAAGACGGGCACGGCGCGTTTCGAGTTTCTCGATCTGCGGCTCATAACGGTTTCGCGCGCGCTTGAGGTCACGGGCCTCGATAAGCTCCTCATCGTAGTCAGCCTGGACGCGGGCGAGCTTTGCGCGAAGCTCAGCGAGTTCGTCGTCGATGGCGTTGACCTCGTCGTCGTCCACAGTCGGCAGCAGGTCCGCCAGGTCGTCACGGCCAAGGCGGGCGCGGATCACGGCGAGCACAAAATCATCGACGCTATGTGTGCGCACTAATCCACAGGCGGCGCAGCGGTAGCGGTCGGCATGTGTGCGCACGGGGTTGCCACACTCGTCGCAGACATACAGACCCGAGCCGAGATGGCGGCGAGTGTTCCGGCGCTCCTTGTTGGTCAGCCGGTCGGGATCGTCGAGCACGTTCTGCACGCGCCACCACAGATCTGGTGTGACGATCGGCTCCCACTGCCCTTTCACCGGCTCGCCGGTATCGGGGTCGCGGACGATATGCGTGACACGGCGGTATTTGTTCTTCACGCCTTTGCGCTTGGCCTTCTTATAAGTGGAGTAACCCGCATACACGGGGTTGCGCAGGATCGAGTGCAACGACGTGTAGGCCCACGGCTGCGCGTCGGGAACCGGCTTTTCTTCCTGGCCTTCAGCGCGGCGTCGAGCGTTGCGCTCTGTGACCACGGTGTACATATGGCGCGGCGTGGTCGGGATATCCGGCAAGCCCGGTTGATCGACCCCAGATAAGGCGCGCGCAATGTCGCGCATGGAGTTGCCCCTCTCGACAGCGCGGAACATACCGAGCACGGCGGCGGCTTCGGATGGAATGATCTCGCCGGTGGAGGTGTAGCCGATAGGGCGCACACCGCCGGAGTACCAGCGGCCCTGCTCGGCGCGTTGCTGTTGCGCACGAGACTGGCGCATGCTCTTTCGCTCGATCTCGCCGCGTGCCACGGCTGCTTTGATGCGCGCGTACATTCTGCCGCCGTCGGTGGCAAGGTCAGCATCACCGTTCGCAGTGACGAGTTTCAGCCCCTGCTCCTCTGCCCTGTCGATCCACTCTTCGAGCTGCCAGGGCTGCCGTGTGAGGCGGTCGAGGTCCCAGCAAATGATCGCGTCGATCTCGCCGCGCTCAAAGGACGCCACCATCGCGTCGTAGTCGGGGCGGTCCACGTCCTTCTTCGACGCGGAGATCGACTGATCGACGTAGGTATGCACGACGTCCCAGCCGCGTTGCTCGGCAAGGGCTTCGCAGTCCTGGCGCTGCCGGTCGATGGCGAGGCCGTCCATGGCAGCATCGAGCGAGATACGGAGGTAAATAGCAGCACGTGTTGTCATGCCGCTAACACTAGCGCGCCTCAGGTTACATTGAAACGAAACTCCACCACGTCACCGTCCTGCATGACGTAGTCTTTGCCTTCCATACGCACCCGCCCGTGAGCGCGCGCCTCCGCCATCGAGCCCAGTTCAACCAGCTCGTCGTAGCTAACGACCTCGGCTTTAATGAAACCTTTCTGGAAGTCGGTGTGGATGACGCCGGCAGCTTCGGGGGCGGTATCTCCCTGGTGAATCGTCCATGCCCGTGATTCCTTGTCACCAGCGGTGAGGAATGTTTGCAGTCCGAGGGTGCTAAATCCCACGCGCGCCAGCTGATCCAAGCCAGATTCTGCTTGCCCTGACTCTTCGAGCATTTCGCGGGCGTCATCCTCGTCAAGTTCAATGAGTTCGGACTCGAATTGGGCGTCCAGGAAAATGGCGTCAGCGGGTGCGACGAGGGCGCGCAGTTCATCCTGCTTGGCGCGATCTGCCATCCCCTCGGAATCCATATTGAAGACATAGATGAACGGTTTCGCCGTCATCAGCTGGAACGATTTAAGGGCATCCTGGTCGAGCGCTGCTCCCTCGGGCCCGGATAGTACGGTGCCTTGTTCAAGAAGTTCGAGGGCGGCTTTCGCCGTCGCCAGAACTGCTGGATCTGTTTTCTTACCCTTGACCTCTTTGTCGAGGCGAGGGATTTGCTTTTCAAGGGTCTGAATATCAGCAAGGATCAGTTCTGTTGAGATGGTCTCAATGTCACTGGCCGGATCAACTTTGCCTTCGACGTGGACAACGTCGGGGTCGTCGAATGCGCGTGTGACCTGGCAGATTGCGTCTGCCTCGCGAATGTTGGCAAGAAACTGGTTGCCCAGGCCTTCGCCTTCAGAGGCGCCACGCACGATGCCCGCAATATCAACGAATGAGACGGTGGCGTGAATGATCTTTTCTGAGTTGAACATTTTTGCTAGAACGTCCAGACGAGGATCAGGCAGCGGTACCACTCCCACGTTTGGTTCGATCGTGGCGAAGGGGTAGTTCGCTGCGAGCGCTGATGCGCGCGTCAGGGCGTTAAAGAGGGTCGACTTGCCGACGTTGGGCAGTCCCGCAATTCCAATAGTCAAAGACACGTGCCCTATTGTAGGCATTCCTGTGCGCGTATGCGGAAAGCCGTGTCCTGCGCCTCATTCATGTGTGTGCCGAGTGGTCGCGTGCAAGCGACCACTCGGCACACACCAGAAAATTCGCGCAGATATCTTGTGGTGAGTCAGCAGCGTCTCGCGCCTTCGTTGCACCGGGCGTCACCGTCAATGCGTGTGGTTCGCACCTGACTGCCGCGGTGCGTGCGGGCGCGCATCGATCAGCCCCGACTTCTTGAGCTCCATACGCAAATTACGCGGCAATGCAAACGTTGTCGTCTCGGTTTCGGTGCGCACTTGCTCAACGTGCGTCAAGCCGCGTTCTTTCAGCCACGCGATGACGTCTCGCACCAACACTTCCGGCACGGACGCACCCGATGTGACACCAACCGTCTGAGCACCTTCAAACCATTCTTCGCGCAGCTCACTTGCTCGGTCAACACGATGAGCTGAACCGGCACCGGCATCCAGCGCAACTTCCAGCAGCCGCACAGAATTCGACGAATTCGCCGATCCCACCACGATCATGACATCAACGTCAGGCGCAATCGACTTCACTGCAACTTGCCGGTTTTGCGTCGCATAGCAAATATCGTCACTGGGAGGATCCGTCAGCTCCGGGAATCGTTCACGCAGCCGGTCAACCGTCTGCCGCGTCTCGTCAACAGAGAGCGTGGTCTGCGAAATCCATACCACGCGCGAGGGGTCACGCACCGTCACCGAGTCAACCTCGTCAGGCGATCCAACGACCTGAATATGGTCGGGAGCCTCACCAAACGTCCCCTCGACTTCCTCGTGCCCCTGATGGCCCACCAGGATAATGTCATAGTCTTCGCGCGCAAAACGCACCGCTTCGCGATGCACTTTCGTCACGAGCGGGCACGTCGCATCGATAGTGGCGAGGTGACGCTCCTGCGCTGCGGCCACCACCTGCGGTGACACTCCGTGCGCGGAAAACACGACCCGAGCTCCCTCGGGAACTTCGCCGACTTCCTGCACGAAAATCGCGCCGCGCTCAGACAGAGTTTCCACCACGTATTTATTGTGAACGATCTCTTTGCGCACGTAGATAGGCGGCCCGTACAGTTCGAGCGCTTTCTCCACGACGTCGACCGCTCTGTCCACGCCCGCACAGTACCCACGCGGCGCAGCGACGAGCACGCGCCCGCCTTCAGGCGTCTGCCCCTGGCCTGATCCGGCCCCACCATCATCTTGCGGCGGCCGTGGGAACGAGGGCGACGGAAGCGACACGGGAGATGCGCGATGCGCAGCGGCGTCCTGATTCATACGTCCAATCTAACGTCTATGACACCTATTGACATCCTCAGCGTAATGAATCCCACGTCACGGCAGCGCTCCACCGTCCGCATCGTCGTGTGATGTGACATCCTTGGATCGTGTCATTTTCACAGCCTCCGCATATGCCAGATGGACGCCAGCCCGGAAGCGGCCGGCCACCCTCGTCAATGAACGCGGGCCAGCCCGGTGCGCGCATGCTCGCCCCCAAGGCAGCGATGACGACGAGGGAGAACCCGTGGCCTCTGCGACTGCTTACTGAGAACATCAAGACCTATGTCGAAAAGATGTCGACACTGTGGGTTGAAGGCCAGATCGTCGAATACAAGCCGCGACCTGGCACTCGTATGGCGTTTTTCGTGTTGCGTGATGTGCAAGCGGATACATCCATGACTGTGACCGCGTTCCCTTCGGTACTGGACCGCACCGGCCCGGGCTTTGAAGAAGGGGCGCGCGTGGTGATTCGTGCGACTCCTGTGTTTTGGGAGAAGCGCGGGACGCTCAATCTGCGGGCTGAGGAGATCCATCTGCAGGGACTGGGCGATTTGCTCGCGCAGATTGAGATGCTGCGCCGCAAGCTTTCGGCCGAGGGCCTGTTTGCTCCCGAACGCAAAGTCCCGCTGCCGTTCGCCCCGAAGGTGATTGGTTTGGTGTGTGGCCGCAACGCCAAGGCAAAAGATGACGTCGTGGTCAACGCGAGCGCGCGCTGGCCTGCGATCGGCTTTGAGATCCGTGAAGTTGCTGTTCAGGGCGTGCACGCGGTGCGGGAGGTGTGCGCGGCGATGACTGAGCTGGACGGGCTGAACCATGTTGATGTCATCGTAGTGGCCCGTGGTGGCGGCTCGGTCGAGGACCTTTTGCCGTTTTCTGATGAGACGATGGTGCGTACTGCGGCAACGATTCGTAAACCGCTTGTTTCAGCCATTGGGCACGAGGCCGACGCTCCTCTGCTGGATCTGGTTGCTGATTTTCGTGCGTCCACGCCGACGGATGCGGCCCGCCGTGTCGTGCCAGATTTGGCGCAGGAGACTGCTGGGCTGACTCAGGCCGCCTCGCGCATGCGTTCTGCGGTTGCGCGCGTGGTAGGCAGGGAGCGCGAGCGTCTCTCGTTGGTCACGTCGCGTCCAGTGATGGTCGAGCCAAGGGCGATTGTCGAGCGCCACGTGCAGGTTGTGGACGGTTTGCGTGGCCGCCTGTCAGTGGCGCTGTCGCGAATGCTGTCCCGCGAGCAGACGGGGTTGGCTCGAGCGATCGGCACGTTGAGGGCGCTGTCCCCTCAGGCAACGTTGGATCGCGGGTATGCCCTGTTGCGCACGCCGGGTGGAGATCTGATTCGCTCCACTGATCAGATAGCGAAAGGCGATTTACTTGAGGGCGTCTTAGCGTCGGGCCGACTGGTCGCTCAAGTGTTCGGCTTCACTCCTGCTACCTCGGATACCTCCGCATCAGAAGATGATCCCCTCGCCAATTAATGCGCAAAGCTTTGTTCATTGTGCCGAGTGGTCGCGTGCACGCGACCACTCGGCACGCACAAGAAAACTGGGAAGGAAAAGTTTATGAGCCAGAATGGCACCTCACCTGTGGAGAACCGGCCGGATGCCTCCACTATGGGATACGAGCAGGCACGCGATGAACTCGTTGAGATCGTCGGTGTTCTTGAATCAGGCAAGGCTCCCCTCGAAGCAACCCTTCAGCTGTGGGAGCGAGGTGAAGCTCTCGCCACGCGCTGCCGCACGATCCTGGACCAGGCTCAATCCCGCCTTGAACAGGCAGACGCCTCAGACCAGCCACACGACGATGCGAGCGGCTCATCTGAACAAGCAGACGGCGCTTTCAGGTAGGCGACCACTCGCGGTCACGTCGCCTCTAGCACCGCCCGAGCGCACACCGTCCCTAGCACCACCCGGGCGCGCGTCGCCCCTGGCGCCACATGACCGCACTCCGCCCCGTTCTCCTCGACCATGGAGTCTGCAGGCGTTGCCAATTTCCGCTGCATACCCACATTCGATAGGCTAAGCACAGAACGCACTCGTGCGCTCTTCCCCACCAGTTCGGGCGCACCCGCACAGAAGCGTGTACGTCACCAGTCAGGAAGTTTCAATGGATATCTTGTCTGCCCCGCATATCCTCGCCATCGGCGAGTCCCTCGTGGATATTCTGCACCGCCCCGACCGCCCCGATGATGTTGTGGAGACACCCGGCGGCTCTCCCGCAAACACGGCGATGACACTGGGTCGCCTGGGTCGTCCGATTGTGCTGGAAACGTGGCTGGGCCGCGATGAACGAGGGCGGACAGTAGCTGAACACTTCCGCGACTCCCACGTCTATATTCCACCGGAATCTTTCGGCGCAACACGCACAACGACGGCGACCGCCACATTGAATGAGCGAGGTGCCGCGACCTACACCTTCGATATTGAGTGGGCTCCGCGCACGCCTATCCCTGTTTCTCCCAATGCCCAAATCGTGCATGCCGGGTCGATTTCCGCTGTTATTCAGCCAGGTGGCCCCGCCATTCTTGACGCGCTGCACCGCGCACACGATCAGGCCATCGTCACCTACGACCCGAATATCCGCCCCGACATTATGGGCTCACCGGAAGAATCGATCGACACGATCCTCGACTTCGTGCGTGCAGCTGACATCGTGAAGGTCTCAGATGAAGACATCGCATGGCTGACGAATGATGCACCACTGGACGAGGTCGTGTCTGATTGGCTCGGACTTGGCCCGTCGCTTGTCATCGTCACCCGCGGAAGCAAGGGTGCCATGGCTCGTTCAGTGAGTGGCATGCAGTGCGCGGCCACCCCTGCTGATATCCCAGTGGTTGATACTGTCGGCGCGGGTGATTCGTTCACTGGCGGCATTATTGACGCACTGTGGGGTCTTGGCCTCGTGGGGGCTGACGCGCGCGAAGCGTTGCGGACCCTTGACGAGGCGACCGCAATGAAGATTTTGACGCGAGCCTCACGAATTTCAGATATCACTGTTTCGCGTGCCGGCGCCAACCCACCGTGGCTGTCGGAGCTGAGCGAATCGGAGCTGAACGACTAGCTCGCCTGCGCGCAATCAGCGCCCCATACGCCGTTCACGTTGCGCATAGGAGCGTAGCGCGCGCAGAAAATCGACGCGTCGGAAGTCAGGCCAGTACGCCTCACAGAAGTACAACTCGGTGTGAACACTCTGCCAGATCATAAAGCCGGATAGCCGCTGCTCACCCGAGGTGCGAATCACAAGGTCCGGATCAGGCTGCCCCTTGGTGTACAGATGATTCGTGATGTCCTCGTCAGTGAGCGAATCAGCAACTTCTTCCAGCGTGCGCCCCTGCGCAGCCGCATCTCGCAGCAAAGAGCGCACCGCATCAGCAATCTCATGACGCCCGCCGTAGCCAACCGCGATGTTGACGCTCAGGCCATCCATATCTTTCGTCGCGTCCTGGGCGCTGCGCAACTCATCGGCAAGATCCTCGCTGAGCAGTGACAAATCACCGACAACACCGATTTTCCAGCGACGCTGAGCGGCCAAGGCGCGCACGGCCTGTCCAATAATGTCAAAAAGCTCGTCGATCTCATGCTGATCGCGCTCCAGATTGTCGGTAGAGAGCATCCATAGCGTGACGATCTCAACTCCGACCTCTTCGGCCCACTCCAAAAATTCTGCAATTTTCCCGGCACCGGCGCGGTGACCGTGAGACGCTGTGGTTCCAATGGAACGCGCCCAGCGGCGGTTTCCATCCAAGATGACCCCGACGTGACGGGGAATCGACCCATGAGCGATTTCAGAGCGTACTCGCCGTTCATACAGGTCGTAGAGCAAATTCCATTGCGCCATCGGGACCTCCCATATGTTCTTGCACCAACTGTATACCTCACGCCTCGAACTCAGAGGGCGAAGGATTGCCCCGTGGATTTCGCCTGTGGAGATTGTGGCGGTCCCGCTACCTAACTTACGGTATCGTAGGGAAGAGGGCGGGGTGGTCATCACGGCCCCATCACAGCGCCACCGCGGCGCCCCGCGGCCCCCACCAACGCGTCACTGTCCCTGCGAGAATGCGAGTTCGGTAAGGAGAGATGTCAGACATGAAGATTGCATCTATTCACCCCACCCAGTGGGTTCCAGAACAGCTCATTAGCGTCAAGCCGCACTTTCGCGGATGGCTCCATCTGGTCGCCACTCCCCTGTCACTGGCCGCCTCGATCGTTCTCGTGTGCCTGGCACCTACCACAGCGACTACATGGGCCTCGGCTGTCTACCTTGCCGCATCGCTCATCCTGTTCGGCATCTCGGCGCTTTACCACCGTTTCTACTGGGCTCCCAAATGGGAGACGCTATGGCGCAGACTCGACCATTCAAACATTTTCCTGCTGATCGCCGGCACCTACACACCGCTGGCTGTCGCCCTCCTGTCCCCGCATGATCAGGTTGTTCTGCTCTCGATCGTGTGGACAGGTGCCATCGCAGGCATTCTCATTAACCTGTTGTGGCCGGAAGCGCCCCGCTGGCTGGCAACGCTGCTGTACGTTGTGTTGGGCTGGACCGCCATATGGTATCTGCCCGCTCTGTGGTCTGGTGGTGGCCCCGCCGTCGTGTGGCTCGTCATTGCAGGTGGTTTGCTGTATACACTGGGTGCCCTCGTCTATGCGACGAAATGGCCGAATCCCTCGTCCAAGTGGTTTGGGTTCCATGAAATCTTCCACTCGTTCACGATCCTGGCGTGGGCGTGTCAATGCGTCGCCGTGTACATCGCGGTCCTGACTGCTTAAGCGTGTGCCACCAGCGGCGTTGGTTGTTTTGTCGTCATTGACGAGGGTGACCCATGCGCCGTTTCGTCCGGAGATGAAAACGCGACTTTCGCCGCTTTGAATATGGCTTTAGTCGCTCTTATTGTTACACTGACCCTAGTTCATCGTTTTGTCGCTCCGGCACCACACCACGGTGCCGGACTTTTTCATTGAAAGGAAGGAACCATGGCGGACACTCAGTGGCTGACACGAGCCCAATATGATGCCCTCAAGGCAGAGCTGACTGAGAGAATCGAGCAGCGTCGCCCGGAGATCGCCAAACTGATCGATGCGGCTCGCCAGGAAGGCGATTTGAGGGAGAACGGCGGCTACCATGCTGCCCGAAATGAGCAGTCCATGAACGAAACGCGTATCCTCGCACTTCAGGAGATGCTCGAGCATGCGGAGGTGGGAGAAACTCCCGCCAACGATGGCGTGGTGGAGCCTGGAATGGTCGTCACTGCAACGGTGGCTGGCCGTGAGCAGAAGTTCCTGCTCGGCTCACGCGATGCCGGCGGCGATCTGGGTATCCAGGTGTTCTCCGCTCGCGCACCGCTGGGTGCAGCGGTGATGGGACATAAGCCTGGCGACAAGCTGACCTATGAGGCGCCCAACGGTAAGACCATCGAGGTTGAAATTCTCGAGTGTGTGCCTTACGGACAAGAAGGATAATTACTCTCCAGACGGGTGCTCCCCGAAAGAGCGGCTGACTGTGTTCAACCGCCTCTTTCGGGGAGTTTGCTGTATGAAGGGCCCGCGCGCATGCACCTGCCAGCCTACGAGTGAACGTTTAGTGAGAGTCTTGGCGCACCGCGTCGATGCCGGCTCAGCGTGCTCTCCGAGCGCATCAACGCATGCTCGAGGCGTCAGCTCACCGCGTTGAGGAGGATGAGCCTGCTGGGTCGCCCTCGTCGCTGGATGATCCACCCCGGGCCGCAGCAATTTCGTTGCTGTCACCCTGCGCTCGATCATCGTCAGCGTGAGAATCATGAGCGTCAGCGTGGCTGCCGCTATGGGAAGTATCCTCGTCTGAATCTGACTTGACGGCTTCGTTCTTGTTGTCCTTGATGCCGTCACCGTCTTCGTCATCATCAGAGGCATAGGACTGCGCGACCATCTCATCCAACATTCCTGGCGGGCCTCCAGGTCTGTCCTCCTGATCGCGAAGGGCGGGTATGGGGTCATATCCGTGCAGGTAAAGGAACGTTGAGTTCAGGAATGCTGCGATCGGCACGCCGAAAAGAGCGCCGGGAATGCCGGCGACCGCGCCGGCACCTGCCACAACCAGCAGGACGGCGACTGGGTGCAGGGATACTGCAGAGGACATGAGCCAGGGCTGCAGAATATTACCTTCGATCTGCTGGACGGCGAGGATGATCAGCAGCATGAACAGTGCGCGCGCCACGCCCTGATCCACCAATGCAACGAGGACGGCAATGGTTCCAGACACCAGGGCGCCAACGATCGGGATGAACGAGCCGAAAAAGACAAGCACGGTGATGGGGATCGCCATCGGTACGCCCAGTGCCCACGCACCGATACCGATACCGATTGCATCAATTGCGGCAACTTTGATCTGCGTGCGCACGTATGCCGACAGGGTGACCCATCCGCGGATCGCTGATTCGTGGACCGGGCGGCGCGCTGGCGCCGGGAACAGGCGTACCACCCACAGCCAGATCCGCCTGCCTTCGCGCATGAAGAAGAACAGGCAGAACAACATAATGAGGGATCCGGTCAGAACTGACGCAAGAGAGCTCGTCAGGCTCAGTGCGCCTGTTGCGAGGGCCGAGGAGTGTGCGCTCAAGAACTGGGTGACTTCTGTGCGGATTGTCTCGATGCCCTGTTCAATGGTGGCCGTCTCAAGTCCAAACGGGCCGTTAGATACCCATTCGACCGCTTTATCGAGGCCTTGGGAGGCTTTGGAGACAAGGGATGGGACCTGCCGGATGAGTTGTCCGGCGGCTCCAGCGATGATTGTCACGACGACGAGGAGGGCGACGACCAATCCGGTGGCAGCTGCGGCTGTCTGCGGAAGGCGAACCTTGACGTGCAGGAAACGCACCAGCGGCTCCAGCAGGACTGTCAGAAGGACGGCAATCGCAACCGGAAAGACAATCAGGGACAGTTGGACCGCTCCCCACGCCACGACGGCAACGGCAGCGATAATGATCAGGAGGCGCCACGACCATGCTGCAGCCACACGCACAGACCATGTCACGCCCTCGCTTGCGTCACGAGACCGAGGCGAGACAGCAGGCTCGTGGAAGCTCACGACTTCGTCGTGGTCGCGAGACGATGAATGGGAGCGGCGTCGTGGCCATTTGCCCATCCAGTTATTCAGCCGTTCGGCATACGGCGTGTCGTGTCTTTGCGCCATGGTGATCCTCACTTTCAGTGGAGCGTCAACAGTCAACCTGCATCTGGCTGGCGCAGTTCGCGTCGCGGGGCGAGCGTGGCCCACCTCGTCAAATATGCACAGTGCCCCTGATCCGAGGCGGCACGTGCCAGTTAGAGACGGTTCTCGTCGCGAGATGTGTGCGAGGACAGCGTGAAGCGCAGGTTAAATGTCGCACGATAGTCTACGCGACATTCATGCTCTCAGCGCAATTAAAGGGAAGCGGGTGGGCATTTGCGTACGGCAATGAGACAATATCGGCACCAAGAGAAAGCGAGCCACAATGTTTGAGTTCCACAACGCCATCAATGCGCATGATGATCCGAACCGTCACGTTGTCCTGGGAACTCCGCTGGATATGGAACCTGAAGAGGGCCAGGAGCTGATCTACTTCGCTGCTGGCTGCTACTGGGGAGTCGAAAAGATTTTCTGGGAAACACCGGGGGTTGTGGCCACTGCTGTGGGGTTCATGGGCGGACATGCTGATCATCCAACTTACAAGCAGGTGTGTGCCGGCGGAACCGGGCATCTTGAAACCGTGCGAGTGGTGTACGACACGTCGAAGATTTCCACCGGTCAGATCATTGCCACGTTCTTCGAAATTCACGATCCCACCCAGGGGGACCGTCAGGGCGGAGACATTGGTCACCAGTACCATTCAGCGATCTGGACCACCACTAATGAGCAGTACGACCTTGCCGTGCGCACGCGCGAGGCCTACCACGACACAATCAGTGAGCATGGCTTCGGAGCCATTACCACCCATATTGCGACGGCAGCCGATGGCGGGCAGTTCTGGTTCGCAGAGGATTCCCACCAGGGCTATCTGTTTAAGAACCCTGATGGTTATCAGTGCCATTCACGCACGGGCTATGCGTGCCCCGTTCTGAAGTCCCGTTCCTGAAGCTGGCGCTGCTGCTCGGGTCGCTCTGATCTCAGCCGAGGTCTCAGTCTTTTAAATCAAAAGGGTCCTTGCGGATGTGTCCGCAAGGACCCAGTGAATTGAGACGTATCGATGATGCCTCAAGGTGGTGCTAGTGCACTCCCAGAATGTCAGTCACGAAGACCAGGGTGTCTCCACCTTGGATACCTGCCTGCGGTACCCCGTGGTCGCCGTACCCGTATTCTGCCGGAATTGACAGCAAGACGCGTGAGCCAACACGCTGCCCCACCAAGCCATCATCCCATCCGCGGATCACCATTCCCACACCGATCTGGAAGCTCAGTGCTTGGCCTCGGTCATAGGAGTTGTCAAAAACCTGTCCGTTCCACACCTGGCCCAGGTAATGGCACTGAATCGTGTCGCCCGGCTCCACTTCCTGGCCATCACCCGCGCGCAGCACTTCAATCAGCAGCTCATCGGAGGGCTGTGCATCTGTGAATGCGACAGTCGGCTTGCGTCCAAACTCGCCTTCGACGTGAACGTTTTCCATAGTGCGTTGTCCTTACTGTGACGTGTAATGATGAAAGCGAGTCTACTCGCGGAAGTATGACAGGAGGCGCAGAATCTCCAGATACATCCACACGAGAGTCACCATCAGCCCGAATGCGCATGTCCAGGCAAACTTTGAAGGAGCCCCCTGCTCGACGGCCACCTTGGCCACCTCGAAATCACCAATCAGGCAAATCGCGCCGATGAAGACGCAGAAGACACCGATGAAGACCCCCAGCGGGATTCCCATAACCGTGATGGAGCGCAGTGACGAGTCGAGCACGCCGGTGATGTTGAGCAGGAACGACACGATCGAGAAGGTGATGATGCCGAACAGAGAAATCATGGCAAACCTGGCCATCTTCGATGAGTAGCGAACTTTGCCAGACGCATACAGAGCCAGTGTGACGCCAAAAACGCTCAGAGTACCCACAACCGCCTGAAGGACGATCCCGGGATACACGATTTCCATGACTGATGACACGCCGCCCAGCGCGAGGCCTTCAGCAGCTGCATACACCATCGTCAGTCCCGGCTTCGGTGAACGTGAGAACGAAACAATCAAAGCCAGCACGAATCCGACGGCCAGGCCGCCAAACATCAAACCAAGCCCCATCGACGGGTTGGCACGCGTGACAGCCCATGCTCCGGCAGCTGCGACAAGCAGAATCCCAAAAAGGATTCCGGTCTTGACGATGACATCGTCGATTGTCAGTCGGCCACGATCCACCGCATCAGCAGACGGCTGGTTGTAACGCTGCTCAAATTCCTCAAACTGGTCCGCCTGCTGAGGGTAACGAGGGTACCCCTGCTGCGTTGCAGTGCCGGCCGAAGCGCCAGCGCCAGCCTGATGGGCGTAAGGATCAGCGTACTGCTGCGACTGGTAATTGGTATATCCGCTGTTGCCGGGGGCATACCCTGGCATTCCTGGATAGCCAGCTGGAGTGGTCTGCGCCGAGCGCGTCTCGTCTTTCACCAGCTTCTTCAATACGGGGTTGGACATTGTGCCTCCTTCTGGCCAGCGCGCCCCGGGAACAGGCGTTGCCGGAAACAGACTGACCCACTACTACCTGTCTTAAGGTTTTCACGTTTGCGGCCCGACCGCTAGCCCATCGGGGTCTTTCTTATTGAGCCGACAGCGAGATCTGGCGATCCCTTTCGGCGCACCTCTCGCCCTTCACCAATCCAAGGCCAGCTCTCCACAGAAGAGTTTCCGAGTCAGAATTCGCATGGGACTCCCTCGTCAATGAACCTGCCGCGTCCGGCAAAGACCCGGCGAGCATCATTTCTGCCGCTTGCGTGCCCGACTCCGTACCCCCAGTCAGATTCGAACTGACAACACATCGATTTTAAGTCGATTGCCTCTGCCAATTGGGCCATGGGGGCATGCCAACCCCACAAGCCTGGCTCATGGCTCGTGACGGCAGCGTGCCTAGTTTACACGCACTTCCGGCCGTCATCCCACACGAGCCGCGCCCACGCCTCGACAACGCATTACCCACACATTGCCTGTGCCTTATGATCGAAGGTAGCCACATCTCCATCACAGCGGTTCCTCGTCGCGAAGGAAGGTTCGATACGAATGACTCTCGGCTCGTCTGAAGAAACTACCTCCACCGGTGGAGCCACACGCGAAAAGCGCGACATGCCTCGAATCCCGTATCGCAGTGACGGGATTGTGCATCGCTCACGTCATAACTTCCCCGGTGCGCGACTTCAGCAGCGCCCGCCGATTTTGGTGTCAGCTCTGCCGCGCAAACGAGTTTATGCATCCTCGTCGAACGCGAGTGTGGGGCACCGTATTCGCAATGCTTTCCAAGCCATTCCGCGATTCCTCGCTGACGAGACGCGAACCGGTTTGCTGCTCATTGTCGTTGCACTCATCGCTCTCTTCCTGGCAAATTCCCCCTGGGAACCGATCTACAGCGCTATTTCGCACTATGAATTTGGCCCTGAATCGCTCGGACTGCATCTGTCAGTGCACGAATGGGCGGCCGACGGACTGCTCACCATCTTCTTCTTCGTTGTCGGCCTGGAGTTGAAGTCAGATTTTGTGACCGGACCGCTGCGTGACATCCGGGAAGCGGCACTGCCCATGTTGGCGGCCGCTTTCGGCATGGTCGGACCTGCCACCATCTATGTGCTGATCCAAACCATCACTGGTTCCGATCACTTCCACGGGTGGGCCGTGCCAACTGCAACTGATATTGCCTTCGCGGTGGCACTCCTGGGGATCTTTGGACGAGGCCTCCCACCTGCCGCGAGAACCTTCCTGCTGACTTTGGCAGTTGTCGACGATCTGCTGGCCATCATCGTCATCGCAGTGTTTTACTCATCTGGCCTGAACTGGCTGGCGCTGGGCGGAGCACTGCTGACGATCGTGGTCTTTGGATTCCTGGTGCAGCGCCAGATCACCAAGTGGTGGCTGCTCATACCTTTGGCTGTGGTGGCGTGGGCACTGATGCTCAACTCCGGCGTTCACGCGACGATCGCGGGTGTCTGCCTGGGCATGGTTGTGCCCGCCAAACGCATCAGGAACCGACAGCTCACCCACGAGTTTGATGAGAAGCTCAGTCCGTGGTCAGCGGGCCTGGCTCTTCCCGTTTTCGCATTCTTCGCCGCTGGCGTACCCGTCATGGGTGGCGAGGGTGGCCTGAGCGCAGCGCTGACCGACCCAATCACTATTTCCGTCGCAGTCGCATTGCCGCTGGGCAAGCTGATCGGCATCTGGGGGTCGGTCGCTATTCTGACGCGCTACACCCGCCTGCGCTTGGGCAACGGAGTGGACCTGCCCGACATTGCCGCGATCGGCCTGCTGGCCGGCATCGGATTCACGGTCGCGATGCTGGTAGCCGGGCTTGCGTTCCCGGGCGAAACCGAAGTGTTCCATGCTCGCTTCGGCGTGATTCTCGGTACGTTTGCTGCCGCGTTGTTGGGGGCTATTGCCCTGCACCAGCGTACAAGCGTGCGCGCCCGTGGAGCGCACGCGTCAAATCAGCGCTGAACGTCCGAGCACGGCGATCCGACGCTGAGCGATCGCGACACAGACCCAGACTTGGTCAGCACTGCGCGGTTTACGCCGCCGGCGCACTAAACACCTGCTGAGCGTCTACTCCTTCACCTGAGACAAGGCGATCCCGTCCAAAATGTCGTGCTCGGACGTCACCCAGCGATCGATTGTGCCGAGTGGTCGCGTACACGCGACCACTCGCGCACAAATGCGGGACCAGATCAGTGCGCCGCCGGCGATCACGTCTTCGCGTCCTTTCGGCATGAACCCCAGAGCAGCCTTGACCTTGACAGGCTGATCGATCATGAAGCGGATGGCGCGTTCCCCCTCACCCATCGTGAACACGGCACCGTGGATGCGCTCAGGCATATAGCGGTCCAAGCCCAGCGCCTGCGCAGCGATGGTCGTCACCGTGCCGGCGACGCCCACCAGTGTCCCCACCATGCCAAAGTCAATAATGCAGGCCGCATGATCCAGCTGTTCGTCGATCCACCGGGTGGCTTCGGCTTCGGCCTGCGGATCAATCCCATGCTCAGAGTCACAGTGCGCGAAGAAACGTTCCGTCACTCGCACAGACCCCATGTTGAGCGAGATCGCCTGTTCGACGCCTGTTGTGCCGATGACCAGCTCAGTGGAGCCACCACCAATGTCCACCACCAGTGCCGGACGCCTCGCCTGAGAATCCAACGCGCTCATCGCTCCAGCAAAGGACAAAGCGGCCTCTTCCTCGCCGGGCACCACTTCAGGCTCCACGTTGAGCAGTTCACGCACCCCGTCGACAAAAACATCGCGGTTCTGCGCATCTCGGCTAGCCGAAGTCGCCACAAAACGCACGGAATCCACATTGTGATGCTTAATAAGCTCCGCGTATTCTTGCACCACTTCCAGCGTGCGTTCAATTGCGTCGGGGTCGAGACGCCCTGTCTTATCAACGTTGTAGCCCAGACGAACGATCCGCATCAGGCGCGTGATGTCCCGCATCCGCACAGATCCCGTATCGTCTCGCTCAACGTCTGCGATCAGGAGCCTGATTGAGTTGGTCCCGCAGTCGATGGCTGCCACACGCCGAGGGTGGCGCAGCTGTTCTGGTTCAGTCATAGTCACGGCGCTCATTGTGTCACGTTTGAAGGCGGTGTGGATGCCTCGCTGCAGGCCATCGTATTGTCGCGACTCGTCTAGCACATGCAGCGGTCAGACTGCCACAGATTGCGCTCGGCAAGGATTTCGAGTGCTTTGTCGCCCACCGGGTTGCCTCCGGGGCCTGCGACGAGGGAGTGCGCGACAAGCGCGTGCAGACATTTCACGCGAGTTGGCATGCCACCGGCAGATACGCCGTCGATCTCCGGCACTTCACCCAGCGTCCGACGAAAAGCGATATAGGAGTTGTGAGCATCGCGGTAGCGCCTGGCAGCGTCCTCGTCAATCCTGATCCACTCATTGAGGTCTTCCATCACATGCTCTGCTTCCAGCGTGGAGCATCCACGCACGATCGGTGGGCACGTAAGGTAGAAAGTCGTCGGGAAAGGCGTACCGTCATCCAGGCGCGGGCGAGTCACGACAACGGTGGGCCGTCCGCACACACATCTGGCGCCGATAGAATCCACTCCACGCGGCAAGCGTCCGAGCTGCTCGCGCACCACTTCCAGGTCCTTTTCGGTGGCCGGCGACAGCTCCGGCAACTGCCTTGCGTCAGTGTCGCTGCCGTGGATGTTCATTTCTCGTCTCCTGATTGACTGAAGTTCAGTGGAGTCTGGTCTTTGGCGTCGTGGGTTGCTTCTTCAGGGTTGTCCGCATCGATGACCGATTGGGCAAGAACCTGAATCCACGGCTTATCCGGGCCTCGTTTGTCGTTTTCCTGCGAGGAGGCATTCTCGTATCCTGGCCCTGGGTCCTTGACCGTGTACTGGGTTTCTCCCGGCTGGACATATCCGAGGCGTGAGCGGGCCTGCGATGCCACGTACGTCGGGTCCTTCCATAAGTCGAGCTGTTCGTGAAGCTCGGCGTTGCGTTCCCTGGCCTGTTCGACACGCACCTGCATATCTTTCAGGTCCTGGCTCTGCCTGAACCATTGGTACGCGGAGGGAATGAGTAGGACAGCAAGCAGCGCAGCCATGATGCTGATTGCGAGGAATCGGACCGAAATTGTCAGTCCGCCGAAAGAGATGTTGCGCGACGAAGCGTCACTGCGTGCTGTCTTTGCGCCCCGTCCGCCACTACGTTCCTTCGTCTTCGTCGCCGCGTCCGGTTGACGGTTCCGGCGAAAACGTGATGCGACAGATGCTGAGCGTGAAGAGTCCGAGCCTCCTGTTTTCAGGCGGGGTCCCGCCAGGCCGATGCGGCGCAGGCGATCCGAATGGAAGCGGCCCTTCGGCGAATCCTGACTCGCTTCGGCGCCCGACTCACGCGATTCATCTGCCCTGTCGTTTACTGCGCCGAGCGAGGGCCGAGTAGATATCTGGCTGTCGCTATGTGAATCCGTTTGATCTCCATGGGATCGCCGGATTGGGCGAGAGCGACGCTGCTGGCTGGCTGGCGTCGACGAGGGGCGTGACGCACCAAAAGTGCGTCGACGAGGCGCGTGAGGGCGCCTCGGATCATGATGCGACGAATCAGCCATGTTCTCATCGTGCCTTAAAATGCTTCGAGCCGGGCGATCCGCTTGCGGCATGTCACAGTCGTTCTGGTCATACTCCCGTGAAACAGCTGTGCGCCGAGTGGTCGCGTGCAAGCGACCACTCGGCGCACATTAAAAAACTAAGCCGTCAGGGCTTCAGTGTTCTCAGGCCTTGAAGCGTGGGAACGACGATGCACCTGCGTACACGGCTGCTTCAGCAAGCTCTTCTTCAATGCGCAGCAGCTGGTTGTACTTGGCGACACGCTCTGAACGTGCCGGAGCACCGGTCTTGATCTGACCGGAGTTGGTGGCAACAGCAAGATCCGCGATCGTCGTATCCTCGGTCTCGCCGGAGCGGTGCGAGGTCATCGTGCGGTATCCGTTGCGGTGTGCTTCCTCAACGGCATCCAGCGTCTCGGTCAGGGAGCCGATCTGGTTGACCTTGACCAGCAGTGCGTTAGCCACGTTCATCTCGATGCCCTTGCGCAGGCGATCGGGGTTGGTGACGAACAGGTCGTCGCCCACCAGCTGAACACGGTCACCGATCTGAGCGGTCAGTGACTTCCATGCGTCCCATTCGTCTTCTGACAACGGGTCTTCGATGGAGACCAGCGGGTAGTCAGAGATGAGCTTCTCGTAGTAGGACACCATGTAGTCAGTGGAGCGGCCTTCACCCTCGAACTGGTACATGCCATCAGCGAAGAACTCGGTGGAGGCAACATCCAGTGCCAGTGCCACGTCTGCGCCCGGCTTGTAACCGGCCTTTTCGATGGCTTCCACGATCAGGTCGAGTGCTGCCGAGTTGGACTCAAGGTTGGGGGCGAAGCCGCCCTCGTCACCCAGGCCGGTGGACAGGCCACGGCTCTTGATGACGCCCTTGAGGGTGTGGTAGACCTCTGCACCCCAGCGCAGTGCTTCACGGAAGGTCGGAGCGCCGATTGGGGCAATCATGAATTCCTGAATATCCACGTTGGTGTCTGCGTGAGAGCCGCCGTTGAGGATGTTCATCATCGGGACAGGCAGAACGTGTGCGTTCGGGCCGCCCAGGTAACGGTACAGGGGCAGTCCGGCGGACTCTGCGGCAGCCTTGGCCACTGCGAGCGACACACCCAGGATGGCGTTTGCGCCCAGCTTGCCCTTGTTGTCGGTTCCGTCGAGGTCCAGCATGGCCTCGTCGATGACGCGCTGGTCGGTTGCGTCCTCATCGATCAGTTCAGCGCCGATCACCTCGGTCACTGCATCGACAGCGTCCTGTACGCCCTTGCCCATGTAACGATCCTTGTCGCCATCGCGACGTTCGACCGCCTCGAAGGCACCGGTTGATGCACCGGAGGGAACGGATGCGCGGGAAACGGTGCCGTCCTCCAACAGAACCTCGACCTCTACGGTCGGGTTGCCTCGAGAGTCGAGGATTTCGCGTGCCCCGATTGTCTCAATCCTTGCCACGTCATTCTCCTTCGTGATTGTGTGCGTGGAGCTGTCGCGTCTCACAGTAGTACGCAACGGTTGTAAAACACACCCCTGATGCTCGAAAAACGTGCTCGTGACCTTCACGTGTACGTGTTGACCTGCACTTGAGCGACATTGGTCCCTCATTCGGCGTGAGCCGCGCAGCGTGCATCGAGGTATGTCTCACGTTTTAAATTTTAGTGGGTATGGCCGCTTTGGCTGTCTGTGTCAGTCGATGCATCCCCGTCGCTCTTCGGCGCCTTGACATCTGCGGGTGTCACAATGTCGGCAAGCGTGCTGGCCTGCTTTGTGTTCGCCTGGGCGGTGTAGTACCGCGGGTTAATGTCGATTTTTTCCTTCGTGTAGTACTGTTCCAGTTCCTGCTGGATCGTCTGGAGATCATTGCCGTCGACCTGCAGCTGCTGCAGGACCATCTCTCCTCTGAAGACGTCGAGGACGCTGGCGGGTACATTTTCCGGGGCTTCAAGACCACGAGATGCAGCTACTTGCTTCATGAGGTCAAGAACCTGGTCGTCAGTAAACGTCACGTCTTTGTCGTGTCCCATGCGATTCTGGAAATAGCTGGACGTCAGGAGCCTGAGCGCATCCACGCGACTGACTCGCTGTGCCACAACATCGGGAAGTGCAGTGGCAACTTCCGTGACGGTTTCTTCGCTGATGTTGTGGTCTCCGATTCGCGCCGCCGCGCCTGGGTGAGCTGAACATCCCGTAATGACGAGCGCCAGCCCGGCAAGAGTTGCAACGAAGCCAGCTATTCCCCGTTTTTGTGCCACCGAGATCCTCCTTAGGTCTTGTGCGTGTCTATTCTACGTCACGTTGACCGATGTGCCGCACCAGGGGGTGAGAAGTCCCGCTCCCCTCGCTCATGAACGAGGACGACTCACCCAGGTACTTGCGCCGAGTGGTCGCATGCACGCGACCACTCGGCGTTTCAAGGTGTCGGGCTTCTATGTTCGTGGGGAGTGATCACCGGTCTTTAACGCCGGGGGCGCCGCCTTCTGATGAGGCGGCGAAAGGCACGATGATCGTGTCAACGACATTCAGCGTCCACTCGATGAGGGCGCTGTCTGCCAAGGGGTGCCCACCGATGTGGGCGGTCATTGGGATGGGAACCAGGATCTGACGCACCGCAGTCTTAATGACTGCGCCAGGGTGCAGCCGCTTCAGGCGCATCATCTGTGAATCAGCAAGTTCGACGGGTGCGAACTTGATGTACCGTCCCTGAGTGGCGACCTCTTCGACTCCGACCTGGCGCAGGCGCTCACGCAGTCGCGCAATGTCGAACAGCAAATTCACCTGAGGAGGAATTGGGCCGTATCGGTCGGCCAGCTCATCGCGCACATCGTTTTCCTGTTCAGGCGTGCTCACGCCTGCAATCCTGGCGTATACCTCGAGCCGCAGGCGCTCGCTCGTCACATATTCGGCAGGAATATGCGCATCCACGGCCAGATCCACTCGCACGTCCACCTGTTCGGCGGGGCGCTCCCCTTTAAATGTTGCCACTGCGTCAGCCACCATACGCACGTACAGATCGAACCCCACGCCCTCGATATGACCTGATTGCGCGCCACCCAGCAGGTTGCCGGCACCGCGGATTTCGAGGTCTTTTTGCGCAACGTGCAGCCCGGCGCCCAGATCCGTGAACTGGGCGATTGTCCGCAACCGTTCATGGGCCGTTTCGGTAAGAGTGCGGTCAGCTGGGTAAAAGAAGTAAGCGTAAGCGCGTTCGCGCCCTCGTCCCACTCGGCCACGCAGCTGGTGCAGCTGTGACAGACCGAACGCGTCAGCCCTGTCCACAATCAGGGTGTTTGCATTGGAAATATCCAGGCCGGTTTCCACGATTGTCGTGCACACCAGCACGTCGAAGTCGTGGTTCCAGAAATCAACGATAACGCGTTCAAGTTCGTGTTCGGACAGTTTACCGTGAGCGACACGGATGCGCGCTTCGGGTACCAGTTCGCTGAGGTGAGCAGCCACCGTGTTGATGGATTCGACACGGTTATGGACGTAGAACACCTGCCCGTCACGCAGCAGCTCGCGCCGGACTGCAGCGATAACCTGCGCATCCGTGTATGCGCCCACAAATGTCAGAACCGGCTGACGCTCTTCTGGCGGTGTCTGCAGGATCGACATTTCACGGATACCGGAAATCGCCATTTCCAGTGTTCGAGGGATAGGTGTTGCCGACATGGACAGCACGTCCACATCAGTGCGCAGCGCTTTGAGTGTCTCCTTATGCTCGACACCGAAACGCTGCTCCTCGTCAATGACGACTAGACCCAGATCCTTGAAGCGGACCGTGCCCGTCAGCAGGGCGTGTGTGCCGATCACCAGGTCAATACCACCGGACGCAAGTGCCTCCTTGACCTCTTCAGCTTCTTTCGGCGTGGAAAAACGTGACAGTGTCCCAATTGTGACGGGGAAACCGGCATAGCGAGCGCTGAAGGTGTCATAGTGCTGCTGGACCAGCAAGGTGGTGGGAACCAGCACAGCAACCTGCTTGCCGTCCTGGATGGCTTTGAACGCCGCGCGCACAGCGATCTCGGTTTTGCCGTATCCCACGTCTCCTGTCAGGAGCCGGTCCATCGGCATGGGCTTTTCCATATCAGCTTTGACTTCATCGATTGTCACGAGCTGATCAGGGGTTTCCACATATGGGAACGCATCTTCAAGTTCGCGCTGCCAGGGGGTGTCAGCGCTGAACGCGTGCCCTTTTGTTGCCTGGCGCGCAGCGTACAGGCGGATCAGTTCAGCGGCGATTTCCTTGACGGCTTTACGAGCTTTGGCTTTGGTCTTCGCCCAGTCAGCCCCACCCATCCGGGTCAGTGTCGGCTGATCCGATCCCGTGTATTTGGAGACCTGATCCAGCGAGTTCGTCGGCACGAACAGACGGTCCCCAGGTTGTCCCCTGCGCGAGGGAGCGTACTCAATGACAAGGTAGTCGCGCGTGACGGCGGACGCTCCCCTGCCCACAGTGCGTGAGACCAGTTCGAGGAAGCGTCCGATCCCGTGCTGTTCGTGAACAACCAGGTCGCCGGCGTGCAGTGTCAGCGGATCGACGCCCTTCCTGCGCCGCGACGGCATCTTCCTCATATCGCGAGTGGTCGCTCCCACGCGACCAGTCAGGTCCTGTTCAGTAAGGACTGCCAGGTGCTGATCGGCCATTACAAACCCGGCGCCGGCTTGCGCGGTCGTCACGTGCACGACACTTTCTTCAGGCGCGCGCGTCAACTCCTCTACCACTCGCGCCGGCACGTGCGCATCGTTCAGTATCGAGGCGATTCGTCGCCCGGGCCCAGGGCCTTGAGTGGTCACCACCATGTTCCACCCGGCGTGTGACAGCTCAGCCAAATCGGCGCACGCTCGATCAAAGTCACCGCGATATGGGCGTACTTCTCGAGCACCGACTGCCATCAGTGTCGGTGAGACCACCACGGCGTGCGCCTCGTGGGCCTGCAAAGCACCCGGCTCGTCGTCCGTATCCACACCTCGGTCATCCTCGACAGCGATCAGCGCATCGGCCAGTTCTGCCGGCGCCAGTGAGGAGACCTCCCACCGCGCAAGTCCGGAAGCCTGCCACACTTCGTCCAGGTCACGGAACGAAGCGTCGCGCGCTTCCAGTGGGACAGTGCCACCATCGGCCGCTGCGGTCCATGCTGCCTGAAGGAATTCCTCGGTGGTTGACACAAGGTCGGCTGCGCGGGCACGCACCCGCTCCGGCTCATCCATGATGAGCACGCTGCCCTCGGGAGCGATGTCAAGGACGGTGTCCATGCGCTCCACCAAAGCAGGGGCCAGAGACTCCAGGCCTGCGCTGTAGATCCCTTCACTGGCCAGTTCCAGAATCTGCGCCGCGCCCGGCAGGGTGTCAGCAGCATGGCGTGCCTTTTCACGGACCTCGTCGGTTAGCAAGAGTTCTCGACACGCCACCGCCCACAGGCCGTCGGTAGCTGCGCCGAGGGTGCGCTGGTCAGCCATGGAGAACCAGCGAATCTCGTCAACCTCATCGCCCCACAGTTCGACGCGTAAAGGGTGTGCTTCCTGAGGTGGGAAAACGTCGAGGATGTCGCCTCGGACGCTGACCTGTCCGCGTGCCTCCACCATATCCACGCGTTCGTATCCCAGTTGTGTCAGACGGTCAACCATGCTGGGCAGATCCACCATGTCCCCTACTTTGACGCGCACCGGCTCCAGGTCGGCCAGCCCGTGGATGACAGGTTGGAGGAATGCGCGGACAGGCATGACAACAATGGACAGTGGCGCGGTCGCCGGGTCGGTTGGATCCGGGTGTGTCAGCCGGCGCAAGATGGCGATACGTTGAGCCATCGTGTCCACCTGGGGTGACAGTCGCTCATGCGGCAGGGTTTCCCACGAGGGGAACATGCCCACATTCGGCACCCATGCAGACAATGCGTCAGTCAGCCTTTCGGCTTCTCGCCCCGATGCCGTGATGATGATCAGAGGTCCAACGGTGGACGGGTCCGCCTCGTCAATGAGCCTTTCGCGCGATGCGAGGGCGTACATGCCGGGTCGAATGCCTTGCGGGGCGACGATGGTGCCGCTCAGGGACCGTGACAGTGAAGTGGCGAATTGTTGAACTGCCTGGTCGGCTCCGATCAGGTCCATCAAGCCGTTCAATTTCATGACATCTTCCTCATGTTTCACTGGGATGGGTACATGTGGCGAGGGCGCTCAGTGGGCGGGCGGAATCACTGCGATGGCGCAAACACAAAGGATTTTACTGCGGCGAGCTATGCGAATGCAGGCGTTGTTGGGCCTCCGGGAAACCGTTCAGTGCCACGTCTTCAATCACGTCAGCGGCCTTTTCCACTGTCACGTCCCACTCAGTGCGGGCGCGCGCTGAAAGCTGTGCCAAAACGTAGTCTGCAGGGTCCTGCCTGCCCGGAGGCCTGCCGATTCCGACACGCAACCGGTGGTAAGCCCGCGTCCCCAGACACTGACTGAGCGATTTCAGGCCATTGTGGCCGCCTTCTCCCCCATCAAATTTCAGGCGCAGGTCGTGTTCGGGCAGGTCGAGGTCATCGTGAATGACGAGGATACGGTCGGGCGCTATGTGTGCGAAGCGAGCCAACGCATTGATCGAGCGACCCGACGTATTCATGTATGAATCGGATGTGGCCACGAGAACTTGCGGTCCTGGCGCGCCCCCTGGTCTGATGCCCAGGCGGATACTCGCCATGTGCGTCCCGCTCTTGTGTGCGGTCAGGGTCGCACTGCATCGTTCCGCCAGAGCATCGATCACCATGTGACCGACATTGTGACGGGTGCGCGAATACTGGGCGCCGGGATTTCCCAGCCCCACAATCAGCCATGGGGTTTCATCACTCATAGATCTGATTGTGCCATTGTGGGAGTTTTCAGCTGCCACGGCTGGTCGAATGTCACATCTGTCGACGATTCGCCACCACAAGGGCCGCCGCGGTGTTTCAGCCACTGATCGAGGTATTGACGACCCCTGTGACGCGCCACGTTACTCAGCGACTTTTCCTGCAGGTTCTTCAGGCGTAGCGATCAGGAACTGCGGCGCTTCGAAGCCGTGCTCAGCAAAGGCATCAGCGACAGCCCGGGCCACGTCTCGCGCAGCAGACTCATCGACGAGGGCGATCGCCGAGCCGCCGAAACCGCCACCTGTCATGCGTGCGCCATGTGCTCCACTGGCTCGCGCCGCATCGACGGCCACATCCAGTTCCGGACAGGTCACCTCATAGTCATCACGCAGCGAGTCATGGGACGCGTCCAAGAGCGCGGCGCAGCGATCCAGCCGCTCACCGACGAGCGAGCCGGAAGCCAGCTCGTCAATGAACGTGCGTGTGCGATCAATCTCCGTCAGAACGTGACGCACGCGAGCGCGCATCACCTCGTCAGGCAGCTGATCCAATGCCGCTTGTTCATCGTCGATGTCGGCCAGCAGATCGACACCGAGGATGCCTGCGGCCTCTTCGCAGGCCTGTCGGCGCTGGGCGTATTCGCCGGTTACATGCGAATGCTCGGCGCGCGTGTCGATCACCAGGAGTGCCAGGTGGTCGTGAGCCAGGTCAAATGGGATCGACCGCACGGACATATCGCGGCAGTCAAGCTCCAGTGCGTGTCCCTTCGTGCAGCGCATCGATGCAGACTGATCCAGCCCACCTGTATTGGCGCCCGCAATGTCGTTTTCAGCGCGCCGTGCGGCATCCACCAGGAGTGCGCGGCCCGCATCATCATCGTCACCACCGAGCAGGTTGAGGTCTTCCATGTCGTTGATCGCCACGGCCATCGCGCATTCCAAAGCGGCAGAAGACGACAGTCCTGCACCCAGAGGCACACAGGAATGCAGCGCCGCATCGAAGCCGCGCAGCGGCCCAAAGCCGGCCTGCTCCAGGGCCCATGCCACGCCCACAAGGTACGCAGCCCAGCCGGATACTTCGCCGTCAGTCCCGCGCCGGTCAACGGTGTCGAGGTCGAACTCGTCGATATGGTCGCGCGTCTGCGGAGACACGAGGCGTACGTGGCGGTCAGATCGCGGTGTGGCAGCGATAAATGCACGGTGTGGCAGCGCGATCGGCAGACAGATGCCACCGTTGTAATCCACGTGCTCACCGATGATGTTGACACGGCCAGGTGCGTGCCACACGCCATCCGCATCTGCGTTGAATGTTTCGCGGAACAGGGTGCGCGCGGCGAGGGCCCCCTCGTCAAATGTCAAGGGGTCGTTGAACGTGAGGTCCTCTGTCTTGGCTGAGCCGCCCTCGTGCATGGAGCCAGCCTGCTCGGGTGTGTGTGGGGTGGTCATATCACCACACCTCCTTGAAACGGTCAGCGATCTTTTCGGGAGACGTGTCGGAAATCCACGCACCCATACCTGATTCCGAACCAGCCAGGTACTTCAGTTTGCCCGGCGCGCGCAGGAATGAGAAGAACTCCAGGTGCAGGCGCAGTTCGTCGCCTTCAGGTCCGATTGGTGCCTGATGCCAGGCCGCGATGTACGGCAGCTCGATGGCCGAACCGTCCGGGTTGACGAAGAAGCGATTACCTGCCTGTAGCAAATGCAGGTAGAGGTCAGCCAGTTCTTCACGTTCTTCCTCGGTCAGATGCGCAATGTCGCGTACGTGGCGACGTGGGACGAGGTGAGCTTCGACGGGCCAGCGCGCGGCTCCGGGTGTGAACAGCACCCAGTGTTCGCTTTGATCGAGGATACGGCGCGCACTGCGCAGCTCGGTGTCCACGATATCGTCGAACAGGTTGCGACCAGTCGCTTCGCGGTGGGCCTGAGCCTGAGTCAGCATTTGGCGGGTGCGGGGCGTCAGATAAGGGTAGGCGTAGATCTGGCCGTGTGGGTGCGAGAGTGTGACGCCAATTTCCTTGCCGTGGTTTTCAAAGCAGAAAACCTGTTTGATGCCGGGCATTGCTGACAGTTCGCGGGTACGGTCCGCCCACGCTTCGATCACGGTGCGCATGCGCTCATGGGAGACGGTGGCCAGTGAGTCTTCAAGGTTCGGGGTGAAGCAAATGACTTCGCATCGTCCCGCGGCTGGTGCCCTGCGGTACAGGTCATCACCGTCGAGACCGTTCACGGGGATCACACCGTCAGCTGCGGCGATTTCCTGCGCCTGTTCTGGGGTTGCCATGAGGGAGGGGAAGCGGTTTTCGAAGACGACGACGTCGTAGTCTGTGTCGGGTATCTCCCCGTCGGAGTATTCGGCGCCCGGTCGTGCCGGCGCCAGTGGGTTCGCGTCTGCTGGCGGAAGGAATGTACGGTTCATGCGGTGGGACGCCATCGGGATCCAGTCCCCGGTCAGCGGGTCTTTGCGCATCTGAGGTCCGGTCACGGGATGAACGGTCCCGTCCTCCCCTTCAATCGGTGCGAAACGATCCGGCAAGGGCCGCGGGTCATCGAGGCGACGAGTGCGCTGTCCTGATACATATTCGGGGGAATCGTCGAAATAAAAGAGGTCTCGCCCATCGGCAAGTTTGGTGGCAGTTTTGCGCACCTGAGCACTCATCGCTGTGTGTCCTTCCACGTTGTCAACGAAGTTCTTGAGAGACGTTCATTTCTCGGTGCCCCGTCCGTGTCCCCACAGGCAGGCCACGTCATAAGTTTACGTTGCCATAGAGGTTTGTCACCACCACGGGGACGGCTCGTGACCTAGGTCATGGCATCTACCTGCGTTGCGACCTTCACCTCACAGCCGCACCGCCTTCACCTCACAGCCGCACCATCCCATGTACTCTTAAAAGGTCAGTCGCGCAGCGGCACCCCGGCCGCTTCGCCACGCAGCTACCTCATTGCAGAAATGGCGGTGATCCATGTTCCTGCCTCCGCGCCTTGACGGCCAGGAATGGATGGGAGCAGTCATCGCCATTCCGGAGCCTTGGGTCAGCGAACTGACAGAGTTGCGCCTCGGGCTGGGTGACGTCAACGGCTCTCGTGTCCCCGCCCACATCACCGTCATGCCACCGATTGCCGTGCCGGTGGAAGATCGCACCCGAATCATTCGCCACCTCCGCTCCGTCGCGCAACGCCGCCAGCCGTTCCGCATCACCATTAAAGGTACTGACACGTTCCGCCCTCTGTCCCAGGTGGCGTTCCTGACTGTGACGCAAGGCGTGGATGAGTGCCGCAGCCTTGCAGACGATGTGCGCACCGGCCCACTTGACTACACCCTTCGATTCCCCTACCACCCTCACGTCACACTGGCTCAGGATGTTGATGACCCAGCCATTGACCTGGCTCTCGACGTCGCCGCAGATTTCGAGGCCTCTTGGATGGTTCCAGGATTTCGCCTGGACCGCGTGGACCCCACTGGCATGTATTCCTCGCTCGCCCTTTTCGATTTCGAAACGAAGTAGGAACGCGGATGCGGCAGCCTCCCTCGTCAATTTTCGTGATCGACGAGGGGAGACGGCCGTCCCCTGTTGAGCAAATTCTGCCTATGCATAGCGAGCGCGCGCCGCGTCAACACCGTAGATTATGAATATGACGGCAAGCACGAACGATACTCAACACGATTTGTCGGCTACCAACGTGGGATCCACCGTTGCGCCGCCGAGCCCGCGCTCAGTACCCGGAACGTTCACGGGCACCGTGCGCGAATCGGATCTGACCTATCGTGATGAGCCATCTCCGAATGCTCCCGGTTATCATTCAGCCGAGCTGGCCGGCACATATTCCGACGAAACCAAGCGCGCCTCGCATCTGCGCGGCCCGGGATTGCGCGAGACCCTCGCTACTCCGGGTCTGGTCGACAAGATCAAGGCACTGATTCAGTGGTGGAACCGGACGCGCCTGGCGCGAGCATTGGCGCGATACAGTAAGCGTTCCGGTGGCTTGTTGTCAGGCGGTATGGCGCTGACAACGCTCCTGTCGCTGTCCGCAGCACTGGTCGTTGGCTGGACCATCTTCATGGCGGTGCTGGGCAATAACGCGGAGCTCAAAGAGGCTGTCATCAACGGTGTCAACAACGCGATGCCGGGCGTCATCGATGACGGCACGAACGGCGGGCTGGTCAACCCCGACAGTCTGCAGGTCTCCACCGCAATGTCAATCACGTCGATCGTTGCCTTCGTCGGCTTGGTGTGGTCCGCTCTGTCGGTTGTGGGGTCGCTGGGCATGGCGATTCGTTCGATGTTTGGGCTGGTGAGTGCCCCGGTTCCCATCTACAAGTCGATGCCGCGTAACCTGGTCGGCGCTCTCTGCCTGGGCGTGGGAGTGCTGGTGAGCGCCGTTTCCTCCGTAGCTCTGCGAGTGTTTGGCGATTGGATTTTCTCGACTCTGGGAATCGACGCCGGTTTCGGTAAAATTGCATTGAACATTGCGAGCCTGCTGGTCGGTTTTGCGGTTGATTTCGGCGTGTTCATTGTTCTGATTCGAATCGTGGCGCTCGTTCATCCACCTCGACGCGACCTCATGTGGGGTGCCGCATTGGCTGCCCTCGCCGCCGGGGTGCTGCGCTTCTTGGGAACGTCCGCTGTTGGCGCCGTGTCGGGCGCAGTGTTGACCACTGCGACGACGCTGGTCACGCTCATTTTGTGGATTAACCTGCAGATGCGTGTCATTTTGCAGATCAGTGCGTGGGTTGCGAATCCGCCTGCAATCCCGCCGACCGATAAGTCCTCTCTGATTCACTTCAATGAGACGCCGAACTATGTCACGCTGGGTGTCCCTCGTACTTTGGAGTGGCCACACCACGCTGTGACCGGAGAGGTCGAACCGACCCCCGATCCCCCCAAGCTTTCCGATGCTCCGCTGGCCATTGACGCCTCATACCACCCCTCATTCAGCGAGGGCGAATTGGCGGCTCTAGCCAGCATGTCGCCGGAAGAAATTTCTGAACACCGTAAGGAGAAGCAGGCTCGTATGAACTTCCATCAGGCAATGAAACGTGGAGAGAATCTGGCTGACGAACGTGAAGCTCGCGGTGAAAAAACTCCGTGGAACGTCGAGGACGCCAAGCGCGAAAAAGAGGAGAAGCGTCGTCAGGCCGATGCGCGCGAACAAGTTGACGCACTGAAAGATGACGCCACTAAGCGACACGAAGATGAGAACCGACGTGATGCTTTGGCTCTGGGCGAACGGCTGCTCCAGGAGCGCGAGGCTGCCGGCACTGCTCCTGACAATGCTGAGAGCACGTCAAGCAAGGATTCCGCTCAGAACACCGACATGTCAGGTACGTCCGAGGTTATCGACCGCGCCGACAAGTAGCAGTAGTTTCAAGCCCCGCGCGGGGATGTCCCTGCTGCACGTTGAGCTTGGAGCCTGAGCCGGTCGTTCAAGCCCCGCGCGTAGGGAATGCCCGCTCTCCTCGTGCCTTGTGTCGTCGTGGCTGAAGACTGGCTCGTGTCACCGTGCGTGGAGGGTAGGTGTCCTCCCCCTCTTGTGTCGTCTTTCGCGAAGGCATGAGTGCCTCGCTCTTTGTCTCGAGTGCGAGATGAGAGATACGCCTTTCCTCTTTTCGTCCCCGAGGTTCGATTTGGCGTGGTGGTGGGTTCGTTGTGAGGCTGTGGGTGGTGCGTGTGGTTGGGTGGGTGGGCTTGTGACCTGTGGGAATGCTTGGCCAGTGAGGTCAGTGCGGGTCTTTTGGGCTGTGGGTGTGTGTCGAGTTCGAACTTGGGGGAACATGCCCGGGGTCTCATGTGATCGTCGCTCCCGTGATTGCCGAGGGGAGACAAGGCCCGCGGCTTGCGGGGTGAGTGAACCTTGTGTCTCATTGCGGGGCCTGAGGGGTCTTCCGCGCGGGGTGCAAGCGTGGGTGGTTCTTTCCCACATTGTGGGAATTCTTGTTCCCGCATGCTTGTCCTCTCCTCTTTCCCCGCCTGTCGATCTGAAGGGCAGGTCACCGGCAATCGCACCCACGGGCGAGGCATTTGCACTGGTCACGAGTTACCTCACGGGAGGTAGAGCCGTGATGAATCCAGTGAGAGGCTTCCAGATCGACAGGTGGGTGCAGGAAGAGTTTGATCCACAATTATGAATTGGGTCTGTACGGGCAGCAGTACTGTTC